>CAYLLA010000027.1:0-22290 GCA_964384555.1 uncultured Ruminococcus sp. | reverse complement strand
CATATCACTCAGGTCTGACCTCTTCCATCACGAACGCCTCAAGAACGTCGCCCGGCTTAAGATCGTTAAACTTTTCAAGTCCAATACCACATTCGTAGCCCTGTGCTACCTCGCGCACGTCATCTTTGAAGCGGCGCAGGGATGCGATCTTATCCTCAAACACCACAACACCGTCACGCACAACGCGGATCTGCGCCGAGCGGGTGATCTTGCCATCCTGGATATAAGAGCCTGCGATAAAGCCGACATTCGGCACGTGAATGACCTGTCTGACCTCGGCATGACCCAACAGATTTTCGCGGAACTTGGGGGCAAGCATGCCCTTCATGGCCGCGGTGATCTCGTCTATGCAATCGTAAATTACGCGGTAGGTGCGAACATCAACGCCCTGGCGCTCGGCGGAATCGATAGCCGACTTATCCGGGCGCACGTTAAAGCCAACGATAATGGCGTTGGAGGCGGCGGCAAACATAACGTCGCCCTCGGTGATGCCTCCCGCGGCAGAGTGGATAACGCGTACCTTGACCTCGTCATTGGAGATCTTCTCCAGCGACTGCTTAACAGCCTCGGCCGAGCCACCAACGTCTGCCTTAACGATGATGTTAAGCTCCTTAACGCCCTCGGATATCTGCGCAAAGAGATCGTTAAGATTTGCACGGCTGTTGGCCTTAAAGGTATCCTCCTTGGCCTTGGCGCGGCGGCGCTCGGCCAGCTCGCGAGCCATTCTTTCGTTTTCAACAGCGTTGAACTCGTCACCCGCGGCAGGAAGATCGGCAAGACCGATTATCTCAACGGGCATAGATGGCGTTGCAGCCTTAACGGTGCGGCCTGCGTAGTCTGTCATAGCTCTTACACGACCGACCGATGTGCCGGCGATAACTATATCACCGTTGCGGAGAGTACCGTTTTGTACCAAAACGGTCGCCACAGGGCCACGTCCCTTATCAAGCTTGGATTCGATTATGATACCCTTTGCGCGGCGATTGGGGTTGGCCTTGTATTCCTTGACCTCGGCAATGAGGAGGATATCCTCAAGCAGGTCATCAATGCCCTGCCGCTTGAGCGCGGATACCGGAACGCACATAACATCGCCGCCCCACTCCTCGGGAACGAGCTCGTATTTTGTAAGCTCCTGCTTTACCGCATCGGGGTTGGCGCTGGGCTTATCCATCTTATTGATGGCAACTATTATCTCAACGCCCGCGGCCTTTGCATGGTTGATGGCCTCAACGGTCTGCGGCATGATGCCGTCATCCGCCGCCACAACGAGTATGGCAATATCGGTAGCCATAGCTCCGCGTGCGCGCATTGCGGTAAATGCTTCGTGTCCGGGGGTATCAAGGAAGGTTATATCCTTGCCGCCGATGCGGACACGGTACGCACCGATATGCTGTGTAATGCCGCCCGCCTCGCCGGCGGTGACATGTGTGTTTCTGATAGCATCGAGCAGTGAGGTCTTGCCGTGGTCAACGTGACCCATAACGCAAACAACGGGTGCGCGCTCGCAAAGATCCTCATCGCGATCCTCGCCCTCATCAAAGAGGCGATCCTCGATGGATGTTACTATCTCGCGTGTGACCTCCGCGCCAAGCTCCTCGGCCACAAGTGCGGCGGTATCATAGTCCACCACTTGGTTGACAGTCGCCATAACGCCCATCATCATCAGGCGCTTGATGACCTCTGCCGCCGTTGCCTTAAGGCGCTGTGCAAGCTCGCCAACGGTTATCTCATCCGGTATGGTTGCACGTACCGGCTGCTTTTTGATGGGCTGTGCGGCGGGCGCCGGTGCGCCGCGCCTGTTATCGCGGCGGCGATCACGGTCGCGACCGGCCTGCTGTTGACGTCCCGCGCCCTGCGCTCCGCCCTTGCCGCCCGTCGGGCGACCGGCCTGCTGCGGCTGCTGTGCGCCGCCCGAGCGCTGTGCGCGCTGGCCCTGCTGTGTGCGGGGCCGACCCTGTCCCGCCTCGCCGGACTGCACCTGCTTTTTGACCTTTTGCGAGCCGCCCTTTATATCCTTTACGGTATCCGGAACGAAATTATCAAGTCTGTCGTCATATTTTGAAAGGTCAACGGCATCGCCGCTCGTTCCTCTTGTGTCCACAACGCGAGTGCCGGCATTTTTGTTTACCGTCACCGTCTCTTTATTGCCGTCCGATGCCGCCGAGCCGATGGCAAGCCCCGACTGTTTTTGTGCGCGGCCCTTTTGCTCCTGCGGGCGATCGTTCTTTTTCTGCTGGCTCTGCTGTGCGTTTGCCTGCTCGGCCTTTTTAAGGCGATCCTCAAATCTCTCGCCTGCCGTGCGAGCCGGGCTTTGCTGTGCCGGCTTTGCGGACTGTGCTGGCTTTGACTCCGCCTTTGTCTCTGCTTTGCTGTCGGGCTTGACATCGGCCTTGGGTTCTGCCTTTGCTTTCACCTCTGCCTTTGACTCTGATCTTGAGTTACCCTTGGCCTCGGGCTTGGCGGCAGCTGTCGTCTCCCCAGCCTTTGCCCCCTCTCCCGCGGGCTTTTGAGCCTCCTCCGCTTTTTGGGTCTCCGCGGATCTCGGTGAGGGAATATATGTCACGCCGTCAATGTAATCCTCTATATTATCTATTTGATTTTCGCGGGTAAGCTTTTCCAAAAACAGATCAAGCTCAAATGGTTCAAGCGCCTTTTGAGTTTTGACCTCTATTCCCGCCTCCGCAAACAGATCGGTCACTTCCTTTGTCTTAAGACCAAGATCCTTTGCCAGTTGATTTACCTTTACCTGTGCTGTTGCCATATTCCATCATCCTCCTTGGGTTGGGGTTTTCAGATACCGAGCGGGTGTACCGCTTTTTCAATCATTTTGACCATCGATGCGTCGGTGATAGCCACCGCCGCCGTTACGCCGCCTCTGCCTACCGCAGCTGCAAGCTCCTCTCCCGTACACGGGAGCACCATAAGTCTGACACCGTAGTATGCGCACCTGTCACGCAGGCGCTTTGCCGTATTTTGCGAAGCATCGCCGACGGATATCACCAGCTTTGCCGCGCCGGACTTAAGCGCATCACACACAAGCTCGGTGCCAAGCACCACCTTGCGTGCGCGAACGCACAGCCCTATATTTCCAAGACATCGTGCCACGATCCCCTTTTCGACCTCGGGAGTGAGCGGCGCGACCTCGTTTACAGATTTAGATTTGTTTGATCCGATCTTTTCGGCCTTTTTTTGCATACCTTGCTCTTTAGTATCCTTTTCCATTCTTCGCTTTTTAAGACCTCACTGCCGCATGCAACACGACCTTACCTGCCGGGGTCAAGCTCGGCGGCAAGTGCCTCCCATACCTCGGCGGGGATATCAAGGCCGAGGTTTGATTCGGCGCGGCGGTTTTTGCGCACCTTTGCAAGGCACGCGGCATTGGGGCAGATATACGCTCCCCTGCCCGACTTTTTGCCGGTCTTATCTATAGATACCGTGCCGTCAGGCGCGCGGACTATCCTGCACAGCTCGCCCTTTGGCCTGTGCTCACCGCAACCGAGACATTGGCGCTGTGGTATCTTTTTTGTCTTTTTTGTTTGATTTTGCGCCTGTGCGCCGTCAGATCTCATGATCCATCAACCCTCAAGCCACAAAGACCGTCATTCGGTCTTAATATCTATCTTGCAGCCGGTAAGACGAGCGGCAAGTCTTGCATTCTGTCCCTCACGACCGATGGCAAGCGAGAGCTGCTCCGGCTTTACGACAACGTGAGCCGAACGCTCGGCCGTCATCTCAACAGATTCAACTGCGGCGGGAGCGAGTGCGGCGGAGATATACTCCTCAGGCTTTTCGCTGTAATGGATAACATCTATCTTCTCGCCGCCAAGCTCGGCACACACGCTGTTTATACGCATGCCGTGGTTACCGATGCAAGCGCCGACGGGATCTACCTCCTCATCGCGCGACATGACGGCAAGCTTTGTGCGAGAGCCGGCCTCACGCGCGATGCCCTTGATGATGACGGTACCGTCCGAGATCTCGGGGACCTCAAGCTCGAACATACGACATACAAAGCCGGGATGCACGCGGGAAAGAGTTACAAGCGGCCCGCGGGACTCGCGATTGACCTCAAGCACATAGACCTTTATCTTTTGGCCTATCGTAAACTGCTCACCGGGGATCTGCTCGCCAACGGTCAGCACCGCGCGGCCGGTGCCGGTATCTATAAGTACGTTGCCGCTCTCATGGTCGATCTTCTCGACTGTGGCGGTTATTATCTCCTCACGCTTCTTTTCGTAGGCCTCCTGCGCTATCTTGCGCTCCGCCTCACGTACGCCCTGAATTATGACCGACTTAGCAGCACCTGCGGAAAGACGGCGGAAGTTTTTGGTCTTAACTTCAAACTCAAGCACCTTACCAACGGTGGCGCGCTTGTTTATCTGGCGTGCCTCCTCAAGAGAGAGCTGTGTTTCGGGATCTTCGACCTCAGCCACGACCTCCTTTTGCTGGTACACCTTAACGTCCTTTTTGGCCTCGTCTATGAGAATACGAACATTTGTGTTGTTGCCGTACTCCTTTTTGTAAGCCGCAACCAAAGCCGCCTCTATCTTTTCAAGCATATACTCCTTGGGTATGCCCTTTTCCTTTTCAAGCAGGTCAAGGGCGGTGAAAAATTCTGTATTCATTTGAGCTTTCCTTTCTCGGCTCGGCCAACGCCGAAGCACTTGCTTTCTTGCATTACTGCATTTCATCGAGCTTGTTGAGCTTGATAGAATTTAATAGAATTTATTTAAACGAAATATTTACCGTATTAATTACTGAACATCGAACCTCGGCTACCGTCAATCACCGAAGGTATAGACCACGTGCATTTTTGATATCGCCTCTGCGGGGAGCGTGACAGGCTCGGCGCCCTCTCCCTCGCGTATCAGCACACCGTCGGCATCGTCAAGTCCCAAAAGAGTTCCGCTGAACACGCGGCGGGAATCGATGGGGGCAAACAGGCGCGCCTCAACTCGCTGTCCCACACACACGGGGACATGCCTTAAAAGGGTCAGCTCGCGCTCGATCCCGGGGGATGAGACCTCAAGATAGTAGGATTCATCGATTGGATCCGCCTCGTCAAGCACAGGATCGACTGCGCGGTGTACTCGCTCGCAATCCTCAATGCCAACGCCGTCCTCCGCATCTATGGTTATGCGAAGCACGCGACGTGCGCCCTCTTTGACGAACTCAATGTCCCATACATCGCACCCTGCCTCATGCACTACCGGCAAAAGCAGGTCATATACTCGCCCGGCTACGCCGCCAAGCTCCTTTTTCATTACGCCACTCCTTGCGATCCGCCTCGCGCGGGCCAAAATGCCGCCCGCCGACGGCGCGGATCTTTTATTTTTGCTGAATCATTAAATAAGAGTGGACGCAAGCCCACTCTCCATTACATCATAATATACTCTACTTTAATTATACCACACTTTTCTGCGATATGCAATAGTTTTGGCGATTTTTTCGTATATTTTTTTAATTTTTCGAAGATATCAAAAAAAGCGTTTTCCGCTTTCGTATGATTTCAAAAAAAGAATATAAGATTTTTATATATTTTGCGCTGTTTTGGTGGTAGGATAGTAATATATTATTACGAGCCCACAAGGAGACACGAAAAAATGAAAAACGTTCTTAAATTTCAACTCTCGGCCGATGCCTCGCGCATAAGCTGGAGCGCCGACGGCACACCTCTTGCCGGCACCGATGGCGGCGACTTTTGGCGCATAATGGCCGATGACGGCTATTATATTGAAATGACGATACACTCCGCCGATCAATCCGGGCGTGTGAGCACGGACGGCGACCGCACCGTGATAGTTTACGATGAGCTGGTCACAGATGCGGGGCGCAGGATAGATGCGCGTCTGACCCTGACCATAACCGAGACCGACGAGGGCTACACCTTTGATGCGGAGATGGAAAATCACGACGATGCACGTCTCAACGAGCTTGAGTACCCCTACATAGATCTCAACCGCCTTGTCGGCGAGCGTGAGGGAGATGTGCTCTACCGACCGCAGGGTCTTGGCGACCGCATTAAGAATCCGTGGCGCGCACTTTCCTCGGCACACACCGAATACATGAGCTCGGATTACAACGAGATAAAATCCACACTGGTATATCCCCGCCCCGCCACCATGTCATGGCTTGGCATACAGTCGGATAAATATTTCCTTTATGTGGGACGTCACGATGTTCGCACCCGTGCATGCTGCCTTTTGAGTGCCATCCAGCCGCGCGAGAGCCACACGCCCCGCCTTGTGACCTCGATATGCCATTATCCCTTTGCCAAAAAGGGAGAGTGTGTATCCACCCCGCCGGTAGTCGTTACGATGGCGGAGGGCGACTGGCGCATAGGCTCGGATATCTACGGCGCGTTTGCGCATTCCACCTACTTTAAGCCTGTAGAACCGCGCGAGTGGGTAAAGGGAATGCACGGCTGGCAGCGCATCATCCTGCGCCACCAGTTTGGCGAGATCTTTTGGAAGTATCGCGACCTGCCCCGCCTTTACCTTGAGGGCAAGCAGTACGGTCTTGATACGCTTTTGGTGTTTGGTTGGTGGCGTGGCCGCTTTGATAACGGCTACCCGCACTACGAGTATGATCCCGAGCTGGGCGGCGAGGAGGAGCTTCGCGCCGCAATAGCCGAGGTACGCCGCCTTGGCGGTAATGTGATCCTTTACAATAACGGAATCCTCATAGATAAAAACACCGATTTTTATCGCCGGCATCACCTTGAGGCCGCGCGCATCGATATTGACGGCAACGAGTATGAGGATCACTATAAATTTGAAAACAACGGTACCGTTTTGCGTAACTACGGCTATAAATCCTTTGTGGATGCCTGCCAAGCAACAAAGATATGGCATGATAAGCTGATAGAAAACGGCCGCCTGAAGCTTAGGACCGATCCCGACGGAATATTTTTTGATCAGGTCGGCGGGCGCAGCAAGCTCTGCTTCAACCCGGCTCACGAGCACGGCGACCGCCCGGATGACGAGATGGTCTACCGCCGCCGCAACATGCGGGATGTACGTGCCATCCTCGGGCCGGATCAGGCAGTGGGCACCGAGTGCGTAAATGATGCCATCATTGCCGATGTTGACTTTACCCACGGCTGTGACCGAGGCGCGGGCTATCGCTCAAGCCTTGCCGGCAATGTGCAGACCCTCTTCCCGGAGATGTACCTGCGCACCTTCCCCGAGCCTATTATCTCCAACCGTTGGATACACGACTGCCGCCGCGGCTGGCGCGATGATCTTAACCATGCGTTTATCTACGGCATGAGATTTGACGTGGCCATTTGGCGTTGCCGCAAGGTTGGCATTGCCGCCATGCCCGAGTACGGCGCACATCTTGCCCACCTGCTTGCCATCAAGGACGAGTACAGCCGTTTCTTCTATAACTGGGGCGGCGCACGCTTTGTGTGCGATACCGACCTCAGCGTGCCGGAGGACATCCGCTATTGCGAATATAAAACAAACGAGGGCGAACGCCTGTTTGTGTTCAGAAACAACGGAGACGAGGATCTGAGCTTTGATGTTTTGGGCACACCCGTCACCGTTTGCGCGCATGACGTGGCCGCAATAACAAAATAAGCCCGAGCACGCGGACTTAAAAACAAAAAAGGCATAAAATAAAAACAAGCTCCTCGGGATCCCCGAAGAGCTTGTTTTTTATATAAAACAAGCAGTTCTTTTTCAAGCGCTCGCAAAACGGATCATTACCGTTCCGGCATCGAAAAATTATCTTTTGCCCGGTTTTACGTTATCAAACGGGCGGACCTCTCCCTCGATATTGCCGTTTTGCGCCTCAAAGCTTTTAATGCTGTCGCGTATCAAGACCAAAATATGACTGTTGAGCGACCGCCCCTCGTAATCCGCAACATAGCCGAGCTTGCGCAGCATCTCCTCTTCTATTCGTATAGAAACACTCTTTATAGCCATTATTCCTCCAAAATAAACATACTGTATGTTTATTTTATCCGATTTATGTGATATAATGTGTGATATGGATACACCATATATCTACAAAACAAGGAGGGAGAGATATGACGGTCTCATTTTGCGGCCACAGAGAGATAGACCGCGCGGCGGTGGAGGCGTGGCTTGCCGAGCTTTTGCCGAGTCTGATAGAGCAGGGCGCGGACAGTTTTCTGCTTGGCGGCTACGGCGCGTTTGACGAGCTGGCCGCCGCCATGCTGATAAAGCTTCGCGCGGGCGGCGCGCCGATACGCGTACTGCTTGTTGCGGCTTACCTTGACCGCGCTCCGCGCGGAGACTATGACGAGGTGATATACCCGGGGATTGAGACGGTGCCGCCGCGGCTGGCCATCATACGGCGAAACGAATGGATGGTAGACTCCTCTGATATTTTGGCAGCCTACGTCCGCGGTAGTATCGGCGGTGCGGCACGCACGCTTGAATATGCACGCCGCCGCAGCAAAAAAGTCATTTTATTCCCAAATACCACCTCCGACAGCACACCGAATGCAAGTTTTTGATGCAATTTATGCATTTTGTTGATTTTTTATATTGACATATCGCCGTAAATGAGTATAATAAGAAGTATCTTTTTTCTCTTTGAAAGGCAGGTACACTCATGTTTTTTGAAAAGCTTTCCGCCCTCGACCCCGAGGTCGGCGCGGCATGCTCACGCGAGCTTGCAAGACAACGCCGTAACATTGAACTTATCGCATCCGAAAATATCGTCTCCGAGGCTGTTTTGCTGGCCGCAGGCGGCGTATTGACCAACAAATATGCCGAGGGCTATCCCGGCCGCAGATACTACGGTGGTTGCGCGTTCGTTGACGAGGTCGAGGAGCTTGCCCGCGACCGCGCCTGCCGTCTTTTTGGCGCCGACCACGCAAACGTTCAGCCGCACAGCGGTGCCTCCGCCAACTTTGCCGTGTTTTTTGCCCTGCTGAACCCCGGTGACACAGTGCTCTCCATGAGCCTTGCGGCGGGCGGTCACCTCTCCCACGGCATGAAGCTTAATGTATCCGGCAAGTATTTTAACATAGTTCACTACGGTGTTGACCCCGAAAGCGAGCTGATAGACTATGACGAGGTGCGCCGCTTGGCACTTGAATGCCACCCCAAGATGATAATTGCGGGCGCCAGCGCATACCCCCGCACCATTGATTTTGCGCAGTTCCGCCGTATTGCCGACGAGGTCGGCGCACTGCTGATGGTTGACATGGCACACATTGCGGGTCTTGTAGCCGCAGGACTGCATCCCAGCCCCGTGCCCTATGCCGATGTCGTTACCACCACCACGCACAAGACACTGCGCGGCCCGCGCGGCGGTCTTATCCTTTGCCGCGACGAATACGCCGCCGCCATCGACAAGGCTATATTCCCCGGCACACAGGGCGGTCCGCTTATGCACATAATCGCCGCCAAGGCCGTAGCCCTTGGCGAGGCTCTGACCCCCGAATTTACCGTTTACCAAAACAACATAGTCAAAAACGCACAGGCACTGGCCGGCGGTCTCACCTCACGCGGGATAAAGCTGATCTCGGGCGGTACGGATAACCACCTGATGCTTCTGGATCTGCGCGGCACGCCCGTCACCGGCAAGGAGCTTGAAAGCCGCCTTGACGAGGTGTGCATCACCGCCAATAAAAACGCTGTGCCCAATGACCCGCAAAAGCCCGCCATAACCTCCGGTCTGCGCGTTGGCACGCCCGCCGTTACAACACGCGGCTTTGGCGTGGCTGATATGGATCGCGTTGCCGGCTTTATTGCCGATGCGGTGTTTGATTTTGAACCCAACCGCGAGCGCATCGCCGCCGAGGTACGTGAGCTGACAGACAGCCACCCCATCTACCAAGATCAATAAAAAAGGCTCGGCGGCGCGTACATAGCCATAATAGCAATGCCGCATTGCCGCAAAGCCCAAACGCAACGGAGAGTGCGCGGTTTCAAATAATAATAAACCGCACAAAGTAGTACTCGTATGTAGGACGGACAGTTTCGGCTGTCCGTCCTATTAAATTTTCATCTCAAGGCAAACACTTCAGGCGCCAGCTTTTCAATATAGCGAAAGCCGATGTCGATCTGCTTGCATACAGACCCGCATTTAAATCCGGCTTAATCCGCACAAAAAAAGAAAAAAGTGATTTTTGTCATCATTGTAACTGACATTTCTCTTGACATATCAGTTTTTGTATGCTATAATATGTGCAGAATATTAAAGGTAGTGTTTTTATGATCATAAGGCAAGCTTATCTTGAAAAAATAATTCCTCTGATCGACAAAAACTTGATCAAAGTGTTGACGGGCGTTCGCCGTTCGGGCAAAACTGTGCTTCTTTCGCAGATCCAAGATCATCTTTTGGAAAAGGGTGTCGATAGGAGCAATATCGTAAGCATAAGTCTTGAATCCAAGAAAAACAAGAAATTTAAAGACGGAGATGTACTATACGATCATCTGATTTCCGCTTGCGAAGCAACAGACGGTAAAGTGTATATTTTTCTTGACGAGATACAGGTCGTCAGCAAGTGGGAAGAGGTCGTGTCCTCATTGCTTGTTGATGTAGATTGCGATATTTATATTACCGGCTCTAATTCAAAGCTCTTGTCCGGAGAGCTTGCAACGCTGATCGCAGGTCGGTATATTCAGATCCACATCTATCCGTTCACGCTGTCGGAAGCAAAAGCAATACAAAAGCAAAACGGCAAATATACCTCCGATGAAGCTCTTTTTGCCGACTATTTGCGATATGGCGGATTACCGATGCGCTTCTCACTTGAGGATATTTCTCTTGAGCCGTATCTTTCCGACACCTATGATGCGATCGTAGTAAAGGATATTATTCGGAGAAACAACATCAAGGATACGGAACTTTTGAATATGATCCTCACTTTCTTGATGGATAATATCGCCAATCCTTTTTCTGCGCGTTCCATTGTGGCCGCGCTGAAGGCCGAAGGTATCAACACCACGGTAGAAACAGTCATTGCGTATATCGGTTACATTAAAAAGGCAATAGTGATCTACAGCGCACAGCGATACGATATTAAGGGGAAGAAGCTTCTCTCAACGAATGAGAAATATTATACCGTCGACTTAGGACTTCGCAACTGCGTCAAGGCAAGCGGGGAGATCGACTATAACAAGCTTTATGAAAACATCGTTTATCTTGAGCTTTTATATCGAGGATATGATGTTAAGGTTGGCAAAACGGACGAATATGAAATAGATTTTGTTGCATATAAGGGATCTGATATTTTGTATGTGCAAGTGTGCTATCTTCTCGCTTCTCCCGAAACTGCAGAGCGTGAATTCGGCAATCTTGAACGTATCAAGGATAATTATCCCAAGTGTGTTGTTTCAGGCGACCTCCCGGATTTTTCACGCAACGGCATCAAGCATTACAACATCATCAAATTCCTATTGAATGAATAATTTTGATGGAGATCCGCCCTCCGTTGCGTTTTTTTCTTTGATCCTTTCGATCATTTAAAGCTTAAAAAATCGCTCCGATGCCGCCAAGCGAGCGAATTTTCAGCCATTTCGCCCGCCCGACGCAAGAGAATTCGCAAAATTCGCAAAAATTCAGTGAATATTCGCTCCGTTCACTTGTCAAAATCGATTTTTTGGGATCAAGACAAAAAGGATCTTACCGTACTTCACATGTGGCGCATATACAAAAAGCCCGCAGCCGCAAAAGCGGCTGCGGGCTTTATCCTTACCCCGGGCTCTTATCTGCTGAGGCCGAGGGAGATATCGTAAAGGCGGCGGATATCGGCCGCGCGCTTATCGCAGATGGCCTTCATGGCCTCGATCTGCTCGGCGCTGAAGCCATCCAGCTGTCCGTCCTTGAGTTTTTTCTTGTACATCTTATCTGTCGTGAGCGCAAAACGGATATCATAGCTCACGATCTCGCCGTCTATCTCGGCAACGATGGCATCGCTCTTGCCCGCAAGCAAAAGATCCACCGCAAAGGTGCCCATCTCGGTAGCGGTCAGACGGTCGCGCAGTGTGGGCTTGCCGCCGCGCACGATGTGTGCCAGGCGGGCAAACTTTGTTTCAATACCCGTCTCAGCGCCGATCTTTTTGGCCAGCACCTCGCTGTAGGGCTTGCCCTCGGCGGTGAACACACCCTCGGACACTATAACGAGCATGCCGCGCTTGCCGTCAGCCTTGGCGGCCTTGATGCGCTCGATGGCCGCGGCCTCATCAAAGGGGACCTCGGGGATGGCAATAGCCACAGCACCGGATGCAATACCGGTCTTAAGTGCGATCTCGCCGCAGTCACGTCCCATGACCTCAACAACATTGCAGCGGGCATGAGATTCGCAGGTGTCGCGCAGACGGTCAACGCATTCAAGCACAGTGTTCATTGCGGTATCAAAGCCAACGGTATAGTCGGTGGCGGTGATATCGTTATCGATAGAGCCTGTAACGCCGATGGTGGGAATGCCGTGGATGGCAAGGTCGGTAGCACCGCGGAAAGTGCCGTCGCCGCCGATGGCAACGATAGCATCGATATTGTGGCGGTGGCAGGTGGCGATAGCCTTTTGCATGCCCTCCTCTGTTGCAAATTCCGGGCAACGGTCGGAATAGATCACGGTTCCGCCCATGCAGGAAATATTGGACACGCGACGCGCAGTAAGATCGATGACATTATCATTGATAAGTCCGCTGTAGCCGCCGATGACTCCCTTTACCTCAATGCCGTTCTGGATGGCACGGCGGGTGATCGCACGTATTGCCGCGTTCATACCCGGGGCATCGCCGCCGGAGGTGAGAACGCCTATTCTTTTAAATTCAGCCATTTTTGTTATCTCCTGATAAATGCGCCCGAGGCTCTTATTCGAGCCGAGGCGCTAAATTAAAATATACATATATATTGTATACTATTATTGACGGAAAATCAATAGCACAAACGTAAAAAAAGTGCGAAAATCGTCGGATCGGGTAATTTTTTTGCTTCATTTCGCCTCATCGGCAAGTTTTTTCAGTGTCATGCCCATCACCTGCGTTGCCGCGCTGTATCTTATATACTCGCGCGAGCGCAGGGGGGACATTGAAAGCCGCTTTGTCTGCACGCCGCGCGCATCCGCCACGGCGATATATACAGTCCCCACCGGGTCGCTGTCAGTCCCGCCGCCGGGACCCGCAAAGCCTGTGGTGGCAAGCCCTATGTCAGTTCCGAGCGCAACCCTCACGCCCGCTGCCATCTCGGCGGCGGTCTGCGCGGAGACGGCTGTATAGCGCTCAAGCGTTTCGGCCGAAACACCCAAAAGCTTCATTTTTGCATCGTCGCAGTAGGTCACACAGCCGCCCGTAAACACCTCGGAGCAGCCGGGTATATCGGTAAGCCGCCGTGCCACCAGACCGCCGGTGCAGGACTCGGCGGCGGCAATACAGCGCCCGCGGCGGCGAAGCTCGGCAACAAGCGCGGCCTCGATGCTGCCGACGTCGATGCCGTATATATATCCGCCCACCTCTGTGGACTTTATATCCTCAATGGCGGCAAGCGCGAGCCTGTCTGCCTCCTCGTGAGTGGCGGCGCGCGCACTGACTCTCACGCGCACCTCGCCCTCCTTGCAATAGGGTGCAACGGTGGGATTATCCCACTCCTGCATCATACGCCGCAAGTGCTCCTCAACAGTTGATTCACCCATGCCGATGATATGCACATTATGGCTCACTATCACAGCACCAGAGCGATGGCAAAGGTAGGGATGTACCCTCTCCTGCCAAAGGGTCTTCATCTCTATCGGCACGCCCGGCAAAAGAATGGCCGTGCGCCCGCTTTTTTTATCCTCAACGGCCATGGCGGGGGCGGTTCCCCAGTCGTTTTCAAATATGACCGCGCCCTCCGGGATCATTGCCTGCTTTTTGTTGTTCTCCGGCATGACTCGCCCCGTGTCGGCAAAATAGCGGCGTATCTTTTCCAGCGTATGCTCATCAAGATACATGGGAAGACCAAAAAAGTCCGCCACCGTCTCCTTGGTCAGGTCATCACAGGTAGGGCCGAGTCCGCCGCTCATAAATACGGTGTCAGCATGTGAAAAGGCCGCCTCAAGCGCCGCGCGCAAACGGTCGGGATTATCCCCCACCACCGTTTGGCGGTATACCGGTATACCAAGCTCGGCAAGCCTCTGCGACATAAATGCCGCGTTTGTGTTGATTATATCACCAAGCAAAAGCTCGGTGCCTACGCAAAGTATCTCTGCGCTTTTTATTTCGTATCCAAACATGATGCCTCCGTTTTCCGGCCGAGCGCCGCTCGGCGCATTCGGCCAAATCGGCCTTCAGCTTCATGGCCGATCGATGTTACTTTCTTATCAATATTATATCACCGTGCCGCGCATTTGTAAACCGAGGGGCGCAAAATTTTGCGATATTTGTTGACTTTTTGCGAGTCGTGTGGTAATATGTTTACATTCACCAAAGGATCATCATTAATATCAAAATAGATAGAGGTATAAATGTCTGTTTGTAATATCTGCCCGCGGGGCTGCGGCGTGAATCGCTCGCGCACGTTCGGCTTTTGCGGCGTTGGCGAGGAGTGCCGCATAGCTCGCATAATGCGGCATTCCTTTGAAGAGCCCTGCATAGCCGGCCGCGGCGGCGCGGGCGCTGTATTTTTTGTTGGGTGCAACCTTGGCTGTGTTTTTTGCCAAAATGCCGAGATAAGTCGGCCGCGACGGGAGAGCTTGCCCGGCGAGGTGTTTGACCCGCCGCGACTTGCCGATGCCATGCTTGAATTGCAGGCGGCAGGGCTTTCCTGCATTGATCTTGTAACGCCCACCCACTTCACCCCAAAGATAGCCGAGGCACTGCGTCTTGCCCGCCGCGGCGGGCTGACGCTGCCTGTAGTTTGGAACAGCGGGGGCTATGAATCCACGGCAACGCTTGAGACGGTCGCCGACCTCATCGATGTTTACATGCCGGATATAAAATACACCTCACGGGATCTTTCCGCCCGCTTCTCCGCCGCGGGTGACTATGCCGAACGCGCGGCCGAGTGCATCGCCTTTATGTACAAAAGGCTCGGTCCTGCCGTGATGGAGGACGGCATGCTGCGCCGCGGACTGTTGGTGCGGCATCTTGTACTGCCAGGCTGCCGACATGACTCGATAGCCACACTGCGCCGGCTGGCTGCCCTCCTGCCGCCCGGTGATATAAAGCTGAGCCTTATGAGCCAATACACCCCGGATTTTTACCATGGGGACGACCGCTCACTCTCCCGCCGACTGACGGAATTTGAATATGATTCCGTACTTGCGGTGGCGGACGAGCTGGGCTTTGACGGCTACATGCAAGCGCCATCTTCGGGCGACAAAAAATACACACCGAGTTTTGACCGCCCCGAAACGATAGACCCCGACTGCCGCGCATGCGGCGCCGTGGAAAATAACACGTCAAAAAACTAACAATATATTTTGCGGGGGATTGACAAAACCCGCCTTGTGGTGTACAATATTTATTAAATCCCCTCGCAAAGCACGCAATGCGACAAAGTATGCGGCATTGGGGACAGCACCGCGCCCATGCGGCACGGCCTACACCAACAAAAGCATCGCAAAACAGAGCATAACTATCAAATGACAAAGCAAAACGACCAAAACTATCAGATCGATCCGATCGACCCGATCGATCAAAAAGATCCAAACCAACCGATATATAAACAGGCAGGAAAGGGACAGCACATGCATATTACCATAACCGGGCGACTTGGAAGCGGCAAATCTACCGTTTGCCGTATTTTTTCGGATAAATACGGATACGAAATATACAGCACGGGAACCATACACCGCCGCATAGCCGCAGAAAAAGGCATATCCGCGCTTGAAATGAACGAGCTGATGGCCAAGGACCTCAGCTTTGACCATATGATAGATGATGCGGTCAGCCGCATCTCGCGCGAAAACTGCGACCGCACCTTGATATTTGACTCTCGCATGGCTTGGCACTTTGCCTGCGACTCCTTTAGGGTCTTTATGCATATAGATCCTGCCATTGCCGCGCGCCGCGTTATTGCAGATGACCGTGGCGAGGTAGAAAAATATACCGATATAGACGATGCCCGCCGCCAGCTTTTGGCACGTGCGACATCCGAAAACACAAGATACAAGCGCATATACGGCGTGGATAATCTTGATTATCACAATTTTGATCTTATCGTTGACAGCGCAACGATATCCCCGGAGGCGCTGGCCGAGCTGATACTTGCCGAGTTTAAGCGCTACACGGCCGACCCCGCATCCTATCCCCACCCACACCTTTTGCTCTCCCCGCAGGCTATCTACCCCACCGCCGACCCGGAGGAGATGGCAAAGGATGACTCGGAGCTTCGCATCCTCACCCGCGACGGTTCACACTACGCGGTGGGCGGCGGCCGCCGCCTTTTGAGCGGTCTTCGGGCGGGCGAGCAGATGATCGAGGCCACACCGGCAGACGATACTGCGGCCGCAAAGGCAACCGAGACTATCGAATCTCTCGGCAGTCGCGGCGGCGAGATACTGCGCCGACTGGAGTCGGAATACGGCTTCAGCTACCCCGAGACCCCCGCGGTGTACAGATAAAAGATCGCCCCTGCCCACATCAAAGCAAACAACATAAAATACATATACCGAATACAAATAACACGCCTCCCGCGAGACCCGAGTCTCATGGGAGGCGTGCTTTGTATTTATTATAAGATCACATCAGGCAGGGGTCATTCATTCCCGCTGTTATTTCCGCCATCCGCTGTCGCTGTCGCTGTCGCATTTGCATCGGCGGCTTCCGCCTCGGCGCGAGCCTGCGCTCTTGCCTCTGCCTTTGCATCCGCCTCTGCCTGGTTCTTATTAGCCTCGGCACTGCGGCGCTTTTTGCTTTCGGCTATCTCAACAAGCTCTGCCTCGTCGGCATCATGATCCATAACGGCGCGGAACTGGTCGCCGTCCATCGTCTCATGCTCAAGCAGATATTCCGAAACGCGGCGCAGCTTATCAGCATGCTCGGTGAGTATGCGGCGAGCCTCGTTATATGCCTCGGTAACGATGCGATGCACCTCGGCATCTATCTTTGCGGCCGTGGCATCAGAATAGTCCTGCTGTGCCGAGATATCTCTGCCAAGGAAGATATCATCACCGTGGCTGGATCCGTAGCGGATCGGTCCCAGCTCATCGGACATACCAAGCTGTGTTACCATTGAATGCGCTATAGACGTGGCGCGCTGGATATCATTTGATGCGCCGCCGGAGAAATCACCAAAGGTCAGCTCCTCGGCCACACGTCCGCCAAGCAGACCCGCAATACGCTCACGCAGCTCACTGCGATAAACGCTGAAGCGGTCGGTAGTGGGGATGGAGACGGTAACGCCAAGCGTTTGCCCCGCGGGGATTATCGATATCATATGGACAGGGTCCTGCGTGGGCATATAGTATCCGACGATGGCATGCCCCGCCTCGTGATATGCGGTATTTTTGCGCTCGCTCTCAAGCATGCGGCGGGACTTCTTTTGAGGACCCGTCAGTACCTTCATAAATGCATCCTCAATATCCGCCATGCCGATAAGCGACTTACCGCGGCGTGCCGCCAGCAGTGCCGCCTCGTTGAGGAGGTTTGCAAGATCCGCACCGGTAAAGCCTGCAGTGGTCTTTGCGATGACCGCAAGATCCACATCATCCTCAAACTTTTTATTTCTCGCATGAACGCGCAGTATCTCCTCGCGCCCGATGATATCCGGCGCGTTAACGGTTATCTGCCTGTCAAACCGACCCGGGCGCAGGAGCGCTGGGTCAAGTATATCCGGGCGGTTGGTTGCCGCCATAACGATTATACCGTCATGCGAGCCAAAGCCGTCCATTTCGACCAGCAGCTGGTTGAGCGTTTGCTCGCGCTCGTCATGTCCGCCACCAAGACCCGCGCCGCGGTGACGTCCCACAGCATCTATCTCATCGATAAACACGATGGATGCGGGGGCTTTACGCGCGGTTTCAAACAGGTCGCGCACACGTGATGCACCAACACCGACATACATCTCAACAAAATCCGAGCCGGAGATGGAGAAGAACGGAACGTTCGCCTCCCCTGCCACGGCCTTTGCAAGCAGTGTTTTACCTGTACCGGGAGGGCCCATCAAAAGCACACCGTGCGGGATCTTTGCGCCAAGCTTTGTAAACTTTTGCGGGTCACGCAAAAATTCAACTATCTCGCGCAGTTCCTCCTTTTCCTCGTCCGCTCCCGCAACATCGCGGAAGGTCACACGGTCCTTTTCATCGGTATCCGCCGAGGTCTTGACGCGCGCCTTGCCAAAGCTGTTCATCTTGCCGCCCTTGCCCGTCATTTGGTTGAGCATGTAGAACCACATGGCAACAACTATGATTATAAGCAACAGATAGGGCAGGAGTGACACCCACCAAGGCCAGACCGTTTCAGGCTCATATTCAAAATCGGTGATGATACCGCTCTCATACTGGTCAAGTATCAGCTCACCCAGATCCTCACGGAAATAATCAACATCCTTGAGCCTGTAGGAGACGATCTTGCCGTCCTTGAGGGTCATGGTGATGACATCATTTTTGGTGACCGTGAATTTTTCCACCTGCTCGTCGTTAAAGTAGGAGACAATGGTGGAATATGTTGCCGGATCCTCACCAACACCGCCGAGAAGCCCGGAAACTGTGAAGATTATCACGGCGATGACTGCAAAATAAAGCAGGATTATTCGCAGATTGCTTGATTGATTCTTTTTCATTATCGAAGAATGCCTTTCTTTATTTTATTTGTCGGCAGACGGGCCCTCGTACACCTCGGGCTTCAGCACTCCGACAAAAGGAAGGGTACGGTATCTCTCGTCATAGTCAAGGCCGTAGCCTACCGCAAACGCATCGGGTATCTCAACGCCTACATATTTGGGTGTGTACTCCACCTGGCGGCGGGAGGGCTTATCGAGCATGGTACAGCATGCAACACTGCCCGCGCCCTTGAGGCGCAGATAGTCCTCAAGATAGGAGAGCGTGCGACCGCTGTCCACTATATCCTCAACAACGATGATGTCAAGATCCGCAAGGTCGCCGCGGTGAAGGTCCAAAAGGATGTTTATCCTGCCGCTGGTCGATGTTCCCGCGCCGTAGGATGAGACCTTCATAAAGTCTATCTCCACCGGGCGGCGGATCTTTTTCATAAGCTCGCCCATGAATACCACCGAGCCCTTGAGGATGCAAAGCAGCAACAGCTTGCGGGGGCTGTTGGCATAGTCGCGGTCGATCTCCCCGGCTATCCTTGTTGTTATAGCCTCTATCTCCTCCTCGGTGACGAGCTTGTATGCTATGTCGTTTGTCTCGCTTATCACAATGAATTCCTCCAAATGATGATGATCGTAATTGTTATTTTGATTGCTTTGAGTGACCCAAGTCACGTCTCCCCATTGCCGCCGCCCTGCGGGGCAATAACGGATATCTCAAGCCGCCGCCCGCCGCGTTCGGCGCGAAGGTCGTCCCGCACTCCCACAAATGGGATCACGGCGATCCCCTCCTCATCACAAATGATGGGCAGGCGCGCACGGTCTTCGCGCGGCACACCGCGGTCGCACAACAGCTTTTTCAGGCTCTTATGCATGCCGCCCATGAGGATACGATCCCCCGCGCGGCGCGGCCGTGCAAATAAAGTACCTTTAATTTTATCAGCAGAAAGATGCGCCTTTGTAGCGACTTTGTAAATTATATTTATATTTTTGCAGTTTTCGCTCCCTGCCGCCGTTTTTTCGGCAATGATGACCGAAAAACCGCCCGGAAGAGGGTTCTCGCCCGCCGATAGCGGGTATACGCCATCCGGCAGGATCTCCCCGCCGCCGGCCTCATCTCCCGCCGCGGTGATCGTAAAAAGACCGCCCGCCGTGACCGCCGTGACTCCGCCCGGGAGCGACATAAGCCGCCGACACTCGGCGGTATCCCCACGGATCGCCGGCTCAGCTGCAAGCTCCAAAAGCCTTGATATATGCCGCGCCTCAAGCATGGAATCGGCCGCCGTGCTGTCATAAAGCATACGCACGACCCGCACCGCTATCGGCCGCGGGAGGGCTGAGAGCGCCGCCGCGGGCACACCGCGGGCATGTATCGATCCCGGCACGGCGGATGCATTATCCGCCATAAATTGCAGCGCCTGCCCATCAAGATACTCGCAGTCCTCGCGCAGCTCCGCCCCAAGCCTTGCGGCGGCGGCGGATGCGGCGGGGTTTATCGCCCAAAGCTCGTGCAGGATATTCGCCCGCACACGGTTGCGCGCGTAATCGGTATCACTGTTGGTCTCATCGGTAACATATTCGATCTTGCGCTCACGACAATAGCTCAGCACCTCGGCCTTTGTTACGCCAAGCATGGGGCGAAGCACCCGCCTGCCGCCCGAAAGCTCACGTACCGGCGGGATACCGCACATTCCGCGCGCGCCGCACCCGCGTGCCAATCGCAGGAGCATGGTCTCAAGATTATCGTCGGCATTGTGCGCGGTGATCAGAATGCGTATCCCGCGGCGGCTCATAACGCGCTCCAAAAACGCATAGCGTTCCCGCCGCGCCGCCGCCTCAAGCCCCTCGCCGCGCTCGCGGGCGATGCGGGGAATATCCACCCGCTCGGAATAGAACGGCAGTCCGCGCAACTCTGCCGCACAGCGGCAAAAGGCCTCGTCACGATCCGCTGCCGCGCCGCGTATCATGTGGTTGAGATGCGCACACTCGACCGCGCATCCGCTTTGGCAGAGCATATCGAGCAGAGCGGAGGAATCAGCCCCTCCCGAGAGTGCCAAAAGCACCGTCTCGCCCTCTGCCATCTCCACCATATCCGACGGCCGCACAAAGCCCTGCGGCAGTCGGGGTGATCCGTTTTCTTTCATTCTTTATAATAGGATAAAAAAGCAAAAAGTATCGTATCTTCTTTACGGCTCGGGTGCGTTGTTTTCGATACCGCGGAAGAGTGTATAGGTTCCGCTCCAGCTGAGCTTTACAGAGCCTGTTGAGCCGTGGCGGTTTTTGGCCACGATACACTCAACTATATCTATGCTGTTTTTATCAGGCCCCGCATCCTCATCGGTCTTGTAATACTCATCGCGGTATATAAACAAAACGGTATCGGCATCCTGCTCGATAGAGCCGGAGTCACGCAGGTCGGAAAGCATGGGCTTTTTGACCTGTCTTGATTCGGGTCCGCGCGAGAGCTGTGCACAGCAGATGACCGGAACGTTCAGCTCCTTTGCCATAAGCTTCATGCCGCGCGTGATCTCGGCGACCTCCTGCACGCGGTTATCGTTGTGCCTGTCCCCCTGCATCAACTGCAGATAGTCGATCACCACAAGGCCTATATCCCCCTCGCGGCGGAGCTTGGCCTTCATGCCCGTTACGGTAATGCCCGGCGTGTCGTCAATAAGTATGCGACTGCCGCTGAGCCTATCCACCGCGCCCGCCAAGCGAGTCCAGTCATCATCGGTAATATTACCGGTGCGCAGAGCGTAGGAGCTTACCAGTGCCTCGCTTGACAGCATACGCGTGGCAAGCTGCTCCGCAGACATCTCAAGCGAGAAGATAGCTACCTTTTTGTGAGTTTTAAGAGCAACGTTGGTTGCAATGTTCATGGCAAAGCTGGTCTTACCCATACCGGGTCGTCCGCCAACCAGTATCAGGTCAGAGTTGCCCATGCCCGCCAGCACCTCATCAAGATCCGAAAAGCCTGTTTTGGTTCCCTGCGATGCCTCCGGGTCGGTCTGGAGCTGATGCAGATGCTCGTACACCTGCAAAAGCACGCGCTCGATGCTGATAAATGTGCGCTCGTCCCTGCCCTGCGCTATCGAATATATCTTATTGCCCGCGTAGTCAAGCAGGTCTCCAACGTCATCCTGCTCCGAGTAGGCACGCTCGGCAATATCCTCGCCCGCCTCAACAAGACGGCGCAAAAGGCTTTTTTCCTTTACGATCCTTGCATAGTCGCGGATGTTCAGCGCGGAGGGAACACCGTCTATCAGCATTCTGATATATCCCTCGCCGCCGGATTTATCATAAACGCCGTCGCGCACCAGATCGTCGATCAGGGTCACGACATCTATTTGGTTGCTCGTCGAAAACAAACGAAGCATGGCGGCAAAGATCTGACGATGCTCCGCCACGTAAAAATCGGTATCCGACACCGTGTCGGCTATATTTCTTATCGATTCGGGATCGATAAGCACCGAGCCGAGCAGTGCCTGCTCCGCAACCATGGAAAAGGGCATTTTTTTGATAATATCGTTATTCATGCTTACCTCTTTTCGGACCTTTTAAGATATGGGTGAGGGGTATCCGTCACCCGTGCGCGGCAAAGCTGCCGCCGCT
>CAYLLA010000026.1:0-23087 GCA_964384555.1 uncultured Ruminococcus sp. | reverse complement strand
TGCTTTTTTGGTCTCACATCATTGACAAATGTACAGGGACAGAACAGACCACCGCAACGGCGCATGATCGAATAACTGAAAAATTTTATTGTTTTTCGATAAAAAAGTATTGACAAACGCAAAGCGATGTGCTATACTGTATTCAAGCTGTTAAAGCGCGAAAAATTTTAGTGAGGTATTATCATGCTAAAGATAGGCAGACGCGCATCCTGCGTCATTTCACTTGTATTATCGATCATCATCATGGCAGCAATAGTCGCGGCGGCGATTTTTTTGCCGCAGATAGTTACGGCGCTGATGGGCGTTAAGGTAGAGATCCCGGAGGCGGCATTTTATGTTAAATATCCGTTCATTCTGACCGTGTCCTATCTCATTCTTGCCGATGCGGCTGTGTGCGATACAGTCCTGCTCCTCCTGCTTTTGTCAATAAGGCGCGGCGAGGTATTCTCAGCCCGCACGGTTGCCTGCATTCGCGCAGTCTCCTGGGGATGCATAGCGGCATCGCTTTTGTTTGCACTGCTCACACCAAAGTTTTATCTTTCCGCCGCGGTGGCATTTGTTGCGTTTTTTGTGGGGCTTTCACTGAGGATCGTTAAAAACGCTTTTGAGGAAGCCTGCGCGATAAAAGAAGAAAACGATCTTACCGTTTGATGCGCCAACGGCAAAGGATAAAAAGGTAAGGTAGATATAATGATAATTGTAAATCTTGATGTTATGATGGCTCGCCGCAAGATATCGCTGGGCGAGCTGGCGGAGCGGGTGGGAATAACGCAGGCCAACCTTTCGATACTGAAAAACAACAAAGCCAAGGCCATACGCTTTTCAACGCTTGATGCGATATGCAGCGCGCTTGATTGCCGCGTGGAGGACATCCTTGAATACAGCGACAAGGATGGCAAAGATCAATAAGCAATAAAAGATCCATCGGATAGACAAACTCTCTATTAAAGTAAGGAAAGGATGATCAAAATGGATAACTATCAAAACAACCAAGGGCTTGGCAACCAAAATGCCGACACCGGCGGCGGAGTGTCTACTGGCGGACCGGCATATTCATACCCCGCCGCACCCGCACCGACTCCTGCGCGGATCTACCGAACACACGAAACGGTATTTGCGTGGCTCGCGTTTGTTATCGGCTACATTTTTTGCATCGTAACACCGCCGGCGGATGCGCCGCTCGGCGCAACGTTATTTCTTATCTCCATCTACGCCGCAGGTGTCGCATTTATGGTGATGTCGCATGTGACCCTCACTCTGCGCTCGGTCTTTTGGCTGATAGCGGGCATCCTCCCCGCCGCGGGACTGTTTTTATCCTCCGATACATTTACCGGCACACTGGCATTTGTTTGGTCGCTGGGTTGCTTTATACTTTGGGTGGATCTTGCCGCCGGGGGCGGACTTGAAGAGTACGCACACGAGCTATTCTTTTTTGATACGATAAAAGCATTTTTGGTAATGCCGTTTGCCTCCCTCGGTTCTGTCTTTTCGGCATCGTTCAGTCGCGGGGCACGCCGCCGCGCGGGGGATGCTGCCGACGGCACTGCCACATCGGGCGGGCGCACATTCATATATATCCTCCTCGGCATAGGGCTTGCAATAATCCCCACCGTGGTGGTGATAGGCCTTTTGCTGTATGACAACAGCTTTAGCGATCATCTTAATGCCGTTATCGACTTTTTTGGCGGAGATATACTGAATGTAATACAGCGGCTGATATTTGCCATTCCCATCGCCGCATATGGCTTTGGCGCTTTGATATCCGCCGTGGACAAAAAGGGCGAGCGCATGATGTCCGCCGATTCCTGCCGCCGCTTTGCCGCGGGCGTTCGCTTTGCACCGGTTGCAATGGTATGCGCCGCGATAATCCCCCTGCTGGCCGTTTATCTTTTGTTTTTTGTCTCACAGTGGGACTATTATCTTGCCGCCTTTGGCGGCAGACTGCCGACCGGCGTGGATATTTACGCCTTTTACGCTCGTGACGGATTTTTTGAGCTTTGCGGCGTTTGCGCCATCAATGCCGCGGTGATGGCGGTAGCGAATATCTTTACAAAGCGCCGCCTCCCCGACAGACAAAGCCCTGCTGTGCGCGTAGTGTTTGCTGCGCTTTCGGTTTCCACTATCATACTGATAGCCACCGCGTTTTCAAAGCTTGCACTCTACATCGGTCAGTACGGTCTTACCCGCCTGCGCATATACGCAGCTTGGTTTATTGCCGTTTTGTTTGCCGCATTTCTTATAATGCTTATAAAGCAGATCTGCCCGCGCACCAACGCCACACTGTGCATGATAGTGGCCATTGCCCTGCTGTTTACCTGCCTGACACTGGTAAACATTGATGGTCTTATTGCCGGCTACAATGTTTCAGGCTATCTTGACGGCAAACTCACACAGCTTGATACAGGCGTGATTGCAAACTGCGGGGACTCCGCCACACCGTGGATCATTCGTTTGCGTGACGAGCTTGACACCGACACCGAGAAAAATGCCGCCATTCACCGTTGGGCGCTTGATCAGCTGTCACGGTGCGAGCAGGCACTCAACGGCACGCGCGTGAGCATATTTGAGATGAACCTGCCGCGCATTCTTGCCGATAGCGCACTGCGGGCGGGCGCGGGAGAATAAAAAATGAGTGTTTCCTGCAAATGATCAAATAATGCGGGGCAACTCGGGCCGATGCATCTTGCATCGGCCCATTTTTTTAAATTATTTACCATGCGGCACTTGATTCGACGGTAGATTACTGATATAATATAAAGACTGGTATTTATTATTATCCATTCACCATGGCATACGATGCACGATGTTATCAAAGTGCGCACGCATAAATTTTGAAAGGCGGCACAAATGACAAAACGAGCGCTGATAATTATTTCTATTCTTTTGATCCTGCCGATCGTTATAACACTTATATCCCTTATCGGTCTGAGACTGCGCAACCCCGTGGTTGCAGAATGGTCGGAGGATACGGGGGGGATCATCTACAGGGGCGAGAGTTATCTGCCCGTGGGAGAGGTCGGAGAGCGGCTGTTTGCGCCCGGCAAATATCTTGGCAGGATAGATGACAGCCACTACGGCTCGCCGCTTTATCTTGTAAGCGGGGACAAAATGGGCTATCTCTGCTATGCCTATGACGGTGACACGCTGATATTGCTTTCAAAGACCGGCAAGCCGCTTGACGGCATACCAAGCGGCGGGGTGCCCTCCTGCATCAAGCTTGGCAAGACCACAACAGATGACCGCGAGACCATGGCCATGCTTTTATCGCTTGACGAGCTGACCGACCCCGCGCAGTTTACAGATGATGATGACCTGCCCATTGACCTCAACACCGAAAAATACAAGGGCAAATATACAAAATATAAGATATGGGAGTACTGGGGGGAGACGGCCATCGGGCTTGACTCGGGTGCGCGGCTCTACCACATGGATGAGAGCGGCAACTGGTACTACGTTACAGCCGAGGATGCGCGTGCGGCGGAGGCAGACCCCGATGAGGTGTACCACACCTACACCGCAAGACCGTTGCGCGACCCCGCCGCCGTCTCTCTTATCGAACAGCTGACGAGCGGCGAGAGTGCTCCATCCGAGAGCGATACCGAAGCACCGTGAGCGCCAAAAGCCCGCGCTGCCCTGTCGCCCTTTCGGCATTGGCGGATATCCTTTTTGGAATATACCTTGCCGTGTTACTGCGCCTGACGGTATTTCGCCCCGACTTTGGCGGCGGTGAACTGTTTTCGGGGGATCTGAACCTCTCTTTGTTTACCGAGCTTATATCCCTGATACGGCGCGGCGGAGCGTATTTTTTTTACAGGCTGCTGCTTGGCAACATTGCGGCCTTTGTGCCGTTTGGCGCGTATCTTGCATGGCGCACGAATATGAAGCTTTGGGACGTAACTCTTGCCGGTACCGCCGCAAGCCTTGCCATAGAGCTTTGGCAATTCACCTTTGCAGTAGGCGTTTGCGAGATCGATGACCTGATACTGAATACTGCGGGGACGTTTATAGGCGCCGCATCGGCGTTTTTACTTATAAAAAATAAAAAAACAAAAGGAACGAAATCATGAAAAACAGAAAAATCGCATCTCTCATTGTCTCCATATCATTTATTTTCACTCTTATTACACCTATTAACTCATCATATATTGAATCTATTTCAAACGATATTCCCGATTCAATACAAGAATTCATAATACACAATTATGCTACATCTTTAAAACTTATTATGTCGTCGTACGACAGCACTTCAAACATTGATGACTATACCATAATGTCACCGGTTTTTTTAATAGCATCTCAAATATTACAAACTTGGATGGTGATTATGTTTACCATTTCCCGATTGCAAGCAAAAACGGCGATATAGCTTTTATCTATGATATAATAACAAACGGAGAATCAATTTGGGCGACCATTGGCGTGGATTTTGCACCATTATTAAACGAAGTTTATCATAGCGGAGCCACTACTGTAACTTTGCTTCAAGACAATGCTATCCTATATGCTGCATTTGGCACACAAATAATTCAACAGTACAACGATAATATATTTAACTCAGCTGATTCTCAAGACATATGTTCATACATATCATTGAAAAGATCTGGCTTAAAACAATCACAATTACAAAACAATACAACATGTGATCAATTGACATTAATGTCAACTAATAATTCTAAAAAAGAGACAACTACTCGCGGAGTAATCACAACACTGCGCGGTAAAAAAAGCTTACCAGATTACCCGATTGTCGAACAAGGAAAATATGATCTGTGTTGGGCTGCCGCAATTGCATCCATGGCAAGATATGAAATGCCAACAACTTACAGCAAACTGTCAGCCAAAGATGTAGCAGATGACAATGATCACGATTACACGAGTGCAGATATTTCATTCTGTTTAAAATCAATAAAATACTATTTTAAGACCCCTTATTACTCCCCTTACATTATTAGCCGCTGCCTCACTCCAGATGAAATAAAGACAGTGATCGACAACGATGATCCTGCATTCATATGTGCCAGCAGACGGGTAAGTGAATTCGAATTTGCATATCACGCCGTAGCAATGATGGGATACGAATTTGCAGATGATGTTACCGCGATTGAAATTGTGGATTCAACATACACATCAAGAAGTAAGTTTTGTACATTTGACTCAACTAACAATTGGACGTTTTACGGCACCAAAATCACTTATGGTGATATAATATACACATGGATTCAAACAATAGCTTTAAATGCATATTAAATCATGATCACATCATTTAAATTTAACCATCATTTCAACAAATACGACAAGACCGCTTTTCTCTCTGCTCTTATCTGCGGTCTTGCCGTACATATTTACAAATTCACCAATACTCTCCCCAACGGAGATGCGCTTTACAACTTTTACGATCCGCAAAAAACACAGTCGCATCGGGGCGTTGGTTTTTATCGGTGGCATGCGCGCCAAGCAGCTTTTTCGATCTCCCGTGGGTGGAGGGTCTTTTTTTCCTCATATACATTGCGCTGACGGCAGTGGTGATCTGCCGCATATTCAACATTCAAAACAAAGCGGTTTCGGTGCTCTCGGCGTGCATGCTCGTATCTTTCCACGGTATCACCGAAACCTTTTTTTACGGTTTCACAGCAGACGGATATTTTTTCGCCATGCTGATATCATCGGTTGCGATATATCTTTCCACTCGCGATGGCAAGAAGATCCTTTTACTGCCGCTTTCGGCTCTGCTTATCTGCCTTGCTTGCGGAATATACCAATCCTATGTTTCGTTTGCGCTGATACTTGCACTGCTGTTTTTTGTTTACCGCGTATTTGAGGGTTCCATCACCGCGCGCCTTGCATGGCGGTATGTGGGAGACCACGCGCTTGTATTCACCATGGGGCTTTTGCTTTATTATGTCATATGGAAGATATGTCTTGCGGCGGAGGGTGTGAGTGCCACCGATTATTTGGATATATCCGCAATAGGGATATCCGCTCTTTCACCGCGCAGTATCGTTAACGCCGTTTTAGGTTGCTTTAAAAATGTTTTTTTCGCGCTTATTGACCAAAGTAACGGGCAAGCGCCCACGTTATATTCGATTTATAATATTATATTTACCGCAGCCTTTGCAATCGGCACGGTAACGGTAATTTTTAAATTGAAGTTATGGCAACGAAAAACACTTTTTGTTTTGACCTTGATCGCGCTGATATTCATAATCCCCATGTCATGCATTTGGCTTTTTGCATCGCCGAATATGTCATATCGCCCAATGATGCTTACCTGCCTTGCCATCATTCCCATCTTCACCGCCGTAATATTTGACAGATATCTTTCAAATACGTTTGGTAATATTTTGGCACTGCTGCTTGCACTAATCGTTTTTAATAACGGCGTTTTGGCAAACATAAGCTACCGCTACATGCACGACAGCTATGAAAGATCCTATGCCACCGCGACCGAGATGGCCACGCGTATGCACATGCTGGCGGATGACGATGAGATACGCGAGATAGCCATTGTGGGTTCTGCCGCCAAAACAAGCGAGACCATGCTTGGCACGACCTTCCCCTCCGACCGCGCACACGTGCTGACCTGCTATCTGCAATCGGATTTGTTATCCGACCGTTACAGGATATACTATTTCTTTAGTGATGTGCTTGGAATTGAATTTCGATTTACCTCCGAGGAGGCGTGCGCCGAGCTTGAATGCGACCCAGCGGTGCGCAAGATGGGCATTTGGCCCGCGCGTGATGCCATGCTCCTGCGAGACGGAGTTTTGATAATAAAGATCGGGGAATGCCCCTGAAAGCAACATCCCGAAGCCGCCGAGGCTTCGGGATGTTATTTTTCTTTTTATATTTTTTCGAGTCAAAAAGCGTTTTGGGCTTATCTGAACAGCTCTCCCCGCGTGTTATACACGGCGCGGCGGACGATAGAATAATCCGCGCCCATTGACGAGCTTTTAGCACGAGCGCCGAAGCGTTCGAGTATCACCTTTACAAGCAGCTCGGGGCTGAGGTTATCGATGGATCCCGCGGCAAGGCGCACATCTATCTGCAAAGCGCCCGTGACGCGCCTGACACTGCAAGAGCGGATAAGCGGTGCGATATCCGCCTCCACTATGCCTGATTTGGTCTTTTTTTGCGTTACTATCGACGGCTCGGCAAGCATATCTGCGATCTCGCGCTCGGTAACGGCTCCAACTCCCGGGAGACGGAGAGTTATGGTATAGTCCGCCGATGCGATATCGGCAAATTTGACCGCGGCGGGATAGCAGGATGTAAATTCAAGCCCCGGAACGGTCGCGCCCTGCATGCGGCGAAGCACCTCCGAACAGCTCATATCACTGTCATTTTCAAGCCGTATATCCATAAGCTCGCACTCGCTTGCACAGCCCAGCGGCAACGGCAGGCCGAAAACGAGCTTTGCATGCGGGTTAAAGCCCTGTGTGAACCACAGCGGCAGGTCGGCGCGCGCCAGTATCCGCATCATGGTACGCTGAAGATCGAGATGTGAGGTGAATATTATTCCACCGTGCTTTTTAAAGCCAAGCCTTATCACACGCGGCTCGGTAGGCGGGGTGTACCCCTTTTTTTCGGTTACTTTTTCTGCGTTCATTTTTGCAGGCTCGGGCAAACGGCCCTCTCCCCTCCAAGTCTGTTTGCGCCACACCCTGAGCAATGCTCGCGGCAGCTGGGCGTGGTGACTCCCGCATGTGCGCGGTCATGCTCACGGATAAGAAATTCCTTTGTAACTCCGCAGTCTATAACATCCCACGGCAACACCTCGCTCGTGTCTCTCCTGCGGTTGGCGTAGAACGCGGGATCTATCCCCGAACGTTCAAACACATCTATCCATTTATCATAGTCAAAGAACTCATCCCATGCATCAAAATGGAAGCCCTCGCGGCAGGCAAGCTCAAGCGCCGCGCCAACACGGCGGTCACCGAGTGCCAGCACTGCCTCGATGCGCGATGTACCCGAATCATGCGCGGAAAATTTTATCTTGCGGTCGGTGATCTTTGATCTTATAAACATACGCTTTTCCTCAAGCGTCTCGCAGCTGTCCTGCGGCTCCCACTGGAAAGGCGTAAAGGGCTTTGGCACAAAGCAGGAAACACTGACGGTAACCTGCGGCTGACGGCGCTTATTATGCTCCGGCGTTGCGTAGTATTTTTCAATGACCGCCTTACCGAGCTTTGCAATACCCTCAAGATCTTCATATGTCTCGGTTGGCAGACCGTCCATAAAATACAGCTTTACCTGCTCCTTACCCGCCGCAAAAGCGATGCCCGCGGCGTTCATAAGGTTTTCCTCGGTCACGTTTTTGTTTATAACATCGCGCAGGCGCTGTGTGCCCGCCTCCGGCGCAAAGGTGATGGAGGATGCACGCACCGATGCCACCTTATCCATCAGCTCGCGCGTAAAGCTGTCGATACGCAATGACGGCAAGGAGAGGCTAACCTTTTTATCATCCGTCCAGGATATCAGCCCATCCGTAAGCTCACGGAGCTTGGTATAGTCGGATATCGAGAGTGAGCTAAGCGATATCTCCTCATATCCCGTATACTCGTAAAGGCATTTTGCTTGATTACAAAGCACCTCCGGCGATTTTTCGCGCACCGGGCGATAGATTATGCCCGCCTGGCAGAAGCGGCAACCGCGTATGCAACCGCGGAACACCTCAAGCATTATCCTATCCTGAACCGTTTCAAGATAAGGCATTACGAGCTTATCCGGGAAGAACATGCTGTCAAGATCCTTAACTATGCGCTTGCGCACGGTGCGCGGCACATCGGGATATTTAGGCGTATAGGCCGCAACGGTACCATCCTCGTTATATGTTACATCGTAAAGCGACGGCACATACACACCCTCAATACTCCTTGCCGCCTCATGCAAAAATGCGGCGCGGGTGTAGCTGCCGTCCTCCTTCATTTTAATATAAAGGCGAACGATCTCGGGGAGCATCTCCTCGCCCTCGCCGATATTAAAAAGATCAAAAAAGTCGGCAACCGGCTCGGCATTATATGAGCAAGGACCGCCGCCAATAACGAGCGGCATATCACCTGTACGGTCGGCGGAGCGCAACGGCAGGCCCGCAAGATCGAGCATGTTGAGGATATTTGTATAGCTCATCTCATACTGCAGTGTAAAGCCGATAAAATCAAACTGCGCTATGGGGTCGCCGCTCTCATGCGCCCAAAGCGGGATATGGTGGCGGCGCATCTGCTCCTCCATGTCGATCCACGGAGCATAAACGCGCTCGCACCAAATGTCATCCTCGCGGTTGAGCACCCCGTAAAGAATGCGTATGCCGAGGTTTGACATGCCTATCTCGTATGAATCCGGAAAGCAAAAGGCAAAACGCGCTTTGACTTTCTCTTTGTCCTTTATTATTTGACCGTACTCTCCGCCGGTGTATCTGCCCGGCTTTTGAACGGATCTGAGTATCGATTCTGGAATCATTTTTTCATCCTTTTTGTTGGTTTTTGATGTTATTCCTATCGGCGTGACCTTGTATGGCCGATATAATTGCTTAATTATCGTATCGGGGATGGAAGATCCATCCCCGAATGATTTAGTTTAGCATGAGCTTTGAGGTTATGATGGCGGGGAGGACGCATATCACCTGGTAGATCGCTATGTATGCGGAGTGCATTCCCGCAAATATACCAAGTGCGCCAAGGAAGGTGGCAAGCAGGATGCTGGCCGTGATCACGCCAAGGCTTATGCGCAGGTTGAGCGCCGATGCACGGCGAAGCTTGGCGCATGCCGGCAGTGCACTGACAAGTGCCGTCCAGTCACTGCCGTCGGCGATAAGTCCCGCATCGATCCTGCCGCTCTCCCGCTCGGCCTTATCGGCCGCCGCGCCGCTCTCTTCTCCGTCGGCGGATGCGGTAACCACTGCCGCGGCATCGCGGATCACTCTCACGGGGCAAGCCACGTCACCAAGCAGACGTGCCATGAGCGCATCGTCGATATTGGGGTCATTGCTTACCATTATCGGGCGTATGCCGCGACTTGAAAGGTTGGATACAAGCTCGCGCAGGTCATCGTCTGCCACGTAGCTTACATACATTTTAAGTGCCAGTGTGCCGTCCACGGCAATAAACATCACGGCCGAGCCGCCGTTTTCGGCAAAGCTGCGGTCATCCGCATCAGCTGTGGCGACCACGCCGCCGAGTGTCAAAAAGCTGTCACTGCCGATAAGATATGAGTGCTCACCTACCTTTGCGGCAATACCGTTCTCCGCCACGCGCAGTATCTCCACGCGCGCCTCTTCAGCCTCGGCATCTCCGTCTCCGCCTGTCACGGCGCTGCCGTCCGCGGCACGTCTGAATGCGCCGGCAAGCGCACCGCCGATACGGTCGAACACCGCCGCCGTGCCCTCGAATATTTCAAATATATCGCTGGCCATAGCGCCGCCGCAAAGACCTATACGCTTGATCACGAGTGAGCGAGCGCCGAAAACGTCCGATTCGTCAAATATAACGGCATCGGCCGCAGCGTAGGCCTCGGCATCAGATTCGCCAAGCAATACCTCGGTGGGGCGCAAAAGGTTTTTGGTGGTATCATAGAAAGGATAGATCAGCGCCGTTACCGTAAAGACAGGCATGGCTATCAGCACCATAACGGTAAAGGTATTGGCAGAGGGGACAAAGCCGCGACCCGCCGCCAGTGAGATCAAAAATACGACGAGCGCCAGTGCAATTACCGGAGCTATAACATAATTCAGCACGCGAAGTGCGGGGTTTTTTCGGTTGGTGCGTTTAAAGTAACCATCGGCAAAGTTGCCGCGGCGCAAACGCATGGCGGAGGATATTTTTGCATCCTCCCTGCCCGCGGATGACGAGCCGCCGAGTGCAGTGGCAAGCATGACCGGATCTGCAGGCTCAAGCGTACAACAGCTCTCCCAGGATGACAGCGCATCAAAGGCGCGTGTTTGCCGCCTGATATTTAAAAGATCGTAGGCAACAGAGAGCAGGATGCAAAGAGCCGCGGGGAGATCATACAGCACAAAACTGTCGGGTGCGGCGATGGCCATTGCGGCATCGTAGATCAAAACTATCGCAACCGCGGCCGCAGGGGCTGAATGCGGTGTGATATCAAAACGGAATATTCCCATAAGTCCGCCGCAAAGCTGGCGCCAGGAGAGTGCCGCCGTCAACAGCAAAAGCTGCATGGATACCAAAATGTGAACGGTGGGATAATCAGCCGCGCTGAGTGCGCCGCCAAAGCTCTTACCGAAAAATTCATATACCATTATAACGAGGGCCAAAAGGACGGTCCCTATACCGCGCAGTATCGTCATCAACGTATCGCCGCGGTATGCCTTTTTGATCTCGTCTATCTGGTCGCGTGAGCGATATTCCTCACCGCGATAGCCAAAAGCACCCTCAAGATCGGTGCTCCAGTCACCCATGCGGCGGGTGATCTCACGGCGATTTTGACGGGAAACGCGCTCCGCCGCGCCGCGACCCTTATCGTATCCGAGCGCGACCATAAGATCGTCATCCTCATCGGATGTCTCGTCAGTTGTCTCGTCGGTTGTCTCGTCGGTTGTCTCGTCGGTCGCAGCCGCCGCTTCGCTGTCATCGGCCTTATCGGCCGCCGCATCATCCTCCGAGTCATTGTCATCCTCGGCGGGTGCTTCGGGCACTGCATCAGCAGATGTCACATCACCATCAGCCTCAGCGGCGTGATGCTCGGCATCGGAATTTGAAACATATACGTAATCCTCAAACACATCGGTGTTTGCGCCAACATCCGAAAGCTCCGCCGCGCTGTCGTCGGCGTCCTCGGCCGCCTCCGCGGCGTTAGTTTCATCGGCCGGATGCTCCTCGGCTTCGGTCTTGACGTCTGCCGCCGCCTGCTCTCTTGCACGCTTGGCCTCCTCGCCTGCCGCGCGGAATGAGCGTATCTTTTGCAGGAGTTCACCGCTTGACATCGCGACGTTGGCGGGAGATGCGCTTTGAGTGTTTTCGTTGATTTCCGCACTCTCTGCGCTCTCGGTGCTCTCGGCGCTCTCTGCGTTCTCGTTATTTTCGGTATTTTCGACTTTTTCGTTATCGACCGAGTCATCGGTATCTTTGGCATCCGCTTTGTCGCCAAAGGCGGCAGTGTCGTCAGCCGCTGCGGGTTCTGTCACGCTGTCGGCAGCCAATATCCCTTCAAGTATATCCGTAAAATCCGCATCCGATATCGTGTTTTCGGAGCTGCCGATAGCCGCCCAATCCTCGGCGGGCGCGGCATCGGCGCGATTCTCCTCATCTATCATTTTGTTAAGGGTCTCATCCGCGTCGCCTGCGGGAGCTGCATCCTCGGCCTTTTTTGAAAAGAATCTTCCAAACAGACCGGCGGAGTCGCGTTCGCCCTTGTTCTTTTTTTCATTTGACATCCGACTCAACCTACCTTTCTTATCATTTACCGATATGCCTGCGGTGTGCCGCCTCTGTAAGGACGACCGCCGCGGCGGTTGATACATTCATTGAATTAACATTACCGTACATTGGTATGGATACTACAAAATCGCATTTTTCCTTGACGATGCGGGAAACGCCGTCCCCCTCACTGCCGAACACGAATGCGGCGGGACGATCGATATCGACCTCATAGAGATCCTCGCCACCAGCCTCGGCGGCGTAGGTCCACACGCCCGCCTCCTTAAGCGACTCGACCGCCGCGGCGATATTTGCTACCTTTGCGACCGCCATATGCTCAAGCGCACCTGCGGATGCCTTTGCCGCGACAGGTGTCAGCCCCGCGGAACGCCTTTTGGGAATCACCACTCCGTGAACGCCCGCGCACTCGGCACAGCGTATCAGCGCACCGAGGTTATAAGGATCCTCGATCCCATCGCAGATGGCGATAAACGGCGGCTCACCGCGCTCGGCGGCGATGGCCAGTATATCCTCCACCGTGCAATATTCCTTTTCCGCCGCCATTGCTGCCACGCCCTGGTGAACACCGCCGCCGCAGAGGGAATCAAGCTTTTCGCGCTCGACCTCAACTATCGGAATACCGCGCTCGGATGCCTCGCCCACGATGACGTTGACAGAGCCCTGAAGCTCTCCGCGGCGGATAAAGAGCTTATCCACCGAACGCCCGGAGCGCAACAGCTCTCGCACCTCGTTTCTGCCGAATACGATGCCGGGGACAGACTCGCCGTCCGATGCACGCGGGGGGAGCGGCCGTCTGCCGCCCTGCCGTGCGCCGCGGTCGCCCGAGCCTTGGCTTTTTCTTTCCTTATGGTAATTATTATTGTTATTATTGCCGTATTTATTATTGCCGTTGTTATTACGTTCCATTTTACTCCAAGCCTTGTGTCAGCTCAATATTATCAGCTGTTGCAAGTTTTATGCCGCAGGACGACCCACTGCCGCCCGAAAACAGCTATACACATTTAATTATATCATAAACAGTCGAATTTGTATATACTTTTTTTAATTTTTCGGCGAGATTTCGCATTTTTTCTCTCATCTTGCGGGGGCGCATCGGCAAAAATGACATTTTGGCGCACTTTGCGGGAGACTTTTTGTGCCATCTCACATTTTTCTGAAAAAATTTTAAAAAGCTATTGCAATCCGCGGCGTTTTCTGCTATAATAACAGGCAAGATAGAGGCGCAAAGCTCAAGAGTAGTGCTCCCAAGGCCACAGCAGGTCGATGACGGAGCGCAAAAGGGTGCTTTGCCGAAGTCTTGATACGCTGTGTATCTAGGCTGGGCGTGCGGATAACATCCACACGACTGTCGCGTAAGCGGAGAGCTATCGGTACGGATATATCGAACGTTTCATCTGCAGCTTTTGCATTTACGTTCTTTTTATTGAAAGACCGGAGCTTTTCGTTCCGGTCTTTCTGTATTTTGGTTTAAAACGATTTGAAAGGAACGAAAACCACCATGAACACCACAAAAAGAATCATCTCACTCACCCTCTCACTGCTGATGCTTGCACTTTGCATCGCCGCCCTTCCCTCCTGCTCCTCCGAAAAGAAGGACATAAGCGGAGCGAAATCGATCGCCGATCTGGCCGGTGCCAAGATCGCCGCACAGAGCGGCACATTCCATGCCGAGGCGATGAAGCAGATAGCCGACAACAATGCCGACACCTACCCCGAATTTGCCGATCTTCTTACCGCGCTCAAGAGCGGCGCCATTGACGGCTATATTGCCGAGGAGCCTACCGCACTTGCCATCTGCCCCGCCAACGAGGATCTCGACTACCTCCGCCTGGTCAACAACGAGACCGGATTTACCGCCACCGCAAAGCAGACGGGCGTTGCCATAGGTCTTGCCAAGGGCTCGGCACTTCGCGAACAGATCAACAGCGTTCTCGCCACCATCTCCGAGGATACAAGATATCAGCTCATGCTCCAGATGGCCGACATCAGCGCCGGCAAGAGTGTTGATGCCTTGGCGCTCACCTCCGAGACCCCCGCAAATCCCACAGGAACCTTAAAGATCGCCATGGAGTGCGCCTACGAGCCCTACAACTGGACGGATCTTGGCGAGCCTACCCTTGGTGCTGTTGCCGTATACGGCGAGGGCGGCAAGGTAAAGGAGGGTCAGTACGCCAACGGATATGACGTGCAGATAGCTCTCTACGTTGCCAACAAGCTCGGCCTGAAGCTTGAGGTATATGCCTACGAATGGGATTCACTCATCCCCGCAGTACAGTCGGGCGCCGTTGACGGCATCATCGCCGGTATGAGCCCCACACCCGAGCGCGAGGCGGAGATAGACTTTACCGATATGTACTACACCTCCAACCTCGTTGTTATCTACAAAAAGTGATCGAGATCATTTAAAACCGTAACCACAGGGATCAAAAATAAAGAAAAATGAGTTTTTTTAAGGACGTTATTGACATTTTAGTTCAATACCACAGCTTTATCCTGCAGGGTATCGGCACTACGATGCTGATATCCCTCGTGGGAACGGTAGCGGGCTTTTTTATCGGTCTGCTTACCGGTATGATACGCACCTCCCCGATGCCCAAGAGCGCACCGCTACGCGTTTTGCGCCGCATACTTGACGTGATAATAACCGTTTATGTTGAAGTTTTCCGCGGCACGCCGATGATGGTTCAGGCAATGGTTATATTTTGGGGCTATGCCTTTGCCAGCGGCGGCAGCACCCTCCCCCTGCTGCCCTCCGGAATGCTTATTGTTTCGATCAACACCGGCGCATATATGGCAGAGATCGTTCGCGGTGGCATAATCTCCATCGACCGCGGCCAGTTTGAGGGCGCAAAGTCGATAGGCATGAGCCACAGCCAAACAATGGTTCACGTTATCCTGCCGCAGGTGATAAGAAACATACTTCCCTCCGTCAGCAACGAGTTCGTTATCAACATCAAGGATACATCTGTGCTTAACGTTATAGGCGTTACCGAGCTTTATTACTTTGCGGGTATGATCAAACGCCAAAACTTTAAGACCTTCCAAACCTACTTTGTAGTTTGCGTGATCTATTTTATTTTGACATTCAGCATTACCTGCCTGCTCAGATTTATCGAAAAGCGGCTGGACGGCAAGGAGAACTACACGATATTCGGCTCACAGAGCGACCCGGATGCCGAGATACACATCAAAAAAGAGGAGGCGATCCCGCGTGACTGACACAATAACACCCGTAATAGAAATATCGCACCTCAAAAAGGACTTTGGCAGCCATAACGTTTTAAGCGATATCAGCCTTTCCGTCTCAAAGGGCGAGGTCGTGAGCGTTATAGGCTCATCCGGCTCGGGTAAGTCAACTATGCTCCGTTGCATCAATCTGCTTGAGACACCCACCGCGGGTGATATCCTTTATAACGGTATGAGCATACTCTCCTCCAAGACAGACATAAGAAGATACCGCGCCGAGGTGGGCATGGTATTTCAGCAGTTTAATCTGTTCAACAACATGACAGCGCTTGATAACTGCATGATAGGACAGATGAAGGTGCTGGGGCGCAGCCGCGTTGAGGCACAGGAGCGGGCGATGGAATACCTCACCCGCGTTGGCATGGAGCGCTATATAAACGCAAAGCCGCGTCAGCTCTCCGGCGGACAAAAGCAACGTGTGGCGATCGCGCGCACACTCTCCATGTCCCCCGAGGTGATACTGTTTGACGAGCCGACATCCGCCCTTGACCCCGAAATGGTAGGCGAGGTGCTTGAGGTCATGCGCTCGCTTGCCAACTCCGGATTTACGATGATAGTCGTAACTCACGAGATGGCATTTGCGCGCGAGGTCTCAAACCGCGTGATATTCATGGACGGCGGACTGATATGCGAGGAGGGCGCGCCCGAGGATATATTCGGCGCACCGCGCATGGAAAGAACGCGCGAGTTCCTTTCGCGTGTGCTTTGATGCTTTTGACTATTTGATATATCTGATATATCTTTTTATGGTATTTGATATCATCAAACATCAAAGATACTGTAAATACTAATAATATATCCGATGCGGCAGACCGTGGCCTACGCATCGGATATATTTTATTTAGCTAAAAAAATACGAACAAAGCAAGAATTTTTTATTCACTGCGGGCAATTTTATATTGTCTTATGCCGATTTATATGTTATAATATTAACGACCAATAAAATCATCCAAACGGAGGATAAAAACATGGACCATAGCCTTTCCCCGCTCTTTACGCCGTGGAAGATCGGCAATTGTGAGATCAAAAACCGCATAGTACTTACCAGTATGGGCGGCACCGACCTTTTTGGTTGGATGGAGAAAAACCATTTTGACCGCGACGGTGCGCGCTTTATAATGGAAGTAGCCAAAAACAATGTGGGACTCGTACTGCCCGGATGTCAACCGGTGTACAACCCCATGTTCGGCCAGTGGCTGCACAAAAACAAAAAGATGTACCGCGACCTTGCCGAATGGATGCCGGAGTTCCACAAGACCGGAGCCAAGCTGTTCGTTCAGCTGACCGCAGGCTTTGGCCGTTCCTTTACCATCAGCTCGATGATGGAGATGCTCTACACAAACAAATTCCTGCGCACCGTATCAAAGCCGGTGATGGATCTTGACAAGATCACCGCAAGCGCCAGCCCCTCCCCCAACCGCTGGTCTGACAAAGTGCCATCCCGCGAGATGACCGTGGCGGAGATACGCGAGTTTATCGATGCCTTTGCAAAATCCGCCAAGATGCTCAAGGATGCGGGCGTTGACGGCGTTGAGGTCCACGCCGTTCACGAGGGCTATCTGCTTGACCAGTTTACACTTAAATACGTCAATAAACGTACAGATGAATACGGCGGATCCTTTGAAAACAGATATCGCTTTGCCGTTGAGGTGGTGCAGGCCATCAAGGAAGCATGCGGTAAGGACTTCCCCGTTTCCCTGCGCTACAGTGTTCGCTCTATGACCAAGGGCTTCCGCCGCGGCGCACTGCCCGGCGAGGAGTTTACCGAGGCAGGCCGCGACATGGAAGAATCAGAGCGTGCCGCAAAATATCTTACCGAGGCGGGGTATGACTGCCTTAACTGCGATAACGGCACATATGATGCTTGGTACTGGGCGCATCCGCCTATCTACATGCCGGAAAACTGCAACCTTGCGGACGTTGAGCACATCAAAAAGTTTGTTGATGTTCCCGTCATCTGCGCGGGCAGGCTCGATCCTAAAACTGCGGCGGGCTCTGTTGCCGCAGGTCGTCTTGACGGCGCGGGCTTTGCACGCCAGTTCTTAGCGGATCCCGAGTGGATAACAAAGCTCATTGAGGATCGCCCGGATGACATTCGCCCCTGCATACTCTGCCACAACGGCTGCTTTAACATGTGCCATTACAAGGGTGTGCCGAATGACCAAGAGCTTTCCGACAGCTTGCACCTTGCCCGCTGTGCGGTAAATGCCGAGATGATGCAGTGGAACAAGCACAGCATAAAGCCCGCAAAGGTCAAAAAGACTGTACATATCATCGGCGGCGGCATTGGCGGCATGGAGGCTGCCCGCGTTTTGAAGCTGCGCGGACATGAGCCTATCATTCATGAAAAGAACCAAGTGCTTGGCGGTGCGTTTATTGCCGCGAGTGCCGAATCCTACAAGGGTAAACTGCGCGACCTGCTTGAATGGTACCGCAGACAGATGCAGGAGCTTGGCATTGAGGTGCGCCTTGGCGACGAGGTAAAGGACATCTCGGTATTTGGCAACGACCATGTGATAGTTGCCACCGGAGCCGTGCCGCGCATGCTCGGCCGCGTAAAAGGCCACGAGCGCATGATAGAGGCCTGTGACTTTTTGCTTGGCAAGCGCGAGGTGGGCGAGACGGTTGCCGTAGTCGGCGGCGGTCTTACCGGATGCGAGATAGCATACGAGCTGGCTCTTGGCGGCAAAAAACCGTTGATAATTGAAATGAAGGACGACCTTGTAGCGCAAAAGGGCGTATGTCTTGCCAACTCCTCCTACCTGCGCGAGTGGTTTGAGCTGAACCAAGTGCCGGTCTATCTTGAGACAGCACTCAAGGAGGTGCGCGACGGCTCTGTCATCTGCACCGCAAAGGACGGCAGCGAGCTTGAGCTTGCCTGTGACTCGGTGATCAGCTGTGCGGGATACATCCCCGCCCCCGTAGCGCAAAAGAGCGCACGCGTTCAGCTGGTCGGCGACTGTGCATCGGTAGGCAACCTGCGCTCTGTCGTATGGGGCGCATACGAGGCCGCCATGCGCATATGATAATGACACCACCCGAACTGCAACACACACAAGACATATTGATCGTGTACGGAAAGGAAGACAGATCATGGAATATAAAATGATGCTCACCGATGAGCAAAAAGCAATACTTGACGGCAGTCGCGGCGAGACTATGGCAAAGGTCATGCAGACCCTTGTACGCTACGGCGAGCTGTTTGGTGCCGACAAAATGGTACCCGTTACAAGCAAATACAACCACCTTGTTACCTCCTTTGGACTTAAAGCTCTCACCCCCGTCTACTCGCTGATGGATCAGCTGATAGATGCAGGTGCGGTATCCGCACAGCAGTTCTCCGCCGACCCGCGCCCGCTCGATCCGCGCGTTCCCTCAAACCTGCTTCAGGATCTCGTTTTTAAGAAATTCATGTACACAAAGCAGGATTTTTACGAGGGTCAGCTCCAAAAGCTCGGTCTTATGGACAAAAAAGCCTTTACCTGCACCTGCTACATGGATGAGGTGGGAAACACGCCGAATATGGGCGATGTGCTCTCATGGTCGGAATCCTCTGCCGTGGTCTACGCCAACTCGGTGCTGGGCGCACGCTGTAACCGTAACTCCGGCATCATAGACCTTATGGGTTCTATCGTTGGCTTTGTGCCGTCCTTCGGACTGCTTACCGACGAGGGTAGGCGTGCCGATTGGATAGTTGAGATAAAGACCACCAAAAAGCCGGAGGCACAGCTCCTGGGCTCTGCCATCGGCATGAAGGTGATGGAGGATGTACCCTTCATTCGCGGTCTTGACCGCTGGCTCGGTCAGGGGCTTAACGATGAGTCGCGCACATATCTTAAGGATTTCGGCGCGGCAACTGCCTCAAACGGCGCTGTTGGACTTTACCATGTTGAGGGCATCACGCCCGAGGCGGTAAAATACGGCGAGGAGCTTATAAAAGAGGGCGCAAAGGTCTACGTTATCGATGATGCCGAGTTGCGCCGCGTATATGAGAGTTACCCCGTAGTTTGGAAGAACCCCGATGCTAAGCCCAAGCTCTGCTTTATGGGATGTCCGCACATGAGCCTTGAGCAGCTCACAAGCTGGACACGCCGCGTTGAGGAGGGACTTGCCGCATCCGGTAAGAAAAAAGTAGTGATCCCCACCGTGTTCACCGCCGCCCCAGGCGTACTTGAAGCGTTTGAGAAGACAGAGTATGCCGAAAGGCTTAAAAAGACGGGAGTTATAGTCAGCTACATCTGCCCGCTTATGTATATGAACAACCCGCTGAGCACAAAAATGCCTGTTATTACGTCAAGCAACAAGCTGCGCACCTACACCAGCGCACGCTACTACACCGACGATGAGATCCTGCGCGAGATCACCGGCGGTCAAAGATGACACGGATGCTCTACATCCAAACAGACAAACGGATCTGACTGAACTGAAAGGAAATGGTTTAGACAAATGAAAACTTTTAAAGGCAGAATAGTATCCGCGGGCGAGGTCAGTGCCGAGGCACTTGTATCTCACGGCGGTCTTAACACGCTCGCATCCTTCCAAAAAGCGTTGCAGTTCGGCGATAAAAACGCTACCTGCGGCGACCAGAACAATCCCGATCTTTACGGCAAGCAGATGCACGGACGCGCACTTTGCCTGCCGCGCACCATAGGCTCCACCACAGGCGGTCTTGTTCTCTACTGCGCCTGCTCGATGGGGCGCCAACCCGCGTGCATGCTCTTTTCCGAGCCGATAGACTCACTTGCCGCTGCCGGTGCTATCCTCTCTGATGTATGGCTCGATGGCAACCCCATGCCTGTTATCGATTCGCTGGGCGAGGAGTTTTTGGCCTATGTGCGCGACGGAATGAAGATAACCGTTCGTGCCGACGGCAGTGTTGAGGTCGAGTGATCGGCCGTACTCCGTCAGGACACCCACATTCAAAATCAACGCAGACCAACGCAAAAACAAAAGCAAAAACAGCAGCAAGAATCTATAAGCAAATTATATAATGAAAACTCTAAGGGAGCTTTACAAAATAGGCCGCGGACCGTCCAGTTCACACACCATCGGTCCCGAAACGATCGCCCGCCACGCGCTCGATCGTTTTGGTGACCGCCGATACCGTGTTGAGCTTTTCGGCTCGCTGGCGCTCACCGGGCGGGGACACGGCACCGACCGTGTCCTGCGCGAGGTGCTGGGCAATGACACCGAAATAATCTTTGACAGGGAGCGGCGGGATATTCCCCACCCCAACTATATGCGCATATATTCGGTCAACAACGATGGCGAGGCAATATTTTTATTTGATGCCGAGAGCATTGGCGGCGGCAGTGTGCGCATTGACGGTGAAGACCCCGAAACATCGCTCGATGTGTATCCCGAGCGCAATTTTGCCGAGATACGAGCCTTTACCGCAGAGCATGACATGACCCTGCCCGAGTATGTTTTGCACTATGAGCCGGATATTCGCCCGCACCTTGAGCTGGTCTGGCAAACGATGAAGGATTCCGTCAGGCGCGGTCTTTCCAAGGACGGTGTGCTTGGCGGCGGATTGCACCTTGAGCGCAAGGCACGCACGCTTTACAGCGAAAACGCAAAGTTTGAATTATCCCTCATTCACGAAAACCGCCGCGTATCGGCTTACGCATTGGCGGTGGCCGAGGAAAATGCCGATAACGGCACGGTGGTAACAGCCCCCACCTGCGGCGCAGCCGGGATAGTCCCCGCCGTGCTGTATTACATGCAACAGGATTGCGGGGTGAGCGACAGCGAGATAATAGACGCCTTGGCAGTCGCGGGCGTGATAGGCAATGTTGTAAAGCAAAATGCCTCTATCAGCGGCGCGGAATGCGGATGTCAAGCCGAGGTGGGCGTGGCCTGCTCCATGGCCGCCGCCGCACTGGCGCAGGTGTACGAGCTTGGTATAGCGGACATCGAATGCTCGGCTGAGATCGCACTTGAGCACAACCTTGGCCTTACCTGCGACCCGGTACTGGGGCTGGTGCAGATCCCCTGCATTGAGCGCAATGCCATGGCAAGCATCAAGGCCTTTAACGCGGTAATGCTCGCTCGCTCGCTGGAGAGCAAGCACAAGGTGTCCTTTGACCAGATAGTTGAGGTCATGTACAGGACAGGCAAGGATATGAACATGGGATATCGTGAGACCTCCACCGGCGGACTTGCAAAGATCTACACCATGGGGGACGCGTAAGCGGCGCCCGACGACCTAATAAAGCAAAGACCCATCGGAGACAGGTGTACTGCCTGACCTCCGATGGGCTTTTATATCTTATTTCATTAATTAATACAGATATGTACCGTTTAGATCCTCGCATGTATCCACATCCGACCAATCAAACGGAGTGCGATCCTTTTTATCCCAAAGGCCGAGGCTTTTAAGATCATCTGATGTGTTTTCGGGCAAAAAGGGAGAAAAATAAATGTGCGCCCGCGGCGTTTTATTTTTGCATATAACGCCGTATTCGATATCCAGCCTGCGAGATGTGGCAATATCCGATATTACGGCAAGCTCCGGCGGCTCGCCCGCCGCACCGTTGTCATAAAGCTCGGCACTGAAAACGAAATACGGCATGCGAAGCTTTTTTGAGGGTGAGCAGATAGTCATATTAAAGCCGCGGCGCATGGCGTTTCTTCTAAAAAACATCGTAAGCGCCAATATCACCGCAAAATATGCGTAAACATTGAAGTTATCAAAGGTAACAAGATCGTGACAGCGGTCATTGAACGCAATACCGCACCCGACAGCATTGGCAATTCGGCGCGTCATCGACGCTATCTGCGTGTAAAAGGGATCATAATTATAGGGCGAGCCAATATTGGAGATATCCGAAACGATAGTGCTCCATGTCGGCAGGGTGGAGGGATATGGCGGCCGCTCCTTGGGCAGCTTGCTGAACCCCGCCCGATGCACACCGAAGAATGCCAGCGCCAACCCGGGATGAGCCGGGGACGTGCGCAGATAAAATGTATCCTCAAGGCCGAGACGGCGCGCCTCACGAGGAAGATCGGCACATTTATATCTCGGCGCGCCGAATATCTCACCAGAGGGAGCTGTGCTGTTTATCGTACCCTGCACATCGGCCCAGATGGCAATATCCTCGCCAGGAACAAAAAGAGCCGCAGGCGAGCGGGAAGCTATCACACGTCCGCTCTCGGTGGAGAAAAGCACCATTGCATCGTCAAAGAGCATCCGCGCGACCTCATCCGGCGTGATGTTGTAATAATCTTGGATCGAGTTCGGCTTTGCCGTCGCGTGGCCGCTTGAAAACTCAAAAATGTCTCTCGGGTCCATTTCATTCTCCGCTTTAACGCCATCATATGGCTGATTTTTTATATTATAGCATAAAGCGGCGGATCGGTCAAGTGGTAGTGCGTTATTGAACGCTGATTTCGTGTAGTGTTACAATAGATGTGAGACTGGATATCAAAAAAGTATAGACAAAGTGA
>CAYLLA010000025.1:0-24252 GCA_964384555.1 uncultured Ruminococcus sp. | reverse complement strand
ATGACAGCCCGGTGGGCTGTCAGAGCCCGAGCGTGACCGAGCCGCAGCGAGAAGCACGCGATAGCGTGACGGAAGGAGCCTGCGGATCTATAAAATCCGCATTTGGTATAGAACAGCGCACTCTTTAGTGCCACGTTCTCCTTCAGTCGCGGGCGAGCCGCGACAGCTCCGCTCGGTGGGAGCCTAACTAAAGTCGCATCTTTCGCCTACAGCCGTAAACGAATGCGATATTCTTTGTCGCGGGCGACCGCAGGTCGCCCCTACGGCGAAAAATACAGAACAAATTCATTTAATTTGAAATTCGCTCGCGGATTTCTTCCGCAATCATCGCCGCAGGCGATGCATATCATCACGCGCGGAGCGCGTGTATATCATCAAGCGCCGCAGGCGCTTGTATATCATCAGCACGGAGTGCTGTATATAATCACGCGCAGCGTGTATATAATCCGCGCGAAGCGTACATCATCTGCGAAGCAGATTTCACTCGCAAAGCGCATATGCCTGCGGCAGCAAAAAACCGGTGGACGGCATGCCGTCCACCGGTTGTGGTATTTGATATGGCCGAGCTTGGCCGCATCAAATTATTTTTTTGCTGATCTTTAGTTCTTGTCAGCGACCTCGCGGAGCTGCTCGTTGAGCTTGTCAACAGCCGCCTCGGTAGGTCTCTTGATAGAGTTGAAGCGAGTTGCCGCACCGCCGGAGTTGTTTCCGACAAGTGTGCGGAACATCTGGTGTACCGAGTTGATCGACTTGGTGTAAAGCACGCCGGCATCGATATAGAGGTTCTCGGTAACGATATCAAGCATAGCCCAGGATGCGGGATCGTTTACATACTTGCTCTTAAGAGCGACCTCGTAGTAAGCGGGGGTGATGTAACGATAGCTCTCGGAAGCCATAGCCTCAAGGAATGCACCCAGCATCTCGCGACGATCAAGAGGCGTGGTATTGGTGATGCCAAACGCTGTCATCTGGTCGTGTGCGTAGCTGTGGTAGTCATCCTGCTCTTCATTGAGCATAGGCATGGGGATGATACCATAGGACTCGCTCATATCGCGCAGATATTCATCCTCAACTTCGATGAGTCGCAGGGTGGCCATGGCGGCAGTACCCTCGGAGAATTTCTTTGCTATCTTCTTCTGCTCGCCGTCACTGGATTCATGATCGAAGCTGTAAACGCCATCGGTATCCCAGAAAAGCTTTATCATCTTCTCCACCGCGCCGGTGGTGCGTTCCAGATCAACGGAATATACAAGATAGTTATCAGCATCCTTGGTAAGGATGGGGAGCTTAAATGCGCTCCAGTACGGGTCAACACCTATTTGGTCACCGTTGGAGATAAAGCCGCAAATATCCTCGGCAGAGGACTTGGAATCGGCATCGGTATCCACCCAGAACTCCTTGCAGAGCTCGATCTGATAGTCGATGGTCCACTTGTGCTCGTTAACGGTCTGATAAAGATCCGGGATGGTATCCTTCTTTTCGTTAAACATACGGCTGTTAAAGAATGTAACGAATATAAAGCGGTATGTGGAAAGTGCGATGGCACCGGTGGCGAAGTACTGCTTATCGCCGATGGATGCGGAATCGTTAAAGCCCTGCGACCAATAGGTGCGGCTGAGATCGATGTTATCGATGCTCTTGAGGTCGGCAAAGCAGTTTTCGTTGGTATACATTATTGTGGAATATACCGAGTTAGAAAAGATATCATAAATATGATCTGCCTTTGCCTGATTGCGGATAACATCGGATACCACATACTGGTTACCATCGATCTTAGTGTTGTCGATGGTGACGCCAAGGCGCTGTTCAACGACCTTGTTGCGGCGCTCAACGGCAGTAACGATAAGTCCGCCGTCGTTATCCTCAACAACGATCTCGTCTGCGACCCATGCATTGGAACGGCTGACGATGGTAATGGTCTCGCCGGGGTAGCTGAGTGTGGGGAGCAGCTCATCACCTATCTCATATTTGCTGGTGGTCTCGGGAGCACCGGTGGTATCCGGGACGTCGATGGATGCGGTGGTCTGCTCGGTTCCGGGTTCGTTGGGCTTAGCGCAGGATGCAAGGGCAAATACCCCAAGCAGCATCAAAGCGGCAAGAAAACCGGAAAGGATCTTGGTCTTCATAGTATTTCTCCTTTTTATTGAATTTTTATTTTACAAAGAATGTCGCAAACGGGGATTTGCGGCATTCTTTATTTTCGGTTACGGCTATCAGTGATATTCGGGCAGCCAACCGCGGTGCGCCTCGATAAGGTCATCGCAAAGAGAGACAATATCGTCTATCGAAAGCTCGGCGGCGGTATGGGGATCCATCATTGCGGCCTGATATATGGTCTCGCGCTTTTTGGTAACAGCCGCCTCGATGGTGAGGAGCTGAACATTGATGTTGGTGCGGTTCATTGCGGCGCACTGCTCGGGCAGGCGACCTACATGTGTGGGCTGTATGCCGAGACGTCCGACAAGGCAGGGGACCTCAACGCAAGCATCTGCAGGGAGGTTATCGATGAGGCCTGTATTGATCACGTTACCGCCGATGCGGAACGGCTTATCGGTAACGATAGACTCCATGATGTGGGATGCATACTCATTGGTGCGCTTGTGGGTAAAGTCGGTCTCAAGCGTTTTGCGAGCCTCCGCCCACTTCTTTTCGTGGTTTTCACAGCGGCGGGGATACTCATCAAGCGGGATGCGATATCTTTCGATAAGCTCGGGATATTTATTCTTGATAAAGAAAGGATTGTACTCCGCATTATGCTCGCTGGATTCGGTCACATAGTAGCCAAAGCGGCGTATGTACTCAAGACGTACAAGATCACTGAAGCCCTCGGGAGGATTATCAAGTATCTCAAGAGCGCGGCGGCGCACTTCGGGATAAAGATCCACACCGTTGGCATCCTTGAGTTCAAGCAACCATGCCATATGGTTGATACCGGCTATCTTTTCGGTAACGGGGTAGGCGGTGGAATCCTTCATGCCCAGCTCTTTGAGCAGTCCGGAGGTGCAGACCTGCACGCTGTGGCACAGACCAACGGTGCGCACACCGGTGTATCTCTGCATATAGCCCGCAAGCATTGCCATGGGGTTTGTATAGTTAAGGAAGAGGGCGTTCGGGCAAACGGCTAAAATATCCTCGGCAAAATCATCAAGCACAGGGATGGTACGCAGTGCGCGGAAGATACCGCCGATGCCGAGCGTGTCGGCTATAGTGTGACGAAGACCGTACTTTTTGGGAACCTCGAAATCGGTAACGGTGCAGGGGCGGTAAAGGCCTACCTGTATCGCGTTAACAACAAAATCGGCACCGCGGAGTGCATCACGGCGGTTTTCAACACCGCAATATTTAACGATCTTGGCTCTGTCCTCGTTGAGGTTGTGATTGAGTGCATGAATGATGCGGTAGCTCTCCTCAAGTCTCACCGGATCGATATCATACATAGCTATCTCAAAGTCGTGCAGGGCATCGCAAAGCATCATATCGCCTATAACATTTTTGGCAAATACCGAGCTGCCTGCGCCCATAAAGGTCATCTTTCCCATAATGATCACACATCGGTCCTCCGACCGAAGCCTTTCTTTTGTTTGATGCGCAACAGAATCTGTCAGTCTGTCAAGATAAGTATACAACAAAAAAGCACCGGAGTCAATAGCAAACCGAAAAATTATCACAAAAGCGCCCCATATCCTTCATAAAAATAACACGCATCCACGCCGCGTGATATTGCACTCGGCGCAATTTTATGATATAATGTAAACTGTAGTATAATACACTGCCAGCGTAATATAATTCATATTTATATTATCTATACGATATGCGGGATGACGGAGGGCTTGGGCGATGGCAAACAAAAAGCATGTACTTATAACCGGCGGAACGCGCGGGATAGGCGCGGCGTGTGTACGTCGTTTTTTTGCGGCGGGCTATGACACCGCCGCCGTGTACAGAACGGATGATGAGGCCGCGCGGCGGCTGTTTTCGGAGCTTTGCCCCGATGGGCGGCAGAATGATAACTCGCTCGTTTTTATCAAGGCGGACATATCTGATCCCGCATCGGCGCAGGAGGCATACGCCCGAGCGGTGCGGCAGATAGGCGAGCCGGATATACTTGTAAACTGCGCGGGTGTGGCGGATATTCGCCTGTTTACCGACACGAGCGATACCGACTGGCGGCGCATTATAGATACAAATCTCACCTCTGCATTCACTCTCGCCCGTGCGGCCGCACCCGCAATGATACGGCGCGGCTGGGGCAGGATCATAAACATAGGCTCGGTATGGGGGCGGCTTGGCGCCTCCTGCGAGGTGGCATATTCGGCATCCAAGGCAGGCCTGCGCGGCATGAGCGCGGCAATGGCCAAGGAGCTTGGCCCCTCAGGCATAACGGTAAACTGTGTAGAGCCGGGAGTTATAGACACCGATATGAACTCTCACCTCACCGCCGAGGATATTACGGCACTTTGCGACTCTACCCCGCTCTGCCGACTCGGTCGCCCGGATGAGGTTGCCGCCGCGGTGATGTTTTTAGCATCCGATGATGCGGCATTTATCACCGGCGCAGCGATACCGGTAGACGGCGGCTTTCCCGCATAATTAAATGCCAATGCGCAAGGATCAAGATCCGAGATCCGAGAACTGAAACGAGAACAAAAACAAAAACCAAAACAAAAAAGAAAAGGAGCAGCGGCATGTTTGGCTATATACGTCCGATGGAGCGCGAGCTGAGGATAAGGGAATCCGAATACTATCGTGCGCTGTATTGCGGCATATGCCGCGAGCTTGGCGCACTGCTGGGTCAGCGCGCGCGGCTGACGCTCTCCTACGATGCGGTATTTCTGGCCGCCCTGCGTGCGGCAGTCAGCGGACATGAGCCAACCACCGCACCGATACACTGCGCCCTGCATCCGCTGCAACGCAACAGGATGGCGGCGGAGGGCAACAATAACTCGATAGCCTGCGCCGCCGTGGTATCAGCACTGCTTGCCTGCGGCAAGGTACGGGATGATATACATGACGAGCGCGGAGCAAGACGTCTCGGCGCACGCGCGGCGTGGACGATACTGGCAAGGGTCAACAAACGCGCGTACATAATAGCAGAGCGCGCGACAGAGGGCATAAACGATGCCCTCACACAGCTGGCCGCGGCAGAGGAGGAGTGCTCCCGCCCCGAATCCGCCGGAATAGACCGCCCCGCCACCATGTTTGGCAGGATGATGGCAGATGTGGTGACCATGGATCTTGACAGCGAGGAGCGGCAAATAGCGGGCGCTGTAGTTCAGGCAGTGGGGCACTGGCTCTATTGCATAGATGCCATAGACGACATGGCAGAGGATCGGCGGCGCGGCAGACCCAACCCGATGCTTGCGCTGTACGGCAGGGATACCCTCACGCGTGAGGAAGCCGCAACGCTTAACTGCACGCTTTGCGCCGAGCTTGAGCGTGCCGCCGCGGCACTTGACCTCATATCCCCCGCAGTGCGAAGCACCTCGCCGAACTCGATAGCCATTTGCGAGAATATTTTAACGCTCGGACTGCCGTCAACGACCGCGACCGTCATCGATCGGGCAACGATAAAGGACGACAAAAAGCCCGCCGACGGCGCGGAGGAAGACCCAAAGAAAGGAACGAATGATGACCCCCGACCCTTATAAGATACTTGGCGTGGAGCGGACTGCCACCGATGACGAGATAAAAAAAGCTTACCACGACCTTGCAAGAAAATATCATCCCGACAAATACCGCGACTCGGATCTTGCCGAGCTTGCGGAGGAAAAGATGAAAGAGATAAATGATGCCTACGACCGCATCCGCCGCGAGCGTGCGGAGGGTGCAACGGGCGCGGGCAATGCCGCATCCGGTGCAACCGGTGCGGGCGGCAACGGATATTCCGGCTACGGCAACGGTTATGGAAACGGTTACGGAAGCAACAGCGGCGGCTCACGCGGCTACACCGGCGCGGGTGCCGAGCGTTTTTCGGCAGTGCGCTCCTATATAAACCAAAACAGGATAGCAGAGGCGGAGGCAGTGCTTTCCGCCATGGAGGGCGAGCTGCGCGGCGCGGAATGGTACTTTCTTATGGGCTGTGTTATGGTACGACGCGGCAATTACACCGATGCCGGGCGATACTTTGACTACGCGTGCGAGCGCGACCCCTATAACAGCGAATACCAAAGCGCGCGGGAGACACTTCGCTCGCGAAGCTCTGGGTACAGGCAGGCGGAATTCACCCCCGGCTGCAGCAGTATATGCACCATGCTTTTGTGCGCCGATTGCTGTCACAGCTGTTTTTGCAGTGACCGCGGCTGTTGATCCGCCACTGCTCGGCAGGCCATGTGTAAACAAGCATGAAGCATAACGGCAACGCAAAAGAAAAGGGCGGCGCACGGAGAATGGCGACCGGCGGAGTGATATCGGCACTCGGCATCACGCTAATGGCGCTCGGCTCGGTGCTTGAACTGCTGGATCTCAGCTGTGCGATCCTTGCCTCCCTTTTGATGATAGTAATGATATCCGAATACGGGCGGAGGGATGCGCTGTGCGTGTACGCGGTCACAGCCGTGCTTGCGTGGCTGTTGCTCCCCGACCGTGTCCCCGCCGCGGCATATACCTTTCTTTTGGGCTTTTACCCGATACTAAAGCCCTCCCTCTCTGCCCTGCCGCGGATCTTGCGAGTGATATTAAAATACGCACTTTTAAACGCCTCCACGGCGCTCTCCTGCATCATAGTGCGCCTTATCACCGCCCCCGAGGCAGATGCACTCTGGGTTGAGGCAGTGTTTTTCCTCTCGGTCAACATTGCGTTCTTCTTTTATGATATCCTGCTCGACCGCGCCGTGCGCCTGTGGGTGCTTAAATGGCGGCGAATATTCGGGTTTGGGCATTGATATACAAACACGTAAATATATAAATAAGGAAGAAAAGGCCGCGCGGAAGGATCCGCACCTCGGATATGCCCCAAAAATGGCTCAAAGGTCAAAAGAAAGATCGAAATCTCAAAGAAAAAGCAAGAAAGAGATTGAAAAAAGAGCTTTTTTATGCTACAATATATTAGAGTATGATAGGAATATAATTTTCGGCGCGCACCGCGCGACCCGAAAGACATAATCAAACGGCCGCCAAGGCGGCAGGGAGAAAGGATAAGGATAATGAAACAGAACCGTAAGATGAACGATCTCATCAGGCGCGTGCTTGCGCTTTGCAGCATCGCCGTGCTCGTGATGACCTCCGCTATCGGTATTTCGGCAGTTGATGTAACACCGGAGGATACCTTTGAGATATCGGCGCAACCGATGAGCATGGAGATACTCACCCAGCCAAAAAAGACGGTATACGACGTTGGCGAGGCATTCTCGGCCGACGGCTTGACCCTCAATATAAAATACAACAACGGCACCTCCGAAACGATAAAGGCAGATGCCTCGATGTGCTCCGGCTTTGATCCCTCCACCGTTGGCACGCAGATGATATCTGTCACCTACAAGGGGCTTGGCGCATCCTTTAAGGTCACCGTGCGGGAGATAAAATCCGTCAGCATTGCCAGCGCCCCCACAAAGACTGTTTATTATGTAGGCGAGGATCTTGATCTTGACGGCCTGAAGCTTAAGGTCAGCTACTCGGCGGGCGAGGCGGATATGATAGAGGCCGGCTACACGCTTATTGGCGAAACAAAGCTTGATGCCGCAGGCACACGCACAGTGTCTGTCAGCTATTCCGGCTACACAACAAGTTTTATAGTAACCGTTAAAAAGGTGGAGGCACTCTCCGCCACGCTCTCATCCCTCCCCACAAAGACAGAATACATGGTTGGGGACGAGTTTGACGGCACAGGCGCGGCCTTTACCGTTACATACACCGATGGCAGTACCAAGACCTTTACCGACGGAATAACCTTTTCGGGATTTTCCTCTACCGCCAAGGGCGAGCGGACAATAACCGCCACCTATGGTGAGTTTACCGATAAGTTTACCGTTAATATCAAGTACGCCGCACACGTTCATGTTGCTGGCGGCGACCGTGAGATAATAAAAGAGCCCAGCTGTTTTGAGACCGGCAAGGCCGTAAGATATTGCAAGATATGCGGCGAGGTAGCGGAATCCGCCACGCTCAAAAAGCTCTCACACACCTACGGCGAGTGGGTAACGCTCAGCGAGGCAACCGTTGATGCCGACGGCGAGCGCAACCGCACCTGCACCGTTTGCGGCGATATTCAAATGCTGACCCTGCCCCACCTCTCCTCCGTCATCACCGATGGCAAAAACGGCAGTGTTTCGGCGAGCGGCGGATATCACTTCCCCACCCTCAGCGTTTTGCGGATAGAAAACATCTCCGCCTCCATAACCTCAACACAGTTAAAACCGCTTGAAGATACGGCAAAAAAGAACGACCGCTCGGTTGCCGCCGTATTCAATGTTTACTTTATAGATGAGAACGGTAAGAGCTTTACCCCGGATGCCGACCTTACCTATCAGCTGGTACTGCCGGCGGGCGACCTGAAGGAATTTTCAAAGCTTAAGGTAGTTTACGGCACAAAGATCGCCGATGCCACCTACAGCGGCGGCTATATAAGCTTTACCGTTAAGGGCGTATCCGGTGTGTTTGCCATAGCGGGTGTGAAGTCTGCCACGACACCCACCACAACGGCACCCGTGACCACTACCGCCCCCGCACCGATAACCACTGCACCCGCGCCCATTACCGAGCCGCCTGCGGGCACGACCGATACAGGCGTTGTGACCACTCCCATCGACCCCACTGTAACAACCTCCCCCATCACCACCACAGATCCCGTGGTAACTCCCGGCCCGAGCGAGGACACCACCCCCGCAGACCCCGCCGTGACAACGGGTACCGGCGACGATAACGAGGGCGGTATCGGCGGTGCGATAAAGACCATCATCATCGTCATAGTTGTAATTGTTGTAATAGGTGCACTCTTTGAGCTCCTCTACATCTACCTCAAAAACAAGCTCATGCTTTGATGATAAGCATAACAATATTTGATCCCTCACAAGGAACTGCCTCGGCAGTTCCTTGTTTTTTTGCAAAGCTTTTGCGGTTCGCCGCGCACGGTGCGATGATCCATCTTATAATTTAATATTTATTATTAATGATTTTACTTAATATATCAAGAAAAATCACCGCGGGGGCTTGCACGAGAGCCAAAAAAGACATATAATATATAGAAGAATGTTTTTTATCTGCATGATCTGCCGTGCAGTATCGACAGATGCAGGAAAGGAGACCGCCGCGGGCGGTCGAGTTATACATTAAAAATGAAGTTAACTGACGAAATAAATGAAAGACTTTTCGGCGCATCGCCGCGCGGCCGCGCCATAATATTGGGGCTTGGTATATCCAATCTGCCACTGGCACGCATGCTTTGCGCACGCGGTTGTGAGATAGAAATACGCGATGCCAAAACCATTGAGGCGCTTGGCGAGCCTGCCGCCGCTCTTTTGGCAAGCGGGGCAAGCTTTATTTGCGGGTGCGACCCCACCCGCGGGCTTTGCCGAAATTCAAGCGGGCGGGATGTGATATTCCGCTCCCCCGGCATTCGTCCGGATGCGGGAGACATTCCTGCGGCAGTGGCGGCCGGTGCGCTTTTGACCTCCGAGATGGAATGGTTTTGCGATGCCGCGACCGCGCCGATATTTGCCATCACGGGCAGTGACGGCAAGACCACCACAACAACGCTCACCCACCTTTTGCTCTCCCGCGCGCTTGGGCGGCAAGGCGGCCGCGCCGTGGTCGGCGGCAACATCGGCACTCCCCTGCTTGACAGGGTATCCGAGATAGGCGAGCGCGATGCGGCGGTGCTTGAGCTTTCAAGCTTTCAGCTGATGACGATGTCCCACTCCCCGCGCCGCGCCGCGATAACCAATATAACCCCCAACCATTTAAATTGGCACACCGATATGGAGGAATACACCGCAGCAAAATACCGCGTGTTCGGCCCCTCCACCGAGCTTTTGGTACTGAACACCCAAAGCCCTGCGGCACTTGCAGCCGCCACTTACTCCCCGAGCTTTAGCGGGGAGCTCACGCTCTTCACTGCCCACGCCGATAATTATAACGATACCGTGCCGCCCGAGCTTCGCGGTCGCGCCTGCGCCGTTTTTTTGCGCGGGGATGATATCATCTTTTCGGACGGTGACCATGAGGAGCTATTGCTCCGCCGCTCGGATATAAAGATCCCCGGGGTGCACAATGTAGAAAACTTCATGACCGCCGCGGCACTCACGCGCGGTATTGCGGACAGCACAGATCTTTTGGAGATCGCCCGCAGTTTTCCCGGCGTCAGGCACAGGATCGAATTTGTGCGCGAACTTGACGGAGTCAGCTATTACAACAGCTCGATAGATTCCACCCCCACGCGCACCGAGGCCGCGCTCTCGGTATTTGACAACCGCCCGATCTTTATTCTTTGCGGGCGGGATAAGCACCTATCCTATCGCTCGCTCGTACCCGCGCTGTTTGAACGCTCGGGCGGCGTGGTGGTATCCGGCGAGGCGATACCGATAATTCGCGCGGCCATTGAAGATGAGGGTGCGATGCGCGGCGGCGTGCCGATCCCGGTAATATATGAGGATGATCTTTTGCGGGCGGTAGACCGCGCCCGAGAGATAGCGCGCCCAGGCTCTGCAGTGGTGCTCTCACCCTCCTGCACGAGCTTTGACCGCTTCCGCAATTTTGAGGAGCGCGGCGACGTATTTTGCAGCTATGTCAACAGTCTTTAATAAACAAAGCAGGAACGGTACAGACCGCGGCCCCTGCCGTCCAACCCACGGCAACAATGCCCCGATAGGCGTTTTTGATTCGGGGGTCGGCGGGCTGACGGTGCTTTGCGAGCTTGTGCGGCTTATGCCGAACGAGGATTTTATATATTTCGGTGATGAGGCAAACGCGCCCTACGGTGCGCTGACTCACGATGAGGTTCGCGCCGCGGCTCTTGCGGCACTGGATAGGCTCACATCTCTGGGCATCAAGGCCTTGGCTGTTGCCTGCAACACGGCGACCGCCGCGGCGATAGACACCCTCCGCGCGGCGAGACCCGAAATACCGATAATAGGCACCGAGCCTGCGGTAAAGGTGGCCCATGATGCGGGTTGTCGCCGCATTTTGGTGCTTGCCACGCCTGTTACAGTCGCCGAGCCGCGCTTTGAGACACTTGTGGAAACACGGTGCGGCGATGCCGAGGTCATAGCACTGCCCTGCCCGCGGCTTGCGACTCTTATAGAGGAAAACGATGCCGCATCGCCGATATTTGTCAGCTACATGCGCGAGCTTCTGTCCCCATACGCGGGGAGATTTGATTCGATAGTTCTCGGCTGTACGCACTACCCGCTGATAAAGGACAGCATTGCCGCCGTGGCAAGTGAGTACAGCGGCGGGCGCGAGCTGCCGATATTCGACGGTGCGGCGGCTATAGCACGGCAGACCCTGCGCCGCCTGGGTGAGGCGGGCATCACCGCCGATGCGGACAGGCAGGGGCAGGTCAGCTGTCTTTCAAGCGGAGGTGACGGCGGCCGCAGGATAGAGGAGATATGGCGGCGGATAGCACCGAACGCGACCGAGCGCGGGTGACGGCGTTTGATGGTCATTCACGAAAAAAACAAAACGACAAAAAACGATAAAAGAAGATATGGAACGGATAAAAAATGGAGCTTAACGACACACAGATAAGCGGCGCCGAGCTTGAAGCGCTGGCCGCCGAGGCAGAGCGCGAGCTTGCCCCGATATTTGCAGATATAGACAGGATATCCTACACCCGAACGGCGGACGTGCTTCGCGCATTTGAGGAGCACCGCGTAAGCGATGCCTGCTTTGCGGGAACATCCGGCTACGGCTATGACGACCGCGGCCGTGAGGTGCTTGACCGTGTTTATGCCGATGTCTTCGGCACAGAGGCGGCACTGGTGCGCATAAACTTTGTAAACGGCACTCACGCCCTCTCAACAGGTCTTTTTGCCCTGCTTCGACCCGGCGACACTCTCTTTTCGGTTGCGGGCAAGCCGTATGACACGCTTGAGGAGGTCATCGGCATCAAGGGTGAGAGCGGCAACGGCTCGCTTGCCGATTTTGGCGTGAGCTACGCCCAGCACGAGCTTGACCCGAACGGTCGCCTTGATATTGACGGAATAATTAAAAGGATCACGGCGGACAGCTCGATAAAGGTAGTGTTCGTTCAGCGTTCAAAGGGCTACCTCAACCGCCGCACACTGCTGCCGGAGGAGATAGGCGAGCTTTACGATGCGATAAAAGCCGCACGACCTGAGGTGTATCTTGTAGTTGACAACTGCTACGGTGAGTTCACCTGCGGGCGCGAGCCGCGCGCCGACATGCTTATAGGCTCGCTGATAAAGAACCCCGGCGGCGGCATGGCAGAGACCGGCGGCTATATTGCCGGCACGGCACGCGCGGTCGAGCTTGCATCCTACCGCCTGACCACCGTTGGCACGGGCGGCGAGGTGGGATGCACCATGGGGCAGAACAAAAACCTGTTTCGCGGCTTCTTTTACGCACCGCACACCGTTGCCGCGGCACTGAAGACGATGCACCTGGCCGCGTACATTTTCGAGCGACTCGGATACGAGACCGCCCCCGCTTGGAATGAGCGCCGCTCGGATATAATACAATCGATAATCACTCACTCGCCGGATGCACTTTGCGCATTCTGCCGCGGGATACAATCAGGCTCGCCGATAGATGCATTTGTTGAGCCTGTACCGTGGGCAATGCCCGGCTACTCGGATGAGGTCATCATGGCCGCGGGCGCATTCGTACAGGGCTCATCGATAGAGCTTTCCTGTGACGGCCCTCTGCGCGAGCCGTACACCGTATATCTTCAGGGCGGACTTACCTACGAGAGCGGCCGCTACGGTATACTTCGCGCCGCGCGCGCCGTGGGATATTGCAAAAAGTAAGGTCAATCATCAATCAAAATAATAAACGGAGCATCGATATCAAATGAAAACAAAAACAAAAATGCATAACCAAAAGAAAACTCTGATCATGATCGCCGCCCTCCTGCTTGCGGCCATGATCCTTCCCTCCTGCTCGGCAAGCGACGTTGAGGTCCCGGACGGCATGAAGCTAATATCCTCCGATGAGGAAGCGTTCTATCTTTTTGTGCCGATGAGCTGGGTAACAAATTCATCAATGGGCATGGCATCGGCTTACTATTCCGACAAGGACCGCTCAAACATAAGCATGACCTGCATGGCGCCCACAGATGCAGTTGCATCCCTTGACGGCTATGTTGAATACTGCAAGGCGGAGCTTGAGGCTTACATGCCCGGCTTTGAAGTGGTTGGTGAAACCGAGGACGCCGTGCTTGGCGGCAGAAACGGACGATCCTTTACCTACCGTGCATCGATAAACAATATAGATTACAAATACCGCCAAGTAGTGGTAACATACCAAAGCATGTTTTACATCTTCACCTACACCTCGACTCTTGAGGGCTACGAGCTGCACGCGGACGAGGTTGAAACAATGATCTCAAAGGTATTGTTTAAATAATACTACAGCACGCAAAAATGGAGAATATGATCTACCTTGACAACAGTGCCACCACAAAGCCGAGCGAGCGAGTGATAGCGGCAATGCTCCGCGCGGCAGAATGCTACGGCAACCCCTCCTCAGTGCACTGCGCAGGGCTTGAGAGCGCGGCGCTTTTGCGCGATTCACGCGCCGCAGTGGGGGATGCCTTGGGACTTCGCCGCTCGCTGGGGCACAGCATAATTTTTACCGCATCGGGATCGGAGGCCAACAACCTTGCCCTGCGCGGCACGGCTTTGGCCAAAAAGCGACGAGTATCGAACAGGATCATCACAACAGATTCGGAGCATCCCTCTGTATCCGAGACCGCCGCATATCTTGCCGGTGAAGGATTTGAGATAGTTTGCATCCCCACTCGCGGCGGCGAGCTTGACATGTCGGTGCTTGAGCGCGAGCTTGACCGCGGTGCTTTAATGATATCGCTGATGCTCGTCAACAATGAGACCGGCGCACTTTACGATGTTGAGCATGCCTTTCGCATGGCACGTCAAAAGTGCCCCGAGATAGTCACACACTGCGATGCGGTGCAGGGCTTTATGCACGTCCCCTTTACTCCGCAGGGGCTGGATGCCGACCTTTTAAGTATCAGTGCGCACAAGATACGCGGCCCCAAGGGCGTTGGTGCACTTTGCGTTGCGCCGTCGGTAATAAAGGCTCGGCGGCTCATTCCGGTAATATACGGCGGAGGGCAGGAGATGGGCTACCGCTCGGGAACAGAAAACATAATAGGCACAGCCGGCTTTGCCGAGGCCTGCCGCGAGGGGGGCGAGCATCGCGCCGAGGATTCAAAAAAGATTGAAGAGCTGTATCGTTACGCAACCGAGCTGCTGCCGACCTGCGGCGTTCGCCTAAACCTCCCCGCACGCGCGGCTGGACATATAATCAGCCTCACTCTGCCTGGCATCAGGAGCGAAACAATGCTGCATTTTCTGTCGGAGCGCGGAATATGCGTTTCCGCCGGCTCTGCATGCTCCGCTCACTCACACGGACCAAGCAAAACACTGCTGGCCTTTGGGCTTTCGGCCAACAATGCCGACCACACTTTGCGGGTAAGCCTTAGCGCCCAAAACACGCGGGAGGAGATAGACTCCCTTGCCGCGGCTTTGCAGGATGGGATAGCAAGGCTCGTAAGGGCACGCAGATGACCCCACCCGCCTCAATAAAACGCAAAAAGCTTTCGCGCCGCGGCGCGAAAGCTTTTTGCGTTTTATTATTTTTTGGTCTTGTGGCGGATACAGCTCAAATATCCGCATCCTTCATATATTTTTCGCCGTTTTCGGTTATAAACTGCTTGCGCGCGGGCAGGTCATCCCCCAGCAAGGTATCAAATATCCGCTCGGTGGCCGCGGCATCGGTAGGAGTCACGGCTATAAGGCGGCGGGTGGCGGGGTTCATTGTGGTCTCCCACATCATGTCCGCGGCGTTCTCACCAAGACCCTTTGAGCGTTGGAGGGTGTATTTTTGATCTCCGAGCTTTTTGAGTATTGCGGCCTTTTCAAATTCATCGTAGGCAAACAGCGTTTTATCCTTTGTGGTTATCTCAAACAGCGGTGTTTCGGCAATAAACACCTTGCCCTCCTTGAGCAGTGTGGGCAACAGGCGATAGAAAAATGTAAGGAGCAGTGTTCTTATCTGAAAACCGTCCTCGTCTGCATCGGTGCAGATGATTATCTTTGACCAGCGCAAAGCTGAAAGATCAAAGGCGGATACCTCGCTCTTTCCCTTACCCTTGGTCTTCACCTCCGCGCCGCAGCCTATGACCTTAAGCAGGTCAACTATGATGTCGCTTTTAAATATCTTATCATATGTCGCCTTCAGGCAGTTTAGCGTTTTGCCTCGCACGGGTATCAGTGCCTGATATTCCGGCGCGCGGGAGAGCTTGCAAACGGTAAGTGCCGAGTCACCCTCCACTATAAACAGCTCACGCACGGCGGGATCCTTTGAGCGGCAGTTAACGAACTTTTCCACCCTGTTTGCAACATCCAGCGAACCCGTAAGCTTCTTTTTAATATCAAGTCGCGTGCGCTCCGCGTTCTCGCGGGAGCGTTTGTTTACAAGCACCTGCGCGGCTATCTTGTCCGCCTCGGTGGGGTTCTCGGTAAAGTATATTTCAAGATTTTGCTTTATATAATCGCAAAGAGCCTCATATATAAACGCGTTCGTTATCGCCTTTTTGGTCTGGTTCTCGTAGGAAACGAGGGTGGAATTACTGCTGATGACCAGCACCAAGCAATCGGCAACATCGGCAAATGTGATCTTTGACTCGTTTTTATTGTACTTTCCCGCAGATTTCAAATATTTATCTATCGCATACACAATGGCAATGCGCACGGCGCGATCGGGAGAACCGCCATGCTCCAAAAAGCTTGCGTTGTGATAGTATTCGATCATCGTGACGGTCTGCGATACGCAAAAGGTAATATCCGCCTTAAATTTATAGACCGGCTTATCCTCGCGATCCTGACCCTGCGTTTCAAGATGCCAAAACACAGGCTGTGTCATGGCGGCATCCCCTGTCACCTCGGCGATATAGTCGCGTATGCCGTGCTCGTTATAGAACACCTGCTCGCTGAAGCCGCCGTTCTCCTCAAAAAGAAATATAAACTTAACGCCTGCGTTTACCACCGCCTGACGGCGCAAAACGTCAACAAAGAACTCCTTGGGTATCTTTATATCGGTAAATACATCGATATCAGGCAACCAGCGGATGACAGTGCCCGTTCGCCGCTCGGCACGTGAAAGCTCTCGCACGCCAAGCTCACCGACAGGTGAGCCGAGCCTAAAGCTCATAAACCTTACATACTTGCCGTCAAAGGAATCGACCTCCATATATTTTGAGGCGCACTGCGTGGCAAACGCGCCGAGACCGTTAAGTCCCAGCGAATATTCATAGGATGCCGAGTCAGCATTGTTGTTCATTTTGCCGCCGGCATACGGCTCGCAAAATATAAGATCCCAGTTATATCTGCCCTCTTTTTCGTTATAATCCATCGGGATGCCGCGGCCGTGGTCATCTATCTCGATCGAATGATCCTCAAACACCGTGACCTTTATCTCACTGCCGTATCCCTCTCTCGCCTCGTCCACAGAGTTGGAAAGTATCTCAAAAAAGGCATGCTCACAGCCGTCCAGACCGTCCGAGCCGAAGATAACGCTGGGGCGCATCCTGACTCTGTCCGCGCCCTTTAGCATTACTATGCTTTGATCATTATATTTTTCGGTCTTTTTTGCTGCCGTCTTTTTTTCCTTTTCCGCCATATCGGTAGATCGTCCTTCCTAAAACATAAAACAAACTAAATTCAATCATTTTATATCATGCCAAGGTTATTATATCACAATTCCGCACCAGAGTCAAGTTCCCGCCTTGACATGCTCCCCACCGTGCTGTATAATTATTATTAAGGCATGAACAAATACCATCCTCAAAGCAAGATGGATAATACGATATAATTAGTTTGGAGGCGATCATGGGTGATCGTGAATGGGAGCGGGAGCGATACCGCCAAAAGCTTATAGGCAGGCAAAAGCGCAAACCGCGAGAGGACAGGGCAAAACCAAAAAAGCGACGGCAAAAGACCGACATTCCCCAAAAGATACTAAAGGGCGCGGCGGCCTGCCTGCCGTTTTTGCTCCTTGCGGCCATTGCGGCGGCACTGCTGCGGGGCGACAAGCAAAAGATAGCGGACGGTGAGGCTCATTTTTACTTTTTTGATGTGGGACAGGCCGATGCCGCCGTGGTGATGACGCGGGACAGCTGTATTCTTATTGATGCCGGCTCAAACAGTTCCTCCGCCCATCTGACCGAAAAGCTTCGTGCCGCGGGAGTTGAGCGGATAGACCTTGCCATATTTTCGCACGCGCATGAGGATCACATCGGCGGCGCGGACAGCGTGATTGAGGAGTTTGAGGTGGATAGGATACTTATGCCGCAGAGCGAAACTTACTCCGCAACGCTTGATAGGCTCTGCTCCGCCGCCGAGCGGCGTGGCGTGACGATCGACTATACCGAGGCTGTAGGCACGCTGACCGTCGGAGAATTGACAGTCGATATCCTGCCCACACTGCCTAACACCGAGGACGAAAACGAGGCCTCCGCCATCATAAAGGTTCGCTATGGGAACACCGCAGCGATCTACACCGGAGATGCGGGAGCGGAGAGCGAGCAGTATCTGCTCTCCGCGCTCGGTCGGGATGCGCTTGACTGCGACATTTTAAAGGTAGGCCATCACGGCTCGGATACATCAAGCTGCAGTGAATGGATAGATGCCCTCTCCCCCGCCTTTGCGGTGATATCCTGCCAAAGAGGTAACGAATACGGCCACCCGAGCTACAATGTTTTGCGGCGATTGCAGAATGTAGGCGCCACCGTCTGCCGCACAGACCGCGACGGCAGTATATTGCTTATAAGTGATGGCAACGTGATTCGCATGGCAGAAGCGGAAGAAAACAAATAAAGACTAATGTCCCCCGGGTAGTCACGCGACCGCCCGAGGGACGTTTTTCTCTACATTATTTTATACCGCTCACTTATCGCCCGCGCCGGTCGAGGCATCATTGGCGGCACTCTTATTCTTTTCGGCCATGATGCGGGCAAACATATCATCCTCCGGGCTGTGCGCAGTCTCGGCTACACGATCCAGCAGCTCACGCTCGCCGATGCGTACAGCGGCAGTGCGCCCGCCATCCGCCGCACCCTCGGCGGGGATCGGCTGCTGTGCCGCTCGGCGGCGCAGGATGAACAGCGCACAGGTGGCTATCAACAGCACGGCAACGGCAAGGGAGAAATAAAGCAAGCTGTGATCCGCCGCATCTGCACCCATGGCGGGAACATGAATCAGCTCCGCTCCGCAAACTTGATCACCAGCCGTCATCGTGTTCTCTGCGGCGTAGAGATATCCGCCATTTTCCCAAACTGCTTGATCGGAGCCTTTTTTGTCCACCAAGCGCACCTCGGTACAGCCGTTATTATATTTTGCGGTGTAGTATTGCACGAGCTCATCCGCAAGATCGGCAGCATAAGGCTTGCCGGAGGCATCCGTGTAGCGCACTATTTTTATCACCACGCGGTTTGAATGCACATCTATTGAAGACCCCACCGAGACCAACAGCTGATCATAGGTATATGCACCGTCCGACCCATCAACCGAGACCACCTTTTTGTATGCGGCATCACCGCGCGACTCGATATCGCCTACCACCTCACGCAACGCACCCTCAAGCTCGCCATAGAAATATTTCATATCCGCCGTGTCCCCGGTCCGCGTGACGGCACTGCGCGCAAAGCTTACTTTTATATCGGCATATTCGGTATACATGGCACGCAGTGCGGCGATGGCGGCATCAGAATCATCCAGCACCAGCACGGTGTACTCATCACCCGAGTGGGTGATCATCACCTCGCCGCCGATCACCTCAAGCCTTTCCTGCGTAACGCCTGCAACATTTGCGGGGTAGCCAAGATCCATCCAACGCTCCCAAAGCGCCGGGAAGCTGTCCTCGCGAGAGGATGTACCCTTATTGCCGTTCAGATTTTGCGTATCCTCCGAGATGAGCGGCGGCTGTGCGGGTGTGATCACCTCGCCGATCTCGATCTGATCGCCTGATATCGATGTTGTCTCCGACACGTCATAATACCCTGCCGCGGCGGATATCGACATTAACGCCGCCAAGGCGCACGCCAAAAGTACTGCCCACGGCAGTCTTTTGGCCGTCTTTTTGCTTTTTTCATTAAATAATATCTTCATTTTGATCTCAACCTCTGACTCTTGTGATCTTTTTGATCCTTTTTGATTTTGCCGCCGCACACGCGGCATTTATTCCGACCTTTATTCCAAAAGCTCCCGCAGGCGTGCCACCGCGCGGCGATACCTGAAATACACCGTAGCCGTAGGCATACCGACCGACTCTGCGATCTCCCTAAAGCCGCAATCTGCCACGGCGCGCAGGGTAACTATCTCGCGGTCAAGCGGCTCGATGCGTGCAAGCGCCGACAGAATATCCAGCCTTGTATCGGCATCGTCAACCTCCCCCGCACTGTGCGCGCTCACCGACTCGTCAAGCTCCACCGTTTCGCGAACGCGGTGTGAGCGAAGCAGGTTCAGCGATGCGTTGTGAGTCACGCGAAAGATCCAAGCACGCGGATCACTGATGTCATCCCCCGGCGGGTTACAAAAAAGCGTAACAAACACCTCCTGCGTAACATCCTCGGCCGCATAGCTGTCCCCGAGAATACGCAGAGCCACTGTGTAGACCGGAGTCTTAAGCCCCTGCCAAAGCTGTTCGCAGGCCTGCTCGTCACCGTTGCGCACCGATGGCAGCAAGCTTTTTATCTCAGTGTTCGTCATTCGGAAATTTCCTCGCTTTCATATACTATGACACCCGAGACGCGCGGTTTTTTTAATCAAAATGAAAAAAATGTAATTTTTTCGGGATCGAACCGCGCGGCGGCTCGATCCCGATCCTTTTTTGTTCTCTCACCTACATCGGGGAGATAGGCTCTCACCGCAGTGCCGCCTCCGTCTCGTCCGGCAAAAGCGAGATCTGTATCCCCGCTCGCCTTTCCTCCTCGTTCTCGGATATCAGCACAGCACACCCTGCCGTAGGCAGATCAAGATCGAGAGCCGTGTATATCTCGCCGCTGACACGCGCATACCTGAATTCGCAAGCGCGATACTTGCCCAAGAGCGGGTCATATCTGCGCGGCGCGTGCGCCCCGCGAAGGTAAACTGTGGTCTTTGCATCGGCATCGGTGGTGTTGGTGAAAAAGAAGATATCCTCCTCCCCGCGCCGTGCGTGGCGGTGGCTGTATATTCCGCCGTCCGGCAGGTGCCGCTTAAGCCCCAAGCGCACGAACTCGGTATAGGGATTATTAAGCGCACCGGTAGACTCGTAACGCGGGAAATCCGGCAGATAGATATCAAAATCAATGCCTATGGCCGCGAGCGCACCCGCGATATCTCGGCTCTGCACCATGGCAGTGCCATCCGCGGCGGTAAGCGAAAAGTACAGAAAGTACGCCTCGCCGCCGTTTTCGTTTTTGTTATAGCAATAATCGGTAATATAGGCAGGGTCGCTTGCACGCGCACCGAAAATGTGGTCGACTATCTCGCACATCTCGCGGTCGCCGTCCTCCTGCCCCGGCGTAAATTCAAAGGCACGACGCGGCAGAGCACCTGTGGCGATTATCTTACCGCCCGCATCGTAATAATCACGCAAGACCCGCATTGATGCCAGCGAGCAGATATCGGCGGCGGGCAGAATGACAGCGCGAAACGCCTCGTCCTCCTTTTGCCCCGGCATGCGCAGATGTCCGTGCCCAACCTCAGCACCTCCCGCCACGGCATCCGGATGCAGGAGCATAACATCATGCCCTGTGGTGAGGCATATCATATCGATGACCGTCATATAATCGGCGTTGTTAGGGGTGTCGGGGTATTCATAGCCATCTATCTCGGCATCATAAAAATTGACCGCAGAGTGGAGCGAATAGATAGGATATATCACTGCTATATCCGCTATCTGCCGCGCACCGCGCAAAACGCGGCGCATGCGCCGTCCAAAGGCGCAAAGCATATCCATCGGCTCCTCATTTTTCTCGGTAGGAAGCGGCAGGTGCATGGCCGCAAGGTTCGCGCCGCGCGCAAAGGCATGCTCGGCATCTCGCAGATAGATACCTCGCCGCAGGCCGCGGTAATCACGGAACAATTCGCACCCCACATCAAGGTGACCTATGCCAAACGCCGCACCCGCGGCGACCTTGACCGAGTTCATACCGTAAAGATACGCCCGCTCAAATACTCCGCAGGGGGATACGGTGTTATCAAGCATCGCGTCCCCGGTTATCGGCGAGCACTGCGAGAGCTTGGGCTCGGAGATATTGCCGAACAGGGTCAGCCCCATCTCCTCGGCAAACTCGTCAACGGCACGCAAAAAACCGTCACGCAGCATATGCGCACGGCAATCAAAGAACAACGCCTTGAGGTGCGCGTGGTCATTGCCTATCGAGTCAAAGAGCGCGGGATAGTAGGGCGCGGGGTCAAAACCGTATTTTTCCTCAAAGACAGAATTAAACGCGGGATCCCAATCGCGGCGGTTGCGAGAGCCGTAGCAGAGGTGGCGGTAGCAAAAGACCGTCAACACACGCCCGACATAGGGGCGGAGTATATCATCAAACAGCGCCCAAACGGTGCGCACAAAGCGTGCCGACGCCTCATACGAGAGCAGATTCACCCGCCGCCCCTCGGTATCCACAATGCAGGTGTACTCCGTTACCGTCCAGTTGCCGTAAGGCGCACGCCAGTGAAGGACATCCCCCTCCGTCAGCTCGCGCAGGTCCAGTGTCTCGCCGCTTGCCTCATGTAAAGCGGTCAGGGCCATCCTGTCGCCGTCATGCAGGGTCAGGTGAAGTTCATCACGGTCGGAGCAGGGGTAGGAATGATATATAAGGGTACGCGCGCGGGTGGCATCCTCATATATGGCATCCTCCGCATCTATCAGCGTGCCCTCCATAAACTTATCAAGTGTGAACGCCACCTTAATGCCCGCACGCTCGGCGATAGGCAGCAGTGCACGGTAGAACCCACGCCGCGCCTCGATCGCCGCGCCGCCCTCCGCATCATCGGAAAGCGTATCGGCGGGCAGATAGGGGATAACCCCACCCGCGCCGAGCGCGACATAGCGAGAGACAACGCCCTCAAGCTCCTCCGTCGGTGTATTAAAATCTATAAAAACAAAGGGACGTTCGCCCGCCGTGCCGTCAAGCGCATCCTCCGCCGGCTCCCAAAGGCCGGAGGTATCCTCTGTGTATCCAAATTGCTCCTGTTGGTTCATAAAGCTATCACGCCTCCATGTATCATTTGCATTCCCGCCGGCGGGACTCTCCCCTGCGCGGCGGTAACAGTCGTATTAATTATACCACGCCGCGAGTGGATTGTAAAGTACAAATCGCATGCGGCGGCAATATTTGCGCGCCGATATTCACAATATTCGCCGAGTTTTTTTGAAAAACTCTTGACATAATAAAAAAGATATGATATAATAATTAATCGATGCGGGGACAGGCGTGTCCCCGTCTCCTTGCCGTGCAAAAAATGCACGGACGTAAAGTCCATAGGGAGGTAATAATATGGAAAAAGAAATCAGAACAAACGCATACGAATGCATGTTTGTTGTGGATCTGAGCGCAGGCGTTGACGCCGCACAGCCCACAGTACAGAAGTTCGTAGATCTAATCAAGAACAATGGTGAGATAGTTGACGTTGCCGAGTGGGGCAAACGTCGCTTTGAGTACCCCATCAACGACATGAATGAGGGCTACTACACAGTTGTGACCTTTAAGGCACCCGCCGCATTCCCCAACGAGCTTGAAAGACTTCTCAACATCGACGAGGCAGTTCTCCGTTCGATGGTAGTAAGGATCGACGAGGCAGTTGCCGAGAGAGTGGCACGTCGCGCCGCCGACAGAGCTGCAGCCGCAGCTGAGGCCGCCGCAGCCGCCGAGGCAGCACCCGAAGCCGAGGAGGCCGCTCCTGCCGAGGAGAGCGCCACCGAAGAGGCCGCGGAGTGATCCTATCGCAAAAGCGAAAATAAAGGAGAGATGAATCGTGGCAAACCTCAATCTTAACAAAGCTGTTTTGTGCTGATGACTTACCGGCGACCCCGAGCTTAAAACAACTCAAAACGGTATATCGGTAGTATCTTTCACACTTGCGGTAAATCGCCGCTATCAGTCGCATTCGGCAGACGGCCAGGCGCAGCAACAGGCTGACTTTATCAGTTGTGTCGCATGGAGGCAGACCGCCGAATTCATATCCCGCTATTTCAGAAAGGGCTCGTCCCTTTGCATAACCGGCTCGATACAGACCAGAAACTGGCTGGATCAGCAGGGTCAAAAGCACTACTCCACCGAGGTCGTGGTCGATGAGGCAATGTTTGTCGATTCACGCAGTGAGAGTCAACAGCGCATGTCGGCAGCTCCCGCCGCGGGCACACAGTATGCCCCGGAGGCCTACGCCACACCCGGAGCGGCAGACAGCTTTGATGTCATAAAGGGCGACGACGATCTCCCCTTCTGACGTCACTTGATTTGGCGCCAAAGGGTCATCCCCGCGCCGCGATCCGCCATGGCGGATATTAATGAAAGGTATGGTTTAATATAATGGATAAACAGGTTGAAAAGGAGCGCGCCCCTCGCGCTGCCCGTCCCCAGAACCCCAACCGCAGAAGAAGAAAAGTTTGCGCCTTCTGCGAGGATAAGATCGATTACATCGATTACAAGGAATCCGGCCGTCTTCGCAAGTACATCAGCAGCGAACGCGGAAAGATCCTTCCCCGTCGTGCCTCCGGCACATGCGCAAAGCATCAGCGCGAGCTGCAAAAGGCTATCAAGCGTGCACGTGAGATGGCTCTTCTGCCCTACATCGACGGCTGATATAACTAAAAAATTCGACCGCCTCGCGTAAGCGAGGCGGTCTTTTTGTTTTGTTTTAGATCTCATATCTGCGTTTTCTGCGATCACACACCGTCGCAAACACAGGTATCAGTGCGGCGAGTGCCGCCGTGCCGACTGCCATGACCGCGCGCCAGGCATCGTCACCGGTAGCCGGGCTTTTTCCTACTCTCTCGGCATAGATCTCAAGCCGGCGGTCAAGTTCGGCATATTCGGGGGAGTCACTTTTGAAACAAGAGTTCATGCCA
>CAYLLA010000024.1:0-24442 GCA_964384555.1 uncultured Ruminococcus sp. | reverse complement strand
CTTTGTCTATACTTTTTTGATATCCAGTCTCACATCTATTGTAACACTACATAAATTTATTTTTAGCAAGCCCGCGCCGCCTTGACAAAGACATGGCATCGTGTTATAATTATTAAGTTAGAACGCAGATAAGGATCGGAGACATATGATGGAACGGGACAGCCGAAAAAGGATACTGCTCGGCACGGGCAATAAAAGCAAGCTTGCATACCTGCGGGGGCTTTTTGACGGAACGGGCGTTGAATGCCTGTCTCCCGCCGATGTGGGACTTGACGGGTTTGATGCGCCCGAGGATTGCCGCACCGCCGAGGATAACGCAATAGAAAAGGCACGCGCGTGGCATGCCGCGACCTCACTGCCGGTGCTGACGCTTGATGCGGGCCTGCTTTTTTTGGATCTCCCTGATGACCACCCGGATCAGCCCGGCGTTCATGTTCGCCGCGCACCTGGGCATATAATGGATGACGAGGAGATGCTTGAATATTTTGCGGCGCTCGCTCACCGCAACGGCGGGCGGCTTCGCGCCGCGTGGCAGGATTCCTATTGCATGATGGCAGGCACGGATAACTACCGCTCCTTTACGTTTACGCGTGATATGCTTGCCGCCAACTCCTTTTTTATGGTAGACACCCCCTGCGCCGCGCGTGTTCCGAATTGGCCGATCAACAGCATAAGCGTAGATATTGCCACCGGCAAATATCAACCCGAGATGACGGATGAGGATCGCCGAACGGCGCTGAAATACAGAGCCGCGCATGCTGACGATTCAATTGCACCTGCGCAAAAGCTTGCCGAGTGGATAAAAAACACCTCCGCCGAGCTGTTTGCCGACCGCCCTTGATCCGCCATGACCTACAATGAGATAAAAAAGGCGCTCGTCGGTGCGGGGATAGGCGACAGCGACGAATGCCGCCGCGAGGCCATGCTGATCTGCGAGCGGTTCGCATCGATCCCCGCGGGCGAGCTGCCGTTCAGGCAAAATGAGGATATCCCCTCCCCCGAGATCGAAACTGCACTTCGCCGCCGCCTCGGAAGAGAGCCGCTGCAATATATACTTGGTGAATGGGAGTTTTACGGGCTGACCTTTAGCCTGACCCCCGACTGCCTGATCCCCCGCCCTGATACCGAGCTTACGGTGGAGGCGGCTATAGAGCGGCTGCCGCACGGCGCGTGCTTTGCCGATATCGGCACGGGCAGCGGCGCTATTGCGGTATCCATCCTGCACGCGCGCCCGGATACCCATTGCTACGCCGTAGATATCAGCCGCGGCGCACTTGATACCGCCACGGCAAATGCCGAGCAGCTGGGGGTGGGCGACCGTTTTCACCCCATCCTTACCGATATTTTCAAGGGACAGCTTGGCAAGCTTATGCCCACCCGCCCGGATGCCTTGATATCAAACCCGCCGTATATTCCATCGGGCGAGCTTTTGTCGGGCATCATACAGCCGGAGCTTGAATTTGAGCCGCGTGCGGCGCTTGACGGCGGCGCTGACGGCTTGGATTTTTATCGTTATATCATCCAAAACTCGCCCTCACTGCTCTCCCCCGATGGGATGCTGATATTTGAGGTGGGGATAGGCGAGGCGGGGGACGTGTGCTCACTTGGCGCGTCCTGCGGCTACAGCGGGCAGATCCTGCGCGACCTTGGCGGGATCGAACGCACGGTAATACTAACGCAACAGTCCAAAATATAATTATTTTTTGATCATATTATCACAAGCCTAAAGAAAGGACACCCCGGGTCAGTCGCGGGGTGGTGTATCTTGTTATGAATATTGTTGTACTTGCCGGCGGGCTAAGCCCGGAGCGGGACGTTTCGCTCACCTCCGGCTCACTTATAGCCTCTGCGCTTTCAAGATGCGGGCACGGCGTTAAGCTTTTGGATGTTTATGAGGGCATCCCCGACCTGCCCGCCGACCTATCCACGGTATTTGAACATGGCCGCAGCTACACGGCGCACGTCAGTGAGACAGAGCCGGATCTTGCCGCGGTAATAGCCAAAAACGGCGGCAGAACATCCCTGATAGGCCCCGGCGTGCTTGAGCTTTGCGCCGCGGCGGATGTGGTGTTCCTCGGTCTGCACGGCGGCATTGGCGAGAATGGTCAATTGCAGGCCGCACTTGACTGCGCGGGCATTCGCCATTATACCGGCACAGGCTACACCGGCGCATTGCTCTCGATGGATAAGGACCTTACAAAACAGCTCATCACACGCGCGGGCGTTCCGAATGCCGAATGGGTCTATTATGCCCGAGGCGAGGCGAGCGAGGAGGCGGTAATGCGCTCGATAGGTCTGCCCTGCGTTGTAAAGCCCACATCCTGCGGCTCAAGCGTTGGAGTGACACTTGTTCACGATGCCGCCGAGCTTAAAGCGGCACTGGCGGCGGCGGAAAGATACGATTCGGCCGTGATCGTTGAGCGCTTTATAAAGGGACGCGAATTAACGGTAGGCGTGCTTGACGGCCGCGCCCTGCCGCCTGTTGAGATAATCCCCAAGGCGGGCTTTTATGATTACAAAAACAAATACCAAAGCGGCATGACCACCGAGATATGCCCCGCTCCCTTGAGCGAGGAGGAGACCAAAACGCTCGGCGAGCTGGCGGTGCGGGCATTTAAGGCTCTGCGCATGGAGCAGTACGGCAGGATAGACTTTATATACGGCGAGGACGGCGTGTTTTATTGCCTTGAGGCTAACGCGCTCCCCGGCATGACGCCGACATCGCTCCTGCCGCAGGAGGCCGCCGCCGTGGGCATCGGTTATGACGAGCTTTGCTGTAAGCTTGCCGAAATGGCAAAAAATAAATAATGATCAGGGTATCGGAATTTCTCCGATGCCCTGATTTTAACAATTAATTCGCACACGATTTGTTTTTTGGCAATAAACGTCCTGTCAGAAAATGATATAATATTATTGAAAACAAGAAATACATTTTTAAGGATACAATACAGGCAGATAAAACACAAAAGAGATAAAGGCCGCAAGGCTAAACAATATAATAGATTCGGGAGGATCAGACCATGAAGCATTCAAGAGTCATACAACATAATGTTGCATACACCCATGCCGTGCGCCTGATCTTCCTTTTATTATGCCGATTCCGCGCCGCGGCGTGGAATCGGCGCATGCCAAGAATGGTTCAGAACACATTAACACACAAGGAGGAAATATCAAGTGAAAACAAAGTTTTGCTCATACAAATATATAAAATATATTGCCCTTTTAAGTGTCCTTGCTATCTGCTTGCAAATGATGATCATACCTACATTTGGTGTACACGGTTTAACCACAGCCAGTGATAATGTTGGTATTATCAGCGGTCGTGTCTATCACATCCAAGCGGACAATGGGAAATACTTTGATGTGGCTAATGCAGGAACCGCCAACGGAACAAATGTTCAGATATACAATTTCAATGTTGATGCGGCATGCCAAGAATGGATAATTACTCAAGTCGACACAGACGGAAGTGACAAACTGTACAAAATTAAGGATGTTAACAGCGGGAAACTGCTCAGTATTGCGGCAAGCTCTGCATTCTCAGCCAACGCTTGGATATGAGAAGATGACGGCTCGACCGGTCAGATTTTTAAAATCAGACCAAACAGTGACGGTACTTTCACATTTCTTACACAGTGTAGCAATTATCATTACGCATTGGCTTATGACACTAATATGAGCGTACGGCAATATTATGACATAAAGACAGATATCGCAACGCATTTTACGATATCGTATGCCGGGTTGGACAGGTATAATAACAACAAAGGCGTATGCGACGGACACAATTTGATGTTTAATGTAAATAATAGCCAGACTCCGTATTGCAATCCAACAAGCTCCAATTCAAATGTTCCTATGTCTGATTCAAAAACCTTAAGTTATCTGCCTGAGATTTATTTTACATACCTTGGGCAAGGATATTATTCTATGCGTTCAAGCATCAACGGAACAACATACTACCTTACCTCCCCCGCCAGCACTTCTTCCGGAAAAAAGATAACTTGGAGCACAACCTTTTCAGCCACAAACAATAACCAACTATGGCAGGTATCATATTTAAGCAACGAAAAAGCATATACAATCAAATCCAAAAATATGATTCTTGCGGGGAAAGATTATAGCCTGAGTGTCGCTTCCGGTTATCTTGTTCAAAAAACCACCAATTCAACGAATGCACAATGGAAGCTTTGTTACGATGAGGTTTATCACGGCGATAACCTGCTTATAGGTATTATCGACTCTCAGCACTCCGATAACCACTCATCTTGGATTGGTCATGCAGCATCTGCATTGTACGATTTCGGATCAGACTCAAATATTATATATTATAATGCCGATTTTCCATCAGACAACGAATTGGAAGAAGATACTCAAAAAGAATTATTAATGGAATGCATGGAGGAAAGTAAAATAAAAAAATATTACGCACATGGAATTAGTGATAACTCAGGGTCATATATTAGGTTGTCTGATACCGTGGTAACTACAGTATATTTAACGACTGATGATATTAAACAATTAGATCTTTCGGATACTGAGCTTATTTTATTTGGCAGTTGCAGCACTGCTGCAAACTATAATGTAAGCCAAGCAGAAAATTTACTCACCGCCTCGGTTAACAACGCCAATGCACTTATGGCAGTCGGCTTTACCCAACAAATTCTGTGCAGCAGTCTTCTGATATTTATGCAAACAATTACATATAATTACAACGCGCAACTTGCCAGCTATACTGATTATTCCAGCAGGACGACCGCGGAACAACTCGCCATTAGATCCAATTGCTATCTAATGGCAATTGAGCAAGCAGCCGATGCATCAAGATTAAGTCATAGTTGTGTTATTTTTACAAATGGCAATTACATTACACTTTCATAAAACAACCCGGAGGATACATGGTGAAAAAACATTTGTTTTATTATTGACCGCGCTGATGTGCGTTACACTTCTTGCCTCCTGCGCTAGATCAAAGAAGAATACTGTTTACATTATTGGCACCACAGTCGGCGGTAGCTCATACATTAACTACTCTCCTTTGTTAAATTCATCTTATGCAATGGAGTTTGGTCCTTCCATCTTTGAGGATCACAGGGCATCCCAAACAGCGCAGGCCACGGTAATGGGTACCACATACAGCGGACACTATATGTATTCAGATCGAGGCCCATCTTCCACACTTATAAGAGATTGCTATAACGATGATGCCGGCAACCGGTTCACCATAATCAGATCCAATGGTAAATTAGCAAGATTTTACAGAGTTTTAACACACGATGAAACATCCCCAATAGTATGCACAATTGACGAGGGGCGCGAAATTGCAACCGATTTTTTAAAGGACATTACCGACATTGAAAACTATACTCTTGCATCTACGAGGAGCTACCGCGGTGTTTTTGAAGATACGGTTTGCGAATATGCTTACCATTTCGTTCGAATGCTCGGAGAATATGAAACCAGTGATCAAATATTCATATACATAGACTGTCGCCGTGCATGCATACACAATTATTTCTGTTACTCAATCAGCGAATTTGAAAACACATCCCTACCCAGCACCTTCGATTTTGATAACACACTAAGCGCATTATGCGCAGGAACGCGTGACATTTGGAACCAAACGCTGCCTTTCTCCACCCCTGAAACAAGCATCCAGCAGCTCACGTTTCAAGCCCAAAGGAATACTTACACATTAGTCAAGACATCGAACGGACATTTGGCGCTTTCGACCACTGTTGAGGTAAGCGGTATAGGAGACGATGGCAGGACAGAAGCCATTGGTGCAGTAATAATAATCGATTGATACTCATATTACCCATATCGGGTGCCCCGCCATGCGGGGCACCCGATCGTTGTTATTATAATAATTAAAGCTCAACTCCGCGGGCTGCAAGCTCGGCGCGGATATCGGCGGCGGGGATAGCTTTGGGGTCCACTCCTCGCTCGACCGCCAGTGCCGCGGCGATTCCTGCGGCCTCGCCCATTGCCATGCATATTGCCATTACGCGATAGGATGCATGCGCGCGGTGCGTGCCTGATATGCACCTGCCCGCCAAAAGCATACCGTCCACATCCCTTGGCAGGATAGCACCGTAGGGGATATCATACGGCTGTGCCATATGAGAATGTCCCTCTGCTTGGCCACCGCCCGCAGGGTTATGTATATCGATAAGGAACCATGCGTTATGCACTATCGCATCCGGGTGCATCCTGCCCTGCTCAACATCGGCATCGCACACGCTGTCAACACCGCAGATGCGGCGGGATTCACGCACGCCGACGGTATCGGAGGAGTCACACACGCGGCAGTTTTCATACCCCGGTATATATCGGCGCAAAAAGTTAACTATAACATCTATCTGTGCGCGAAGCTCTATCTCCGCCTTGGCAACAGCTCCCGGATCAAGCGGATTGAGACCGTTCACCTGTGTGGCGTTTACCTCCCTCTCGGTTGGGCGGGTCTTTGCGTGCAAACGCACGATGGTAACATTTTCGGGCAGTTCGCCCTCCCTGTTCTTTTGGCTGCAAAGCTCGCGAAACTCCATGCCCGCAAACTCGCCGGAGGGGATCTTGACCTTATCCGAGCCGCCAAAGACTATGATGGCATCCTCCGCCACATCCTCAAGCACAAATTCAAGCGACATTGGTTGAAGTCTGCCGTCGCCCCCGCGCCCGATATCAAAGGAACAGCCCGCGGCCGCCGCCGCACAGCCGTCACCCGTGGCATCGATGATAACATCCCCGCGCACCGCGCAAAGACCGCGCTGTGTGGCAAATATCACACCGCGTGCCGCCGCACGACCATCCTCCCCCGACTCGGTGATAACATCAACAAGGGCAGAGTTGAGCCAAAGGGTGACGCCGCTCTCACCAACCATTAGGTCAAGCTCTTTTTTTGTCACCTCGCGGTCAAGCAGCACCTCGCGCCCGTTGCGGGTCTTTATGTACGGCACATCGCAGCTCTTTATCCTGCTGCAGATCTCGTCATACATCGTGCCGCTGCTGACAGAGCCGAGTATCGGAGATATAGCACCGGTGGTCAGCATGCCGCCTATCACGCCATGGCGCTCTGCCAAAAGCACGTGCGCACCGCGCCGCGCCGCCGAGACCGCCGCACTGATGCCCGCGGGACCTGCGCCGCAAACTATAACATCAAAATGCTCACCGTGTATCGGCACGGCCTTTTTGTATTCAAATATCGCGTCTGTTCCACTCATGATCTGCACCCTCCGACTGTTTTTGTTTCAAAAACTGAAAACATCTTTTTATCTTCTCATTTATTATATCACCCTGCGCAAATAAAGTCAACAAAAACCGCCCGATTTGTTGACACAAACGCCTCCCGAGTGATATAATTAAGTCAGCACAAAAAAGCCCTGCTGCGGCTTACCAAAAGAAAGGTTTAGGACAAAATAATGAAAAAAGACTGCAAACGTATGTTATCTATGGCGCTGGCACTTACAGTATGCGCCGCACCCATGCTTTTTGTCTCCTGCGCACCCACATCCCCCGCGGGCAGCAGTGATGACAGCCACGGCGAAAGCCCGAACAGCTCCGCCCTGCATTCAAACGAAACTACCGCGCCCGATACGCCTAACACGACCGAGCCGGAGACCACCCGTCACGAGCCTGTCTCAAGTGAGGTCACGGTAAAGCTGCGCGTTGGCAGTTATAACATAAAGCACGGCGCGGATGCCGGCGGCAACCTTACAAAGATCGCCGACACAATAAAAAATGCAGGACTTGACATTTGCGGAGTGCAGGAGGTGGACTATATGACCACACGCTGCGGCGGTGTGGATCAGCCCGCCGAGCTTGCCGCCGCATCCGGCCTTGAATACTACCGCTACACCCCCGCCATTGATTATCAAGGCGGAAAGTACGGCACGCTGATACTCTCCCGCTACCCGATAGAGAGCTTTGAATATACCGAACTCAACTCCGGTGGCAAGGAACAGCGCGCGATAGGTCACGCCGTGATAAATGTAAACGGCACAAAGATAGACTTTTTTAACACCCATCTTTCATATGAATCCAAGGGACTGCGCATAATGCAGTTCAAGCAGATAAGCCATATGCTTGAGGTGTGCGAGAATTACATCCTCACCGCCGATTTTAACACGCAGGAGTTCTCGGAATTTGATGCGCTCGGCTACGGCTCGATAGTCAACAATGATGAGCACCGCTTTGTTACCTTCCCCGGCAGCAGCAGTGCCATTGACAATATCGTCCTCTCGGATGGCTTTGCGGTGCATAATACCGCCACCGTGCCGCAATCCTACTCTGACCACCGCATGCTTTACAGCGACATAAGCCTTTCCGTGAGGACCGAGGAATGATCCCCGCGGAACAGCGCCATGCAACCAAATATCGGGAGGGATAATTATTACTATAACCGAAAAACGATTGCTTGAGCTGGCACAGCGTGCCGCCGACGACTATTATTACACATATTCGAACTTTTTAACACTGGCCGAGCAGGATACGCTCCAGTCGCTGAAGCTGCCTACAGCGGCAACTCTCGTTGGCGGGTTTGAGGGGGCGGAGCGCTGTATTGCCGTGTTTGGTGACGAGGCGGAGCTGGGATATCCGCCGGAGCCTCCGCTGGTATTTGTAAAGATCACGCCGCTCTCCGAAAAATATGCGGAGGAGCTTTCCCACCGTGATTACCTTGGCTCGATCCTCGGCTTGGGGCTTGAGCGTGAGGTGACGGGGGACATTTTGCGCGACGGTCACACGGCGTATCTCGCTTGCCTTTCGAGTATTGCCGAGGTCATTGCAAATGATCTTACAAAGGTACGGCATACCGATGTAAGCTGCACCGTTATACCCGATGCGCCCGAGGTCGCCCTGCCGCGCCCCGAGGCGACAACGATATTTGCGGCATCCGAGCGCGCGGACGCTGTATGCGCCGCGGTATTCGGACTGTCCCGCAGTGAGAGCGCCGAGCTGTTTTCGCGGCGGCTCGTGTTTTCAAATGCCAGGCTTATAGAACACCCGGACGCACACCTTGATATCGGCGCGCGGATATCCGTGCGCGGGTACGGCAAATTTATATACTTCGGCATCTCAAAGACCACCCGCCGCGGCAGGCTTTGCCTTGAGATTGCAAAATACAAATAAAACTTTAGCCTTGAGCCGTGCCACAGCACGGCTCAAGCTGTTTTGTTTCGTCAATGCCCGCGATATTTACATTTAATTTACACCGAATAAAACAAAATTCAATCGCAACCCAATAAAGTGATAACATAATATGATATAATTAAACTAATTAACATTCCCCAACGAAAGGATAAGACCATGACAGCTGCAGAACTTCGCCAACGGATAACAGAGGGTGCCCTTGACATAAGACTTTCCCGCCTTTACGGCGATGAGGGCACGGCCGCCGCTCGCGGCCGCTATATTTCGGTGCTTGATGACTTTATCGAGCGCTACGGCGCATCTCTTGATGCATCGCTTTTTTCCGTCCCCGGCCGCAGTGAGCTTTCCGGCAACCACACCGACCACAACCACGGCAAGGTGATCGCCGCATCTATAGATCTTGACGTTATTGCCGTTGCCGCAAAGACCGACGACCGCACCGTTCGTATAAAAAGCGCGGGATTCCCTGAGGACACCGTAAAGCTTGATGAGTTTAAAACTCCCCACCCCGAGCGCTTTGGATATTCGGATGCGCTTATAGCGGGAGTGGCAGCCGCTCTTGAAAATAACGGCCACCGCACCGGCGGCTTTGTTGCCTCCACCGCCTCCAACGTGCTCAAGGGCTCGGGGCTTTCCTCCTCCGCCGCCTTTGAGGATATGATAGGAACCATCTTCTCTCACCTCTACAACAACGGCGAGATAAGCTATGTTGAGACAGCGCAGAACTCGCAATATGCCGAAAACGCTTTCTTTGGCAAGCCCTGCGGGCTGATGGATCAGGTCGCCTGCGCCGCGGGCGGTGCTGTGGCGATAGATTTTGCCGATCCCGCTGCCCCCATCATAGAAAAGATGGATCTTGACCTTGATGCTTTCGGCTATCGCCTTTGCATAGTCAACACAGGCGGAAACCATGCCGATCTTACCGATGATTATGCCGCCGTCCCCGCCGAGATGAAGGCTGTGGCCGCGCGCCTTGGTCACGATGTGCTTCGCGATGTCACGCGCGAGGAATTCACCGCCGCCCTCCCCGCACTGCGAGTTGAGCTTGGCGACCGCGCAATCATGCGTGCCATGCACTTTTTTGCCGAAAACGACCGTGTGGATGCGCAAAAGGCCGCACTTGCCGCAAAGGACCTTGATGCCTTTATGGACGGCGTGCGCGCCTCCGGCCTTTCATCCTTCAAATACCTGCAAAATGTGTACACCACAAAAAATACTGCCGAGCAGGGGCTGTCGCTTGCCCTTTGCCTGACTGAGGACTATATGGCCTCCCACGGCATCCGCGGCGTTTGTCGCGTACACGGCGGAGGCTTTGCGGGAACGATACAGGCCTACCTGCCCGCAGGCAATGCAGGTGATTATGCCAGTTATATGGACGGCATATTCGGCGAGGGTGCAACCTACATTTTGCATATCAGACGCACAGGAGCGGTAAAGCTCTTTTGAGCTGTTCGCCCCGCGCCGAAAACAATACAGCAGATGTGACGGGATAGGATCCCCCAATTGCTCCCGCACATTTTTACCGATGGAGGATATTTATGAATATCAATCAAAAAAAGCCGCGCCGCGCCGAGGAGATGACCGAGTCTCGCACAAAGCCTCAATCTTTGCGTGAGGCATGGGCATGCGTTGACAAAAAGATATTTTTTTCATTGCTCATCAACTGCGTGGTATTTGTTGGCATATATCGCCTGCTCATCAGCGGTATGTTCACCTTTACCGTACAGCAGGTGACGGTACTTACCTACATGATAGGTGCCGCCGTTTTGGTGCTTGCCTATGTTATATACAACCGCGGCTTTTCGGGGCGCGGCATTACCGCCGAGATGCTTCCCGATTCGATGACGGAAAAGGAAAAGGATGATTATATTGCCGACACCGCCGAGCGCGAGCGCAAGTCAAAATGGATGATGACGGTAATAATTCCGCTTTTGCTGGCGCTCCTTACCGACCTTATAGATATGTTCGTGATACAAAATCTTATCTCGTGATGCAAAGCGAGCAGGATGATCAGAGCAGTCACCATTCCGTTTTAAAAGTATCATGCAAAAAATAAGATTCATATCGCTTTTTTCAGGCTCTGCCGGCAACTGCACAGCTGTATGCTGTGGGGATGATACCATCCTTATCGATGCCGGCAGATCCGCCAAAGCGATAGTGGATGGTCTTGCCGCGCAGGGCATCGATGCGGCATCCGTCCGTGCGATTTTCATCACGCACGAGCATACCGACCATATCTCCGCCCTGCGAGTTTTTTTAAAAAAGCACCCAATACCGGTCTACTCCGCTGCCGAGACATATTCCTCGCTCCTTCCCGCATGCGGCGATATGGCCGTGCGGCGGCCAAGGATATTTCAAGAGCGCATCGGACACATGACGGTGCGCTCATTTCCTACATCACACGATGCCGCATCCCCCGTAGGCTACCGCGTGGATATCGATACATACTACGCGGACGGAGGAGAGACGCGCGGCGGGCTTTCCCTTGGCATTGCCACAGACACCGGCAGGATCACACCGGAGATGCAGGAGGCTCTCGACGGCTGCTGCGCAGTGCTGCTTGAGAGCAATCACGACACGGAAATGCTGCGGCGCGGACCATACCCGCCGGAACTGCAACGCCGCATAGCATCCGAGTACGGCCACCTCAGCAACGAGCGGAGCGCGGCACTGGCGGCGGAGCTTGCACGCAGCGGCACGCGCGGCTTTATTTTGGCACACATCTCGGATGAGAATAACACGCGCGAGCTTGCCGCCTCAACCTGCCGCCGTCAGCTTGACGGAGCAGGCTTTGGCGAGGAGGTAGTGGTGATCGCCTCCTGTCGCGCTACAGCCGTGGAGATCACATCTCTTTCAGAGCTGGCGGCGACCTGTGAGACGATGACCCACAAAGGTCAATGCAAACCGCACGGAGAGGACGGCCAAACAAAGCTATGATAAACGTAAAACTTATAACAGTAGGCAATCTCAAGGAGCCGTACCTGCGCGAGGCGGCGGCCGAGTATGCAAAGCGACTTTCTGCATTCTGCCGATTTGAGAGCGCAGAGCTCAAGGAGGCGCGAGTCAGGGACGAGGGCTCGGAGACCTCCGAGCAGGCGGCACTGGAAGATGAAGCGGAGCGCATTCTTGCCGCCATTCCGCCGCGTGCCTACAAGATTGCCCTTTGCATAGAGGGGCGGGAGCTTGACTCACCCGCGCTGGCCGAGCTTATCCGCCGTGCCGCGGACACCGCAGGTAGCATATGCTTTATCATAGGCAGTTCACACGGGCTGAGCGAACGCGTAAAAGCGGCGTGCGATATGCGGCTTTCGGTCTCGCGAATGACATTTCCGCACCAGCTGTTTCGCGTTATGCTGCTTGAACAGATATACCGTTCGTTTAATATAATAAAAGGGACCCGCTACCACAAATAACGGCGGCAGATATCCGAAAAAATGAATAAAAATAAAAACAAAAAGATAAAAACAACAGAGGGCGGGCTGATACACATTGCCACCGCACTGGTATTTACGGCAGTGGCAGCATTTGTATGCCTTGCGGCCATGGGAGTTTTAAAGATCCGCCTGCCGGGCGGCAATGATGCGCCCGAGCGCACAAAGACTCCGGGCGAGCTGGCGTATGAGAGCTATCTTGCAAGCCTCTCTCCCTCCCCCGACACCACAAAAGCCGAGGATGATATCACCGCGCCCGTCACGACAGACGACAGCAAACACACATCCCCCGAATTTTCTACCATATCGGAGCTTGCGGCGCTTGGTTACAAGCTTTCCTATGACGACTATAACAGCGGCATGAAGCTTGCTGAATTGTCTCTGGCGGGAATAGATGATAAAGAACAGCTAAGCCTTTACAGCGGCAGACGAAAGATAATATCCGTCATGACACCGACCACGCTTGAGGACGGCGGCATTCCGTATGAAGCCTACACCGAAAAAGTAGCAAACAGGATGACCGTTGAGACCTACATGGGCTACTTTATCCTTGACTACAATGACGAGATATGGCTTTTCAACTCTGAGGGTACACTTATCACGACCATTGACGGTTCAGCTCCCGTGCCCGCCAACACCCGCGACAAGGACGGCCATCCGCTTTTTGTGGGCGAGGACAGTTATTATTATTTTGACGAGAACGGCGCGACCGTGACCGTTGAATACGACCCCAAAAATGACAGCCGCGGTCTGCTTTTTGATTACGCGCCGAGCTTTGGGATAAACAGTGATCCCACGCTTAATGTTTGCTGGCAGACCGAGCCTGTAACGCTTGAATACACCCTTGACCGCGACAGCTATTATACGCGCTATGCAGTTGATCCGCGCCTGGCACGCGTGCTTTATGAGACAGATCCCGCCTTTGCCGAGCGCGTGGCAATAAGACAGCAAAGCGGGCATTATTACAATTATCCCTTCAAGCTGGCGCTCGATCGTGCAAAGGAAGAGATAGCACGCGAGCAAGCCGAGGCGGCGACCGCCGAAACGACCGACACAGCCCCGCTTCCGGAGATAGCTTCCCTCTCCCCCGCCGAGCTTGCGGGAGAGATAACGACCGCGACGGAGACTGCAACAGAGCAGCCCGCACCCGAGACGACAACAGAGGTAACAACAGACACAGATATATCCGCGCCGGATCCCACATCGCCCGAGGATACCACCCTGCCGGAGGACACAACCCTGCCGGAGGCCGAGACCACCGAGGAGCCGTATGACTCGATGCTTAATATATCGGTCACCTTTGATTCCCCGCGCTACTACTATGGGGATTCACCTGCTAACGCCGCGCTTGGCGGCTACGCACGCGCCTATGCGTTCTCCGAGGGCTACGCCTGTATCGTTGACGACTACGGAGTGCTTAAGGTTATAAACAAATACGGCAGGATAACCGCAAGACTGCGCTATGAATACCGCACCGATGCGGCGCACGGCTACACCTATATGGTAAGGACCTACTATCAGCCGATATACAACGATATATACAGCCTTGGCTACTATTATTTTGACCATGGATATATGCGCGTTCGCGTGATCGAGCATGAGATGATAGAGGGGGACGTTGTTAATTACGTTACCGCCGACTATGATATACTTATCGATCCTTGGGGGAATGAATTTGATATCCCCTCCGGCTACAAGCTCGTATCCTACTCCGACGGCGTGCTTTTGCTTGAGCGTGACGGCCGATACGGTTACTATCATATAGACGGTCACTGGATAGCACAGCCTGTATACTCCTACGCCATGCCCTTTGTTGAGGGGCTGGGCGTGCTCGGCACGAGCGACGGCGACATGGGCATGGTAGATACCTCCGGGCAGATCGTCCTCCCCTTTGAATATGAGTATATCTCCACACCCTCCAGCGGCGTTATAGCCTGTTTTTCCGTCTCCGACGGATGGACGATGCTTGCAAAGATGACGGCACCGACAGATGCCGTTACCGACCAGATCGGCTAAAGGACGGATGGATCCTTTCACACAATATCAAACGACCGCTTTCGGAACAATGTTCCGAAAGCGGTCGTTTTGTAATTATTTTGTTTTTCATCACTGCAGTGCCGCGCCGATAACAGTACCGTACTGTGAAAGCTCGGGAATGATAAAATCAACGCCAAACGGCGCACTTAGCCCCTCAAAGGTGCGGCGGACCGGTGCGATGCGTGTGAGATTGCCGGTAAGGACGATATTTTTTAGTCCAAAGCCTCTGGCGGCAAAGATCGAGAGCATGGCCACCGTCTCGGCAACCATGTTGACGATGCCGAGCGCTATATCACTTTTTGATGCCAGATCGCTCACGCGGCCGAAGTTGGAGGCTGTCAGGTTATCGTTAAGCCCCGAGAACTGCCCCTCGCGCGAGATATCCTTAACGCGCAGATCTACCCGTGAGAGGTCGCCGCCCTCGCACAGCTGTTCGATATGCTCTATCTCGTCCATCCCCAAAAGCTCCTTGGAGAGTCCCACCAATGTGCCGCCGCCAACACCTGTGCCGCCAAGGTATTCGGTCATCGCGCCATCTGCCTCGCGTTTTGCGTGTATAAGTGCCGTGCCTGTTCCCATGCTGACAACTATCGCCTCGTCAAGTCCGGAAAGATACAGCCCGCCAAGGCCTATGCTTTTAAATTCCGTCACCCCGCGGCAGGGGAGCGAGTATATCGGCAACGGGACGAACCCCGACCCCGCGCCGGTTATCATTACGCGGTCGATATCCCCAAGGGAGAGCCGATTTTCGGAGGTGAAGCGCCCCAGTGCGCCGTAAACGGATGTGACAGGGTCTGTTGCGCGAACGAATATCGGTGATATCAGCCCGCCATCCGGCGCAAAGCCCACGATCTTTGTGGTACTGCCGCCAACGTCTATTCCGACTATGGTTTTACCGGTGATATTGTTTATTTTTTTTGCGTTTGCCGCTGTATTTTCGTTGTTGACTGTTTTCTCGCTCATTTTGATATGCTCCGATGAGTTTATTGCAATAATATTGTATCATCATCTTGAAAAAAAGTCAAGATGGTGATATAATTATACTGTAGTATTATATGCACTGAAAGGATATTCAAAATGAACTTTAAAAATCCCGACACTTCGGTCTTAAACGAAAAAGAGCTTTACATATTTGATATGGACGGCACCATCTATCTTGGTTACAACGTATTCCCCTTTGCCATCCGCTTTATAAACAACCTTCGCGCACACGGCAAGCGAGTACTGTTTTTTACCAACAACGCCTCTCACACGACTGATTTTTATGTAGAAAAGCTGACAAAGCTCGGCTTCTCTCCCACCAAAGAGGAGATAATGACCTCCGGCGATGTTACGATAGAGTTCCTGCGCCGTCACCGCGCCGGACAGAGCGTTTATCTTGTTGGTACCGACGAGCTGGTTGAGAACTTCCGCGAGTGCGGCATAAATATGCTCAGCGGCGACGAGGAGAGTGCCGACATCGTGATAACGAGCTTTGATACCTCCCTGACCTACAAAAAGCTTGATGATGCCTGCCGTTTGGTAAGAGGCGGCGCGGAGTATCTCTCCACCCACCCCGATTTCAACTGCCCCACCGAGACGGGCTTTATCCCCGACAGCGGTGCTATTGCCGCCTTTGTCACCGCCTCCACCGGCAAAACTCCCACATACTTCGGCAAGCCCTACCGCGAGACGGTAGAGATGATAAGCGAAGCGACCGGAATTGCCCGCGAGCGTATGTGCATATTCGGCGACCGTCTTTACACCGATATAGCCCTTGGCAAAAAGCACGGTGTGACCGCAGTGCTCGTACTCTCCGGCGAGACAACAGAGGCAGACGTGGATGCCGCGGCGGTAGCCGAAAAGCCCGACTTTGTATTCCCCTCCCTTGATGAGGTGGATACCACCATGTTCGGCAACTGAGACGGATACACGATAGAGATCAACAACTCAAGCAAAGGACGATTTAAAGGATGGCATACGATGCCGGAATGCTGGCGGCGGTCATAGACGAGATAAACCGCATATCAGCAGGCGGCAGGGTGGATAAGGTCTACCAGCCGCAAAACGATACCATAATACTTGGCATCCGCACCCGCGCAGGGGCAAGGCGACTGCTTTTGCGCTGTGGTGCCAACGACCCGCGCATGGCATATACGAGCGAGCCGGCGGATAATCCCGCCACACCGCCCACCCTTTGCATGCTGATGCGCAAGCATTTTATCGGCTCTGTATTTGCAGGAGCGGAGCAGGCGGGCTTTGAAAGAGTGGCACGCCTTGGATTTGCAGGGCGGGACGAAATGGGCTACGACTGCAAAAAATATATCTACGCCGAGGTCATGGGCAAAAACTCAAACCTGATTTTTACCGATGGTGACGGCAGGATACTTGGCGCTATGCGGCAGGTGGACTTTACAACATCCCGACTGCGGCAGGTCCTGCCGGGCATGATGTATGAGCTGCCGCCGGCGCAGGACAAACGCGACCCGCTGAACGAAACGCGTGACGGCTTTTTGGAGCTGCTCTCCGACTGCATGCCGGAGAGAGGGGCGGCCAAGCATATCAATGCCGCGTATCTCGGCATCTCCCCCGCCGTGGCGCGTGAGATAGTTTACCGCGCCTGCGGCAGTGTGGATACGACCATAGATGCCGCATCGCCGTATCTGTTGTGGCGCGAGTTTTCGGCGGTCATGGAGCTGATCCGCACGCGCGATTTTGCCCCGACCATGGCAATTGCAAACGGCGCACCCGCGGAATATTCATTTATGCCGCTTTTGCAATACGGCAGCGATGCCTGCCGCGAGTATGACAGCTTTGGCGATCTGCTTGACAGCTTTTACGGCGAGCGCGACCGACGCGCACTTGTAAAGGCAAGGGCGGATGATCTGCTGCGCACCATGCGTGCGGCTGAGGCGCGGCTGTGCCGTAAGCTTGATGCACAGCGTGCCGAGCTTGCGGACTGCGAACGCGGCGAGGAATACCGCCGCGATGCCGATCTGATAACCGCCAACATCTACAAGATAAAGCGCGGCGATGATATGGTGCGGCTGACCGATTACTCGGAGATGACAGAGGATGGTGGCTTTGCCGAGCGAACGGTAAAGCTTGACCCGCGCCTTTCCCCAGCAGCAAACGCGCAAAAGCTCTACAAAAAATATACCAAGACCAAGACTGCGCGGCGGGAGCTTACAAAGCAGATAGAGCTTGGTGAGCGGGAGCTTTTGTATGTACGCTCGGCGCTTGATTCCCTCTCCCGCGCCGAGACCGGCACCGAGCTTTTGGAGATACGCGAGGAGCTTTGGCGCTCCGGCTATGCGGGCAAGCAAAAAACACCGCCGCCGAAAAAGCTAAAAAGTTCGCCGCTTGAATTTAAGACCTCCGGCGGGTACACGGTGCTTTGCGGCAGGAACAATCTCCAAAACGATGAGCTGACCTTTCACCGTGCCGACCGCTCGGATATTTGGTTTCATCTCAAGGGCGCACCCGGCTCTCACGTTATCCTTGTGTGCGGCGGCGAGGCACCCGACCTCGACATGACCGAGGCCGCCGAGATAGCGGCATATCATTCAAGCGCCGGCGGCGGGGATAACATAGCCGTTGACTACACGGCGGTAAGGAACATCAAAAAGCCCGCCGGAGCGCGCCCCGGATATGTTATATATCACACCAATCAAACAGCCTACGTAAGCCCGGATCCCGAAAAGATCCGCGCCATGCGTTGCAAATAATCAATCCACAATACATTCCACACCGCATCCCATTCCCAAGCAAAGCATTAAGTGGGATGTGCAAAAAAGGAGGTAACAATGCCTTTTTCCGATTTTTTAAATCAAAAACGCGGTGCTTGCCGCGCCCTTGTTGCCGAGCTTGGCAAAACGTTTAAATATGTCAGCATTCTCGGCACAGATGTTGCGGTGACCGCATACCAGACCGACCGCCGATCCTCTGCCGTGCGTGAGGGGGCGGGTGAGCGCGGCTTTGTTTTGCGCATGCATAACGGCCGCTCATTCTTTGAATACTCGCTGGACGATCCCGAGGGCGACCCCGCAGCACTTGCTGCCGAGATAACCCAAAAGATCGCCACAGCACCCGAGCTTACCGAGCGAATGATCGAGACCCCCATCCCCGCCGATGAGCCGCTGGTGCAGGATTTTGTGCGCGAATCAGATTTTGACCGTTACAGCGACAGTGATATACTTGGCGTATGCCACAAGCTGTGCAAGGAGATACTGTCCCGTGACACACGCATTTTAAACGCACGCGTGATGATACAGCCCTACACCACATCAAAGCTGTTTATAAGCAAAAACCGCGAGCTTTCACAGCACTACGGCTGGGTAAACGGCATAATGTGGGTCGTAATACGCGACGGAAAGATGGCCAGTGCACGCGAGGGAGCGTATTCAAATCAGCTTTACGATGTTATTGCCAAGATGCCGTGGCAGATAGACCGGCTGGTAGACAAAGCAGTGCATCTTACCCGCGCAACACCGATAGTGCCGGGTATATATGACGTTATAACCGACAGCTCCATTACCGGACTTATCGCGCACGAGGCCTTTGGTCACGGCGTTGAGATGGATCAATTTGTTAAGGATCGCGCCATGGCCAAACATTGCGTGGGGCAGTATGTGGCATCCCCCATTGCCAACATGCACGATGGTGCCGCCGCAACGCTCAGCGCCGCATCGTATTTCTTTGACGATGACGGTGTTTTGGCGCAGGATACACAGATAATCCGCAACGGCGTGCTGGTAGCAGGGCTTTCGGATATCGCATCCGCCGTTCAGCTGGGCACAGCTCCCACCGGAAACGGCAGGCGGCAATCCTTCTCGCACAAAGCCTACGCCCGCATGACGAACACCTTTTTTGAGGCGGGACAGGACAAGCTTGAGGACATGATAGCCTCGGTCAAGCACGGTTACATGCTGTTTGAGACCAACAACGGCATGGAAGACCCCAAAAACTGGCAGATACAGTGCACCGCGGAATACGGCATTGAGATAGTTGACGGCAAGCTGACCGACCACTATGTATCCCCCGTGGTCATGAGCGGCTTTGTACCGGATCTGCTTAAATCGATATCGATGGTATCGGATAATTTTGAGGTCATAGGCTCGGGCGGCTGCGGCAAGGGCTACAAGGAATGGGTGCGCGTCTCCGACGGCGGCCCGAATTTGAAAGTGAGGGTCAAACTGGGATGAAGAACATAAAGGAGCTTTTATGCGCCAACAGCGCACTTGACGGCTATCGCGTATCCACAACAAAAGCAGAGACATACGAGCTGTTTTTTGTTCACCGCAAGCTTGAAACGGTACGCGCAACCGACACATGCACGGTAAACGTAACGGTATACGTTGAGCATGACGGCAAGCTTGGGGATTCCTCCTTTACCGTATATGATTCAATGACCGAGGGCGAGATAACCGAAAAGATAAATGCCGCCGCGGATCGTGCAAGACTTGTATCGAATGAGCCTTACGAGCTGACAGAGAGCAACGGCGAGGAGGAGAGCTATACCCTCCCCTCCAACATGCAGAGCGGCGAGCCGAGTGAGATGGCACATCGCATAGCGGATGCTGTGTTTGCCGCCGAGGGCGGAGCGGGACTTTCGCTCAACGCCACCGAGATATTTGTTTACCGCACCACCACCCGTGTGCAAAACAGCCGCGGTGTGGACAAAACACAGGTGAAATACAGCGCCATGATAGAGGCGATACCCACCTTTACCGAGGGCGATGACTCGGTCGAGCTTTACGAAGCATACAGAACGACAGAGCTTGACCCCGAACGCATCACCGCCGAGATATCCGAAAAGATGCAGGAGGTCGCCGAGCGCCGCCGAGCCGTAAAGCCGCAAACACCGATGACGGCGGATATCGTCCTGCGTGCAGACGAGATAGCAAACCTTGCTTATAATCTTGCAATGGACCTCAACTATTCGACGATCTATTCAAAGGGCAACCTCCATTCAAAGGGTGACGATCTGCAGAGCGGCGATTGCGACAAGCTGAACCTTTCAATGATTGGCCGCATACCCGGCAGTGCATCCTCCGCTTATTTTGACGGCGACGGCGTGACCCTGCGCGATGCTAAGCTGATAGCCGACGGCAAGGTGGTTGGCTACCACGGCTCACAGCGCTTTGCCTGCTATCTGGGTGAGGAGGCAACAGGCGAGCTTGGTTGCATCTCGCTTGAGGGCGGTACACTCACGCGCGAGGAGCTTGCCGCGAAAAAGTATATCGAGTGCGTATCGCTGTCCGGTCTTCAGGTAGATCTTTACAACGATTACATCGGCGGCGAGATACGCCTGGCATACCTGCATGACGGTGACAGCATACGTCCCCTCAGCGGTATTACGATGAGCGCAAAGCTCTCGGATGTGCTCTCCGGCATGCGCCTATCCGATACGCTTACCGTCAGCGGCAGCTACAGCGGCCCTGATAAGCTGCTGGCGCACGACATCACGATAATGTAAAGCCGGCTCTAAATCAAATCAAAAATATTAACCACACTTTGCAAAGCCCTAAGGCTCGGCAAAGTGTGGTCCTTTTTTATAAGCAGTTACCTGTTTTATCGATCGTATATCAGGATCTGAAGTTCAAAGGGATGCAAAGATTTTGCCGCCGCGGCGTTTTATCCACGCATACACACCAAAGGATGCGGCAAGCGTCACAGCCGCCAGCGCGGCCATGTACGGCGCACCACCTATGTGCACACCAAGCAAAAAATAGCCGCCTATCAGTATGCCAGCATAAATATAACCGATAAGTATCGCCAACAAAACGCCAAGGCTCTGCTTTACCACAACTATCTCGCTCGTCCAGTTGAGGTTTGGCATTTTAAGACCCAGTACCATACCAAGCAGTGCCGCAAGGATAACAAAGGTCTGCGGCAGGACGATAAGCATCAGCGATTCCCAAACGCCGAGTCGGCACACCACCGCACCGATAACCGAGAGCAAAAGGACCGGCACTGATGTAAATATCACCTGTACGCTTATCTTTGCCGTAAGCACATCGGCGGCGGATATCGGCAGTGACTGCAATATCCACAGGTTTTTGCCCTCAAGCGAGACGGAGGGCACTACCATATCGTTCATGGCAGCCAAGGCGCATGCAACAGCGGACAAAATGACCGCTACCAAGCCGCCGGAATTTGGCAGTACAAGCTCCAAAAGCTCTACAAGTTCCCCACCGCGCAGGCAGAGGATGACGGCAAATATCGGGGAAAGTATCATTCCCATGCCGCAGTTGAGCAGGTAGTTTGCGCTGGAAAACAGGCGGCCTATCTCCTTTGCAAGCAAAGCCGAACGCGCACTGCGCCGCTTTGCTTTTGCTCCCTCGTATTTCTTTTGCGATGACTTTTGCGATGCCGTGGCGATCCCGATAAAGCTGTGCGACATCAAAAGCCACACCAAAGCCAAAAGCACCGCCGCCACAGCGGTCACGATGAGCAGGGAGAGTGGGTCTCCCGCACCCGCACATCCGAGGATATAAAGCGGATACGCCGAACCCTTGACACCTGTACCAATGGCCTCAACATTGGATATGATACCGCTGATTCCGTCCCCTATCTTTGAGCAAAGATAATAGTAACCAAAAACGAATATAAGCGACACGGCGACGGTGATCAAGGTCTTGTTTTTAAGCTTTACGCTGATCTTTGCCACCACAAAGCCGAGCGAGCAGGATATGATAAGCACAAAAAGCGAAACGATGAGGGTCAGCCAAAGCACGCAAAAAACATCCCACAGTGTGTGACTTACAAGACAAAGATAGATAATGCTTGCGGGCAGCATGGCGGAGGCCGAGTACATAAGCCCCATCAGATACACGCCCATGAGGCGAGATAGCATTATAACGCGCACAGGTATCGGCATTGAAAGCAAGAGGTCGTTATCCTTTGCAAGATACAGGGCGGAATATGTATTAAAAATACTACCGAACGAGCCAAATATCACGGCAGCAGCGCCCATGATGGCGAAAAAGAGCCAATCAAGCCCCGCCGCGGACATTGGCAGGCAGAGCATAAAGGAGAGCGCCCCAAATATCACGCACATAAAGAGCATAAGCACCACGAACATAATGATATATCCGGCCGTTGCCGCGGCGGAGCGTGCTCGGTTCTTTTTTGCATCATAATAATAAGCGCGAAAGATCTCGCAGATCTGCTTTTTTATGAGCGTGGTCAGCATTTTTCTTCCTCCAGCTCAAGGAAGACGTCCTCAAGCGAATCGTCCCCGCGCACCTCGTCCATACTGCCGGAGCGGATAAGCACACCGCCCTTGATTATGGCTACCTTATCGCAAAGCTTTTCCGCCACCTCAAGGACATGTGTTGAGAAAAATATCGCGCCGCCCTCATCGCAGACCTCGCGCATCATGCCTTTGAGCCTGTGCGCGGCCTTGGGGTCAAGTCCCACAAACGGCTCATCCATGATGATAAGCTTTGGGTGATGCATCCACGCGGCGATTATGGCAAGCTTTTGCTTCATTCCGTGCGAGTACGCCGCTATCGATTGCCCAAGATCTGCGGTAAGCTCAAAGGCATCGGCATATTTTGCAATGTCCGCGCGGCGCTCCTCCGCACCAACGCCGTATATATCCGCTATAAAATTAAGGTATTTTATACCTGTCATATACTCGTAAAGGTCGGGATTATCCGGAATGTAAGCGATGCGGCGCTTGCACTCGATGGGGTCATCCTTTATCGACCTGCCGTCAATAAGTATCTCGCCGCTGTCAAAGTCAAGAATGCCGACTGCGGCTTTGAGTGTGGTGGTCTTTCCTGCACCATTGTGTCCGATAAAACCGTATATCTCGCCGGGGCGGATGTGCAGGCTAAGGTCGCTGACGGCCTTTTTATCGCCGTAGCTTTTTGTAAGGTTTTTAATTTGAAGCATTTATAAACTCCTCATGTGTTTGCATTCAACAGACCAACACCTCAGTGCAGGTCCTCTTTTTTGGTCATGGCAAGCATAGCGCTAAAATCGCGTGTCAGCATTGCGGATATCTCATCAGACGAAAGATCGCACACGCCGCCGGCACACAGTGCGCCAATGCCAAAGGTGAATATCCATGTATGCTCAAATAGCATACGCGCGGCGGACGGTGACAGCTCATACTCGCGGCAAAGTGCAGCAAGGCAATCATCGGCCAATGGTCCGAGGTGCGAATATATGTCGCTAAAGGATCGTGCGCCGCTGTTTTGCGACATAAAAATGAGCCGATAAAGCTGTGGTTCTTCCTTGGCAAAGCGGATCATCTGCATACCGACCTGTTTAAAGAGCGACATGCCGTCGCACGGCTCATGCGCGTAGGATTCAAATCTCTGCATGGCGGCAAGCTTTACGGCATCCTGCACCTCCTGCATTGAGTTGAATACGGTAAATATCGGCGAGGCGGATGTTGAAAGCTCCCGCCCCAGTTCCTTGGCGGTGAGTGCATCCATCCCGCCGCGGGATACCACTGCAAGTGCCGCGGCAGTGATCTCCTCTTTTGTATATTTAGGCTTAGGTGGCATTTTAGATCTCCTTGGGATCGTGGTATGCGCGTTGCAGAACGCTCGTTCTGTAACGTCGAGCATATTATACACCTCCCATTCCCATTTGTCAAGTGGTTGAGAAAAATTTTTTTGATGAACGATTTTATTGATCACCACTCGGCGGCTAAACGCCGCCGTTTTGGCGCCTATATGCGGCTTGTTTTGCTTCATCCCCACGCCAAAAACGCGCTGATCCCGCAACGGCGGCTGTGTCCGCCATAGCGGTGCATTTGCGCTCATTGTACATTAATTTTTATATCACCGGTTGCGGTTGTAATTTCGCATTTTCCACCTGATGTTGTT
>CAYLLA010000023.1:0-24476 GCA_964384555.1 uncultured Ruminococcus sp. | reverse complement strand
AGTTCTGCCAAAACTGCGGCGCAAAGAAGCCCGCGGGTGTTCCCCAATATCGTTGCGATAAGTGCGGTTGGGAGCCGGAGCAGGGTGCAACGCCTCCTCGCTTCTGCCCCGAATGCGGAGATCCTTTCGATAACGGCGATATCGTAGGCTGATGACCGAGCAATGAAGCGCGGCAGAGCTAAATCAATTTTGATCTTAATATTATCGATCATGATATTATCATTTACCACAGGCGCGATCCTCGGCTGTAACGGCCGGGATCCAGCGCCACGGCATTCGGTAGACGATATTACCGCTTTGTCGATATCCTACGGCTGTATGGATAGGTCGCTCTCCTATTCCTTTTACATACACCGCGCGGACGGCGGCTGGCTGTTTGATGCCGAATGCTTTGTTGACGGCAGTGAGCGCGAGGTCGCCGTTACCGATCACCCACTTGACTCGAAAGATATAGATGAACTGTTTGCGGTGCTTGAGAGCAGCCGGGTCATTTTAAACGTTGAGAATGCCCAAAGCAGCAAACACCGCGTCCGCACCTCGGATGGCGACAGTTATGTTTTTTGCATCACATTTTCTGACGGAGATAGGTGCATTGCATCCGAGCGTCAATCAGAGCTTGAGGGGCTGTGCTATCGCTTGGCCGCAGAGTGTGGCGGAGCAAACTAAAATCAAAACAGAAACGGAGTATTAGATCATGGCTGAAAAATGTGCGATCTGCGGAGCTGAAGTAAATATATTTCAGGCTCAAAAGCTTGCTGACGGCAACTGCATCTGTCGTAAAAACTGCAGAGCGAAGGGCTTTAGGATATTTGACTATGTTCACGCCACCCTGCCGCAGGTTCAGGCTCATATCTCGCAGGTAGAGCGGGGAACAAAGCTTTGGGAGCATTATTTTGTTCCTCGTCTTAACGAAAAGGACAAAACCAAAAAGCTTGTTGATTTTGACGGCCGCTTTTATGTTGCCGAGGATCTGGGGCTTATGGCCTACATACAAAATGATTATAAATTCTTTATATTCGGCAAGACCACACGCGCCTGCGTTTATCGCATCGCCGACCTGCGCGATTACGATTATGAGGAGCGGGAGGTCAAAAACGGCGATACCGTAGAGAAAAAGCGGTTCGTCCACGTGAGCTTTGTCAATACCGATGGACTTTGTGCGTTCTCCGAGCCTATCGGCAACGTAGGCACATACAAAGCCATGGCCAAGTATTTTGACGAGCTGTTTGGCATACAAAAAACGCTTGGCAATATAAAGAACACATGGAAAGCCCAAACCACCGCCGCCGTTGACGTTGCGGCCGGCTTTAAAGCTGCGCTGTCCGGTGACGAGAATGCGGCCGAGCGTGCCGCGGCGGCGGCATCATCGCTTGACCGCGCACAATACGGCGACCGCACAGAGCTGATCCAGCGTGCGGATGCCGCACTTTCTGCGTTTGGAGAATAATTCATCGTATAATATATGAAAAAATGAGGGGGAGTGAGCTTTTTGAGCACATTACAAGAGTACAAATGTCCTTGTTGCGGCGGCGCGATATCCTTTGACAGCGGCCTGCAAAAAATGAAGTGTCCTTATTGTGATACCGAGTTTGAGATGGAGACACTGGCTGGGTACGATGCCGACCTGCAAAACGACACCGCTGACGATATACAGTGGGAGAGCCGCGGCGGCAGTGAGTGGGGAAGCGGTGAGGCGGACGGCCTGCGCTCCTATGTTTGCAAGTCCTGCGGCGGTGAGATAGTGGGAGATGAGACCACTGCGGCATCGGCGTGTCCGTTCTGCGGCAACCCCGTTATCATGACCGGGCAGTTCTCCGGTAGTCTTAAGCCGGATATAATAATCCCGTTCAAGCTTGACAAAAACGCGGCAAAAGAGGCACTTTTGCGCCATTACAGCGGCAAGCGCCTGTTGCCGGCGATATTTAAAGATCAAAACCATATCGATGAGATAAAGGGCGTGTACGTTCCGTTTTGGCTGTATGATGCCCGTGTTGATGCCCATGTCCGCTACCGTGCAACAAAGGTGCGTGCGTGGAGCGACGATAGCTATAATTATACCGAAACACAGTTCTTTTCTGTAAACCGCGGCGGCACGCTTGAGTTTGAGGGCGTGCCTGTGGACGGCTCAAGCAAGATGGCGGACGAGCTTATGGAATCCATCGAGCCGTACGATCTTGCAGATGCGGTAGATTTCAACACAGCATATCTTTCCGGCTATCTTGCCGATAAATATGATGTTGACTCGGATACAAGCATCGAGCGCGCCAATGCGCGAGTTAAAAGCTCCACCGAGGATGCCTTTGCCGCTACCGTTCAGGGCTACAACACGGTGAAAGCGGAAAGCAGTAATCTTTCTGTCGGCGGAGGCAGATCAAGATACGCGCTGTGCCCCGTTTGGTTGCTCAATACCACATGGAACGGCCAAAAATACACCTTTGCCATGAACGGTCAGACAGGTAAGCTTGTTGGCGACCTGCCGCTTGATAAGTCGGCGGCCAATAAATGGACGATAGGCCTCACCGCGGCAATCGGCGCGGCTACCTATGGTCTTGCGTGGCTGCTGCACTTTATCGGAATGATATAAGGGGGTAGAGACATGAAACAGCAAAAAATAAACGCGATCCGTAATAGGGTCGCCGGAATACTCTTGGTGCTCATCTCCCTTTGCCTTGTTCTGTCGGTGACGGTATCAGCCACCGATGTCGGCTTTGATGAACGTTATGACCGCGTCTCCGATGCTGCGGAGCTGATGAGCGAGGGCGAGCGCTCAACGCTTGTCGCAAAGATAGACGAGATACGTACCCGCCAAAACTTTGATATTGCCGTTGTGACCGTCAATACCACGGGCGGCATGACGGTGATGGAATACGCGGATACATTCTATGAATCATCAGCCTTTGGTTACGGCAGTGACCGCAGTGGCGTGCTCCTGCTTATTGATATGGAAACGCACGAATGGTGGATATCCACCTGCGGCTACGGCATAACAGCCTTTACCGATGCAGGTATTGATTATATAGGCGAAAAGATCACCGCATATTTCTCCGATGGCAGATATGCCGAGGGCTTTGGCGAGTTTGCCGAGCTTTGTGATGAATTTGTAACACAGGCAAGGAGCGGCGAACCGTTTGATACAAAAAATCTCCCGCGCGAGCCGCTCTCGGCTGCGTGGATACTTATATCTCTTTTAGTCGGCCTTGTTGTGGCATCTATCATCGTTGGCGGTATGAAAAACAAACTCAAGACGGTTCGCGCCAATGATAAGGCAAACAGTTATCTTAAGGCCGATAGCCTTAATATTACCGAAAGCCGCGAGATGTTCCTTTACCGCACCGTAACAAGAACGGCAAAGGCACAGCAAAGCAACAACGATAGCGGTTCAAGCGGCGGAAGCAGTACACATCAGTCTTCCTCCGGTACGACCCACGGCGGTGGCGGCGGAAAGTTTTAACTTTTCGTCAAATGCAAGCTATTTGACCGAAAGGTAAGGTGTGAAAATGAATGTAATAAAAATAAAAAGCTTAATATCCGCCGCATTGGCGTTGATAATGACAGTTGGCATCTTTGCCGCGATCCCCGCGCCCGCCGCGGCGGAGGAAAAAATCTATAATCATCACAGTGATCTTGAACCCCTAACAATGAAGTTCAAGGAAGACCCCGATGGCAACTATGATTATGTATCTGTGGCGGCGGCGTATGCAACTTATTCCTATTATTTAGATATGGAGTATCTGCTGAGGGACTTCGATGTTGACAAGTTTCTGGAGCAGAACGAAAAAGGCTATATCTATATGTATATTTTGTCGGGAATGTCTTACAATGTGCGCTACACCTCGAAAGATGTCGGATACTTTTCGGATCGATACCCGATAAAGGTAGTCTACGGCAAGGACAGATATGACAGTGAAATGTACTACTACGATTGTCATTATCAGATGTGTGCATTTGGTCGCGGCGCAGAAAAGCAGTCCTATGATAATATTTGCATGCCTAAAAATGCAGCGATATTCCTGGATGGCAGCTGGAAAACCGGCTATCGTCCGGTCAAGCTGACCCTCATGGTCACTTCCGATAAGGATCACGAGCAGGTCGCTTATAAAAAATCCATCGGTATCAATCTGTACGGTAGGGTTGATAACATCAAAAATGTTGATATCTATGATTTTGAGTTTCCCGGCAAGCACGGCGCTGTCATGGACACCGATGCATGGTCTAATGTGGGCAATGTAGTATCCATCCGGTATCTGGATGAGAACAAGAAAACCGAGCGCACCAAGCTGGTGGCGGGCGATAAGGGCTATGTTGAATTTACGGTCGTCATGCCACAGGGCTTCTATATAGATCTTTATAGGAGTGGGCTATATCAGTCAACTGATCTAACATGGGATAGTAGCGTGAAGACCAGTCTCAAGGGCAGTGCTTGTTCCAACATTGGCACAAGCAGCGCATCGCACGTTACTACCTCGGAGAATCAGTACGTCTGCAAGTTCTACCACTCTTACGAGATAGCTGATAACGCAGACTACGTTATCACGCAGGGCACGATCGGGCTTACCGCTCCGAAAGCCGGCGCAAAAGCAAACAAGGATGTCGAGACCTCGAATGTTAAGAAGATCGTTCGCAGAGGTCCTACGGGCGCCGTGACGTCCTCCCCGCAGTTTACGGTAGATAAAGCCGCTTGGCTTAATATCGACAAGAGAGGGACGATGAAATATGTCGATTCCTTCGCGGCGGGCAATATATACCATGCACTGGTCAAGCTGACTCCCGACGGAAACTACTATTTCAATGCCGACTCCGTAGCGGCGCTCCAGGTACCCGGCGCGGACAGCTTTAATATCGGCTACATGAAGGCCGGTGATGTGAATGGCTTTGTCAAGGAAGACGGCTGGTATCTTCTTGCCAACTTCTCGGTAAAGAATGGCAGCACCCCTGATACAACACCTATAACAACCCCCGTAACTACCCCGCCGGTGACCGAACCGCGCACTCCCATGTCCCTGTTGCCTGTAGGTGCACAAAATATCGTGGTAAACGATACCGCAACCGACTTCTCCTTTGAGGTCATGGCGCAAAACGCAACAGGCAATGTCCGCTATATGTGGCAGGCATGTGATTCAAACGGTAATGTATCCGATCCTACCGAGCTCAGCAACGGTCAAGCATTCTTGCATCATGGCATGAGCATGGCTGATAACGGTAAAACGCAGTATTATAAATGTACCGCCATCAGTGGAAGCGACATTGCATCCCTCGTATTCTCGGTAAGACTTGAGATCAAGTATTTCAGTCTTACCATCGGTTACAACAAGACCGATCTCACGGTAGAGCAGGGCGACAGTGCAGATGTGACCGCACAAACAAATATCGACCCTACACTTGTATCAGATCTTGTTGTTGAATGGTACAGAGCCGACAACGCGGACGGTAAGAACGAAAAGAAGCTCACAAGTGCCAAAACCACTACTCTCACCGTTCCCACCGATACAACGGGCACAGCCTACTACCGTTGCAATGTTTCCTGCATATGGGATGGCGAATACAGCCGCACCGTTTATACCTCCTCAAAGTATGTTAAGGTCACGGTAAACGCCAAAGCCGCTGTCACAACACCTCCCCCCGCAGTTACAACAGCACCTCCCGCTGTCACAACAGCACCTCCTGCTGTTACAACTGCACCTCCTGCAGTAACAACAGCTCCCCCGGCTATCACAACTGCACCTCCCGAGGTAACAACTGCACCCACCGAGGTAACAACAGCACCCCCTGCGGTAACAACTGCACCTACCGAGGTCACCACCGCTCCCGCAGAGATAACAACAGCCCCCGCGGATGTTACTACATCCCCCGAGGAAAGCAAAACTGTCGGCGGCGATGTAACTACCGCCCCCACACCCGGTGATTCCGACAGCTCATCCGCAACCGTTTGGATAATAGTCGGCGTTGCGGTCGCAGTTCTTGCCGCCGCGGCAGTGGCTGTTGTCCTGATCATGAAGAAAAAACGCAAATAATATTTAAAATCCAAAAGCACGCCGGTCATCTCGGCAGAGCTTGAGAGGGCCGGCGTATATACCGCCGATGCAGTATTATACAATAAGAAAGCATGGTAAAAAACAAATGAAAAAAATAAATTTTAAAAGCATAATATCCGCCGCATTGGCGTTGATAATGACAGTTGGCATCTTTGCTGTGATCCCTGCGCCCACTGCGGCGGCAGAGACCTATGAAAGAGGCTTTAACAGCATGCGAATGTACGAGTACCCCACTACCTTGTATTACGGCTTTGTTTATGATGGCTTTGCAACGATGTATGAGGGTGTCTATAATTATCTTGACATAGACTATCTGGTCGAGCAGTTTTCTGAGGATCTTTCAAAATTCAAAGAGTATTCGCTTGAATTGGCAGTAACCTCCTATATGAATAGTAAAGTATATGAGGGAGACAACACGAGCATCACATTTCACGGAATGAAGACCTCGATGGTGGGTACTGCTGTCACCAGCGATTATTATGACGATAAGGTGGTAAACAATCAGGGCTACAAAACCGTTTTGTCGCACAGCAACTACAAAAACAGCAGCGGACTGCCCGTTATGGAGACGGGTGATGTTGTGATTCGCGTTGATTCCAAGAGTTATTTAAAAGAAAAGGATTGCGTAGTCCTTATGAGCGTCAAGCTCAAGGGCAATCGCAGCGGCGCTCAGGGTACATATGATGTTGAGAAAGAACGTATTTACTCCCTCAACCTGTACCCGGCTACTAATCCTATAACAAATTTCTTTATTTATGATTTCGACCAGCGCCCCTTGCACGGTACTGCGCTCGATACCGAAGCGACTCCGGATTTTGGCGAATGTGTATCGATCAAGTATTATAAATTCAAGGAGCTTAGGGAAGATCATAAATTAATCGAGGTCACAAACGCGGTTGCGGGCGAACGTCTTATGGTGGAATTCACGATCGTGAAGCCGCATTCCGATTTTGAAATGTATTTGAGCGGACAGAGTAACTATAACGATGGGGTCCAATGGGATCGCTTGGTAGTAGGAAGTATACAGAACGGCGGCAGTCTTACAGATAACGGCGTGGCCTTATTAGGTGATGCGTTTGATGCTAATATGGTCACGATGAAATTCTACGCACCTGTGGATGTAAAAGATAACGCAGACTACGTTATCACGCAGGGAACTATCGGCTTGACCGTGCCCGAGGCGGGCGCCAAGGCAAACAAGGATGTCGAGACCTCAAATGTTAAGAAGATCGTTCGCAGAGGTCCTACGGGCGCCGTGACGTCCTCCCCGCAGTTTACGGTAGATAAAGCCGCTTGGCTTAATATCGACAAGAGAGGGACGATGAAATATGTCGATTCCTTCGCGGCGGGCAATATATACCATGCACTGGTCAAGCTGACTCCCGACGGAAACTACTATTTCAATGCCGACTCCGTAGCGGCGCTCCAGGTACCCGGCGCGGACAGCTTTAATATCGGCTACATGAAGGCCGGTGATGTGAATGGCTTTGTCAAGGAAGACGGCTGGTATCTTCTTGCCAACTTCTCGGTAAAGAATGGCAGCACCCCTGATACAACACCTATAACAACCCCCGTAACTACCCCGCCGGTGACCGAACCGCGCACTCCCATGTCCCTGTTGCCTGTAGGTGCACAAAATATCGTGGTAAACGATACCGCAACCGACTTCTCCTTTGAGGTCATGGCGCAAAACGCAACAGGCAATGTCCGCTATATGTGGCAGGCATGTGATTCAAACGGTAATGTATCCGATCCTACCGAGCTCAGCAACGGTCAAGCATTCTTGCATCATGGCATGAGCATGGCTGATAACGGTAAAACGCAGTATTATAAATGTACCGCTATTAGCGGAAGTGACATTGCATCTCTCGTATTCTCGGTAAAGCTTGAGCTGCAGTATTTTGATCTCAAGGTCAGCTATTCAAATACCGATATTACCGTAACACAGGGCGATGTTGCAACTATTACCGCTACCACCAATGTTGATATCTCCCGCGCGACCGAAAAGACTATCCAATGGCACGTGGCCAAGGATCAAGACGGCCTCGCCGAACGCGATGTTGACGGTGCCAATGATCTTACATTCAGCATTCCCACCGGCAGTGCGGGTACATATTACTACCGTTGCAGTATAGGCTGCAAGCTTGACGGCAAGTTTGATTCGCTTGATTACACATCCGCCTCGCCTTGGGTCAAGGTAACGGTAAAGGAAAAAACGGTCTCCCCGCTTACTATCAGTGTAATAGGCGATAAGGATCTTACCCTCGCCACCTCCGGCACCGATTATCTCTTCCAAGTCAAAACGCAAAACGCAACAGGTGCGGTCAAATACAGCTGGTACGCGTGCGATCAAAACGGTAATGTGACGGATAATAAGGTGCTCTCCGCTACAGATACCCTTGTGCGCAAAGGCGGTATTTCCGAGGCGGATAGAGATAAGACCCTCTACTTTAAGTGTGTTGCCACCGATAGCAAAAATACGGCATCCGTAGTTTGTTCCGCAATACTTAAAACAAAATATTTTGATCTTACCATCAAATATAACAAGCTCGATGTAACAGCCGCGCAGGGTGAGAGCGTAAGCGTAGCCGCGCAGACGAATATCGACCCAGCGCTTGTTTCCGATCTTGTTATTGAGTGGTGGAGGGCTGATAATGCCGACGGCAAGAACGAGAAAAAAGTAGCAGGCCAGAGCGGTCTGACACTGGTTGTTCCCACGACTGCCGAGGGCACTGCCTACTATCGTTGCAATGTGACCTGCAAGCGTGACGGTGAATTCAGCCGCACGGTCTACTCCTCTGCAAAGTATGTTAAGGTGACGGTGACCGCCAAAGCCGAGGTGACTGCCGAGCCGCCTGTAACGACCGACAAGCAGCAGGATGTGACCACCGCCGCGCTGATAACACCAGGCGAGCCGGATGTGACCAAAGAGCCGACAGTTGATGTTACAACCGCACCTGAAGATGTGACATCTCCCGCTGACACCACCAAAACTCCCGAGCCTGCTGTTACCACAGGCAACACCCCGAGCGACCGGGACAGCTCCGGCGCGACCGTTTGGGTGATAATCGGCGTTGTGGCGGCAGCCTTGGTCGCCGCTGTCGTTGCAGTTCTGCTTATAAAGAAAAAACGCAAATAAGATCAAAAAACAATACCGATCAAAAGGATAAAAGCTCATGGAACTTTTGGGAAGATGGAAACTCAAGGGCATGTACCTGCCCTCCGAAAACGGTATGGCTCTTACCACCCGCGAAAACGCCAAAGGCGAAATGCTGGCGGCATTTGATGCGGTGGCAAAGCTCCTGCTTGAATTTTGCGAGGACGGCAGTATGAATCTTATAGCCAAGTCGGAGGGCGAGGTGGCCGCGCTGGCAAAGCACGAGGGCTACCCCGTCCGCGATGACGGCTACTGCGTGACTCACACCGCAAGGTGGGAGAACAGAGACGGCAGGATCTTTTATGATAACGGAGATCGGGGCAGTTTGCTTGCTTCTCGGGATCCGTTTGTGGAGCTGCAATTTACCGAGGACGGCTGTATGCTGTATAATTTCGGTATGTGCATCTATGAGCACGAATGATCAACGATCAACAACAATACCCCGCGCCGAAAAGGCGCGGGGATATTGTATATATAAATGTTTCTGTGTTATTTTTTGCTCGGTGCGAGGGTTGTCGCTTTGGGCGGGAACAGCTTATCCGAGTAAATGCCGCCAAGGTAGAGCAAAACTACCGGAATGGCAAGGAGCATATAAAAAAACGGCTGCGGAACAAGATCGTAAAAGAACTGCAAAACAGGGGTCTCTGGCTTTATCGAATACATGTAATTTACCTGTATCAGCGCGCCCGAGGGATCCTTTAGGCTGTTTTCAATACAATGCGCGTTTAAAATAACATTTATCAGGTGAACGCCTGTGTACGCGGCAAGCGTGATAACAAGCGTTGATGCGATACAGCGCACGTCCCTTTTGGCATGTCCCAGTAAAAACATCAAAAGGGGAATGCCAACCTCAAACGTGTGCGGGAAAAAGTAAAACGCAAATGTGGGGCTGAATACCTCAAAATCCGCCTGTGCTGTATTAACGACCAGCGCGGCGAGAGAGCCAAATGCCCAAAGCAATAAAAGATTGTTAAGTATACGGCTTTTGGTAAACACCGCCACCGGCAGGACAAGGGCATTGAGCGAGCAAAGGTGAAAGGGGAGATATTCAAGCGGCGAATGCCAGCTTGTGAGATTAAATACAATCGCGGCAAGCCCGGAGAGGGAAAGCGCACCCATCACTATTGTTTGTACCATGGTGGGCAACTTTTTTAATATAAAATACAGTCCCGCTATGATACCGGCGGCAAGTATAAGTGTTGTTATGTGAACGATACCGAAAGAGCCCCAAGTCATGGCAATTACTCCAATTAAAAATAATTTTTTTGCAACTTTTTTTGCGATAATTTTTGTACGGTCGCCGCATGACATTATACCACATAAGCCGAGATAATACAATATACTTTTGCAATTTTTTATAGAATCTTAAGAGAAAATAAAGAATTTAACTCGCGGGGATGCTCTCGTTGCGCAGTTTGATTTTTATCTGCAACCGATTTGCGGTTTTTGTATTGAAAAAAAGCTTTAAGTGTGGTATAATATAGCCGATTATGGGCCATGGCTCGATAACACAAATGCAAGGAGTTTTATTACAAATGAGCATTCAGCATTGTGAAAAATGCAATTCATTCTTTCTTTCCACCAAACGCACCTCATATGTTTTGAGAGTGACGGCGGAGGGCTATCTTTACCACGCATACTACGGCAAGCGCCTGCCGAACTGCGATCTTTCCTATTATAAGCCCGAGATAGCGGGTTCACATAACCCCACCATTCCCGGCTCCAAGGCGAGAATGACATCTGTTATGAACGAGTACGGAACGGCAGATCTCGGCGATTATCGCGAACCCGCCCTGATCCCGCTTGATGAGCGCGGAAGCCGCACATGTGACCTTAAGTATGATTCATATGAGATCCTGCCCGAAAAGCCGAGCATTCGCTCGGGAATTCCCACAGCTCGCGGCGGTGAGACACTTAAGATCACGCTTCGCGATAATGATACCGGCCTTTTGGTATACCTTTACTACACAGTCTACGAGGAGGAGGATACCCTCACCCGCCGCGCCGAAATAGTAAACGGCACTGCAGGCGTTATACACCTCGAGCGCGCCCTCTCAATGACTCTCGATCTTTACGATCACGACTACGAGATGGTAACATTTATAGGCCGTCACGCCGGCGAGCGCACTCAGCAGGTCAACAACCTGATACAGGGACGCGTCTCCATCGGTAACACTCGCGGCATCACGAGCCACCACCACTCGCCCATTATCATCCTGCGCCGTCCAAACACCACCGAGGAGCAGGGCGAGGTGCTTGCCGCCAGCCTGACATACTGCGGCTCTCACTACGGCTCTGTTGAGGTAGACGAATCCTACCGCACACGTATAGCCATGGGTATCAACCCCGAGTCCTTTGATTGGAAGCTTGAGGTCGGCGACAGCTTTGAGACTCCCGAGGTCGTGCTTACATATTCAGACGAGGGCATGGGCGGCATTACACGCCGCAGCCATGACTTCTTCCGCAATCATATGATCTCCCCGCGCTGGGTAAATGCCCGCCGCCCTGTTGTGCTTAACAGCTGGGAGGGAATGCACTTCACCTTTGACCGTGATCGTCTGTTTGATACCATCGACCGCATTGAGGGTCTTGGCATCGATACCTTTGTGCTTGATGACGGTTGGTTTGGCGCGCGAAACCATGACCGCGCAGGTCTTGGCGACTGGTATGTAAATGAGGAAAAGCTCCCCGGCGGTCTTGGCGTTATTGCTGACCGTTGCCACAAGAGAGGTCTTAAGTTCGGTCTGTGGATCGAGCCTGAGATGGTCAACCCCGATTCCGATCTCTACCGTGCGCACCCCGATTGGGCTATTGCCACTCCCGATCGTCCTCTCCACCTCGGCCGCAACCAGCTGGTGCTGGATTTCTCGCGTGCAGAGGTCGTTGATTACATCAAAAATGTGATGCATAAGGTCATATCCGAGAGCGGAGCCGAGTATATCAAGTGGGATATGAATCGCTCGCTGTGCGATAACTGGTCGGGCACACTGCCGGCCAATCGTCAGGGCGAGGTACAGCACCGTTACGCGCTTGGCGTTTACGAGCTTGCAAGCTATCTTACTTCATCATTCCCGAACATCTTCTTCGAGGGCTGCTGTGGCGGCGGCGGACGTTTTGATGCCTCTATGTTTGCATTCTTCCCGCAGATATGGACATCCGATAACACCGATGCTTATGACCGCGTGCAGATCCAGTACGGAACCGAGATGATATATCCGCTTTCCGAATCCTCCAACCATGTATCCCTCTCTCCCAACATCCGCAACGGACGTGTGATAGGTGCGGATACAAGAAGAAATGTAGCATTCTTCGGTTCTTACGGCTACGAATTTGATGTCAACAAGGTTCCTGCAGATGAGCTTGAGCGTATGCCCGCGGATATAGAAAAGTATCATGAGATCTCATCTCTTATCAGAGAGGGCGACCTTTACCGCGGTATCAACTATTTTGACGGAAAGCGCAATGAAATGCTCCAGACCGTTGTCTCCAAGGATGGCCGCCGTGCGGTCACTGTCTACTTCCAGGCGCTTGATCGCCTTACCTCCGCGCCTCACTTTAAGGTTCCCGGACTTTCCGATGACCTTGTTTACAATATCGAGGAGCTGGGGCTTACGCTGCCCGGTGCGGTGCTGAAGAACGTTGGTCTGACCCTGCCGCGCTTTAAGCATGATTTTGGCTCTGTACTGCTCACATTTACGGCGGTAGAGGACTGATAACAGGATCAAAATAAATCAAATTAAATGATATTGAGAGGTGGGAGTGCCGTGATATCCAGCAAACGACCGCGAATAGGCGATGTGGTTGCCATCCTTTTGGTGCTAGCCTGTGCGTTTTTGCCGATGGCGCTCCCGCGGCTCATGTCATTTATATCGGTCGGTGGCGGCAACGACGGAGATGACGGCAATGCCGTTTCTATTGAAGTGCAGACCGCGGACTGTGTGCGGGAATACAGTCTTGCCGAGGATGGCAGGTACGAAATATCTTCGCGCGGGTATTCACTGGTCATAGTTGTGTCAGACGGTGCGGCAAGTGTTTCGCAGTCTGACTGCAAATGCGGCATCTGCACCGCGCATGCACCTATAAAAGACGGCGGGGAGAGCATTATCTGCCTGCCCGCCGAGGTCGTTCTGCGTATCCGATCAAATGCATGGGGAGGCACGACAGATGGCGAGGCGGGTTGAAAATAAAAAAATGGTACGCCGCCTTTGCTTTGACGGTGCGGCACTGTGCGTGGCGCTCTCGCTTTCATATCTTGAGGCTATTCTGCCCATTGGTGCTATCCTGCCACTGCCGGGCGTAAAACCGGGGCTTTGCAATGTCGTTATAACAGCGCTGTTTTTTGCATCATCTCCATATGATGCGGCGGCAGTGTCCTTTTGCCGCGTGCTGATGGCGGGTATGCTTTTTGGAACGCCCATGACCTTGGCAATATCATTTTGCGGGTCACTCGCGTCCTTTTTAATGCTTCTCGCTTTGCGCCGCACGGCGATAAAGACCGATTTTTTCAGCTTTGTGGGAGTATCCGTTCTGTCCGCCGCCGCCCATTCGGCTGGGCAGATAGCGGCGGTGCGGTTTATTCTTGCATCGGTCGGCGCGTGGTCCTATCTCCCGGTGATGCTCATATCCTCCGTCATTTTCGGCGGACTTAACGGCATTTTGCTGAATATAGCATATCCGCAGGTGAAAAAGATCTGGAGGGTGGCATGAACAAAATAAGAAAAGCGCCGGAATTTTACCGTAGCCGCCGATGTACGGCGGGCATGCTCGCCGTGCTTATCGTTATGACGATGCTTGTTTCCTCCTGCTCAAACGGTGTCGATTACATCAGCCGCAGTTTTTTTGCTATGGATACGGTGATCGAGGTAAAGCTTGATTCCGATACAGAGGGCGCTGACGAGATATTCGCCGAGTGCTTGCGCCTTACCGAGGAGATTGAGGGGATGCTGTCCGCCGAGGACGGCACATCCGAGATCGCGCTGTTTAATGTGTCCACGAGCGGTATTACTGTCAGCCGAGAGGTGGGGGAGCTGTTTGAGCTTGCCGCGCTGATACGGCGGGTAAGCGGCGGCGCATTTGATCCCACAACATACCCCGCAACATTGCTTTGGCGTGCGGCGGCCGAGTCGGGTGAGATGCCCGATGACGAGCAACGTGCGGCGGCAGTCGCAAAACGCGGCATGGATCTTATAGAATACGATCCCGAGGCAAGCTTTCTCGGCAAAAGCGAGCCGTGGGTCATGCTTGATCTCGGCGGTATCGGCAAGGGATATGCCGAGGCGCGGATCGCCGAATATCTCGGCGGACGAGTCAGCTACGGCGTTTTGTCCTTTGGCGGCAATATCACCGTTATAGGTGAGCGCCCCGGCGGGGATTTCACCATTGCGCTCCGTGATCCGGAGAGTTATGCGGTAGCCGCCGGCGGCAACTCATACAGTGGGCGCAACGGGCGTGCCGGGCAGATACTTATGTCGCACGGCTTTGTGTCGGTATCCGGCGGGTATGAGCGCTATTATGAGATAGACGGCGAACGTTTTTGCCATATACTTGACCCTGCGGACGGGATGCCGGTGCGCGGGGAACTGCAAAGTGCGGCGGTTATATCGGATAACGGAGCGGCGGCAGATGCGCTCTCAACAGCGCTTTTTGTGCTTGACACCACTGTCGCGGCCGCCGATCTCTATCGCAAGCTTTTGGATACACCGCAAGAATTTGAGGCCATACTTGTTTATAAAAGCGAGATATACATCACTCCGGGACTGCGCGGACGATTTACCGCCGATGGCGGGCGTACTCTGCACGTGATCGATATTGCGGAGTGAGAAAACACAGTTCATAACTTTAGAATATGAAGGATCAAAAAGATCATATGGATAACAGAGATAATATAGAAAACACGGATATCAAAAAGACAAATACCGCCGCGGGCAGTGTGCCGCGCGCGCGGGACAGACAGCTCTCCGCCGAGATATCAGCCGAGCAAAAAAGATATGCCGCTCTCGTTAGGGCTTATAACAGCCAAGCTGAGAGATTTGTATATGTCCAGACATTCGGTTGTCAGCAAAACGAGGCGGACAGCGAGCTTTTGGCGGGTATCGCGGCGGATATGGGCTATATCCCCACACACGATCCGTCGGAGGCGGACCTGATACTTGTCAACACTTGTGCTGTGCGCGAGCATGCCGAGCAAAAGGCGCTGTCATCCATTGGACAGCTAAAGCACCTAAAACAGCGCCGCGGTGAGCTTATTGTCGGCATTTGCGGCTGCATGGTATCGCAAAAGAGCCGAGCCGATCAGCTTAAAAACAGTTATCCGTATGTTGATTTCACCTTTGGTACATCCTCTATCTATATGCTCCCGGAGCTTGTTTGGAAGCGGCTGTCCGGCGGCGCGCGCCGTTTTTTGATCCCGGATGATGAGCCGCCTGTGGCGGAGGGGCTTCCTATGCACAGGGAATCATCCTATCGCGCATGGGTGAGTATAATGTACGGTTGCAATAACTTTTGCTCTTATTGCATCGTGCCGTACGTTCGCGGACGTGAGCGCAGTCGCCGCCCGGAAAATATTATTGCCGAGGTACGTGCACTTGTAGCTGACGGTGTTCGCGATATAACCCTTTTGGGGCAAAATGTTAACTCCTACGGTATTGGTTGCTCATTTGACTGCGACTTTGCGGAGCTTATACGCCGCCTTGGAGATATAGACGGCGATTGGAAGCTGCACTTTATGACCAGTCACCCCAAGGACGCCTCGCATAAGCTTATAGATGCCATAGCGGCCAATCCCCACGCGGCGCACCAACTGCACCTGCCCCTGCAATCAGGAAGTGACAGGGTGCTTGCGGCCATGAACAGAAAATACGATACCGCAAGATATCTTGATATCGTCGATTATGCGAGAAAGACCATCCCGGATATCGTACTGACATCTGATATCATCGTAGGTTTTCCCGGTGAGACAGATGAAGAATTTGAGGCCACACTTGATATTTTGCGGCGCGTAAGATATGACATGGTGTATTCCTTTATCTACTCGCCGAGGAGCGGTACTCCAGCGGCCGTAATGGAGGATCAAGTGCCGGATGATATCAAGGGCGCACGTATGGATGCGCTCCTTGCATTGCAGACCGAGATATCGGGCGAGATAAATCAAAGCTATATCGGCAAGACCTTGCGCGTTTTATGTGACGGCAGGAGCAAAACTGACCCCGACGTAACCTCTGCGCGTACCGAGGGCGGCAAGATCCTGCTATTTGATGGCGGCGATATCTGCGGTGAATATGTAAATGTTAAAGTGACTGGCGCACGCCCCTTTGCTTTGCTTGGCGAGAGGGTGTAAGTTGTAAAAAACACCACCCTGCAAGTCGCATGCGACTTGCAGGGTGGTGTTTTGGTCATCCGATCGGCGGGGCTATTTGTATCCGATCCGGTCTTATTTATCGAGCTTTCGTCCGTCAGAGAATGCGTGTCCCACAACTCCGCCAAGCACGCGGTAGGCGTGCGTAGCACCGTCATAGCTTATCGGAGCCAAACGGTCGGCATCTATCTTGCCGTCATTCCCGAGTATCGCATCGTCTGCCGATACATTGATGATCTTTCCGATGCATATGCCATCCTCGTTGAACTTTATCAGCTCGCATTCAAGTGCCATTGGCAGCTCATCGATCAGCGGGGCATCAACAAATTCGCTTTTTGTGGCATGAAAGCCCGCACGCTCAAATTTATCGGGGCATTTGTTGCCGGAGACCATTCCAAGATAATCGCAGGGAATTGTCGTGTTCGCCGTTGCAAAGCTGACGGTAAATGCACCGCGGGCTTTAATGTTTTTTGTTGTTTTGTGGTCATCCGCCAAGCAGAGCATCACTGTGTTGGTGTCATAAATACCGCCCCAAGCGGCATTCATGGCATTTGGTGTGCCATCTTCGTTGTAGCTGCCCACCATAAGCACGGGCATGGGATATATCCATGATTGAGGTCCAAAATTTTTACGCATAAAAGCTCCGTTCCGCTGCCATGGGCGGCTTTTTTATTTTGATAATAGATCGATGGATCAATAGATCGATATCAGGTCATTCGGCCTGCGCGGTCTCTTTGTCGCCTTGGCGTAGGGAACGTAGAGTCGCGAGCAACGCCTCGTATCCAAGATCAAGGTCATCAATGTCAAGCACTGCCTTTTCCATGGGGCAGATGTCAGTTCCCGCGCGATTTCTAATATTTTCAGCCAGTGTTTGGTACGCAGGCTCTATTCCGTGGCGGCGAAGAGTAAGCAGCCCTGCAAGCGATATCGTTTTGGCATAGACCAAAGTAATGCCGGACCTGATAAACAGCATGGCTGCCGCCTTGCCTACGATCATATCTGCCACCGCCGCACCGCGCATATCACGTCCCTCGGCTATCCAGCCCATCATCGGAGAGATCCCACGCCCATCGGATACTGTCAGTTCACCTTCGCGGCATAATGCGATGGTGTGACCGTCAGCCAGCGCCGCGCGCGCAAGTTCAAAATCCGATATCGGTCTATCATTGATGCCGTGGTCGTTTGCGGTCAAGTATTGAGTGTTGGCTTTTTCAGTCATGTTTTTCAAATTGTTCGGCAACGTCGCGCAAAAGCTCACGTATCTTTAAATGCTGGGGGCAGATCTTTTCGCATTTGCCGCAAGCGATGCAATCGGATGCCTTGCCGCCGTTTACTGTGTAAACATTGTTGTAGTAAAAATCAGCGTTCCAGTCGCGGTATATCTGCTTTGCGTTCATGCAGGCAAAAAGATCTGGTATGGATATATGCATGGGACATCCGTCCGTGCAATAGCGGCAGGCGGTGCAGGGAATGAGATGCTTTGACTGAAGAATGGCGCATACCTTGTCAAGAGCCGCGTGCTCTTTTTCGTCAAGCGGATGGAAATCCTTCATAAACGAAAGGTTATCCTCCATCTGCTCTGCGTTGCTCATGCCGGAGAGTACCATCTCAATGCCCTCAAAGCCCGCGGCAAAACGAATGGCATAGCTTGCGGGTGAGCCGCCCTCGAGCCCGCGCAGGACATCAAGTGCCATGGCGGGGAGATTTACGAGCGTGCCGCCCTTAACGGGTTCCATAACGATCACAGGCTTTTGATGCTTGCGGCAGACCTCGTAGCAAAGGCGCGATTGCACTGCAGGATCTTCAAAATCCGCGTAGTTCAGCTGTATCTGTACTACCTCAACTGCGGGATTTTCGGTAAGTATACGGTCAAGTACCTCGGCGGTGTCATGGAATGAAAGTCCGACGTGGCGTACAAGCCCCTCTTTTTTCAGTTCAAAGGCTGTTTCATACGCGCGACATGCTTTAAATTTTTCGTAGTTGTCCCTGTTTTGGGAATGCATAAGGTAAAAATCAAAGTATTCAACTCCGCATATCTTCAGCTGTTTCTCAAAAAACGGACGTATATCCGCCTCGCATTTAAAAAAGCTTGAGGTCAGCTTGTTGGTAAGCAGGTAAGCCTCGCGCGGATAGCGTGAGGTCAGGCACTCGCGTATCGCTATCTCGCTCTTGCCGCCAAGATAGCCGTGGGCGGTATCAAAATAATTAAAACCCTCTGATATAAATCTGTCTATCATTCGGCAAAATTCGGCATTGTCTACCGTGTCTCCATTCATCGGCAAGCGCATACAGCCAAAACCGAAATTCTTTTTTATCTCTTCAAACGGACGCATTTTTTCCTCCTTGGCATATCGCTGTGCTCGGCGCAGCGAATTTTTTATTATTATATAATATTATTATACTTTATTTTTTCTCTCTGTCAAGAAGAAAAAATGCCGAACATTATTTTTTACACACATAATTTCAATATAGGTACTTGATAATTCGACAAATTTGCGGTATAATAATATGAATCAATATTTCTTTCAAAACCGAGGCCGCGATATGATCGGCCCGGGAATATACTCAAAGAAAAAACAAAGAAAAATAAAAAAGAAAACGGAGAAAAATATCATGGATATCATCAAAATGGCTCACGAGATCGGCAAGGCCGTAAAGGAAAGCGACGAAATGAAGGCTTACGAGGCAGCTCAGCTCGCCTACGCCGCTGATGCGGAGATCCAGACCAAGGTGACAGAATATAACGTACAGCAAAAGGCTTTTGCAGATGAAAGCGCAAAGACAGCCCCCAATGACTTCCTGCTTGGCGCTATCCGCCACCGTCTTGAGGCACTGGCCGAGGAGATAACCAAAGCGCCCTCCTACCTTGCATTTGCAGAGGCACAGGAAAAGGTAACGGCACTGCTGGCCGAGATCAACGAGACCATCATGGCCGAGGTGACCGGTGAGGATCCTCATCACGAATGCACGCACGACTGCTCCTGCTGCAGCGGTTGCCACTGATGAGATGGGAATAGTTCAATAATTTCCATTAACCATAATTTTATTTTTGAAAGCATACAGTTTCACGATCGATAAAGTAAGGGGGATATCAGCATGACTCCTATGATGGAGCAATATTTTGAAATAAAGAACCGATACAGCGGATTCATGCTTTTTTACCGTCTTGGCGACTTTTACGAGATGTTTTTCGATGATGCCATGACAGCCTCAAAAGAGCTTGAACTTACCCTTACAGGTCGTGATTGCGGCGAGGTGGAACGTGCGCCCATGTGCGGAGTGCCGTTTCACAGCGCCGACACATACATAGCTAAGCTCCTCTCAAACGGTCATTCGGTGGCAATTTGCGAGCAGATGGAGGATCCCGCAACAGCCAAGGGGCTTGTCAAGCGGGATGTTATCCGTATAATCACACCGGGTACAGTCACAGATTCGTCTATGCTGCCGGAAACGCGCAACAACTACCTTGCATCTGTATATCTTGATGACGGAGGTGCCGGTGTTTGCTTTGCGGATATCTCAACAGCGCAGATATTTGCCACATCCTTTGAGGGCCGTGAATACCTCCAAACATTCCTTGGTGAGCTTGGTACATACGCACCAAGCGAGGTGCTTATAAACCACACACAGACCGCACGCCCGGATATTTGGGATTTCATAATAAATCGTGTCAAGGCCACAGTGACCTATCGCGATATCGAAAAGTATGACTATAAAACGGCTGTACAAGTGATAGGCGAACGCTTTGCGGGATCCCTGCGAGAGGGTGATCTTGAACGTCGCAGGATGATATCCGCCCTCGGCGCGCTTATCGGTTATATAGACGAGACACAAAAGATCGACACCAGCTATATAAATGAGCTGAACATATACGAAAACGGTCAGTATATGCAGATAGATCTCAGCACCAGACGAAACCTTGAGCTTACAGAGACCATGCGTTCAAAGGATCGCCGCGGTTCGCTTTTGGGTGTGCTGGATAAGACCTCATCTGCCGCGGGCGCACGTCTGTTGCGCCAGTGGGTAGAGCATCCTCTGCTCAACATCAGTGCGATAACCCGTCGTCAACAGGCGGTGAGCGAGCTGTTTGATGATTATATGCTGCGCGAGGATCTGCACGAGCTTATGTCCTCGGTGCTGGATATCGAGCGGTTGGTCACACGTATCGTCTACGGTACGGCAAACGCACGCGATCTGCGTGCCGTATCCTCAACGCTTTCTCTGCTGCCGCAGGTAAAGGAGCTTATATCCAAGTGCAAGAGCACCGAGATCGCGGCTTTATACGATGCATTGGATACTCTTGAGGATATAGTTGAGGTCATCGACAGCGCGATAGTTGAATCCCCGCCCGTGACAGTGCGGGAGGGCGGCATGATAGCCAACGGATACAACGCGGATATTGACAGGCTTCGTTCCGTTGTTGCCGACGGCAAGGGCTGGATAGAGCGATTTGCCGAAAAGGAGCGCGAGGCGACCGGTATCAAGACCCTAAAGGTAGGGTATAACCGAGTTTTTGGGTATTATATAGAGGTCACGCGTTCGTTTGTTGATCAGGTGCCGGCGGACAGATACATAAGAAAGCAGACACTTGCCAATTGTGAAAGATACATTACAAATGAGCTAAAGGACACCGAGGCATCAGTGCTTGGCGCGGGAGACAGGCTGTGTACGCTTGAATACGAGGTTTTTTCCGCTATCAGAACAAAGGTGGCAGAAAACTCATCGCGGATACGCCGCGCGGCGGCGTTGCTGGCTCGTATAGATGTTTATATATCGCTGGCATCTGTGGCGGCCAAAAATAATTATACCTGCCCGCATATCAACATGCAGGGGCGGATAGAGATCAAGGACGGTCGGCATCCGGTGGTAGAGCAGTTTGTAAAGGACAGCTACTTTGTGCCTAACGATACCTCCCTTGATATGAAAAACAGCAGGATCATGATAATTACAGGTCCTAACATGGCGGGTAAATCCACCTACATGCGTCAGGTCGCGCTGATGACGGTAATGATGCAGATAGGCTCGTTCGTGCCTGCTGCAGATGCGGATATGTGTATTACCGACCGTCTTTTCACGCGTGTTGGCGCATCGGATGATCTTGCATCCGGGCAATCAACATTTATGCTTGAGATGAACGAGGTGGCAAATATCCTGCGCAATGCCACAAAAAACAGCCTGATCATATACGATGAGGTCGGGCGCGGCACTTCGACATTTGACGGAATGAGCATTGCCCGCGCGATAGTTGAATACACCCAAAGCCGCAAGGTGGGAGCCAAGACACTCTTTGCCACCCACTACCATGAGCTGACAGTACTTGAAGATGAACTTGACGGCGTGGTGAATTATAATATTGCGGCCAGAAAGCGCGGAGATTCGGTGATCTTTTTGCGCAAGATCGTGCGCGGATCTACCGACGACAGCTACGGTATTGAGGTCGCAAAGCTTGCGGGCCTGCCGAATGAGGTCATAAAGCGGGCAAGGGAAGTACTCTCCGAGGTGGAGGCACGTGCGCGTTTGGCCGCCGCATCAGATGCCTCCGAGCTGCATCAGGACGATGCGGGACTTATATCGATAGATGACTGCCTGCGCGATCAAGTTATGGATGATCTGCGTGCAGTGGATATAAACACCCTCTCACCGATCGAGGCGATAAACTTCCTGTTTGAGCTTCAAAAAAAGGCAAAATAAGCGGCGGTGACCATCACCGCTCGCGCAGATACAGCAACTACGGTAATTTTAAAAACAAGAATATCAGTAAGAGTTAAATCAATAAAGCAATAATAAAGGGGAGACGACCGTAATGGGAAATATCAATGTTCTTAGCTTTGCCGTCGCAAACCTTATAGCTGCGGGCGAGGTCGTGGACAGACCGTCATCGGTTATAAAGGAGCTTATCGAAAACTCAATAGACTCCGGTGCCGATCGTATAGCAGTTGAGATAATGCGCGGCGGTGTCAGCTTTATGCGTGTTACGGATAACGGATGCGGTATGAGCGCCGAGGATCTTCCGATAGCCGTAAAACGCCATGCAACGAGCAAGATAAGATCTGCGGACGATCTTGACGGTATCACCACTCTCGGCTTCCGTGGTGAGGCCTTGGCGGCGATATCAGCGGTATCTGACGTCAGGATCATATCCAAAACAGCTGACGGCGAGCTTGGCGCAATGTTTGAGATACACAGCGGACAGGGCGGCGAGCTTAGCGAACGCGGTGCATCAAACGGTACAACTGTTATAGTTGAAAATCTTTTTGCCAACGTACCCGCAAGACTTAAATTTTTAAAGAAGGACTCTACCGAGGCCATGTCCGTGGCATCGGTGGTTGAAAAAGAGGCACTGGCGCACCCGGAGATCGCGTTCAGCTATATCTCTGATGGTACACTGCGGCTTGAAACGTCGGGCAACGGCGACCTGCGCAGTGTGGTGAGAGCAATATTCGGCAAGGAATATTGTGATGGTATGATACCTGTTGAGGATGACAGAAACGGCATACACATCAGCGGCCTTATATGCTCACCCATGCAGGTGCGTGCAAACAGAAATTACGAAAACTTTTTTATAAACGGAAGATACGTAAAAACCAAAACGGCAATGTCCGCCATAGAGCAGGCGTATCGCTCGTATATCCCGCCGGAAAAATTCCCGGGGTGCGTGCTGAAGATCGAGATAGCACCGCAAACAGTGGATGTCAATGTACATCCGTCAAAGCTTGAGGTCAAGTTTTCAAACGAGCGCCCGGTGTTTGATGCGGTATACTATGCGGTGCGCGGTGCGCTGACATCAAACGAACGCCGCCCCGAGCTTGACTTTGATACCAAAAACGGCACGCCTGCCGTATCCTTTGCGCCAAGTGCATCAAGCGCGTTTGTACCTATCGCGCCCGTCGGTGCGCGCAGGACGCAGGAACAGCTGGATATCTCCGCTCCGTCTGCCCGCGCCTTCGCCTGTGCACCCGCACCCGTGGCCGCCAATGCGGAAATAGTAAATGGCGGCGGTGGCGAGTGGTGGAGCATATCCGGTCAGGCCAAGCAAAATGCGACGTGTGCTGGTGCGGCAGATAACAACACGGTAGTTGAAAATAAAGATATAGCAGATACAATACCACAGTCTAATAAAACAGCGAGTGAGGATGTAACTATGTCAGAAAAATACCAAAACGACTCGAATGAGAGCATCAATGAGATAGGCGAGGGAACGACTGATCGAAAATACGAGCCCCGTGTGTTCACCCCCGAGTATGTGGCCGCTACCCCTTATCTTAACGGTACAAGGCCGCCGCAGAATATTGCCGAATACGGTGAGTACCTTGAATATCGGAGCGGAGACTACGAGGTAGGCATCGACGATGGTGTGACCGGATTTGAGGATTACGTCTCTCCCGGTACAAACTATGTTGAGCCGGAGATAATACGCCGCTTGTTTGGTGATGGAAAGGACAAGACAAAGGTAGCCGCGGCCGGCGTCAATTGCGATACTGATGCCGCGAGCGGAGATGATAGCTGCAACGATGGAATCGATCCAAGTATAGAAGTTGATGGTCACCCGATCCATGGTATCGACTACAGGATAGTGGGCGAGCTGTTTAATTCATATGTATTGGTGGAAAAGGGCGATACCTGCCTTGTTGTTGACAAGCATGCGGCGCATGAAAGACAAAACTTTGAGATGTTCAAAGAACGCATGCAGTCCGCCGCGCATGCAACTCTCTTGCTTGCCGTGCCGAGGGAGATCACGCTTTTGGGAACTGAGGTGGCGGTCCTCGAGGACTACCGCGCGGAGATCGAGAGTGTGGGATTTGAGTTTACCACAGATCTGGATCATGTCAGCATATCCGCCATCCCGGATGGTGTGGAGCTTGATGATGCCGTGACCATGCTCGAGACCTTTGCGGGCGAGCTTGCGGACGGTGATGCCAATATCGAGCTTACA
>CAYLLA010000022.1:0-25254 GCA_964384555.1 uncultured Ruminococcus sp. | reverse complement strand
TGGAATACGCCACGCCGCGCACCGAGCATTTCGGCAGTGTGGCGGAAATGGTGGATACGAAATCCTCTATCGACATGCCCTCCGCCATCATGGTGGAGATTATCTTGGAGGTGAGGGTGGAGAGTATGCTCGCTTTAACGCCGCTGCCGAGACCGTCGGCCAGCACGATAACCGAGGAACGTTCCCCCTCCTCAACTATGTCAACGTGGTCGCCGCACAGCTGTTCGCCGAAATGGTTTATGCTTTTGTAGCCGATATCAGCGCAAAGATCATTCATCGGATATCGACTCCTTAAGCTTTGTCAGCGCTATCTTGGTCTCGGCGGCGGTCTCGCCGAGCAGAGAGGCTATTTCCTGAACTATACGCATCTGCTTATCCACCACGCGGTCCGCTATCTCTATGGTGCTTTGGCTGATGCTCTCTTTTTTCTTTCTCTCTTTTTCCTCATCCGTCACATCGCGCATGATGCATATCAAAAGGTTGTTGGCGTTATCGTAAACAACGGTCTGCTCAACATACTTTTTGTACTCTGCAAGATATGTGCGCTCGTTGCGAACGGCGCGGTGCGAGGTAAGCACGCGCATGAAGATCTCGGGGTCGAGTATGCGCACCACCTGGTCGCCCAGCACATCGGAGGCGGAGCGGATGTTCATTATCCGCCGCGCGGCCTCGTTTATCTGTTGTACCTCAAGGCTGTCGTTAAGCACCATAAGGCCGTTTGGCGTATTGCTGACTATACTGTCAGAAAAGCTTTCGGCTTTGTCCTTAAGATAGGGCAAGCACATGGATATATCCGCCTTGCCTTGGTATATCGCTATCGCCTTGGCGCGGCAGGTGTCATAGCCGCAGGAGCCGCAGTTAAGCTCGTCCTCAGGGTGAGTCTTGCCCATCTTGCGCAGGATCTCGTTTATCTGGGATTCGCTCGGCATCGGCGACATATCCGTCAGCGGCAAAAATGAGTGGCGCAGCTCGGCGGCATCCGGCTGATCAACAGGGAACTGCTGGCGACCCGCGTAGTTTGCCACGGCCATATAGCCCTTAACGGGTGTGCGGTGGTATTTTTCCATTACCGGGCCGTCAATACAGCTGCCGGCGCAGGCGGACATCTCAATAAAGCAACGGTGTATCTTTCCGCTTTCAATGTCGCGCAGGGCGGCAATGCAGTTTTCAACGCCGTCTACCGCAAGATATGTATATCCTGTGTTATTGCGCTTCATGGTCTTAAGTATTCCGCCGGCGGTGGGGAAGAAGCGGGCGCGGGAATGGTCGTTTGAATCCATTTTTTGCTCCGGCACTACGCCTGTTTTGTTCATCCAACCGGTAAGCTCCTCAAAGGTCAGCACGGCATCAACTACACTGCCGCTCTTTTCCGCCTCGTCCTTTTTGGAGACGCAAGGACCTATAAATACCGTTTTGCAGCCCGGGTGGCGGCGCTTAAGCTCGGCGCAGTGCGCTACCATCGGGGATACCACATCGGCAAGATAGGGCAGCTCGGCGGGGAAGTACTTTTGTATCAAAAGGTTTACCGAATGACAGCAGGAGGATATAACTATATCCCGCGTTTTTTCGGCAAGCATGCGCTCGTATTCCGCCTTGACTATGGTAGCGCCAACGGCGGTCTCCTCCGCATCGGCAAACCCGAGGGCGCGAAGTGCATCGCGCATGGCGCCAATGCCGGTGCCGTCGTAATTTGCAATAAAGGAGGGGGCAAGGCTTGCATACACCGGCGTGCCGGATTGTATCATTACCTTTACCTTTTCAAGGTCGCTTACTATCTCCTTGGCGTTTTGCGGACATACAACAAAGCACTGGCCGCAAAGGATGCACTCCTCGGGGATTATGTGCGCCTGGTTACCGGAAAATCTTATCGATTTTACCGGGCAGTGACGTATGCACTTATAGCAATTTTTGCAGTTTGATTTTTTAAGAGTGAGACATACCGACATCAGATGCTCCCCCTGTCTGCGCGCACGGCGCTGAGGATCTTATCATTCCAAAAATCCCTAAAGTTTTCGCGAGTAACACCTGTTACTATCTCGTCGTTTACTGTGATCGTTACTCCAACGCGGTTGCACTGACCGGTGCAAAAGCTGCCGGTGAGGGCTATATCGTCCTCAAGATGCTCGGCGGCCATGCTCTCCTGCATCATGCGCACTATGTCGGAGGAGCCCTTGAGATAGCAGGAGCTGCCTACGCATATTTGAACTATTACCATTTTAGTTTACCTTTTTATCGGTTTGTTGGTCTGTCGATTTTGCGGTCTATCGTGTGGTTGGTCTTTGATAGATCCCGCACTATCAGCCGAGCTTTTTGAGGACGTTCTCTTCAAAGAATTCGCCGACTGTCTCCGGGCTGACGGAATAGAACTCATCATCCACGGTCACGCAAACGCCCTGCTGGCATTTGCCCATGCAAAAAGTACCCGCAAGCTCGACCTTGTCGCCAACGTCGTTCTGTTTGATGAGATACTGCAGGCCCTCAACTACCTGGCGAGAGCCCTTGATGTGACATGATGAGCCGATACATACTGTGATTTTCATTGTTTTTGATCCTTGACCTTTCTTTTGGTTGCGGGATGCCGACATGCCGTCGGCATCCAAAAGTTTTTTGATTTATCGTTGGTTTGTCGCGTATCGGACTTTTTTGACCGATCGATATTCGCGTCTGCCGACTTACTGATAGTCAACAACGTTGACCCAGGAGTTTAAGAATTCGCGCTCCTTTTCGTTGCCCTTCACCGTCTGGGAGGCGGCAACGATCGGCATCCATTTTTGGATGTACCTCTTTTCCGTTCCGCTCATCTCGCAAAACAGCTCAAGGTAGCGGTCGGCGCCCTCAATGTCGCCGCGGAGCCAAAACAGCAGGTAGGTGCGCGCCGCATCGGCGGAGGCGTTGCCCTGCGTGGCATGCGACCAGTCGATGATAAATGCACGGCCGTCCTCGGCGATTATTACGTTTGAGGGGTTAAAATCGCCGTGGCAGAGCTTTGCATGGCGGGGCATGCCGTCAAGCCTTGTGTGCAGATCGTATCTTGTAGTGGCATCAAAATCTGTCATGCTTATCTTGCGGTTCATCTTGTCCCGCAGCTTGGGCAGGTCGGGGCAGGTCTTCTCATGCATACGGAGCTGAAGTTCAACAAAAAGGGTAAGGTATTCCTCACGCTTTTCGGGGTGCTCCTCCATGAGTGCGGCAAGTGTCTTGCCTTTTATAAGATCAGAGACGATGGCCCACTTGCCGCCTATCACTGTCACCTCGCGCACGGCGGGAATATTCAGCCCGGTGCTCTCCACACGCGCTTGGTTGAGTGCTTCGTTTAAAACGTCGGCCTTTGAGTAGCTCTCGTCAAACACCTTCATGCAAAGATCGCCGTCACGATATATGGTCTTGTTGTTTCTGACCGCTATTATTCTATCAAGCTTCATGATGATCCTCCTTGTTTTCCATGCTTAATGCTCGCATCAAACGCCGGCCTTGCCGCCGCCAAGGCGAAAGGCAGTCTTTGCCGCATCGGCATCCACCGATACTATCGTATCGATATCGCCAAGGGGCATGGGGGCTTCGGTGAAGTGACTTTCGCCGTAGTAGGCGTTAAGATACATCTGGCGGATCTCACTGAGGAGCGGGTAGCGCGGGTTTGCACCGGTGCACTGGTCGTCAAATGCCTGCTCGGTCATCTCGTCAAGGCGAGCGAGGAAGTCCTGCTCGTCAATGCCGTATTCGCGTATGGTCTTTTTAATGCCCACGCGCTCCTTGAGGGCGTTTACGGCGGAGATAAGGGCTTCAAGCTTTTCTTCGTTAGTCTCGCCGCCAAGGCCGAGGGCTGTGGCGATCTCCGCGTAGCGGGCCAAAGTGTGCGGGTGGTCGTACTGCGGGAAGGTACCCATCTTTGCGGGTGCTTCGCAGGCGTTAAAGCGTAGCACTTCCTCAAGCATCAGGGCGTTGGCCACGCCGTGGGGCAGGTGGTGGAACGCGCCCAGCTTGTGTGCCATCGAGTGGCAAACACCAAGGAAGGCGTTTGCAAAGGCCATACCTGCCATGGTGGCGGCGTTGGCCATCTTCTCACGCGCCAAAACATCGGTCTGACCGTTGTCATATGCGCGGGGGAGGTATTCAAATATCGTTTTGAGCGCCTGCAGGGCAAGACCGTCGGTGTAGTCTGTTGCCATTACCGAGGCATATGCCTCAAGCGCATGGGATACGGCATCGATGCCGGATGCGGCGGTCAGTCCGCGGGGGGCGGACATATGGAAGTCGGTATCAACTATTGCCATGTTGGGCAGCAGCTCATAGTCGGCCAGCGGGTATTTAACACCGGTATCCTGATCGGTGATGACCGCAAAGGGCGTTACCTCCGAGCCGGTGCCCGCAGAGGTGGGAACTGCCACAAAGTAGGCGCGCTCGCCCATCTTGGGGAAGGTGTAAACGCGCTTGCGAATATCCATAAAGCGCATTGCCATATCCGCAAAGTCTACCTCGGGGTGCTCGTACATCACCCACATGATCTTTGCGGCATCCATTGCAGAGCCGCCACCGAGGGCAATGATAACATCAGGCTCAAAGGCACGCATCTGTGCCGCACCCTCCTTGGCGCAGGCAAGTGTGGGGTCGGGGGCAACGTTAAAGAACTCGGCATGGGCCATACCCATGGCCTCAAGCTTATCTGTTATCGGCTTTGCGTAGCCGTTGTGGTAAAGGAAGGAGTCGGTAACGACAAAGGCACGCTTTTTGCCCATAGGTCCGCCTACCTCGTCAAGAGCTACAGGCAGGCAGCCTTTTTTGATATATACCTTTTCGGGTGCGCGGAACCAAAGCATGTTTTCCCTTCTTTCTGCAACAGTTTTTATATTGAGGAGGTGCTTCACTCCCACGTTCTCGGATACCGAGTTGCCGCCCCATGAGCCGCAGCCGAGTGTGAGGGAGGGGCGAAGCATAAAGTTATAGATATCGCCGATACCGCCCTGCGAGGAGGGAGTGTTTACGAGTATGCGGCAGGTCTTCATGCGTGCGGCAAATTCCGCGAGCTTGTCCTTTTGACTTACGGCATCGAGATATATCGAGGAGGTGTGACCAAAGCCGCCGTCAGCTACCAGCTGCTCGGCCTTTGCAAAGGCATCCTCAATATCCTTTGCGCGGTACATTGCAAGCACGGGGGAGAGTTTTTCGTGGGCAAACTCCTCCGAAAGGTCTACAGATTCCACCTCGCCGATAAGGATCTTTGTGCCCTCCGGTACTTTAACTCCGGCAAGGGAGGCGATGGTTGCGGCCTTTTGACCGACTATCTTTGCATTGAGTGCGCCGTTGATGAGAATGGTCTTTCTGACCTTTTCTGTCTCAAAGGGGGTAAGGAAGTAACAGCCGCGAGCGGCAAATTCGCTCTTTACCGCATCATATACGGCATCAAGCACGATGACCGACTGCTCGGAGGCGCATATCATACCGTTATCAAAGGTCTTTGAGTGGATTATCGAGCTGACTGCCAGCACGATGTCCGCCGTGTCATCAATAATGGCGGGAGTGTTGCCGGCGCCGACTCCGAGGGCGGGCTTGCCGGAGGAATACGCGGCACGTACCATGCCGGGACCGCCGGTGGCAAGGGTTATATCGGATTCATGCATGAGCATGTTCGTCATCTCAAGGGAGGGGACGTCTATCCAGTTGATGATGTCCTCCGGCGCTCCTGCGGCAACAGCGGCATCAAGCACTATCTTTGCGGCGGCCGCTGTAGACTTCTTTGCGCGGGGGTGGGGTGAGATGATAATGGCATTGCGGGTCTTAAGCGCTATCAGGCACTTGAAGATGGCTGTGGATGTGGGGTTAGTCGTGGGGATTACTGCTGCAATAAGACCTATCGGCTCGGCTATCTTTTTGATGCCAAAGGCGGGATCCTCTTCTATCACGCCACAGGTCTTGGTGTTGCGGTAGGCGTTGTAGATATACTCGGCGGCGTAGTTGTTTTTTATCACTTTGTCTTCAACAACGCCCATTCCGGTCTCTTCAACTGCCATCTTGGCAAGGGGCAGACGCGCCATGTTTGCTGCAATGGCGGCGGCCTTAAAGATGCGGTCAACATCCTCTTGGCTGTAGGTCGAGAATTTCTTTTCGGCGGCTCTTGCGCGGGCCATAGCCTCGCCAAGGGCCTCAGTACCGTCGATGATCTGTCTCTCCTTGATCTCCATGTTCGATTAATACCTTTCATGTGACCTGCCAATGTGCGGCAGGCGGCGCAAAAAACTGTATTTAGGACGACCGTCCTATTTTTTGCGCGGAGGCATACTGAATGCACGATTTGTTAATATTATAACATACAATTCCCCGCTTGTAAATACCCTTTTCGGAATAACCGAGATATCAAAAATGATATATCGACAAAAAATGTCGCCGCGGCGCTCGGTAACATAAAATGATATCGGGGGGAGGCATGGTGTAGGCGTGCGGCGGGACGGCAGATGCCAAAAAGATACTCCCCAAAAAAGACAGTCGGCGTGATTAATACGCCCGGCGGCGGGTAAAAATAAGGGTAGCGGCGGGCAGCTTGGCGGCTTGCCGAAAACTCGGATAATCAAAGATGGTGGTATGATGGATCTAAACGAATATTCGGGCGCGGGGCGCACATCAAATGCATCAAATTATGAGGGCGCGGGCGGCACTCACGGCGTGCGGCGCGGGGATATCTTTTATGCCGATCTGTCCCCGGTGGTCGGCTCGGAGCAGGGTGGATTGCGCCCGGTGCTGATAATACAAAACGATGTGGGCAACAGGTACAGCCCAACCGTTATAGCGGCGGCAATAACCTCGCGAATGGGCAAAACAAGACTGCCGACACATATCGACATATATGCCGAGCGCGCGGGGCTGGCGCGTGATTCGGTGATTTTGCTGGAACAGATACGTACACTTGATAAGCGCAGATTAAAGGAAAGGCTGGGGCATCTTGATGATGGTGTAATGTCGCGGGTAAACGCCGCCATAGCCGTGTCCTTTGGTCTTGGTAATGATCGGGAGGGCGGCGCACGTCCGAATACCGCGGCGGCGGTGAGTGACTCTCCGAGTGCCGAGGGCTGAAAATGCGCCCCACCGTCCAAGCTTTGGCTTGGATGGTGGGGCGGCGTGCGTTTTTTTATTTTACCTCTTCAAGCGTGCGCATTGAGAGAGTTACCGTCCCGTTGGCGCTGATATAATGCCGCGGGAAGGTGTTTATAAGGTATTGGTTATAATCCTTTGCCTTATATTCCTCATAGCTTTGACTTGACGTCGGCCACATGACAACGGTGGGGGAGACGAGACGATAAACATCCACTCTGCCGTGTGTGCGACCATGGTGTGTCGGCTGCAGGATGTCACACTTAAGCTCATCCGTCCAGCGCGTGCCGATCTGCTTCATATAAGTAGAGCTGAGGTCACCGGTAAACAGCGCGCTGTGTCCGCCCGCCGTCACCTTAAATGCCATAGATGCCGAGTTGTTGTAAAGCAGTGCCTCGGTATCCGGGAAAACATCCTCCTGCGTTTGCAGTATCTCTACCGTAACTCCGTCTATGTTCAAAACATCTCCGGTGTGCGGCTTGATGATCTGTGCCGAGCCCCACTTTTTGGGGTTTTGCAGGGTGCTCTCTATCACCTTCAGCGCAGAGGAGCCGCCGGCAACATCCGACTTTGCAAGTATCTCGTCGTTGGTAAAGTTGCAGATGACTCGCCGCAGTATTATCTCGTCATAATAAGCCGCGGCAACATCGGCCATGCCGCCGATGTGATCCGAGTGCGGGTGAGTAAGTATCCAAGCCGCCACCTCGGGCAGACCATCGCGCGTGTTTTGCTCGCGCAGGATCTTCATTATCTTTTTCCCATCGCCAACGCCCATCCAGCCGCCGTCGATTATAATAAAGCTGCCGGTGGTGGTACGGATTATATAACACATGCCGTTGACCTTATCCTCGGATATCTCAAGCATGGTCAGTAGCGGCTCAACATCCCCCTCCGTGCCGTCGGCACTGCCGTCCTTTTTATATATGTCGGCATACGCCGCATAGGGATCGTAGGGGAGGACGGTGAGAGTGGCGATCTTATCCGCCTTGAAATAGGAAGCCGCCAATGATATACCGCCCCGCGCAAAGCTGTAAAAGCTGTTGCCGCTCACCTCGCGGTGAGAGGTCTCGGTAAAGCCGAGCGTGGGAAGCTTTTCGATATATGCATTAAACTCGGTGGCAAGCACCATGCTTACGTGGCGCATGTAAACGCCATCGCCGCAGTCGTAGTCCTGCTTTTTTGTGCCGCCGGAAAATGCGGGGATATCATCGGCGCTGACGGGTGTCAGCGTGATGGCGGGCAGGAATGTGGTCTCCGCGGCGGATGTCGCGGGAGGGGTACTTTGCGGTGTTTGCGTGGATTCGGGGGATACTGTTGTATCCCCGAGCGAGCTTGAGCTGTCCCCGCCGACCGGGGAATTCCCACCGGTACAGGCACTAAGGCAGGTGAGTGCCATAAGCGCCGCGGTGAACAAGGCGGCTATCCTATATCGGATCATTTTGATACCTCGTCAATAAAGTTTGCGATATCGTTTTCAACAGTGGCCTGCACAGACTTTATATACGCTGCTATCGAGCGGTCGTTGGCGGCCATCATCTTGTTGATAGTGCCGGAGAAGCCGACAGAGGACTGCACAGGAACGCTGTAGGCAATGTTTGAATAGATAAGGTCAAGCGTCTGCCAAGAGAGTGCATCGCGGCTGGTACGGCCGTACAGTCTTACCTCAAAGTACGCGGTGCGTACCGTATCGGTGGAAAGATAGGACATAGCCTCGATCACAAATCCGGTGCGCTCGGGATCCTGTGAGTTGTAGGGGACGCATATCGCGTAGGGGTTGGGAGCGTTGCAGATGTACTTCTCCTGATCGGTGTTGTACTTGGGCAGGGGCAGGAAGCCAAAGTCAGCGCTCATGCTTTGGCGCATGGTGTTGGAGCTGACGATGGTGGTAAGCAGGAAGAGAGAATGTCCGCTTACAAACATATCCGTTGCCTGTGTGTTTTTGGAGCAGCCGGTGTAGAAGAAGTTATCCTTAAACATAACGTCAAGGATCTTGTTATACGTATCGATAAAGCTCTCGGTGGTAAAGTTAGCATAGGGGGTGGAGGTCTTGGGATCCATCTTGATGTAAGATGCATCCGCGCCGCTGATCAGAGCGGAGAGGGAGGTTGAGGGAACTCCCACAAAGGGGAATGTGTCGCCCTCGTCAACTATGCCGTTACCGTCATCGGTGTAGATATCCTTGGCGTATTCGTACATCTTATCAAGCGTCCAATCGCCGTTGATGGCGGTCTGGTACAGCTCGTTCGTGCTAAGGCCAAATCTATCCATAATGCTCTGGTTAAAATACATGCATCTTACAGCATCAAACTGGGTGGTGTCCATGTCGCTGTAGGTGTAGTAAAGGTGCTTGCCGTAGCGCAGCTGTTCGTTGGCGCTCTGGTCGTACCATGCTTTTTCAAGAGAGATGTTATCAATGGTTGCAAGATCGTAAAGATATCCGGCTGTAGCAAGCTTGGGTACGTTGGAGTTGTTGATCATCGCCATGTCAAACGACGCGTCTCCGCTGGTGACCTCTTTTTCAAAGTTTGAGTACTGCTTGCTTGTGGCGCAGGGGATCTCACTGACCTCAACACCGTATCTGTCGCTCAGCATAATATTGCGGCGGTAGATGGCGGCATCAAGCTGGTCGGCGGAGGAATCACCGCTGCCAAGCATAGAGCAGGTGGTAAAGAGGGTGGTAGCCTCGGAAAAGCCGTTGAGTATTACAAACTTGCCGGCGTATTCCGTGCTTGTCTCGGGAAATTCAAACTGATATTTGGGGTCGGTGGTGGTCTCGGCAACAGGTTTTGATGAATTGCCGGAGGGACCGTTGCCTGCCGTTGTGCTGTCCGAGTTACCGGGAGTTGAGCAGGCAACCAGCGAGAGGAGTGCGGTCAGGGCGATGAGTGATGCTAAAATTTTCTTCATTTTAAATATAATATAGGGAATGATGGGTTTATAAAGCCTTTAGTGCCTTGGGCATCAGTCATGCACGCGGCGCTTTGTGATAAAGCATGCTGCGGTGCAAACAAGAGCGATGCCGGCAACCATTGCAATGATGGCGGTGTTGTCGCCGGTGGAGGGAGCGGCAGGCTCGGTGGCGGGAGTTGTGTCGGCAGGCTCGGTTACGGGTTCTGTTGCAACAGGCTCAGTTACAGGCTCGGTGGCAACAGGCTCGGTTACGGGTTCGGTCACAGGCTCGGTGGCAACAGGAGCGGCGCTCATGTATGTGCCAGTAGCACCTGCGGGAGCAAAATATGTTGCGGGAACACCGTCAATGTTAGAGGAACGGAAAAAGTCAATGCGCATAAATACCTTGTTGCAGCCAAGTGTTGCGGCGGAGATGTCAACGGTGCGAAGAAGCTCCGGGTCGCGGTTGGTGGGGTCGGCAACATTTACGCCGGTGCCTGCGGTGGCATCGTTAACGATCTCGGCAACGAGAGTCCAGTTGGCATCGGTGTAGCCTGCGGCATAGTCCGCCTCGCCAACAGTGGAGATGTAGATGTGTACGCCGTCGGGTGCGCCGTTGGCTATCGAGTAGCCGCGGTAGTTGAGCACGAGAGATTCAAAGGTCTTGCCCTCTGCAGCTTCAAAAACGAAAACGGAGGTTGCGCCCTCTACGTTGGTAGAGCCGATCCAGCCCTTGTAGCCCATTGTAGTGGAGTTGCCGGCGGACTTCATGTCTTTCTTGTAAACGAGGGAGCCCTCATAGGTCGTAGCGTCGAGAAAGTCAAAGGACTTCTCATAGTCGGCGGCCGCAGCGGTCAGCGGGAAGGCTGCTACCAAAAGGATAGCAAGAGCGAGAGTGATGATGGAGGTGATACTTCTTTTCATTGTGGTTCTCCTTGTTCTTATATTTTTGTTTTTTATATCAACGGCATTGCCGCTGTATTTTTGATTTAGGTGGTCGTGACCGGGTATAATTATTATTATATTTCCACGGTCAGGCCGTCATATGCGGGGATCATGCCAAAGGTCGCAGCTTCGGCGGCCAGCTCGTCATGCGTTTGGTGCAAAAGGTGTCCTACGTGGCTGAGGTATACCTTGGTGTGGCCGTCTATCTTGCCCATGTCGGCAAGGCGTTGACGGGTGTCATTGCAGCCGAGAATATCCATGTGCGCCGCGGTTATCAGCTCGCCGCGCCCAAGTGTGCAGTCAAGGGATACAAAGTCAAATACATACGGGTAATCGCGCAGCCAGTCCCACGCGCTCGTATAAAACGGACCTGTATCATGCGCCCAAAGCAGGTGGCGATCCTCGGCGGTGTTATCGATAACATACATTACCGATTGCACTCCCTGTGCGTGATGCGATTTAAGCGGGGTAAAGCGATACTCGTCAATCATAAACGGCTCGCCGGGGGTCACCTTGTGATATTCAAGGCAAAAATCAGATGTGCGCACCTTTCTGCCGGATGCAAATGCCGCCTCACGTGCCGCTATCGTTTCGTTCATTTTGGCGGCGGATGCCTCGGTGGCGTAAACGCGGAGCGGGGAGGGAAAGCCCTCGGCACGACTGAACAGCTCCTGCGGCATAAAGTGGTCAAAATGTGCGTGCGTTACAACTATATCGCGTACACGGCGCATGTCAAGCCCGCAGTATGCCGAGTGCATAAACGCATCTACCGGAAAGTCAAGTGAGATCCTGTCGTCAATGACTGCCTGTGAGCGCGTGCGTATCTCGCGGCCGCCAACTTCGCGGGCATGGTTGCAGATGCGGCAGCTGCAAAAGATCTCGGGAATACCGCCGCCGCCTCCCGTACCGTAATATTTAAGCTTCAATGTTTTCCTCCTTGGAAATATCGGGTGTCTGCCGCGGCGCCGCCGTTCGATAGCGGCGGGTATTTGTGCAATGGTGCGCAATATTCTACAGCTTTGCAGGTGGGCTTTTGCGGCCACCGCAAACTCGCCATCTTGTTTTTATCGCACATCCTCGGGTACAGGGTATGGAAATATGCTCGCCACACTGCGCCTTTTTCTCTCGCGGAACTTTCGGAACGTTCCGCAAATGCGCTAAAAAAAGAGGACAAGGCGGTCCTTGCGGGCAAATCGGAACGTTCCGCATCTGCTGCACAACAATCGCCGTGGTTTCTTAATTAAATTATATCATTTTGAGTGAAAAAGTCAACGGTCATATCGTACAAAAATCAGTTTTATTTTTGTGCAATATGACCGCCGTGGTTTATATCTTATATTATCCCGCCGAGATCTCGTACCGATTCGCGCTCGACCAGGTACGGCTTTACAAGCACGGAGAGCGGGCGGTCGGAGGTGTCGCCGTCAATGCGGCGCAGCATCACCTCGGCTCCCATCCCCCCCATCTCCTCCTTACGGATATTCGTGGCGGTAATGCCGGGGGCGGAGTAGCCGTATATTACCGAGTCATCATGCCCGATGACCGAGATATCATCCGGCACGCGCATCGCGCGGCTGTAAAGACAGCGCATCGCTCCCATGGTGGCGGAGATGTTGGCGCACACAAGTGCATCCGGCATTCTGCCCGCGGTGCGGGCAAAAAGCTCCTCGGCCGCCGCCATACCTGCCGCACCGGTGTTGCGGCGGGTGTAAACTATCAGCTCATCCCCCGCTACTATCCCCGCCTCGCCAAGCGCGCGGCGGTAGCCGTTGATACGGTCGATATAGGACGGAAAGCGCATAGAGCAGTTGATAAGTCCAATGTTTTTATGCCCACCTTCTATCAGGTGCTTGACGGCTATATAAAACGCTTCCTCAATATCAACGCTAAAGGAATCGTAATCCTCGACCTTGGTGCCAAGCACCACAACGGGAATATCCCGCCCGCCGAGCATTGACGGTATATCAACATCAGCCCCTACCGAACCTATCACAAACATGCCGTCCACGCGGCTGTCCCGCACCATTTGCGGCAGCTCGTGTGAGCGCGGGTCGTGCATTTCGGTTATAAGACCGTAGCCCGTGTTGGTCAGGCGTGCGGTGATGCCGCTTATAACGGTCTGCGAAAAAAGACCCGTCTCACGCTCAAAGCGATAGTTGGGACGCTCCGGGTTTTTGGCAAGCACCAAGGCGCCGAGGATGTTGGTGCGGCGCCGCACAAAATTGCGCGCGTTAAAATTGGGAACGTAGTGCAGCTCCTCTATCGCCTCCATAACGCGGTCGCGCGTTTCCGGCTTTATTCCTTTTTTTCCGCAAAGCACGGCGGAGACGGTCGTTTTGGAGACCCCCGCAAGCTTTGCTACATCGATGATGGTTACCGACATGTCAGTTCCGGACCCCTGTTGTTTTATTTTTTCAGTGGAATTGAGATACCACAAAATGCGCCCACCGTTTTTGGGTTCGGTGGGCGCGATAATTCTTCGACCCCGATGGTGCGGGATCAGAGATTTTTAAGCTTTTCGGAAAGAGTAAACTCGTATCTTATGGACATAAGGTGGAAGAGCTCCTGCATGAAATCATGGGCGACCTTTGTCATATCAAGACTGCCTACAAAGGCCAGTGCTTCTGCCTTTGCCTCGGCGGGTACGCTGTATGCCGAAAGTGCGATATCGACAAACACCTGTATCTTTTTATTTAATGTAAAGTACACATCGCAGGGGCGAGACATATATCCGCGCATAAGTGCCGATGTACCGATCTCCCTCTCATAGAACTCGCTTGACGAAAGGTCAGGCAGGTAATTGCCAAACAGGCGGAAAAGCTCATAGGAGGTCTTGCGGTAAATGATCTCTGCAGTCTCCTGCTGTGTATATGCCTCAACATATACCTCGCGCAGGTTCTCGTTGATCTCGGTAAGAGCCAGCTGCAGGGCTGTTTCGGTCGCGTAATAAACGGCAGGGTTTTCGGTGTTGCCGCCGTTTGCCGCAACTATCTTTTTTGCGGAGTTGAACTGGGCGGCAAAGTTGAATTCAATAAACTCGCCAAGTACACCGTCCTTGGTGTGGAAGATGTTTTGGAATGTTCCGGACGAAACATCCGCCGTTCTCAATATGTCTGTCATTCTTGTGTCTGTGTAGCCGTTTTCAATAAAAAGGCGTACACATGCGGATATTATCCTTCTCTTGGAATCCGCGCTGTCGTATCTGCGTGCCACTTCGATACTCTCCTTACTATATGGTTTGTGCGTATGAGTATGGGCATTTTGCCAATTCAAATTGGCATCAGCTCTCCTCGTTTATAAATTATAACACAAGGCGAACTCGAATGCAAGAGGTTTTTGCAATAAATCAAAAAATATTCGCAAATTTGCTCGATTTTAATGCCGTGTACCAAACAAAAATGACGTAGCGGACCCGCTTTTATTCCCCCATATTTGCAATTTGTTCACAATATATATATATATATATATATATATATATATAGAAAAATTCGGCAGCAAATGCCCCCAATAATGTAGAAATTGAGGGGAATGGCTGATGGGGAAGCGAATGAGGGGGGATGTGGGGGCTTTTGTAGTTTTCTTACTTTTTTATAATTGACGCCTATCATCTCTCGCCGCCGGTGGCGGGCATGGCGATATCGGCAAATGTAAAGTTAACTGTACGTGCAAGGTCGGCGGGGGAGGTCTCTATCTGCAGGCCTATCTTCCCGCCGCTAAAGCAAAAGCGCGGCAGTGCCTCGGCGCTTTTATCTATCACGGTGGGAAACTGCTTTTTCATGCCTATGGGGGAACAGCCGCCGTGGATATAGCCTGTCAGCGGCAAAAGCTCGCGCGACTTTATCATGGCAATGCTTTTTTCGCCAACTGCCGCCGCGGCGCGCTTAAGATCCAGCTCACAGCATACGGGAACCAAAAAAACATAGTGGCCGCCGCTCTTGCCGACCGTGACGAGCGTTTTGTAAACGGTGTGCGGGTCCTCGCCCAGCGCGGCAACTATCTCCTCGCCGCTCACGGCACCCGAGGCGATATAATTGTGGACGGTAAAATCCGCCCCACTCTGCTCAAGCAGGCGTATGGCGTTGGTCTTTTCTTCTTTTTTCATTTTGCTTTTATATAGTTTTCTTTTTAAAAAATCAAAGGATCGATAACGATCGCGGCATAAGACGGCGCAGACGGACATTGTCTGTCTGCGCCGCGAAATTTTTATGCCATGCTCTCCGGCAGTTTTTTGCCGCCTACAAGATGAAAATGCAGGTGGCGGACGGATTGGCAGCCGTCCTCACCGCAGTTGGTGATAACGCGGTAGCCGTTTTTGAGTCCCTCGGCGGCGGCTATCTTGGGGATGGCCTCAAACACGTGCGCCACGTATGCGCTGTTTTCTGCCGTTATCTCGTCGGCCGAGCCGATATGCTCGCGTGGCACGATAAGGATATGCACCGGCGCTTGCGGGTTTATATCGCGAAAGGCGTAAACATAGTCATCCGAATATACGCAGGCGGAGGGTATCTCGCCGCTTAGTATCTTGCAAAATAAGCAATCCATTGTGATCATCCTCTTTTATATTTGATCCGGTGCGATCCGGGCTGAAAAAGCAAAACGAGAAGTGCCGCATAGCAGGCGCTTCTCGTTCCCTTAGGGAATTATTTGTATTTGCGCTTTCTGGCGGCTTCGGATTTCTTCTTCCGCTTTACGCTGGGCTTTTCGTAATGCTCTCTCTTGCGAAGCTCGGCAAGGACACCGGAACGGGCGCACTGCCGTTTGAAGCGACGAAGAGCACTGTCGAGCGGCTCGCCTTCTCTGACTTTTACTTCTGCCATTCTATTTCCCTCCCTTCGCACAGCACAACGCCGTGGGGCGCGTGCAAAAAACCAATTAACACATTGCATTATACAACATATGCGGCAAAATGTCAAGAGATTTTTTGCATTTTTATCTCCGCAGAGCTTATTTTTTATAAAAATTGCGCCGATGGGTGGCAACATCCTTCTTTTTTACCCTAAAAAACACCGAAAGGCAGGCGCGGCCGTCAAAGGGTATCAGCGGGTAGAGGTAGGAGTGATCGCCGTTTATCGTGGGGTTGGTCACCAGCAGTAAAAGCATCAGACAGAGTCCCAAAGCAAAGCCCCAAATGCCCGCCGCGGCAACCAACAGCAAAAGGCCTATCCGCATAAATTTAAGCGCATACCCAAGCTCGTATGAGCGTTGCGAAAAGTTGGCTATCGCCACAAAGGCCATGTAAAGTATCACCTCGGGTATCAGCCAGCCAATGTCTACCGCAAAATCGCCGAGTATCAGCCCGCCGACGACGGAGAGCGAGTTTGAGAGCATGGAGGGGGTGTTCATCGATGCCATCTTAAGCCCGTCCACAACAAATTCCACCAAAAGTATCTGCAAAAGTATAGGTATCCTACCGCGCTCGCGGGGAATGATAAACTCAAGCCATGGGGGTATCGCGGCGGGATATTTTAAAAGCAGATACCACACCGGCACCATAAAAAGCGTCAAAAGGCACACCGCATGCCGCACCACTCTTATAAATCCCGCGGTAAATGGCGGAAAATAAAAGTCGTTGGTCTCTTGTATAAAATCAAAAATGGATGTTGGCAGTATCATTGCCTCCGGGGAGTTGTCCACAAGTATCAAAACACTGCCCTCAAGCAGCTCCGCGGCCGCGGCATCTGGGCGCTCGGTGGATCTGATCTTGGGAAAAGGATTGTACCACCGCCGCCGTATCAAGCACTCGGCCAGTGACTCGTGACCAAGTGTCAGCGAGTCTGTTTCTATCGCGCAAAGCCGAGAGCGCAGCTCCGCTACATAGTCGTCATCCGCCCGCCCCGACATATAGCAAAGCACAACATCGGTCTTTGATGCACTGCCTATCGAGAGGTATTCCATCGTCAGCGACGTGTCGCGTATGCGGCGGCGGATCAGCGCGGTGTTGAATATCAGCGTTTCAACAAAGCCGTCACGCGAGCCGCGCATCACGCGGTCGTTTTCAGGCTCCGATGGGTCTCGCGCGGGGTAGCTGCGCGAATCAATTATCACCGCCGTGTCACCAAAGCGACTGCCTATCATCAGCGATGCGCCGGAAAGCACCATGGCAAGCATGCGATCAAGCGAGTCGGTCAGGTCTGTTTCAACATACGCAACATGCGCACGCGTAAAGGCTCTGGCGCATTCCGCGCCAAATTCCGCGCCAAGACCGTCAAGCGATACCAGCGACAGCATCAGCTTTTGCATCACGCTGTCCTTTACAAAACCGTCGATGTAGTAGAGCGTTACCTCATCACGGCCGATCTTCAGCGGCTTTTTGATAACATCAAAGTTTTCCTCCACCCTCAGCAGACGGTCAAGCTGGGAGGTGTTGTCCGAATATAAATTTGAGAGCTTGCGCATAACATTACCGGCCTTTCGGAAGCTTTCGAAAGCTTTTTGTAATTATTATGCACAAGCTCTTGATGTTTTATTCGATGCGTTTCAGTCCTGAAGTCCTATCATGCCCATGAGCTTTTTGTTAAACTCCTCGGCGGTGTTATATCCCATCTTCTTTTGGCGGTTGTTCATGGCGGCTATCTCGATTATGATAGAGAGGTTGCGGCCGGGCTTTACCGGTATGGTGATGGACGGCAGGTCGATGCCGAGTATCTCAACTGTTTTATCCTCAAGCCCCAAGCGGTCGTACATCTTGCCGTGTATCCACTGCTCAAGATGGATAACAAGATCTATCCTTTCGGTATCCTTTACCGCGCCCATACCAAACAGGCGGCGCACGTCAACAATGCCGATGCCGCGCAGCTCAATATAGTGGCGTATCACCTCCGGCGCACTGCCGACCAATGTTTTGGCCGATACTCGTTTTATCTCTACCGCATCATCGGCAATAAGGCGGTGGCCGCGCTTTACCAGCTCAATGGCGGTCTCGCTCTTGCCCACGCCGCTGTCGCCAAGTATCAAAATACCCTCGCCGTATACCTCCACCAAAACTCCGTGCCTTGTAATGCGCGGTGCAAGGGAGATGTTAAGGGATGCTATCAGCGCGGCCATAAAGGTAGAGGTCTTCTCCCTTGTGCGCAAAAGCGGCACGCCGCATTGCTCGGCACAAGATACAAGCTCCTCAAACGCGCAAAGCTCTGTTGTAAGTATTATGGCCACCGGGCGGCGTTCTATAAAGGCGGCTATCCTTACCTGCCGCTCACTCGGCTCCATGGCAGAAAGATAGCTGTGCTCGGCACAGCCTATCAGCTGTATGCGATCCGGCTCAAACATATCAAAAAATCCGGAAAGTGCAAGCCCCGGGCGGTTCAGCTCGGTGGTCTTTACCTCTATCTCGGCGGCGGGGCGGGGCATTACTATCTCCTCAAGGGAAAACTCTTCAATTATACTTTTCAGCGGTACGGTGTATTCTTCGTTCATGATGATCACAAAACGGGAGCGCGCCCCCGATATCCTTTCACGCCGTGGCGGCGGTATTCTTTTTCTGTGGTTTTCATATAGCTTCCATATAGATTATATCACACCACGCGCCGCAATGGAAGATTTTTTTGAAGTTTTTTTCATTTATCGCTTAAAAATTTGTCGCCGCGCACGCAACATTGCAAAAAAGCGCATCCTATTCACAACAGTGTCACAAAATCAAATTATAATAATACATTGAAAAGAAAATAAGCTGACAGTGCAGAGGCGGCTTGGTGCCTCTCTGCTTTTGGTCAAAGTACGGAGGTATTATAAATGAAGAAAAAAACAGTTGTCCGCAGACTGCTTGCCGTGATGCTTTTGGCGGCGATGCTTGTGTCGCTTGCATCCTGCGCCGATGTTCGCCCCATCAAGAGCCGAGAGGGCGAGCTTGATGTTATAGGCACGGTGGGCAGATTTGATATCTACTATGAGGAGCTGCGTTATATTACTCTTAATTGCAAGAGCGATATGGAGATAATCCACGGTGTGAATATATGGGATGACGCGGAGCTTGCCGAGCAGTATCGCGCCGAGCTTTATGACAGAGTGTACGGCGGTATTGCCAGCGATTACTACGGCGTGCTTGCAATGGCGGATCAGCTTTATGCCACGGCGGGCGGCGCGGACGGCATGCTTGCCGAGGAGGAGATAAAGTCCGCCGTGCAGGATACCATCAACGAGACGGTGGAGGAATCCGGCGGCAAGGCGGAGTACCGCGAGGCACTTGAGGCCAATTACATGACAGACCACCTATATCGGTTTTATGTTTCGGTAGAGATGGCCGCAAACGAGCTGTTTTTCATAGCGCGTGACGATCTTGGCCTGCTTGATGATTCGGATGAGTATGCAAAGGATTATATGCACTCGGATAAGTTCATTCGCACAAACCATGTGTATCTTGAGGGGCGGACGGAGGAGAACCTAAAGCTGGCACAGCAGATCGAGGCACAGCTGAAGGCATCCGACTCGCCGGAGAGCGAGCTGATACTCCTCAAGGGCAGGTACTGCGCCGATTGGAAGATGACGACCACCCACGGCTATTATTTTGCGCACGGCAATTCCGATTGCGGCGATGAATATGAGGATACCGCGTTTGCAATGAACGTTGGGGATGTCAGCGGCATTGTTGAGTCGGATACCGGCTACTATGTTATCATGCGGCTTGCAAAGGAGGAATCCTATATGACCGAAAGCTTTGACGAGTTTAAAACGCAGATCATCGGAACGGATTTTAACGATCTTATAGCAAAGGCACGCGACGGTATGACGCTTACGCTTAACGAATACGGCCGATCTGTCGATCTGGTGGCGATGAAATGAGCCGCGGGAGGAGACGTGCATGGCGCAGTCGCCACCGCGTAAGGCTTGGCGGGCAGTGGGTGTACTGGCTTTTGGTCCTGCTTGCGGCCGCCATACTCTTTACCGCGGCGGTGATACTGGGCAACAGCTTAAAGCGGCGCGCGGAGGCAGGCGGCGACCTGACTACCGGGGAGGAGACCACACTTCCGGATTTTGACCCGAGCGGCGTTCCCACAGTCATAGCGCGGGCGGCGGAGTTCGGTAAAGCGCCCGCACCACTCGGTCAGCTTGAGGCCACATCCGCCGATACGGGCAATAATACTATTATTAATAATGAAGATACTTCGGTGGGCGATACACCTGCGGATGGTACTGTGACGACCGCGCCGCCGGTGCAATATACCGAGCACTCCTACAATGCGTATTCCGTTGTCATGCTCTCCGAGGATGGTGAGCCGGTATACAGCTCGGAGGTGCGCCGCCGCTTGCTTGGCAACGATGGCGGGGATGCCGCATTGCCGCAGCTCGGCGACGGTATGGCGCTCTTTGGCGATAGCTATGTGAGCGGTGTCATGTTTTTAAACTATCGCGAGGCGGACGCGGATATGCGTAGTCTGCGCCGTGAATATGAGACAGCACTTGCCGCCGAGGTGCTGCGGGCGGGCGCTGACGATGTTCTGCTTTTCGGTCTGGCGCTGGATGCCGATGCGGCGGAGCTTTGCGAGTCTGTGCGAGCCGCGGCGGGGGGCAACTGCGCTGTCGGCATTGCTATCAAATATGATGATGTCGTGTCGGAGGAGGCCAGGGAGAGCTTGGTCGTTTGGGGAGGATCATTTGATCTTATCGCGCTCGATCTCAGGGGCGCGGAGAGCGCGGCGGAGATAGAGGCAAAGCTGCACGCCGTTCGTGCGCTCATCGGCATATATCGGATGCGGGTGATCGTTGACGATATCCCGGGCATGGCCGCGGCGGCAATAGACGGCGGGGCGGAAAATGTGGCGGAAATGGCGCGAAAAGCTCTGGCCGAGCCGCACATTTGAGTCAAAAAGCCCGCACGAGCAAATTTTTTTGCGGAAATGAGATTTTTTTTGCAAAAAGGGCTTGCATTTTTCGCAAAAGTGTGATATGATATTAGGGCTGTCACGTGAGACATCGTGCAGCCCGAATATATGGAGAAGTCGCCTAGTTGGTCGAGGGCGCACGACTGGAAATCGTGTAGGCGTTAAAAGCGCCTCCAGAGTTCGAATCTCTGCTTCTCCGCCAAAAAATAAAGGGTAGCCTTTGGCTACCCTTTATTTTTTGCCGAAGATCACGATTCGAACTCTCTCCACCGCGCCGCGCACGGTGGAATGGCTTGGCGCCAAGATGAGGGTGGAAATTCGCAGTTAAGGCGCGCCAAGCGGAGTACAGAATCTCTGCTTCTCCGCCAAAAGAACAGGGGTAGCCTTTGGCTACCCCTGTTCTTTTGCCAGAGTCCCCGATTCGAACTCTCTCCACCGCGCCGCGCGCGGTGGAAATGTTTGGCACAGCGGAATTAATATCAATTAAGTAAACATTTATTGTATTTCATATCGTGCTTCGCCGCAGATGATCGCAGCATTAACATAGTTGCGGTATTTATTTGAACGCCATTTTTTTAGATCTTTGATTATTTCAACGATCATATTAAGCGTGCCGGGATATTTATTCTCTAAAACCTCTGCCCCAAGTATTTCGATGTATAGAGGTTCATCTACATCAACCATCTCGGTCAGACAATCCCATAGTGCATCCCAGTTCTCCCCGTAATAGGGCGGCAGGTCCAGTTCTTTTTTGATGATCTGATGGATCTCATCATAATGTTGAATGTTTGAAAAATCAAGAGTGTATTTCTCTTTGTATGCGTACATGGTAATTAATTTCTCCTTGCCGATATTTCTAAAAAAGTTCTGTAGTGATCACAAGTTACAAAAATGAGACCGTCATTTGAATACAGAATTCTGTCGCATTCGCTTCGAAATCAGTGTTACAATAGATGTGAGACGAAAGAAAAAATATACAGAGTGACCGAGTTCTGTTGAAGTAGAATTACCAATAACTCATCCAACAGAAAAGACTCGATCACTTTATGAGTAATTATATCACAAACAAATGCTATTGTCCACACGAGATCACAACAAAAATACATTCACGCTTGCGCGGTGGAATGGCTTGGCGCCAAGGTGAGGGTGGAAATTCGCAGTTCAGACGCGCCAAGCGGAGTTCAGAATCTCTGCTTCTCCGTCAAATCTCACGATTTGAACTCTCTCCGCCGATCATCGGATCTTTTTTCTGTCCGCCAGTTTTCCATACGTCTTTATTATTATCACGAGCGACATTATCGCCGTAAGTATGTCAGCGGCAGGCATTGAATAGAGCACTCCGTCAAGCCCAAAAAAGTGTGGCAGTATAAGCGCTAACCCAACTCCGAATATCAGCTCACGCACCATGGAGAGGGCTGTAGATTCCGCCGCGCGCCCCATTGCCTGCAAAAATATAAAGGTCGCCTTGTTGATGCAGGCGAGTATCATCATGCAAAGGTAGATCCTAAAGGACTTTATTGCAAAGTCGGTGTAGTATACGCTCTCGTTTGCCGCGCCGAAAAGCCGGATCAGCGCATGCGGAAAGCACTCGGCCACTATCAGTGCGACCCCACCAACGCACGCCTCGCATATCAACAGGCGAGTCAGCAATCCGCGCACGCGCCGCCGCCGGTTCGCGCCCATGTTAAATCCGACTATCGGAATGCATCCTGCCGCCATGCCGATAACGATAGAGATCACTATCTGAAAGAATTTCATAACTATCCCCACCACAGCCATGGGTATCTGCGCGTATTCATCGATCCCAAATATCGGATTCAAGGCGCCGTACTTGCGTATCATGTTGTTTATCGCCGCCATGGCCGCCACCAGCGAGAGCTGTGCCAAAAAGCTGCACATGCCAAGCGAGAGGGTCTTGCAGGTCAGGCGCAGATCGGGCACAAGGTCGCGTGCGCGCGGGCGAATGATCCTTGCACGGCAGATATAGATCGCCGAGAGCACAGCCGTCGTCATCTGTCCTATTACAGTGGCCACCGCTGCACCCATCATTCCCCATTTAAAGCTAAAGATAAATATCGGGTCAAGAATGATATTCAGCGCCGCTCCGATAAGGGTGGATACCATGGCAAAGCGCGGAGAGCCGTCGGCACGGATTATCGGGTTCATTGCCTGCCCAAACATGTAAAACGGAATGCCGGGTATCAGCCAGTAAAGATATTCCCGCGATAGTGCCATCGTCTCGGAATTCACACTGCCGCCAAACATGGTGATGAGCGACTCGGAGAAGATGATGTATACCACGGTTACCGCGGCACTGCCGATAAGGGTGGCGGTTATCGCGTTGCCAACGCTCTGCCGTGCGCGGCCCGCCTCGCCACCGCCAAGCGTTATGCTGACAAAAGCACAACAGCCGTCGCCTATCATTACCGCAATGCCAAGGGCAATGACCGTCAGCGGGAACACCACCGTGTTGGCGGCGTTGCCGTATGAGCCGAGGTAGGCGGCGTTTGCAATAAAGATCTGGTCAACGATGTTGTACAGCGCGCCGACCAAAAGCGAGATGATGCAGGGGATCGAGTAGCGGCACATAAGCGCCCCAAGCCCTGCCGTTGCCAAGGATGCCGACTCGGTGCCCGGCTCTTTTGAATTGTTCGTCATTTTTTGTTTCTGTCCTCCTTGATGATCCACAAAATACAAAAATGCGTAAGCCCGCTAAACCGGACTTACGCATTTTTTGCTACACGTTGTAGGAATTATTTTTCTTTAGTAAAGATTATATCACGCCGCGCGTGAAAAATCAAAGGCAGTTTTGCACAAAAAAGCTTAATCTTTTACGAATTCCGAGTATATCGCGCGCAGGGCATCCTCAAAGTCGTGATCCTCAACGCCGATTATTATGTTAAGCTCGGATGACCCCTGGTCGATCATTCTTATGTTTATACCGCGCTCGGATATGGCCGAGAACACTCTTGCCGCCGTTCCGCGCGCCTTTACCATGCCGCGACCAACCACGGCGATAAGAGCCAGATTGTCTTCAACGGTTATGCTGTCCGGGCGCAGAGAGCGGCGCAGAGAGTTTATTATCCGCTCCCGCCTGCCCTCAAGCATAGCGCTTTCAAGCACTACACTCATCGTGTCGATACCGGAGGGAAGATGCTCAAAGGTTATGCCGTATTCCTCAAAGGTCTCAAGCACACGGCGACCAAAGGACGGCTCCGAGTGCATCATATCCTGCTCAAGCGTAATGGCGGTAAAGCCGCGCTTGCCCGCCACACCGGTTATTACATGCTCGCTGTCGTAATCCTGCGCGGCGGCAACTATCATCGTGCCGGCATCCTGCGGGCGCAGGGTGTTGCGGATATTTATCGGAATGCCCGCATAGCGCACCGGGAAGATGGCATCCTCGTGCAGTACCGTTGCACCCATATATGAAAGCTCGCGCAGTTCGCGGTAGGTTATCGTTTTGATGGTCAGGGGATCCGCCACTATCCGCGGGTCGGCCATCTTAAAGCCGGAAACATCCGTCCAGTTCTCGTAAAGATCCGCCTCTGCGGCGCGCGCCACTATTGAGCCGGTCACATCCGAGCCGCCGCGAGAAAAGGTCTTTACCGTCTCGTTGGGCATTATGCCGTAAAATCCGGGAATCACCGCCCGCTTGTGCATGGCCAGCTCAGCGCTCATAACATCCTGCGTGCGCTCGGCGTCAAACGCGCCTGTCTCGGTGAAGTATATCACATTCTCGGCATCAATAAAATCATAGCCGAGGTATTTTGCCAGTATCAAGCCGGAAAGATACTCGCCGCGGCTGGCGGCAAAGTCGCGACCCGCGCGACCCATTATCGCGTTTTTGATGTAAAGCATCTCGTGCGAGATGTCAAAATCCAACCCCAGCTCGTCAATTATCGTGTAGTAGCGGGCGCAGATGCCGTCAAAGTAGGCATCAAGCTCCTCGCGGGGCGCACGCTCGCGCACCATCCGGTGAAACTCATAAAGCATATCGGTGACCTTAATGTCACCGGGGTGGCGCTTTCCGGGCGCGGAGGGAACAACATATCTGCGGGACTCGTCCGAGCGAACGATGTCAGCCGCCATCTTAAAGTGCGCAGCATCGCACAGCGAGCTGCCACCGAATTTAACTACCTTAACCATGGCCGTTACCGATCCTATCTTTGTTACGTTACTAATATTATATGAGAAAAATGCAATTTGTCAACTGATTTTTTTCATTTTAAGACGAAAAAAGAAGAAAAGTAAGATATTTTTGCAATATTGCACATCCCGCGTGCGCTGCCCGCCCGATTTCATGTGGATCTTTTTGGAGAGATGTCACCGCCGCACACATGAGAAGGCTTGGCAGGGATCGAGTCTTTCGCCTATAGACATTTAAAATTACAAGAAGTCATCGAACGATCCCTCCGACCTCGCGTTGCTCGGCTTCTTGCTGCGGCTCGGTCGACAGCCCACCGGGCTGTCATTCACTCCCCTCGCGCCGCTTCGCTACCTCCCACGACACTTGGGAGGCTTT
>CAYLLA010000021.1:0-25705 GCA_964384555.1 uncultured Ruminococcus sp. | reverse complement strand
GATAGATATCAAAACATCAAAATCTTGCTTTCCACTCGTCTGTAGGATAAAATACGCACTCTTGCCGTAGGGCACGACCTGCGTGTCGTGCCCTACTACGATCCGGTGATAATGTTCGTCCGTTCTTCGATATGCGGCAATGTCAACAGCACCGACCATGCGTGGCAAAGGCTGCCCGCGCCGCCAAAATCATCACGCCCGCGCATCGTCTCCCAAAGGGTTGTGGCACCTCGGTCAAGCATCTGCCAAAGGCAGCTGTCAAACGCCTCCCGCAGCTTCGCCATATGCCCTGCGGCGGCCTCGCCGCCCGCCGTGGCGGCATCAAACGCAAAAATGGCGGAGGAGAGCGTGGCTCCTATCATCCCGCTCGGCGCGGTAAACATTGCCGAAAATGCGGCGGAATATTTCGGGTCGGCGGCGGATATTGCCCCGCCGCGCTGTCCCGCCAAAAGGCAAAGCGCCTGTGTGGTCGCCGCAAAGGGAGCCTCCGGGCGATCCGAAAAACTGCGAAAATAACCGCGCTCGCGGTCAAAAAAGCATTCCACCATCGCCGCGGCAGTGCGGCGGGCAAGACCCGCATAATACTCCGCGCGCTCGCGCAGAGTGTCATCCTCCGCCGCGCCCATGCGGCAGATGGCGGCCATATCGTCGGCGGCGTTCACAAAAAGAGCGGTCAGCGGAGCCTCGGCTGGGTGCGCATCGGCCGGGTAGGAGCGCTCCGCGCCGTCAAGTGTCGGCGCCCACTCGTAAAAATTCCAGTACCCGGCGCTGTCGGGAAAGCGCAAAAGCGTGCCGTCTACCCCGATCCTTGCCGCAAACGCCGTCATAATGTCCTCAAGTACCGTCATTTTAGACAAAACAAAGGCGCTGTCCCCAGATGCATCGGCGTATTCCCGCATTTGAGCCACATATGCCAGCGAATAACCGGGTATCGGACGGTCCTCGCCCGCCGGTGCACAGAGGGTGAGCAGGCCATCCGGCCTTTGACTGCGCGATATCAGGTCAAGAGAAGCGCGAACAAAGCGCAGATTGCCGTCCGCAAAATAGCGGTAGCCGCACCGCATTTGAATGCGCGAGTCAAAGGTGTAAAGCGATTGCTCGCGCCAGGGGCAGTCCTCGTAGTGCTCGTGCATGCAGCATTCAAGACTGCGCAGGGCAACGTCATAGATCTGCCGCTCCCGCGGATCTGCGGGCGGCGGCACGGGGTGGGTGGGGTAGCGCGTGGGCAAAAGACCAAGGTAGGTAAGCTCGGCATCCGGGTCGGAGCAGAAAAGCTCAAGGTAGCGGCCGCCCACCCGCCGCAACGGCTCGATGTGCTCCGCCGCGCCGCCGCGCGACTCAAAAATATAGCAAAAACGGCGGGAATGTACTGCTGCCTGCGGGGTCAGCCTGCCATCCGTCAGGTGCTCGCCCCAGCCGATGACCGCGCGGCACGCGGAGTCTGTTTTTAGTAAGAATTTTAAAAAACCTGTTTCCTCATAGCCTACATCCGCCACGATAAAGCAGCCGTCAGCTCCCTCGCGCTCGTCGGTAAGCTCGGCACGGTCAAGCATAAGCCCCGCATCGTCACGAAGGTTGGGATCACTCGGCAGCTTATAAAAACCGCGGCGTATCACCCGCATTTCTGTCTGCGGGCGCAGCTCACAGCGTTCTATCGGGCGCTCGTGCAGCTCGTATTCTCCAATATCCACTTCGCGGGATCCGGAATAGGGCATGGCCGATTCCTCTGCCGCGCGGGTATCGCTGTATTCGCACATGTATCCAAGCTGTGGGGAAATAGTATGATATTTATACGGAACATAACCCGCCGCGCGGCGGGATAGAGTGGCCTGTGAGGAGGCGGCAAGCGTGCGGCCGTCCTCTCCGAGGAGCTCAAATATCACATACGCCTCTCGCTTTATGTGGGTGAAGAAATTCGCACCCCAGTGCCACGCAAGCACTCGCAACGTGTGCTTGCCGGCGGGCGGCGTGACGGTGATCCTGTCATATATCACCCGCCCGGGATAGTCGGCGTATTGGCCAAAGCTCAACAGCTCGCCGTCAAGGTAGAGCGCGTATTCCGAGTCGGCGGCAAGGAGCATCGTCAGCTGTTCGCCGTCAGTCTCAAGTTCTGTCAAAAATTCGGCGTATTCATCGGCGCGCCCCTCGCCGTGCCATATCGGCCTTGCAGTGATCTTCATGGTGTAGCTCCTTTTTGGTAATATTGAATAATAGTTTTGGCGTATTTGACAGTGCGCAAGTGATGCTTTACGGCTCGCGCCGCAAAGTGCTGTGCATGCGGATGATGTGTGATCAGCACGAAGTGCTGTATACTTGATTATACCATCCATCCCCGCGGGTGTCAACAGCGATGGCGAAAAGTTGCAAAAAATCCCGCGCATTTTGCGGCGGCGGGAAAGTTAAAGAAAAAGTTACATTATATCCGCCGTGCATCCGCCGCGTCCCCGCGTGCCGCAGTGAGGGCTGAAAACCGCCGCGCATCCGCTCGATCTTTGCCGCGACTGCCGCAAAAATGTCGCCCGGGGGCGGGGGTTTGTCGCGTTTTTTCGCATGGTGACGGCTCGCTCACCCCCTCGCGCGCACCTGTGCGCTCACGCGCGCGTATTGACAAAACACTTAAAATATATTATAATAAATATATATGCAAAAAATTTGGGCGGGAAAGCCGCACCGAAAAGTCAAAAAATGACCTAACAAACCAACAACGAAAGGCAGACCCCCGCCGTGGCGAGGGTCGGATAAGGACTTGATATGTTTAAAAGCATGACGGCCTACTGCCGCAAAACAGCGGCGGCGGACGGGCGTTCGATATCGGTCGAGATAAGATCCGTCAACAATCGGTTTCTCGATCTTTCGGTAAAACTGCCGCGCACGCTGGCCGCACTTGAGCCGCGGGTACGCACCGCGGTGAGCGAGGCGGGCATCAGCCGCGGCAAGGTGGATATAGGCATAACCTTGGCGCGCACATGGGGTGAGGATGCCGCCACTCAGCCGCCGCGTACCCTTGACCGCACCGCCGCCGCCGAGTATATTCGGCTCTTGCGTGAGCTTCGCGACGAATTTGCGCTTGCCGATGACATCAGCGTGATGCAGGTGGCGGCCAACCCGGAGATCTTCACCGCCGAGGGCGCGGAGGATGAGGTGGATATCGATGCCGAATGGGCGGCGATAGAGCCGATACTTGCCGAGGCACTGCAGGAATTTTTGGCGGGCCGCATACGCGAGGGCGAATGCCTGCGTGCGGATATCGCCAAAAAGCTTGGCGGCATCTCCTCGCTCGTCTCGCGCGTTGAGGAGCTGTGGGCGGCCGGCTCGGCAGGTCTTTATGAAAAGATAAAGGCAAGGATATCGGCCATCATCGGCGACTCGGGCGTGACCGTCGATGAGGGGCGGCTGCTTACCGAGTGCGCCGTGCAGGCGGACAGGCTGGCGATAGATGAGGAGCTGGTGCGACTGCATTCGCACATTGCGGCGCTCTCGGCCATGCTGGATGAAACGCATCCGGTGGGCAGAAAGTTTGATTTTCAGCTCCAGGAGGTCAATCGCGAGGTCAACACCATCTGCTCAAAGTGCCAGGATGCCGCTATTGCCGCGATAGGCGTGGAGCTTAAAAACGAGACCGAAAAGCTGCGCGAGCAGATCCAAAACATAGAGTGAGCATCAAAAGAATCAAGAAAAGAGGATGCAAAAATGAGATTTATCAGCATCGGCTACGGTAACATCGTGGCCGCCGACCGTGTGGTCGCTTTGGTCAGCCCGGATTCCGCGCCGGTCAAGCGACTGGTGCAGGATGCGCGCGAGGAGGGCAGGGTGATAGATGTTTCCTGCGGTCGCCGCACACGCGCCGTTATAATTACAGATTCGGATCACGTGATCCTCTCGGCAGTACAGGCCGAAACGATAGCAAACAGGCTCGATACCGAGCTTGACGGCACCGGTGACGAATAAGCCCGGCCGTCGGTCAAATAAGATAATAATAAAATAATCATACATTCAAGGAGTTTTAAAAATGCTTTATCCTACCATCAACAAGCTTACAAAGGGAAAATTCAATCGTTACCAGCTGGCAGTGGCCACCGCAAAGTGCGCACGCATCATCACCGATGAGTATGTAAGAGAGCGCCATCTGGCCGAAAAGGTCGCCATGGGCATTAAGGAGTCGGAGGAGCCGGCCGAGGCCATAGTCAACCCCGATTACCGTGACCGCAAGGCGGTAAAGATCGCCATCGACAAGATAGAGTCCGGCGAGTTCGTTATTGTTGACCGCGATGCGGACGGTTCTCTCACCGTCGGCGAGAGCGGCACACCCGCCGCCGCGGCACACGCATCAACGGAAGTGTGAGGCGCGGCCGCGCGCCGCGCAGCGTGCATATGATCCGCACTTCGCGCCATGCCTAACAAAAAACAAAGACCGGAGTTTAAAAATGTATGCGGGAGTATATCTGCTTGATGCGCCGTTTGCAATAGATCATGAATATGACTACCGCATACCCGAGGGTCAGGAGGTGCGGCCGGGGGGATTCCTCAGCGTGCCGTTCGGCAACGGCAACCGCCGTGCGCTGGCGCTCTGCACCTCGGTGCGGGAGGAGACCAAAACGCCGCAGGGCAAGCTAAAGCCGATCTTTGCGGTGCTTTCCGAGATCTCGCTCACCCCCGAGATGCTGGGGCTGTGCCTTTTTATGAAGGAGCGCACCATCTGCACGGTGGGGGAGGCGGTGCATGCCATGCTCCCGCCAGCGGTGCTTTCAAAGCTTACCGTCTTTTACTGCCCCAACCCCGCAAGGCTTGGGGATGGCGGCGATATGAAGATAGCCATCGACAGCCTTGAGCCGTCGGCTATCATATTACTTGAATATATCCTTGAGCGCGGCCGTGTGTCGGCGGAGGCACTCACCTCCCGCTTCGGCTCGTCTGCTATCGATACGGCGCGTGCACTCTGCGGTGGGCGGCGGCCGTATCTGGTGCGCGAGATGGCACCCGGGCGGGAGGGCGGAATGGTCCGCATCTGCCTGCCCGCCATCGATCGCGCCGAGCTTGCCGCGGTGGCGGAGGGCGCACACAAAGAGATAAAGCGTCCGCGCTCCGAGGTACAGCTGGCGATACTGCGCATGCTCTCCGAGGCGGAGGGGGATGCGGGCATACCCGAGTCACGGTTTTTGTCCTCCCTCGGTGATTGCCGCGCACAGCTGACGAGCCTTGAAAAAAAGGGGCTTTTGCGCCGCGTGCTGACCGATGCCGCCGAGCTTCCCCCCGCCGCGACAGGCGAGGGCGAGGGTGACGGTGACGGCACTGACACTCGCTCTCGCGAGGAGCGTGCGGCGGCGGTCGCCGAGGCGCTCTCACATCTGCCGCCGATGACACTCAGCGAGGAGCAGGAGGCGGCGCACCGCACACTGCTGGAGCTTGCCGAGGATAAAGACCCGCACGGTGCACTCCTTTACGGCGTGACGGGCAGCGGCAAGACCGCGGTAATGCTGTCGCTTATCGACCGCGTGCTGGCGGCGGGGCGGGGAGTGATACTGCTCCTGCCTGAGATAGCACTTACCCCGCAAACGGTCAGGATCTTTTCGGGTCGCTACGGCGATATGGTGGCACTGCTGCATTCGGGTCTTACCCGCCTGCAACGTTATGAGGCTTGGGAGCGTATCCGCCGCGGGGATGCACCCTTGGTGCTTGGCACTCGCTCGGCGATATTTGCACCGGTGGCCGATCTCGGCATGGTGATAATCGACGAGGAGCAGGAGCACACATATAAATCGGATATGTCGCCGCGCTATCACGCGCGTGACATTGCAAGATACCGTGCGGCACAGTCGGGCGCGCTCATGCTGCTCTGCTCGGCTACACCGTCGGTTGAAAGCTTTAAGCAAGCCATGGACGGTCGCTACACACTGGTGCGGCTGACACACCGCTACGGCGGCGCGGAGCTGCCCGCGGTCACGATCGATGATATGCGCCGCGAGGCGAGGGGGGCAAACCTCACGCCCATCGGCACGCATCTTGCGGGTGAGCTTTGCCGCGTTGTGGCGGCGGGCGAGCAGGCGATACTGTTTATCAATCGCCGCGGGTATAATACATTTGTCTCCTGCCCCTCCTGCGGGGAGGCGGTCAGCTGTCCGCGGTGCTCGGTATCAATGACCTACCACACGCGCGGGGGAGATTATTCATCCGGTGAGCTTGTTTGCCACTGGTGCGGGCGGCATATGCCACTGCCCGAGCGGTGTCCCACATGCGGGGGCGAGCACCTGATCCGCATGGGCTACGGCACACAGCGGGTGGAGCAGGAGCTGCGCGCGCTGATACCCGGTGTGCGGGTGATAAGGATGGATACCGATACCACCTCAACGCGGGAATCCTATGACGAGCTGCTAACGCGCTTTCGCGCACATGAGGCGGATATACTGCTCGGCACGCAGATGGTAACAAAGGGGCATGACTTCCCGGATGTTACACTGGTCGGCGTCCTGCTGGCGGATATGTCGCTGTATCTTGACGATTACAGGGCCGGCGAGCGCACCTTTGCAATGCTCACGCAGGTGATAGGCCGTGCGGGGCGCGCCGCGAAGCCGGGCGAGGCGATAATACAAACAAACAATCCGGACCATGAGATAATAAAGCTTGCCTGTGCGCAGGATTACGATACATTTTATTCACGCGAGATACGCCTGCGGCGTGCACTGACCTATCCGCCGTTTTGCAACATCGTGCTGATGACGGTCACCTCCCCCGATGAGAGGGCGACGGTGGCGGCGGGCGCGGAGCTTTCCGAGCGACTGCGCCGCCTCTCTGCCGAAAAATATTCGGATGTCCCGCTGATAGTGTTCGGCCCCTTTGAGGCGCCGGTCTACAGGGTGGACGGCAAGTACAGGATCAGAATGATACTTAAATGCAAGCTGACCGCCAGATGCCGCGAGATGCTGGCCCGCCTGCGTGCGGAATTTTCCGAGACCGCCCGCCGCGGCCCGACCTTGGCGATAGATCTGGATCCTACAAATATTTGATCCTTTGATCCCCGCCGATCGCAAAACGGCGATGTGCAATAAAAAACAAACGCAAAACGATCACAAAGAAACAGAGGTTTGATTCCAAATGGCAAAAAGAAAGATAGTTTGTGTACCCGATGACACACTGCGGCAGGTATGCCGTCCTGTGGAGCGGGTAACACCGAGAATACAGATGCTGCTTGACGATATGCTTGAAACGATGCACGCGGCGGACGGTGTGGGGCTTGCCGCCCCGCAGGTAGGCATTTTGCGCCGCATAGTCGTTATCGAGGTCGAGGAGGGGCATCCCATATATCTCATCAACCCGGAGATAGTTTACGAGTCGGGAGAGCAGGAGGGCGGCGAGGGCTGCCTGTCTGTGCCCGGCCGCTCTGGCATCGTGCGCCGCCCCATGCATGTTACGGTGCGCGGCCTCGGCTATAACGGCGAGGCGGTGGAGATAACGGGGGAGGGCCTGCTTGCCCGCGCCATCTGCCATGAGACAGACCATCTTGACGGGCGTATATACACCGATATCGCCATCTCGATGAATGACGAGGACTGACGGCCGCAAGCCTTGAGGGTAGACAAATGAGAATTGTTTTTATGGGCACGCCGGAGTTTGCCGCGGCCTCGCTGCGGGCACTTGCGGAATATGCGGCGGCGGGCGGCAGTGAGATAGTAGGCGTGTATACGCGGGAGGATAAGCCCGCTGGGCGCGGACATAAGCTCACTCCGCCGCCTGTCAAGGTACTGGCACAGGAGCTGGGCATTCCGGTATATCAGCCCCGCACACTGCGGGATGAGGCGGTCATTTCCGAGTTGCGCGCGCTTGAGCCCGAGCTTATAGTAGTTGTGGCCTACGGCAGGATACTCCCGCGCGAGGTGCTTGATATGCCGCGCTTCGGCTGTATCAACGTACACGGCTCGCTCCTGCCGGAATATCGCGGTGCGGCACCAATGCAACGCGCGATGATAGAGGGGCGGGACCACACAGGCATCACCACCATGTATATGGACGAGGGGATAGATACCGGCGACATGCTGCTTCGCCGCCGTGTGGATATACTGCCGGAGGATGATTTCGGCGCTCTGCATGATCGTATGGCGGCGGCGGGTGCGGAACTGCTGCGTGAGACCTTGGCGGCACTTGAGGCGGGCACGCTCACCCGCACACCACAGCCGGAGGCGGGCGCGACCTACGCCGCAAAGCTTGAAAAAGAGGATTGCATAGTTGACTTTTCCCGCCCCGCCCGCGAGCTGGCGGATCTTGTGCGCGGGCTTTCCCCACAGCCGCTGGCGCGTGCATATATGCCGGGGGGCAAGCTGCTAAAGCTTGCGGCGGCGCATGCTTGTGAGTCATGCGATAACGATGATATCTCGGAGGGCGCACCCGGAGAGGTGATAGCACTATCCGACCGCGGAGAGGGTGAGATACTCGTTCGTTGCGGTCGTGGCGTGCTTGCCGTTACCCGCGTAGTGCCGGAGGGCAAGGGCAAAATGACGGCCGCAGAGTTTATTCGCGGCCGCAGGATCAGCATTGGAGACAGACTGAAATAACGGTGCGTATGCGCCAAAAGAAAGGATGGTATCCATGCCATATTATTATTTTGATCCCACATATATTTTAGTGATAGTCGCCTACATCATAACGCTGTGGGCGCAGATAAAAGTAAAAAGCGCGTATTCAAAGTATTCGCGCATCGGCTGTCGCGCGGGCATCAGCGGGGCGGATGCCGCGTATATCGTCCTGCGCTCGGGCGGTGTCGGCAATGTCGGCATCGGCGCGGTGGCGGGCGAGATGACCGATCATTTTGACCCCAAGACCAACTCAATAAGCCTATCAGAGGGTGTTATCGGCACAAAAAGCGTGGCGGCGGTGGGAATTGCCGCACATGAGGCGGGGCATGCCCTGCAATATGCCGAGGGCTATGCGCCGATAAAGCTGAGGATGGCCATAGTGCCGGTCTGCAATATCGCATCTCAGCTTGCGTGGCCGATATTCTTCCTCGGCCTCATCCTCGGTGCGGCCACCGAGAGCGGGCTTTTGCTCATGAACATCGGCATTATCGCATTTTCCGTTGCGGTATTCTTTCAGGTGGTCACATTGCCTGTCGAGATAAATGCCAGCCGCCGCGCCATGGCGGCACTGCGTGCCGACGGCAGATTTACCGATGAGGAGCTGGCGGGGTGCAAAAAGATGCTCACCGCCGCCGCCATGACCTACCTTGCCGCGCTTGCCGGCTCACTGCTCCAGCTTTTGCGACTGGTGCTGATAGCCTCCGGCAGCAGGGACGACAGAAAATAGAGCGCTTCGCGCAGTGAAATTCCGCACATAGTGCGGAGTGAGATCGCACGCTTTGCGTGCGGTTGAGGAACAATGGATATCGCAATAGTTTACGTCCATAGGTGAAAGGATGGACTTTTGCCAAGCCTTCTCATGTGTGAGAAGGTGTCATGTCTCGCGGGGTGTGGCATTGGAATCTGCATTGCATTTTGTCGCGGACATGACGGATGAGGAGGTAAAACTTTAGATTTCCGCCGTGCGGAAATCTTCCTTAGTTCCGTTCTCTTTTTGCGGCACGATACGACATCTCCACGCGATAAGAGCCTTAATAGAGTCACATCTTTTATCTACAGCCGTAAACAAAAGCATCATCCATCATTGCGGCACGACAGATGTTGTGCGTGCCATCAAAAAACTCAAGGAAGATCACAATGGACACAAAAAGATCGCCGTCGGGCGGCAAAAATGCAAAAAAACCGAATGAACCCACGCGGCCAAACGCGCGGCGGGTGGCGCTTCGCGCCCTGCGGCGTATAGACGGCGGTGCTTTTAGCGACATCGTGTCCGATATCTCGCTCGATCGCGCCCGCGCGGCGGGAATGAGTGCGGTGGATGCCGCACTGGCCTCCCGCCTGATACGCGGTGTTACCGAGCGGCGGATAACGCTTGACTATATCGCATCCACGCTATCCTCCCGCCCGCTCTCCCGCATAGATGACGAAACAAAATGCATCCTGCGCATAGGGCTTTATCAGCTTGCATATTGCGACCGCATCCCGCCGCATGCCGCGGTAAGTGAAACGGTCTCCTTGGCTCGCGGCGGCTCACGCGGCTTTTGTAATGCACTCTTTCGTGAGTATCTGCGCCGCACCGAGGATGGCACACGCCCCTACCCACTGCCGGAGCGCGGTCGGGGGGAGGGCGAGCTTTGCCGCTGTCTTTCAATAAGATATTCGGTCTGCGAGGGGCTGGTGCGCGAGCTTTTGGCGGCATACGGCGAGGCACGTACCGAGGCCATGCTATCGGCAAGCCTTGAGCCGCCGCCGCTGACACTGCGCACAAACACTCTGCGCACCACGCGCGAGGAGCTGATAAAAAGCATCAACGCCGAGGGTCTTTCGGCCGAGCCGGCTACCCTATCCCCGCACGGTATCAAGGTGCGCGGCGGGCTTCCGTCCTGTCTTTCGGGGGAGAGTCCCGCGGCATTCGTTGAGGATGAGGCGGCACAGCTGGCGGTCAAATGTCTCTCCCCGCGCCCGGGCGAGCGCGTGCTTGATGCCTGCGCCGCACCCGGCGGCAAGAGCATATCCGCCGCCATGATGATGGAGGATCGCGGCGAGATACTGGCGTGTGAGCTGCAAGCCTCCCGCCTGCCCCTGATCACAGCCGCGGCGGCGGCGCAGGGGGTATCTATCATTCGCACCTGCGAGCGGGATTCATCTGCCCCGCTGCCCGAGGGCTATCGCGGGTACTTTGACCGCGTGCTTTGTGACGTTCCCTGTTCCGGGTACGGAACGATACGCCGCAAGCCTGAGATACGCTACCGCGACCCCGCGGAGTGTGCCGACCTGCCCGCCCTCGGCGCGGCGATACTCAAGGCATCCTCTGCCGGTGTGCGCCCGGGCGGCGTGCTGGTCTACTCCACCTGCACGATACTGCCAAGGGAAAACGAGGATGTCGTGCGTGCATTTTTGGCATCTCATGATGAATTTGAGCCGATACCCATCAGCATCTCGGGCATCGAGGGCGGTGGGGACGGCATGCTGACACTTACCACCGATATGCCGCACGGCGGAGACGGATTTTTTATCGCCGCAATGCGGCGGCGTGATGCGGCGGAGGTAAAATGACACCGATGGACGAGAATAAAAAAGAAAAAGAACAATTGAAAGCTTCCGATTTAAATTTAAATCTAACAGATAAAGAAAAAGCCGCGGCGGCGGGCGACCCTCCGCCCGACCTGCTCTCCTATGAATATTCCGAGCTTGAGGAGCTGATCCTCTCGCTTGGCGAGCCGAAATACCGCGCCGAGCAGATATTTAAGGGTCTGGCGCGGGCAAAGTCCCCGCTCTCTATCCCCGGCGTGCCCCGCGCACTCGGCGAGCGGCTGGTGGCGATCGCGCCCTATCATCTGCCCGAGGTCGTGCGCCGCCAGATCTCGGCGGTGGACGGCACTGCAAAATATCTCTTTAGGATGGCTGACGGTGCGTGTGTTGAAACGGTGCTCATGCGCTACGAGCACGGCAACACCGTTTGCGTATCCTCGCAGGTGGGCTGCCGCATGGGCTGTGCCTTTTGCGCCTCCACCATCGGCGGGCGTGTGCGTGATCTTACCGCGGGCGAGATACTGGGGCAGGTCATAGCCGTTACCGCCGACAGCGGCGAGCGGGTGGATAATATCGTTATGATGGGCATTGGCGAGCCGCTGGATAACTACAAAAACGTAATAAGATTCTTGCACCTGGTCAACGACCGCCGCGGGCTGGATATAGGGTACAGGCATATATCCCTTTCAACCTGCGGTCTGGCGGACGGCATCAGGCGGCTGGCGGAGGAGCGACTGCCCATCACCCTGTCCATCTCCCTGCACGCGCCGACTGATGAGACTCGCGCCGCCATAATGCCGGTGGATCGCCGCTATCCCATAGCCGAGCTTATGTCCGCCTGTCGCTACTATTACGGCATCACGGGGCGGCGGATATCCTTTGAATATACCCTTATCAAGGGCAAAAATGCCTCAAAGGCGGATGCTTTGCAGCTTGCCGACCTGCTCAACCGCTCACTGCGGCGGCAGGGGGAGGGCATGCCGATACATGTAAACCTTATCCCGGTAAATCCCGTGCGCGAGACCGGGCTCGGGCCGCCCACCCGCGCCGAGATAGCCCGCTTTGCGGCGGAGCTTGAGGCGCACGCCATACGCGCCACCGTCCGCCGCCGCTTGGGGCCGGATATCGATGCCGCCTGCGGACAGCTTCGCCGCGCGGAGAGCGAGTGATATACACGCTGCGCGTGATGATATGCCGCGCTTCGCGCGGATGATATACAAGCACCTTTGGTGCTTGATTATATGCATCGCCTGCGGCGATGATCGCGGAAGAAATCCGCAGAGCGGATTTCAAATTGAATGTATTTTTTCTGATCTTCACCGTAGGGGCGACCTGCGGTCGCCCGCAACGACAGATATCGCGTTCTTTTACGGCTACGTACCAACTCCGTAGGGCGGGGCTTGCTCCTGCTGAAAACGATGGATGATGCTTTTCTCACCGTCTGTAGGCGAGAGTCGCAGCTTTAACTTGTAGACATATAGAAAGCAAGAACTGACAATCCCTCAGGCGCGAGCGCCGGCTCCCATATCGAGTGTGCTCCTAATATAGACAGCACGTACATAGTGCACAGCCCACCTCATCCGTCAGCCTGCGGCTGACACCTTCCCCCACTGGGGAAGGCTTGGCAAGAGTCTGAACCTTAATTTATAGGCATATAGAAAGTAAGATTTTAATGTTTTGATATCTACCGTTGTCTATATGGCTTCGTACTATGTTCGCATTAATAAAAAGCCTCCCTTGTGCAAAGGGAGGTGGCCGAGCATAGCGAGGTCGGAGGGATTGTTCGATAACTTTCGTATTTTTTTAGATGTTACATCGCAGTAGGGCGACCTGCGGTCGCCCGCAACGACAGATATCGCTATCGTTTGCGGCTATATGCAGAAGAACGAACTCTCGCCAAGCCCCCCTCAGATCATATTTATTTCCATCCTAATAATCTTTTCGCAAAATCAAGGTCAATTTAAGGCGGTATAATCATATACTGCCGCCACGCATTGGCGCATCATGCGTGAAAGGAGCTACCAATGTCACTTAATTGCTACGGACTGACCGATATCGGCTCGCGCAGAGCCGAAAATCAGGACTGCTTTGGAATATACACCCTCGGCCGCGCCACGCTTTGCGTTGTGTGCGACGGTATGGGCGGTCACGCGGGAGGCGCGACTGCCGCCGCCACCGCACGCGATGTCTTTGTTGGCGCAGTAAGGGATGCTCTGCCCACTGCAGGTACAAACGGCGAGGATGCGCCGCTCCCCGCGGCATCCGCCATGAAGCATGCGCTTGAGCGCGGTGCGGTGCTTGCCAACAACGCCGTGCGCTCCGCCGCCGATGGCGACCGCGAGCTTGCGGGCATGGGTACAACGCTCGTTGCGCTCCTTATCTGTCCGGGTGTGGGCGGGTATTACCTCAATATCGGTGACAGCCGCATGTATGACATCAGGCGGGATTCCATCACCCAGATCACACATGATCATTCATATGTTCAGCATCTTGTTGATATAGGCGAGATGAGCGCCGAGGAGGCGCGTGTCTCCCCGGTGCGCAATGTGATAACACGCGCGGTCGGCATTGACGATACCGTGCGCCCGGATATCCGCTCGCTTGATATCACGGCGGGCGCGGGCGGCCGTTGGCTGCTGCTTTGCACCGACGGACTCAGCGGGTGCGTAAGTGACGAGATAATAATGACGGTCGTGCGGGATGGCGGCACGCTTGCCGAAAAGGCACGCGGGCTTGTGGAGCTTGCCAACACCGCCGGCGGACCGGATAACATAACAGTACTTATAGCCGAGCTTTAAGCTTCAATTTAAATACATAATTCGGGTGGGAACGGTCGGATAATAGTATAGATCAAATCTTAACAAAAAGTCTTTGCAAGCAGCACAGGCGGAATTTAGCGCTAACAAACATTGCCGCCGTACACCTCATCCACCGCTTGCGCGGTCCCCCTTCCCCCGCCGGGGAAGGCTTGGCGAGGCTTCAAGCTTTATCTGAATGACATGCAGAAAGAAAAATTTAATCGTCTTGATACTACTGTTAAATAGGCTTTGCTGTATGTAAGCAGGCACGATGATAGCCTTCTCCAGTGGGAGAAGGTGTCAGCCGCAGGCTGACGGATGAGATGGGCTGTGCACTATGAATAAGCTGTCTATATTGGAAGCAGGATCAACATTGAAACTGTAAAAAACGCACGATCAGGGCTGATTATCGAATATAAGGATAAATTATTTCAATATTAACAGAAAGCACACAGCATACGAACAACGTAATATCCCCGAATATGAAAAAAAGAAGGATCACAAAGAGCCGCGCGGCACCGGAACGATAAAATGGAAAATTCAAGATCATCCTTACCGTTTGAAAAATATATATTTGAAAAATACGCCCAAACTCTGCTTGACGGCAGGTACAGGCTTGAAAAGATACTCGGCACCGGCGGCATGTCGGTGGTCTTCCGCGCGTATGACACACAGGGAGATCGCACCGTTGCCATCAAAATGCTGCGTGACGAGATAGCCGGCGAGCGTGAGGCGGTAGAGCGCTTTTTAAACGAATCGCGAGCCGTTTCAATGCTATCCCACCCCAATATTGTGGATATCCATGATGTTTCGGTGGATACCGAGCATAAATATCTTGTAATGGAGTATGTTGAGGGCGTATCTCTTCGCGCGTATATGGATAAGCGCGGTGCACTGCCGCCGCGTGAGATCATTGCGTATACCGAGCAGATACTCTCGGCGCTCGTGCACGCGCACTCAAGGGGAGTCATCCACCGTGATATAAAGCCGCAAAATATAATGCTGCTCAAGGACGGCGCTGTCAAGGTGATGGACTTTGGCATTGCCAAGCTTCCCAAGGGCGCGGCGGCATCGGCGGATGCGCTCCTGCAGGATAAAGCCAAAGACAAAAATAAAGATAAAGATAAAGACAAAAAAGACGGCTCGGCGAGCGCGGGCGGCTCCGGCAGCTCTGATAGCTCGGATAGCTCGGATAAAACGGTAGGCACCGTTTACTATATCAGCCCCGAGCAGGCGCAAAACTGCGCCGCGGACGAGCGCAGTGACCTTTATTCCCTCGGCGTTATGATGTACGAGATGCTGACGGGCAGGCTGCCGTTTGATGACGAAAGCCCGATATCCGTTGTTCTCATGCATATGAACGACCGCCCCGAGCCGCCGCATAAGGTATCAAAGGATGTGCCGCGCGGGCTTGAACAGCTCATCCTTTACGCCATGGAAAAAAAGCCGCAAAAGCGTTATCGCTCGGCGGCGGATATGCTGCGCGAGCTGCGCAGGATCAAAAAGGATCCCTCCCGCAGTGTTTACAGCCCCGCGCGTATCGAGGCATTTAAGCGGTCAAGCCGCAATCGCGCACAAAACAAGCCCTCAAGATCAATGACGCCGATAATCATGGGCGTGGCGTTTGCACTGCTCATTGTGGGTCTTGTATCGCTTTTCTACGCATTCGATCAGGTCGTTGGCGGCATGACCACCAAAACGCTTGGCGTTAAGATACCCGAGTTTTCGGGTCTTGACCGCGAGATGTGCGCCGAGCTGCTTCGCGGCGAGCTTGAGCGGCAGGGTCTGCGCGATGGAGATGTGGTGCTGGTCTATGACGAGCAATATTCGGAGGATGCCGCGGCGGGCTGTGCCATCGAGCAGTATCCCACAGCAGGCTCGCACAAAAAAGTCCCCTGCACGGTAAATATAACGCTCAGCCTCGGCCCGCAAATGCTTACAATGCCGGATTACACCATCAGCGACTGGCGCACCGCCAAAAGCGAGCTGCGCGGCATGGGCTTTATCGTTAAGGTGGTAGAGGAGGCAAACGCCGCCGTTCAATCGGGTTATGTGATAATGACAGACCCCGCCCCGGGCGCTCGCCTTATCGCGGGCAGTGAGGTCACGGTGCGTGTCAGCCGCGGCAGGATCTCCGGCGCCGTCGGCAGTGTTGAGCTGCCAAGCTTTGTGGGGCTTGGCGAGGCGGCAGTCATGACCAAGCTCGGCGAGCTTGGCCTTACGGTAGGCGAGGTGATATACACCCGCTCGCCTCAGCCGATAGGCACGGTACTTGGGCAATACCCGGCGGAGGGCAGTGAGGCCATCCCCGGCATCGACCCCGTAAGCTTTGCCGTCAGCGGCGGTGCGGAGCATGCTACCGAGTTTATTCCGGATGTTACCGGCATGAGCCGCACCGATGCGGTGGCTCTGCTGGCTACATATGGTCTGCGCGCGGCGCGTGTGCGCAGTGCGGCAAGTGAGTTGCCGCTTGGAACCGTTATTGCACAATCCCCCGGCGGAAGCACAGAGATAAGCGCGGGCTTTGGGTATTCGATAGATCCGGATACCGAAAGCGTTGTGCTGACGATAAGCGCGGGCAAAAATTACACGCCCACTGCGGTCAGCTTTATAATGCCGCGCATCACCGGCAAAACGCTGGCGGGCGCGCGGGAGACACTGGCGCTCTACGGCGCGGATATCGGATATATCTGGTATGTGCGCAGTGATAAGCCCGCAGGCACGGTCATTGACCAAATGACACCGCAGGGCGTGACGGTCAGCGGCTACCCGGGTGAGATAACTGTGGATGTGACCGTCAGCGGCGGGGAGGAATACACCAACAACATGGCGGTGCTTACCGTGCCGGATGTTATGGGTCTGACACTTAGCGAGGCCAAGGAACGCCTGTTTGCGGCAAAGCTCATCTGGTATATTACCGAGGTCGAGTCGCCGCTGCCTGCCGGCACGGTGATAGATCAGTCGCCGGAGGGCGGGGAGAGCCTGCACGAGCGCGAGTGGGAGGAGATAGTGATGCTCACCGTCTCCGCGGGGACATCGACACCTCCCGCCACCGAGCCTGTCACCGAGCCTGTTACCGAGCCTGTTACCGAGCCGGTTATCGAGCCGGAACCCGATCCCGACGGCGAGGTCAATGACTGATGCACACCCGTGCAACCGATATATCCTATATATTAATATAGGAAAACAACACAAGCTCCGCGAAAGCGGAAAATCAAAGGAAAGGCTACCCTTTTGGGTCAAGACCGATCGATCTATGAATCTCTTCAAAATGGCGGCGATATTTGCGCGTCGAATATCCATTGCCGTAATATCGGCCGTCAACAAAATGCTTCAAGCCCGCGCGGCGGGCAGTGTCTTCCGCGCGGCGGGGGCTGTGATCTTTACCGCCATGGCAATAGGACTTTTCCCTGCCGCGGGCGAGATGATGGTAATGAACGCCGATGATGACCAAGCCGTCGGCGCGGCGGATGCGCATGAGAGCGTGAGCCTTGATATCATCTATCGTGATAATCCGGGCAGCGAGTGGTCGCTTGATGCGGCACGCGAGCTGGCGGGTGAGCTGTATGACAGATACGGCTACGCCGCAAGGCTTATCCCCGCCGCCGATGCCATGGCCGTGATATCCGCCGATGCGGGTACCGACCGCGAGCGGGATGGCGGCGCGATAGTCATCGGGCATACCGAGCTGTCCGAGACCGACTATACCGATGCCTATTATTCGGTGGGGGCTGACGGCTTTCGTACATATTTCAACAGCCGCGGCGACCTGATAATCGAGGCCTTCGGCAGTGAGGGCGCGGCGGCGGGCATAGACCGCTTCCTCAGCAATTACAACGGTGATTCCGCCTCTGCCGTGGCCGTCAACAAGGACGGTATCAACTCGCCGGATCTTAACGCGGTCCTCTCCGGCTATTCAAACTTCCGTATCGATGTCGCCAAGGAGTCGGAGGGCGGAATTACGATATCAAAAAATCAGCTTGGCGATAAGCGTGAGGTGCGCACTCTGGTGCTTGCCGCGCCGGATGCCGATGAGCATTCGCTGGCCGCCATCGAGGCACTGCTTGATGAAGCCGAGCCGGATCTTGTCATCTTTACCGGCAAGCTCTCGGCAGGGGCGGGAGACCGCGCCGAGCTGCGTGCGGCATGGGCGGCCATTGCCGCGCCGCTGAATGCACGCGGCATCAGCTGGAGCTTTATCGGGGCCGCCGAGGATGCGGCGGACGGCGAGGAGCTTCCCGCAGTGATGCAAAATGAGGTCGTGGCGGCCACCGAGGGCTGTATAGGACTCGGCGACGGCTCGCTCATCGAGATCAGCATGGGAGAGCTGGCCGGCGGCATTTGGCTTGTCGGCGGCAGTGAGATGAAAGGCAACAGCGGCCGCACATCCGAGGTCTGCGCCGAGCAGATCGAGGCCGCGGGGAACGCCCCCGTGCCCCTGTGCGTTGTCACCTGCGGCGATTTTGGAGAATGTGAGATCGCCGAGGAGGATGACGGTGAGCGTTTGGAAATTGACGAGGCCGAGCTTATCGGCGGCAGGAGCGGCATCGAGCGGATGCTCCGCGCCGGCGTGAGCCTTGTGGTGGATTGCGACGGCACAGGGAATATCGATATCACGGGCGGGGACATCGCCATAGCCTCCGCAGGGTCGATCGGCTACAGGTCGCCGGGACTTGGCGGGCGCTTTGCCTACCATAACAGCCTGCGCGGCGGCGTGCTTGTGACCTTTTCGCATGACGCGGAGGAGATATCCATCACCGCCGAATATCTTAAGGTCGCCGAGATCTTGGGCGAGTGATGATATGCCGCGCTTCGCGCGGATCTCAAATTAAATGTATTTTTTCTGCAAACTTCGCCGTAGGGGCGACCTGCGGTCGCCCGCAACGATGGATATCGCATTCGTTTATGTCTATAGGCAAAAGAATGGACTCTTGCCAAGCCTTCTCACACATGAGAAGGCTTACATCGTGCGGTGCGAACACACGTGAAAGCCGTATGGATAACGGTAGATATCAAAACAATAAAATCTTGCTTTCCATCCGTTTGCGGGCGACATTTTATTATCTTGCCTCAGGACGGGTCGATAGGAGAAAGGCGGCGGCGATGTCCGCCGAGGTGTAAAATGATAACAGAAAAATGCGAGGAGGGGCGCATCGGCCGCGTTTTGCGCGGTGTGGGCGGCATATATACCGTCTCCCTTGACGGCGGCTGTATCAGCTGTCGTGTTCGCGGCTCGGTGCGCGCCCCCGGTGTGGGCGAGACCAGGACCGCCGGCGCATATAACACAGAGGCGCGGCTTGACCGCGTTCTTTGCGGCGATATGGTCAGGGTCACGGCAGAGGCTGCCGCGCGTGCCGATGCCGCGGATGGCTCGGGCGGGGTGATATCCGAAATATTGCCGCGCCGCAATGCGCTCATCCGCCCGCCGCTTGCAAATATCGACTATATCTTTGCCGCGGTCGCGGCGGCACGCCCGACCCCGATACTTCCGACACTGGATAAGCTGATATCCATTGCCGAGTATAATTCCATCGAGCCGGTGATCATCATCGGCAAGTGCGAGCTTGACCGCGAGCGCACCGCCGAGCTTACTGATATCTACCGCCGCGCGGGCTTTATAGTCTTTCCGCTCTCCTGCGCCACAGGCGAGGGAGTGGGGGATGTCTCGGCGTTTATCGACAGCCTGCCGCGCGGCAGTGTTTCCGCCTTTGCGGGCGCATCGGGCGTGGGCAAATCCACGCTCATGAACGCCCTTTTCCCGGAGCTTTCCCTGCGCACCGCAGGCGTCAGCGAAAAGATCGGCCGCGGCAGGCACACCACCCGCGCCGCGGTGCTCTATCCGCTGTCAGGCGGAGGATATCTGGCCGATACCCCCGGCTTTTCACTGCTGGATTTTGAAAGCTTTGACTTTTTCGGTCTCGATGACCTGCCCGGCACTATGCGGGAGTTTAAAAAATATCTTGGCGGCTGTCGGTACTCCGACTGCACGCACACAAAAGAGGAGGACTGCGCCATAGTTCGCGCGGTGAAAAACGGCGAGATATCGGCGGCGCGGCATGCAAGCTATCTTGAGATGTACACGGCGCTGCGATCCAAGCCGTTTTGGGGAAAGGGAAAATGAGAGCATTTATCTACACCGGCGGCAGGGTCGATGTCGGCCGCGTGACCGAGCATCCAAAGGCGGATGATATACGCATTGCCGCCGATTCGGGCTATCTTAACGCCCGCGCACTCGGCGACAGGGTGGATCTTTTGGTGGGGGATCTGGACTCCCTCCCCGCCGCCGATATACCCGAGGGGGTCGAGCTTATCCGCGTCCCTGCCGAAAAGGATGATACCGATACACAGCTGGCGGTGGAGCTTGCCATCGAGCGGGGAGCCGAGGAGCTGGTTATCATCGGCGGGCTGGGCGGCAGGATTGACCACACACTGTCAAATATCGCGATCCTTGAGGATCTTTCGGCACGCGGCGTGTACGCCGTGATGACGGACGGGCGCGACCGCGTAAGGTTTTTGCGCTCAAGCTCGGCGCTTATCGGCAGGAGCGAGCATAAATATCTTTCGCTCATCGCCGCCGACGAGCGTGTGCGCGGCGTCAGCATCGAGGGCGTGCGCTATCCGCTTAAAAACGCCACCCTCACCCGCCGCCGCCAATACGCCGTCAGCAATGAGATAGTCGGCAATTGCGCACTCATATCCGTCCGCCGCGGCGGGATCTTTATAATCGAAAGCTCGGATCCTGCTTGATGCGGGATCAAACACCAACTCTATCCAACTCGTCACATGTATGTGAGGGGGCAAAAAATGTCCGATCACGAGACAAAAAACAAAAAAACAGAACAAAAAAAGTCTGCACAGTCGGCGGGCGAGCGGCATCTTCACCGTGAGGTGCGGCGGCTGGCCGCGGGCGGCGTTATGGCCGCGCTCATCTTTTGCGCTACATATTTTATAAAGCTGCCAATGCCCGCGGCGCAGGGGTATGTGCATATCGGGGATGGCTTTGTCTTTCTCGCCGCAGTGCTCCTGCCCGCGCCATATGCCGTTGGCGCGGCGGCGATAGGCGCGGGACTTGCCGATCTCATCGGCGGCTATCCGCTTTGGCTGCCCGCAACGATAGGCGTGCGCGCGATAGCCGTCCTGCTGTTTGACAGGCACTCGCGCGACCCGCTCTGCCCGCGTGATCTTGCGGCGCTGGCGGGCGCGGCGGCAATAAACGTTTTGGGCTACTGGGCATATGAGAGCGCCGTGGTGTACGGCAACGCGGTCTCGGCCTTGGCCTCCATGCCGCTGAATCTTGCACAATCGGCGGTGGGAGCGGTCATATACATCATGGCGGCGCGGCCGCTGGTCAGGGTATTGCGCCGCGATATCTGAGAGAAAAAGACAGGAGAAGATAAATGAAGCTTCGTGTGCTTGCCATAGGCGATGTATCCGGCACGGCCGGGGTAGAATATTTAAGAAAAAATCTGCGCCGCCGCATAGGCGAGTGGGATGTGGCTCTCACCATCGTCAACGGCGAGAATGCGGCGGATATCCACGGCATATCCGAGCGGGATGTGCGGGATATCTTTGATGCGGGTGCGGATGTAATAACCACCGGCAATCATGCCTTCGGGCGGCGGGATTCCTACCATCTTTATGAGGATATGCCCACCCTTTTGCGGCCGGATAACTTCCCCCCCGCCGCGCCGGGCAGCGGCTCGGTGGTGGTCAGCGCCGCGGGCGTGCGCGTGCTGTGCATGAATCTTCAGGGCAATGTCTCAATGGGTGAGTCACTGTCCTGCCCCTTTGCCGCGGCCGATGCGATACTTGCGCGCGAGGCGGGCAGGTATGATGTCGCGGTCTTGGATCTCCATGCGGAGGCGACCTCCGAGAAGATCGCGCTCGGTATATATCTTGACGGGCGCGTGTCGGCGGTGTGGGGCACGCATACGCATGTGCCTACGGCGGACGAGCATATCCTGCCGGGCGGGACGGCCTATATCACCGATATCGGCATGACAGGCCCGGCGGACGGCATACTCGGCGTGGATGCGGATGTGATAATTCGCCGCTTTACCAGCTGTATGCCGCAAAAATTCCGCATGGCGGAGGGGCGCGTGAACTCCACCGGCGTGATCGTGGATATCGATACCGATACAAAACGCGCCGTGTCTATCAAAAGATGTACCTTGTGAGAGGTGAAAAAAACACCGACAGCCGGGCTTTCGCCCGGCTGTCGGTGTTTTTTGCGTTTGGCGCTGATGTAGCGCACATAGTGCGCACTATGTGCGCAAAATCACTCACTGCATTCCGGCAGTCCCGCAAGGCTGGTCAAGAGCGATAGTATCCCCGCCAGCGCGGCGGCGGAGGCCACGGCGAGCCAGTGTACCTCACCCATCACTGCGGCCGTTCCTATCGTTGCCGCCGCAGTCTGCGCCACTGTTTTCAGCGCGCGCACGCCCGCCGCACGCAACCAGCGCAATATCTTTTCTTTGTTTTTTAATATCATTTTCGATCCTTCCTTTCCGTTCTGTTACAGTCCCAACCGCGCCAAAAGAAAGGCGGCAATGCCCGCCGCGGCGGCAAGGATAAGCTTTTCTATCACCATCTCCCACCGCCGCGCAGGCTTGGCTGTAAGCAGCTTTACATCTCCCTTTATCTCCTTGATGTCGCTGTCCATCGTGTCCTGCCGCTGTGCTATCAGCGCAATGGTGTTAAGCATTTTGTCGTTTTCGGCCAGGTGGCGTTCCATCTCCTCTATTCGTCTTGTGTTGGCGCGGGCACGCCCATCCACGCCCTCAAGCTTTACCGCAAGCTCCTCTGTGGTCATCCGGTCACCCCTGCGGGATCCACAGCCGCTCGCCGGGGGCTATCACCGTACCCGCTCGGCCGTTGGCCGCGGCTATCTCACGGTAACGCTCGCCATTGCCAAGCAGGCGGCGGGCAATGCCCCAAAGCGTGTCGCCGTTGCGAACGGTGTAAAACTCGCCGCGTGCGCCGTAAAGCCGTATCTTTTGACCAACATATATAAGCCCCGGGTCGGCAATGCCGTTCGTCTCTGCCAGCGTGCGCCAGTCCACGCCAAAGCGTGCACCGATGGCGGAGAGAGTATCCCCCGCCCGCACCTCGTATATCGGCGCATCGGCCGTGCTTTCGGGGGATCCCTCCTCTGTCGCCGTGTCGCTCATCGCGGCCGCCACATCGCGGCGAAAGCCCTCCATCGTGCAGCGCATCCCAAGCTGCCGCCAAAGATGCTCCGGGTCGCCGTGATTGGATGCCACCCCGCGTGCGTGACCCTCGGCGTGACCTATCACCACACCGTCCGCCATGGGGTCAAGCCCAAAGCGGCGGCAAAGGTAGGCAAACAGCCGCACCGCGGAGCGATATGTGCGCTCGGCACATTCTATCGCCGCGGGGATATCCTCGGCATCAATGTCAAATACTGCGCTGGAGGGGCGGTAACGCACTCCCCGCGGCTCGCCCATCTCAACGCCGATGTGGGTAAGGTTTGCCGTGCCGCCCGCGTGCCAGCCGCAAATATCCCATGGCAGGAACTGCCACACCTCGCCGCTGTCGCCGTCAATAAAGCCGTGCACCGCCACCTCCTTTTCGGGGTCGTTCCAACGCTCGGCAAACACTTCCGCCCGCGGTTGCGGACAGCCTATCGAGTGCAGCATCAGCCCCCGCACCTGCATCGGCCTTGCCTGCCTATAGCAGCTGTTTTTTGTGATATACGCCTCGCGTATCGCTATCCCGCTCTTGTTTTCATTTTCGTTTTTCATGATATTCCCACCATCCTTTGCTTGATACTTTTGTCCTTTTGCTATCATTATATGCCGCCCGCCGCTTATGAGCGAATGCCCAAAAGGCGTATCTTTGTGCCGGCGGGAATACTGCTCGGGCCGTATTCATCAAGGCGATAGCCACCGGTCTGGCCTATCTCAACCTTTGTAAGCGGGGCGGTGGGCATGGCGGGGTGGGTGGTCAAGATCGGATCGGTCACAACATCCGGCTCGTCGGGATTTACGTCACGCCTTATGTAGTCGATGCGGCCAAAAGACATATCCGAGTCGCCCTCAAAGCGTATCACGGCCGCGCCGCTGCCCGGGTGATCGATAAAAAATTCGTTATCCATGTCATCCTCAAAGGTGCTGTTGTAGCAGGATGACCCGGGCGCGTGCAGGGAGAGCGAATCCCACGTGCCCGTACCGCTTGAGCTGTAGGGCAAACAGACCTCAAGCACCCAGTGCCGCAGTGAAAAGGTCGTGCCGTTGTTCCCGGTGGTTGCGGTGTAGGAGGTTGCGGCGGCCGTGGTGGTGTGGGTAAGTATCGTCTCAAGCGCCGCCGAGTTGGAGGCGGCAGACGATCCGCCCGCTATGGTTACCGTTTTTGCCGCCGAGCCGTCATAGCTTATGGTGTTCTGCCCCACGGTGATGGTCAGCGCGGCGGGGGAGGGGAGAGCGGTGGGCTGTGCCGGAATGCTCACGCTTACCGCCGCAGTGCCGTCATATTCGGCGCTCACCGCGCCGCTGAAGGTCAGCTTTTGGCGTGATGCGGCCGCCCCCGCGGCATCTGCGGCATCGTTTGCCGCTTCGGCCGCATCGTTTGCCGCCGCGGCGGCGGAATTTGCGGCGGCGGCAGCAGTGTTTGCCGTGCTCGCCGCGCTCGTTGCCTGCGTGGCGGCGTAGGTGGCACTTTGGCGGGCGGATGCCAGATCATCCGCGGCATCACCTGCCAAAGCGGCGGCGGAATTCGCGGCGGCCGTGGCCGTTTCCATATCCTCAAGCTGTTCGGCGGCGGAGGAGATAGTGCCCTCAAGCTTGGTTATCAGGTCCTGCGCGCCCGCATCCGCCGCCGTACCGCTGGCGTATGTGCTAATCGAGGGCATTACCAGTATCGGCAGTCCTACGGTGGCAAGCGCGGGGCCTGTTCCCGCTATCACGCCAAGCTCATACATGTGCGGCTCCCTCACACGCGGCAGGTCGCATTCGGTCGCGCCGCTCGTGAGCTTTACCGAGTAAAGCTTATGGCCGTCAGATAGCAGTACCGTTTTTTCGGTGTAGCTCGACCATTCGGAGGAAAAGCTAAAGCGCAGGTGGTAGTCCTCATTGCAGGATACCACAACGCGTCGGCACGCGGGCAGTTTTATATACTTGCCCGCTACCTCAAGATCAATGTTGTTTGCCATTTTATATTCAAACCTTTCTTTTTGCCAAATTATCATTTTCGGCTCCCGTGGTCGATTATAGCCCGCGAGCGGGGGCGGGGGAGTCTCACCGAGTATCAGCGGGTATCAAAGGCGGTAGGGGGAATAAAAAAAGCCGAGCGTTTGTCGCTCGGCAAGGCTTATTCTGTTTTGTCGGGTCGCTTTCGCGGCATCAGGGCGATGATCACCAGTATCACGGCAGCGGCAACGATGGCGGCTACCACCGCACTGACTATCGAGCCGCCATCCCCCGCCGCACCGCCGTCGGCTATGCGGGCGGCGGTCGCCGCGCCGTCAATGGCATCGGTGCCCGCGGCGGAGCAGAGAGCAGTCGCTCCAAGAGCCAGCGCCAGCGCCGCCGCGGCCGCCGCTATGATCAGTATCCGCCCGGCTTGCTTGTTTGTCATAGATATATCACCTCTTTTGCAATGATCGATATTAGTCTGCCCGAAAAAGATGAAGAAATTCGCCGCGCGATCCTTGATTTATACGTAATACGGTAGTGATCGAATGAAATCTTGCTTTATATTCGTCTGTAGGTTAAGAATGATTGCTTGCCAAGCCTCCCTCCGAGAGGGCGGAAGGAGCCTGCGGAGCTAAATTATTCGCATTTGGTATAGAAC
>CAYLLA010000020.1:0-25842 GCA_964384555.1 uncultured Ruminococcus sp. | reverse complement strand
TTGGGCGTTCTGTGCGTCCTTTTTTATCTCATTTATGAGATCTGCACGACCGCGAAGATTGATATAATGCGGTTCAAAGTTATTTTCTATATCAATGCCAAAGCTGCTATTGGGCAGGTCGCGTATATGTCCGTTTGATGCGACTACCTTATAGCCGGAGCCAAGATAGCTCTTTATTGCCGTCGCCTTGAACGGCGACTCGATTATGACAAGATTATTTGCCATCTGTCTACACTTTCTCCTTGATCCTCACGCTCCGCGGAGCGCTATTGTTATATTGCTTTATATTACTTATATTGCTTGTATGACTTTACTTTCGTTGATAAAAGCCGCCGGGGACTGATGACACAAGCCCCAATATCTCAAGCTTTGTAAGCGCACCCATGAGCGCGCCCATATTAACGCCGAGCCGCAAAAGCTTATCTATGGATGTCCGCTCGCCCGGCACCATGGCGTCATATATGATCTTTGCATCTCCCGTGAGAGCGGCCACCGCGGCGGAAAGCTCGTCACCAGCCGCAGTTTGGGATGCCGCGGCTGTTTTCCTGGTATCGCCCTTGGCGGATGATACGGGTGCCGCGGGTGATGCGGACGATGTGCCGGGTGCACTGTCGCCTCCGGTCGCAGTTGATGCCGCGCCCGCCTGCCGCCTGTCCCTTGGATAGGTTATGCGCAGCGGCGGTGTTTCGCGCGCCGAGTCTTGCACCTCGACCCTTTTGCGAGGCTCGCCGGTGCACACGCCGTATCTTTCATAAAGCCCACCCGAATAATCGGATATCCGCTCAGCGGCGGTGAGAGCGGTAAGATCCATGGCACTGCCCCACGGGAACTCGTAGGTGTTTATTATATCGCGCGTTGACAGCACGACATTTGCGCCGTCACGTATCAAAAGATTGGTGCCGCCGGAATTGGCCGCGCCGATATTCCCCGGCACGGCAAAGATATCTCTGCCCTGCACCAATGCCGTGCGGGCCGTGATAAGTGCGCCCGAGTGCAGATCTGCCTCAACGACCAATGTGCCGAGCCCCAGCGCGCTGATTATGCGATTGCGCAGAGGAAAGTTACGGCCGTCCGGTCTCGTACCGGGCGGAAATTCGCTTATTACCGCGCCGTTTGCGATTATGGCATCCATAAGTCTTTTATGCTGTGAGGGATAGGCCAGATCCACGCCGCAACCGAGCACGGCAAGGGTGGAGCCGCCCGCATCAAGTGCGGCACAGGCAGCCACACTGTCGATTCCAAGCGCCATGCCGCTGACGATGATACAGCCCGCGGCGCTCAGCTCATAGGATATTTTATACGCGGCACGCATTCCGTATTCGCTCATCGAGCGAGTACCCACCACCGCGATGCTTACATTTTGGTCGATATTCGGCATATGCCCGCGAACATACAAAAGATACGGCGGATCTTCTATATCCGACAGCCGCGCGGGATAACCCGCACCGCCCTCGCTGATGATAGCCACGCCCGCCCTTGTGCAATAATCCATTATCGCAAAGGAGCGCTCAAGATCCTTGTTGCAAAGCTTGGTCATAAGCGGTTCGCCGATGCCAGCCGCCTCGTAATCTCCCGACTCGGCGCGGTAGACATCATATGCACTGTCGAATTTTTGCAAAAGCTCACGATGCGACGACTTGCCCGCAGGCATGCACAGCGAGAGCCAAACATCATATAATCCGCATGACATGACAACACCACCCCAAAGTTAATCGATAGAAAAGCGTGTTTTACAAAAAAAGGATACAGTATCGAGCAGAAGCACCAAAGCGTTCGGCCGACCAAACTCAACGGCAGAGCCAGATAAAGATCGCAGCGGCGATAGATGCGTTGAGCGATTCGATGCCGGGGCCGCGCTCCATCGGCAGTATGGCCGCAACATCGCAGGCGGAGATAACAGCATCAGAGAGGCCGTGTCCCTCGTTGCCCACGACAACACAATCGCGGCCTGAAAGCCCCAGCGATTCGGCATTCACGGCGCTGTCGGTAAGTGCCGCGGCCACGGTGCGCCGCCCCGTGTCGCCGAGCGCACGGAGCAGGTGCGGCAGATCATCAGTGATGACTATCCGCCTTGTGAACACCGCACCCATCGCCGCACGCAGTGTGCGGGGGTTATATATATCGGCGCAATCGGAGGAGAGGATGAGCGTATCGACCCCCAGCGCCGCGGCCGTTCTTATCACCGTACCGAGGTTGCCCGGGTCGCGCACCGACTCAAGCGCCATGGCGCGGCTGTCGGCGGGGATATATTCCTCGATACCATATGTCTTTATATTATCTATTGTAGCGATTTTACGGAGTTTGTCAATATATTTTGCTACAGTTATTATTCCCTCGGGTGATTTTTCTTCGCTTATCCTGTCAAAAGCGGGGTCGGACAGGATAAATACCCTGTCATCTATTTCAATATTATTGTCGTGCGCACATTTATTAACAAAATCCAAAAGTGCGCCGCCGTCTCCCTCGCGCAGAAAAACGCCCCATATCTCAACGCCGCATGCGCAGGCCTCGGCAAAAAGCTTTTTGCCGTCAAAGCGAAAAAGACCCTGCCGCTCGCGATCCTTTTTATCCGCAAGGGCTGCCGCAAGCATGACGGTTGGATTTTTACGTGATGAAATATATTTTGGCATATTGCGCCCCCGGATGTAAAATGTTTCGCCGTGCGACGATGTTTTTGATCTATCTGATATCATGCTCGGGGAGCGTACACTCACGCGACAATGATCCGCGGAGGGCGGCATCCCCAAACTTCAAAAAAGCCGCGGGGCTGTGCTGCTTGTGCATACAGTCCCCGCGTGATTCGGTGTTCTCTTAAAGAGCAGCCTTTGCCTTTTCTGCAAGCTCCGCAAATGCGGCCTTGTCAGCAACGGCGATCTCTGCCAGCATCTTGCGGTTGAGGTCGATACCGGCGAGCTTGAGTCCGTGCATGAATGTAGAATAGTTCATGCCGTTTACCTTTGCCTGTGCCGAGATACGAGCGATCCACAGACGGCGGAAGTCTCTCTTTCTCTGCTTGCGACCGATGAATGCGTAGTTACCGCTCTTCATAACGGCCTGCTTGGCCATCTTAAAGTGCTTGCTCTTTGCGCCCCAGTAGCCGCGAGCGGCCTTGAGGACTTTATTTCTTCTCTTGCGCGTCATCATTGCGCCTTTTACTCTTGCCATTTTATATTATACCTTTCTCTTATCTTTGCTGTTTTTGAAGGATAAAGTTGGGACACCGCACAGTGGTTTTATGTTTGGCGGATACCCCGAGTGATCAGTATCTATCCTTGATCACTTGTTGATAAGTGCGCGAATGTTGGATGCCATCTTGCCCTGAACATAATCGCCGGTGCGAAGATGTCTCTTGCGCTTTTGATCCTTTATGCCGAGCTTATGACGGTGATGAGAGTGGTTCATCTTCACTTTTCCGCTTCCCGTTACAGAGAAACGCTTGGCAGAAGCCTTGTGTGTCTTGATTTTTCCCATAGTTTTGTTCTCCTTTGTATTGTAAATGACCTAACGTATTATATCATTAAAGGCAGTAAAGCCGTTGATGAACGATCGGGTGCGGCGGGTGCTTTAGGCGTGAGACGCCGCTATCCGTCAATGATACTTATTTGGCGTTCTTTAGGGGCGTTATGATCATGGTCATAACACGACCGTCAAGGATAGGCTGTTTATCAACAGTACCCGACTCGGAGCAAGCCTCGGCGAATTGCGCCAAAAGCTCACGGCCTATCTCCTGGTGAGTCATCTCACGTCCGCGAAAACGCAAAGCGACCTTTACCTTGTTGCCGTCACCGAGAAAACGCAGTGCATGCTTGACCTTTGTATTGAAGTCGTTCTGCTCGATACGGCAGGAAAGCTGCACTTCCTTGAGCTCGATGGTGGTCTGCTTCTTTTTTGCCTCTTTTTCCTTCTTTTCGCGTTCAAAACGGAATTTGCCGTAGTCCATTATGCGGCATACCGGAGGCTGAGACTGCGCTGACATGAGCACCAGATCCAGACCGCGATCGTATGCTGTGCGAAGTGCGGCATCAGAACTCATGATACCAAGCTGTTTTCCGTCCTGGTCGAGAAGCCTGACCTCTTTGAACCTTATCGCCTCATTGACGAGATTTTCCTTTGTTGCTATTGTAGTTCACCTCCGAAAAAATGACCCTTTGATGTGTGAAAATAAAAAAATTACGCGAAGCTGAAACTCCGCGCACAATATCCGCCCCGCAGGGTGGGATAAATATTAACCGAGCTCGCGATGCGGCAGGGTGAGAACGGAGCGTTCTGCTTTATTGCGACAATATTATATCATATAAGTTGCCGATTGTCAATAGTTTTTTTGAAAAAATCGAGATCTTTTTTGAGAAGAAAATGTTCAGGTCTCAACTGTATTGGTGTAGAGGGATGAGACTCTGAATCCTCCGCCATCGGGGTGTGAAGTCCGGACTCGCATTCGTTTACCCGAGGACATAAAAAGGATAATGTTCCACTCCCAATTGCATTGGTGTAGAGGGATGAGACTCTGAATCCTCCGCCATCGGGGTGTGAAGTCCGGATTCGCATTCGTTTACCCGAGGACATAGAAAAGATAATGTTCCGCTCCCAATTGCATTGGTGTAGAGGGATAAGACTCTGAATTCTCCACCATCGGGGTGTGAAGTCCGAATTCGCATTCGTTTACCCGAGAATTAAAAAAACACAGACGGCGACCGATCGGTGCGAGTTGATATCATGAGCTTGATATTCCGCATTAACCGGTGACCGCTGTGCATTCGGGGCAATCACGCACGCCGCGCAACTGTATAGACATTATACACCAAAATGCGCCATTTGTAAACTATCAATTATGACGAATCTTGGGGGCGAATTTCGTGCAAATAATCTAATGTAGAAAAAAGGCGTGTTTTTCGGGGCGATTATTGTGCATTTTAACAAGGACATTTAGAGAGACACCGTGCACACGCCCACTTGACAAAACAAAATTAATTTATCTTGGCCGGAAAGGCTCTTGCCCGTTGCGCAAGACAGCAAAGCGAGCGGTGACCGCGGCGAACGACAGCAAGAGCGACAGTGCATCGATTTTTTCGGGGTCGGCGCATTGCGCCGACCCCTTGCGAGATTATTTTTGAGGTGTTATAAGTCCGTAATCACCGTCGCGACGAGTGTATACAAGACAGGTATCCCCGGTATCAGCATCGCAGAACATAAAGAATTCATGTCCCAGCAGATTCATTTGGAGGATAGCCTCCTCGACCGACATGGGCTTGATATCAAAACTCTTGCGACGGATGACGAGTTCATCATCCTCTGCCTCAGCCTCCTCGACAAAGCTATCTGCCGGCGCGGCGGGTACAAAAGCATCCGGGCGCAGGCGCTTTGCAAGCCTTGTTTTGTTGCGCCTTATCTGACGGTCGATGGTATCGACTGCATGATCAATGGCATTGCGGAAGGTCTCGTCATCGGTCTCACAGCGAAACAGCGTTCCGCCCGCCGATATTGTGACTTCAATATTTTCCCGATTGCGCTTGCGGCTGAAGGTTACTGTGGCGTCCGCCTCATCCGCAAAATAGCGGTCAAACTTGGCAAGCTTTTTTTCAAGCAAAAGCTTCATGTCCTCCGGAACGCTCATGTGTCTGCCGACAAATGTGATCTTCATTTTGATATACCTCCTGCATTTTTTTGCGGCGCGGCTCTACCGCGACCGACGCATGGGAGACACCTTTTTGCAGGTATCATCCCTGCACCTTTATTATAGCATATTTTTTGTGAAAAATAAATAGGTCTGCGGCAATTTTCTCAAAAAAATTGTAAACATTGCGTGTATATCAACTGATATTTTGCAGAATTATGCAAGTGGATCAAAGCAGGATGCAGATAAGCCCTCCGCTGCCCTCGTTTACTATCCGCTCAAGCGTTTCGGAAAGCTTTTGCCTTGCATCATCCGGAATGTTTTCAAGCTTTGCGCGGAGTCCGTCGTTTACAAGCTCGTAGAGCGAGCGACCGAACATGTTTGAACGCCACACCGCGCCCGCATCCTTTTCGCCCTCACGCAAAAGATAGCCGATAAGCTCCCGCGCCTGCTCCTCACTGCCGACAATGGGATTTATCTCCGCCTCTATCCCCGCGCGTATCATATGTATGGACTCGGCGGTGGCGCGTACCCTCACACCAAAGCCGCCCGCCTGACGAACGCTTTGCGGCTCTTCAAGCTTCAGCTCGTCAATACCCGGCATGACGATGCCGTAGCCCTTTGATTCAACATCCGCAAGAGCCGAAGCTATGCGGTCATACTTCTTTTTTATCTCGGTAAGCTCGGAGAGCTCTGTAAGCAGATCCGCCTCGCCGCCGATCTCAAGACCATATGTGTCGCCAAGCACGCGGTAGAAAAGCCCGGGCGCGGCACAGATGCTGACTGCCGCCGAGCCGCGGCCGAGATCTATGCGGTCGATATGCACATCCCCGATATATTCGTTTTCGGCAAGGCGGAAAAACGCCGCCGCGATCTCGCCTGCCTTGCCGACAGCGGCGGCAGATGCGCGAATGCCGTCTTCTATCGACCTGCGGATCGGTGACGCGCTATCCAGCGCGGCTATCCAATCCGGCAGCTTTACAGACACCTCGCTGACCGGGAATTCATCAAGTATCATTGCCAGTATCTCGCGTATATCCTCGCCGTCAAGCTCGGTGCAGTTTACAAGCGCCACCGGCACTCCCCAGCTCTCCTCAAGCGAATGCCCAAGCGCTATTGCCGCCTCGCTCTCCGGGTGCGCCGAATTTAAAACTATCGCAAAGGGCTTGCCGATCTCCGTCAGCTCGCGTATGACACGCGCCTCGGCCTCCTCATAGGCGGCACGCGGTATATCGCCTATCGTGCCGTCGGTGGTCACCACCATGCCGATGGTGGAATGCTCGCAGATAACGCGGTGCGTTCCCTCCTCCGCCGCCTCGATAAAGGGGAGCGGATGGTCACTCCACGGTGTGTGTACCATGCGCGGTTTTTCGTTTTCAATGGCCCCGAGTGCGCCCGGGACGATATAGCCAACGCAGTCTATCATCCTCACGCGCAGCTCGCCTCCGCCGCACACAGTGATGGGCACTGCCTCATTGGGTATGAACTTTGGCTCTGTTGTCATCACCGTCTTGCCCGCCGCGCTCTGCGGCAGCTCGTCTCTTGCGCGATCGCGGCTGTAGCCGCCGGAGATGTTGGGCAGGACCAGCTCCTCCATAAACTTTTTTATAAATGTAGATTTGCCTGTGCGCACCGGCCCCACAACACCGATATAAACATCCCCGCCTGTACGCTCGGCGATATCACGGTAGACATTGCTCCGCCCGCTTTGCTGTGATCGTGCTTGCTGTGTGCGCTCGGCTTGGAGATCGTCCATGCGTTCCTCCTCGCCCATCCCGCGCTCACGCATATCGCTGTCATCACGAACAGCCCGACCATCCCGATTATCCAGATTATCCGACATAAAAAGCTTCCATCCCTTCCGTATGCCGTGCGGCGGTACGGTAAGGATGAAAGCTTTATCCACCCCACAAAAGACCGCCGACACATGCGTCTTTTCAGTCAAATATATGTGGGATGCGTTAAATATATGCGCAAATGTGCGTTAGCCGATTCAAGCGGGACACTTGCGGCGGCGTTGACGATCCGAAATATAAAAGATCAGATCGTGGGTCGCCACCCCTGCGCAGAGGGCAATGAGGGTATATATAAAGATATTACCCGTTCTGCTGTACAGCGATGCGCGGCCCGGCTCTACCTCCGCTGTGATGATACCGTCCACAAGAGGTTCCAGTCGGCACAGCTCACGACCGTTTTTATCAATGATAGAGGATATGCCCGTATTTGCGGCGCGGACTATCGGCAAGCCCGTCTCAATGGCGCGAAGCCTTGCCTGCGCGTTATGCATGTAAACGGCCGCGGAATCGCCAAACCATGAATCATTGGTGCCGAGCAGCAGTATATTTGCGCCGTCTCGTGCCGAGGATGCGGCAAGCTCCTCATAGATAGAATCAAAGCAGATAAGCCCGCCGATGCTGATGCCGTCACACAGCTCTGCAACGGCAGTACTCTCCCCCGCTTTAAGATCATACCCCAGTATGCTTATCTCGGCCAGCGGCGGGATGAGGGTACTGAGAAGCCTGCGCCACGGCATATACTCGCCAAACGGAACAAGGTGGCGCTTTGAATAGACAGTCTCGCTCACTCGGCCGTCCGGTAGGATATAGATAAGTATATTCTCCTGCCCCTCGCCGTAGCCGTCAAGACAACCCAGCACTATACAGGTCTCGTGCTCGCGTGCAATATCGCAAAAGCGGGACAGCGTTTTGCCATCATCCCGCAGACTCCAGTTCATTGCACTCTCGGGGGTGAGGATGAGTTCGGCCCCGCTGTCGGCCGCGCTTTCGACAAGCTTTAAATAGATAGCGGATGTTTCATCGGAAGATATATTAAATTTATCTTTGGAGGAGATATTCCCCTGTATCGCCGCGACCTTTATGGCTTTTTCATGGTCGCCCCCTGTATCGTTTTGATCATCGTTCGGGACCGCAACGGAAAAGGCATCGGCTATATCGGAATCGGAGTCAACGTTGGAATCTATATCGCTCGATCCGACGGACAGCGCCGCCGCGCATCCGAGCAATATATCCGCGGCAACGACAAAAAGGGCAACCGAAGCACGCAGGATGGCTCGACGGCGGTCACGCCGAGCGACTATCGCCTCCGCCAAAAGGAAGGATACGCTGACAACGGCAAAAGCGACAAAATAACTGCCAAACCAAGAGGCAACGCGTACCGTTGGCGTACCATCTATCGAAAGCTGCCCAAGAGCTATCCTGCCCCACGGCACGCCCATCCAACCGATGGTCTCTACCCATTCAAACAGCGCAAACAGTGCGCCGCCCAAAAAGGGGCGCAAAAGCGGACATCGGCGCACGGCGCGGCCGCGTGTGAGCACCGCAAACAGCAAAAACACACCGCCGCCCGCAACCGATGCCAAAAAGGACAGCCCAAGCCACGCCACCATTACCACAACGGCGGCGGAGGGGCGGCTCATACCGGTAAAATCCAACGGATAAAAGGAAAAGAACCAGTGGTACACGACCAGATATTCGGACATGAAAAAGAGAAAACCATAGCGGTACATCCGCCACAGCCGCCCGCGAGAGGCCGCGCCCTCCTCCTCTGCCATTGATATCATGACCAGTGCCGCGGGGATATAAAGCAACCACTGCAGGCATGCGCCCGGGATCGTAGGAAAGGTAATGGCCGCACCCGCCGCAATACCGGAGAGGATCAGCATCAGCATGCGCACGACTCTTTTGGTGGGGTGAATGATACAGTCTGAAAGCCCGCGCCATGACCGGCTTTTATCCGACATGACATTTTTCTTTATTTTTGTTTTTATCATACTGATGTACCGCTATAGCCGAAATCGGCGCAAAACCAAACATCGGCGGGGGGAATTGAAAACTCGCGCCCGCGAAGGTTCGCAAGCACTCCGCCGTCATCCGAAAAATCAAACCGCAGCTTATATGAGGTCAGCGCTTGGAAATGATATCCTGCGCGTTTGTCCTCGCGATTTACACCGTACTTGCCGTCCCCGAGCAATGGGTGACCTATGTGCGCCATATGTGCGCGTATTTGATGGGTGCGACCGGTAAACAGCTCTATCTCAAGCAGTGAATCACCCCCATGCTCGGCCAGCACGCGGTAGCCTGTTTTTATCGTAAGATAGCCGCGAGCGGGGTGATCGATAACATCAACGGTGTTGTTGCGCTCATCCTTGCGAAGATATGCCTCGAGCACATCGGCACGCTTGGGCATTTTGCCGTGAACGGCACAAAGATAAAACTTTTTAACCTCTCTTGCGCGTATGCGTTCATCCATCTCGCGCAGTGCCTCGGCATTTTTGGCGGCTATAACTATACCGCCCGTGTTTCTGTCTATGCGATTGCAAAACGCGGGGGCAAAGGATTGCTCCGCCTCCGGGTCATACTCGCCGCGCCGCCAAAGATATGCGTGCAGGTGCATCAGCAGTGTATTATCCTTGCCCGAGTCATCTTCATGCACCAAAACACCGGGGCGCTTATTGATGAGGATGATATTTTTATCCTCATATACGACCGAGAGCTTCGGCTCTATCCGATAGAGCGCACCGCGGTCACCCTCCGGAGACTCAAAAAATTCATCACGTATAAAAAGCTGTATCTCGTCCCCCTCACGGAGCATTGTATCCGGCTCGGCACGGTGACGGTTGAGCTTTATCTTTTTTGTTCTTATCGATTTATACATAAACGACTTTGGCATGCCGCGGACCGCCTTTGTAAGGAACTTATCCAGCCTCTGCCCGGCATCGTTTTTGCCTATCGTTAAAACTCTCATTTTTTCTTTTTTCTTTTCAAAAAAAGGGCGGACAAACATTGCCCGCCCATGTAGTTTTTATCTTATTTTGTGCCGAAGATCCTATCGCCGGCATCGCCAAGTCCGGGAACGATATATGCATGGTCGTTGAGGCATTCATCAAGTGCTGCAATAAATATGTCAACATCGGGATGTTCCTCCTGCACCTTGCGCACGCCCTCCGGCGCACCAACGAGCGCCATAAAGCGAATGTTGCGGCAACCGTGCCTCTTAAGCATTGTCAGCGCATCGCAAGCAGAGCCGCCTGTAGCCAGCATGGGGTCAACAAGGATGACTATTCTATCCTCGATATCATTGGGGAGCTTGCAATAATACTCTACCGGGGTATGTGTCTCGGGGTCGCGGTAAAGACCGATATGACCTACCTTTGCAACCGGAACGAGCTCCAAAAGACCATCCACCATGCCAAGTCCCGCACGCAGGATCGGTACGATGGCGAGCTTTTTGCCCGATATCATTTTTGCCTTCATTTTTGTAAGGGGAGTTTCAATTGTAACATCCTCAAGCGGGAGGTCACGCGTCAGCTCGTACCCCATAAGCATGGCGATCTCGTTAAGGATCTGGCGGAAATCCTTAGAGCCCGTCTTTTTATTTCTCATGATTGAAAGCTTGTGGGTGATAAGAGGGTGATCAAGAATGTGTAAAGTACTCATGCGTTTGCCTGCTCCTTGTTTTTATTACTCGGATCGACGAAAGACCTCTCCGCCGCAATGCTTCGGGGCGATATCGCCGACTGTTCGTATTTAATACTATTATACTCCAAAAGGAGACGGATTTCAAGAGCCGCTGGCCAAAAATACCGATAAATCGACAAAAAGTCGATATTTTTTTCGATACGGCAACAGCCGCTCAGTTTTTAAGCTCCTCGGTCTTGCGATAGGCCGCAAGGACGGCATCCATCACCGCCGCACGCATTGCATGCTCCTCCAGCGTTCGCACGCCCTCAATAGTCGTGCCGCCTGGACTGCAGACCGCATCCTTGAGCACACCGGGGTGGCAATCAAGCTTGCGGAGCAGTGTTCCCGCGCCGATAACGGTAGAGGTAGCCGCACGGAGTGCCGTTTGACGGTCAAGCCCCGCCGCCACAGCTCCGTCAGCCAGTGCCTCGATAAACATATAAACATAGGCAGGACCGCAGCCGGAGAGCGCACCTGCGGCATCGATATGGCGCTCGTCCACCTCAAAACGCTCGCCGCAGGCACTCATTATGGCTGAAAACGCGCAGCGCATATCATTGGCCACACCTTCCGCCGCACACCAAAAGATAACGCCCTCACCTACCGATACCGGCGTATTTGGCATGATGCGTATCACCGGCAGACCGCCGAACATGCATTCAAATTTGGATATTGAAACTCCCGCCGCCATCGTAACGGCAAGAGGCGGGCGACGTCTTTGACGGCGAAGGGCCGAAAGCGGGGCTGAAAGCTCCTCGGCAAGCGCGGGTAGCGTTTGCGGCTTGACACCAAAGAAGATAATATCACAGCACTCTATCATTTCATCTGCGGCGGCCGTGCGACCGCCGATATCCTTTGCGACCGCCTCGGCGCGCTCGCTGTTTTTATCGCAGATAAGCAGCTCCCCTGCAATATCCTCGTTTCTCTCCATGGCGCGTGCCACAGCACCCGCCAGTGCGCCGCCCATATTGCCGGCGCCTATAAATCCTACAGTCATTTTATTTTTATTCGTTCCTTTTTATTTTGATCTTTTTGATCTTTTGTGGTTTGCATTTTCGGCTTTGCCGTTGTCACGGCGTGCGGCTCAGCGAACCTGCCCGTTTCCGGTTATTATATACTTATAGCTCGTAAGCTCGGCGAGCCCCATAGGACCTCTGGGCGGCAGCTTTTGCGTGGATATTCCCATCTCACAGCCAAGCCCAAACTCGCCGCCGTCGGTAAACCTTGTGGATGCATTGACGTACACCGCCGCGCTGTCAACAGAGCGCACAAATCTTGCCGCAGCCGCATCATCCGCGGTGATTATGGCATCCGAATGGTGGGTGGAATGCGCGGCTATATGGTCGATAGCCTCATCGATGCTGCCCACAACGCCGACAGCCAGGATATAGTCCAAAAATTCGGTATCGAATGCGCTCTCGTCCGCCGGCACCTCACGCATGATCATTGCCGACTCACTGTCGCACCTGAATTCAACCGTATGCTCACCGCGCTCAACCCGCTCACGCACCAAACGGCGGCGAAGCATGGGGAGGAATTCATCCTTTATATCCCTGTGCACCAGCACTACCTCGGCGGCGTTGCAAACAGAGGGGCGGGAGGTCTTGGCGTTTTCGATGACCGACAGTGCCATTGAAAGATCCGCCGCGCGATCGACATAAATATGGCATATACCCGTTCCTGTTTCAATAACAGGTACCTTGGCGTTTTCAACGCAGGCGCGGATAAGCCCCGCACCACCGCGCGGAATGAGCAGATCCACAAGCCCGACCGCTTCCATCAGCTCACGTGCGCCGGCGCGTGTGGGATCCTCAATAAGAGAGACAGCGGCCGCTGGCAGACCTGCGCGTGCAAGACCGCGGCGGATGGCCTCAACTATTGCAAATGATGTGCGGTAAGCCTCATGTCCGCAACGAAGCACTGCAACGTTGCCGCTCTTAATGGCCAGTGCCGCGGCATCAGATGTAACATTCGGGCGGCTCTCGTATATCATGGCTATAACGCCGATGCTTACAGAGACCTTTTGGATCTTAAGACCGTTTGGACGTTCACATTCGGAGAGCACCCGGCCAAGCGGTGTGGGCAGTGCAGCCACCGCACGTATACCGTCACACATAGATGCTATGCGACCGTGGTCAAGCGTTAGCCTGTCTATCATTACAGGCGTTATCCTGCCCTCGTCAACCGCCGCCCGAACATCTGCGCGGTTAGCATCAAGTATATCCGCCTCACCGGACTCTATCTCCTCTGCCATATAAAGCAGAGCGCGATCGAGCACATCGACATCGGCGGCGTTGAGCTTGCGGCATGCGGCACGCGCGGAAAGTAATATCTCATGTGTTGTCATATCATTCATCCTCCCCCGCCTTACAGCAGGCTTCATTCGCCTTGGCATAAAATCTCGTTCCCACGCTCTCACCGTCGGCAATGGCGTAAAGATAGTCTGGTCTTGCGCCGTTGCATATTATCATATCGCACCCGGCCGATGTGGCTATTTTGGCGGCCGTGAGCTTTGTTGCCATGCCGCCCGTGCCCTGCGTGCTGTTACTGCCGCCGCCGAGCGCGAGGATACCTGCGTCGATATCGCGCACCTCGGATATAAGCTTTGCATCGGGGTCGCGGTGCGGGTCGGCGGTATAAAGGCCGTCGATATCCGACATGAGCACCAAAAGATCGGCATGTGCGCTCTCCGCCACCATGGCGGCAAGTGTATCGTTATCCCCTATCTCTATCTCATCGGTAGCCACCGTATCGTTTTCATTGATTATCGGGATAACGCCAAGCGAAAGCAATCTCTCCATGGTATTGGTAAAGTTTTCGTGTCGGGTGGGGTGCCTGAAATCCTCGGCGGTCAGCAATATCTGCGCCACCGTGCGGTTGTATTCGGAAAACAGCTTATCATATGTATACATAAGCTCGCACTGACCCACCGCCGCGGCCGCCTGCTTGCCCACGGTATCGCGCGGGCGACCGGCAAGATTTAACTTGCCCACGCCCATTCCCACAGCGCCGGACGATACCACTATCACCTCTTCGCCCGCGTTTTTAAGATCTGACAGCACCTTGCAAAACGCCTCGATGCGCCTAATGTTTAAGCATCCGGTTGGATGCGTAAGGGTAGATGTACCCACTTTTACGACCAGTCTCATTGTATTTTCTCTTTTTTAAGCTTTCATTTAAGCTTTTGGGATCTAATTATTGTTTTTTTCTTTGTTTGTTATATGGATCACCTTTTGCGGCGTGTGTCGCGGTCGGGCTTATCTGTAATACACGTAATACGCAATAACGGTGCGCACCTCGCCGCCGTGCTCAAGATCCGGACCAGTGAGCACCACGCCGTCCTTTGAGAGCAGCTCCGCCGCCTGAAGCTCCGGCACCGAGCACCTGAATACGACCTCGGAGGAGGAGAAGACTATCAGCTCGTCATCGCGCAGGCTCATATTCCCCTCTCTGCCTATCACCTCGTCAACATTGTTTCGCCGCTCGGTAACGTATCTCAGCCGCTTGCCGCATATACGCTCGGCCATGGCGCGGCGATACTTTGGCGACTCGGGATCCTTTGATGTTGTAAACTTTTTTATAAATTCCTTCAGCATGTCCCTGCGCTTGCCTCCTTTGTGTTCTTTTTTGTATTCTTATTCTCGGCGACCGTCTCGCGGATAACGGCAAAGGCGAACTGCGCAAGTGTGATGTCCCCGCGCCCGCGCTTGCCTGTGTAAAGCTCAAGATATTCGCCCTTCACCTGCATTGCCACAGCCTCGCGGCCGAGATTTGCCGCCACGCGCACGCGCAAAAGACCATCCGGCGTTTGTTTTTCTCTTGAATACTCGATATATCCGCCCTCGGCACGCAAAAGCGCAAACTCACCGCGGTCAAATACCTCGCAGTGCCGCACCTCGCCCAAACGGCGATAATGATCAACAAGCTCATCCGATGTGCGCTCGTCCCAAAGCATGGGGCGGCGGCAAAACGGATCGCCCGCGCCCTCCATACCGCGCTCGTCTCCGTAATAAACACAGGGGAAGCCGTAAACGGTATATTGTATGACAGATATCAGGCGCAGTTTTTTGATTGCCTCGGCGCGCTCCCGCTCTGTCAGCGCAAAGGCCGCGCGGGTGGCATTTCCCTCGCCGTCAAGCTCGTGTATACGCTCCGGCGCACCAAGCAGGGTGAGTATACGCTCGGTATCATGCGTGCCGATGATATTCATCAGCACATCCGCCGCGGGGCGCGGGTAGGAGGAGTAGATATCAATCAGCTCGTCCGCCAAAAACTCGGCATCCGCCGTTTCGGCATATGCAAGCAGTGCCGAACGCAGAGGGTAGTTCATAACACTGTCCAGCTGTTGCCCGCAAAAATACTCGCGCCGCTGACCGTAGGAGATCTTATCCGCGGCGTTCTCCCACACCTCGCCTATGACAGCGGCATCGGGTGACACGCCCTTGACCCTCTCGCGCAGACCGCAAAGAAAGTCATTTGGCAGCTCGTCCGCTACGTCAAGTCTCCAGCCGTCACAGCCGAGCTTTATATATTTTTCGCAAACGCCACCCTCTCCGATAAAGAAATTACGGCAGGACGGCTCATCAAGATCGAGCTTTGGCAGGATGGGTATTCCCCACCATGCGGCATACGGGAGTTCGCCCTCCGCCGCATCCTCTTTAAAGTAATACCATTTACGGTAAGGCGATGCGGGATCATCCCACGCACCTCCGCCGAAATGATGATATTTATCAAAATAAATGCTGTCATCCCCGGTGTGATTAAAAACACCGTCAAGTATGATGCGAATGCCCGCCTCATGCGCACTTTGCAGTAAAAGAGAAAGCGCGGGGTCACCGCCGAACTCGTCGGCAACGCTGAGATAATCAGCGGTATCGTATTTATGATTTGATGCAGCGGAAAATATCGGGGAAAGATAGATAACACCCACACCGAGCGATGCAAGATATGGCAGCTTTTCGATCACTCCGTAAAGATCGCCGCCAAAGTAGACGTTGTTTGCGACCTCACCGCCCGGATATTCGGCATATTGCGGGATGCCATCCCGCCAATCATCATTGATGATGCCTCCGCGCGGCGGCCGACACGGCTCACTGCCGCGGCAAAAGCGGTCAACAAAAACATGATACATCACGCCGCAGCCAAGCCATGCGGGGGTTTTAAAGTCGTCACGGTAGACGAGCATGCGAAAGCGCTCGCCGCTCTCGCGGGAGAGCGAGATATCTACATTATTTTTTGTGCTTGAAAAAAGCGTATCAAGCCCGCGAAGTATCAAAAACTCGTAATAAAAGAGGCCGTGGTCGGCATCATCCGGCAGGATATCGCACGGCGAGAGGGACAGCACGTAGCTATCCTCGGTCATATCACGCGCACCGCCGATATATTCAAACGGCAGGTCGGTGTACCCCGCACCGCCATCGGGGCTGATCCTCATCACCACGCCCTCCGCACCGACGATGCGCGGAAGCTTTATAGTGACCCGCACCCGCTCGCCGCGGCGCAAAGCACCTATATGATCGCGCGTGCGACCGTCCTCGGTCAGGCAGGTCAGGTGTGCCGACGGCACTGTAAGCTCGTTACATAGTTTTGGCAGCATAGGATATCCCCTCGGCAGATCTCGATCTGCGGTTTTGATGTGTTTTTCGGTTGCTCATTTTTTGTTACGTATATCCATGATCTTACAGAATCAAAATATTTTGTCCGTCTGTCGTCACCGGCGACAGACGGACGTCGGGTAGCTTTTTTAGATTCTTTGAGTCTTAGTGTATTTGGAAAGCAGGCATTTGCGGCTTATCATTTATCTTTGCCGCTGTCGGCAAGGCTTTTGATATTCCAAATGCGGTCAGCGTACTCGCGCACCGCGCGGTCGGCGGCAAAATGCCCGCCCATGGCTATATTCATAAGCGAACGGCGGCTCCAGCCCTCACGGTCGGCAAAGGCGGCAAAGGCACGCTCCTGCGCCTGACGGTAGGATTCAAAATCCGCAAGGCACATATACGGGTCGGCAATGCCGTGGCCGGATATGAGATACTGCGCGATATCCGAGAAGGATACACCCGCAAAGCCCGCGTTGAGCCTGTCAACTATGCGGTGCAGGCGGTCGTTTTGCGCGTAGTAGAGCGCGGAATTATAGCCCTCAAGCCACAGATCCGCCACCTCCGAGCTTGTAAGCCCGAAGATAAAGATATTATCTCTGCCCACAGCTCCCAGCATCTCGATATTAGCGCCGTCAAGAGTGCCTATGGTGAGCGCACCGTTGAGCATGAGCTTCATGCAACCGGTACCCGATGCCTCCTTACCGGCAAGCGAGAGCTGTTCGCTGATCTCGGCGGCGGGAATGAGCGCCTCAGCGGTCGTAACATCATAGTTTTCAAGGAAGACGACCTTAAGCTTATCGCGCACGCCGGGTGTGTTTTCGATCTCGCGGGAGAGCATACAGATCAGCTCGATTATCCGCTTGGCCATTTGATACCCCGGCGCGGCCTTAGCGCCGAAGATATATGTGCGCGGGCGTACATCAAGCGACGGATCATCGCAAAGATCAAGATATATCCCTATGATGTTTAATACATTGAGGAGCTGGCGCTTGTACTCGTGCAGGCGCTTTATCTGAACATCAAAGACAGAGTGGGTATCGATGGATATTCCAGCGCGTCGCTGCATAAAGTCGGCAAAGTCCTTTTTGTTCTCATGCTTGATGGAACGAAGCTCCTCAAGCACACCGTGGTCATCCGCAAACTTTGCAAACTCCGCCAGCTGCTCCGGGTCTTTGCGATAGTCGCGACCTATGCACTCATCAAGCAGGGATGCCAGCCGCGGGTTGGAATAGCAGAGCCAACGCCTGTGCGCCACGCCGTTTGTAACGTTTGTAAAACGCTCCGGGTAGATGCGGTAGAAGTTTTTAAATATTGACTCGGTCAGTATCTCGGAGTGGAGCTTTGAAACGCCGTTTATCGAGTGCGAGCCGATAACCGCAAGGTTGGCCATATTCACCTGACCGTAGCTCATAACGCTCATCTCTGCTATCCTGTTCCAGTTACCGGGATACGCATCCCATGCGCGGCGGCTGAAGCGCTCGTTTATCTCCTTTACTATCATGTGTATGCGCGGAAGCTTGAGACCGAACAGATCCTCGCTCCATTTTTCAAGCGCCTCCGGCATGACGGTATGGTTGGTGTAGGATACAGTGCGAACGGTGATATCCCACGCATCGTCCCATGAGAGGAAATAATCATCCATCAATATGCGCATAAGCTCGGGGATAACGAGCGCGGGATGCGTATCATTGATGTGTATTGCGACCTTATCCGGCAGGGTGTTGATATTTTTATACACCGCCATATGATCGCGGATGATATTTTGGACCGATGCGGAGGTAAGGAAATACTGCTGGGTAAGGCGAAGCAGTTTGCCCTCGGTATGGTTATCGGAGGGATAGAGCACCTTTGAGATTATCTCGGCATTATTGCTCTCCTCGAGCGCGCGGGTGTATTGTCCCTGCGTAAAGAGGCCCATGTTAAAGGAGCGTGTGTCCCTTGCCCGCCACAGGCGCAAGCGGCTGACACCATCCGAATCGCCGCCGGATATGAGCATGTCGTACGGGACGGCCTCCACCTCGTCGGCGCCCTCGTTCAGGATCTGCAGGTGACCATCCCGCCACTCTTCCTTTATGCGACCGCCGAATTTTACCGTAAAGATACGGTCGGTGCGCGGCTCAAGCCACACCTCGCCGCCCGGCAGCCAAACGTCCGGCATTTCTATCTGCAAGCCGTCAACTATCTTTTGCTTAAAAAGACCGTACTCGTAGAGTATCGAAAATCCGCCTGCGGGATAGTCGAGCGACGCCAGCGAATCCATAAAGCAGGCGGCAAGGCGGCCAAGTCCGCCGTTACCGAGTCCCGCATCCGGCTCGCATTCATAAAGCTCGTCAATGGATACGCCCATCCCCGCCAATGCCTCCGAATACGCACCCGCAAGGCCGAGGTTTGAGAGATTGTTTTTAAGGGAACGGCCGAGCAGGAACTCCATGCAGATATAATATACCTGCTTTTCGCCCTCCTTTTTCACCCGCTCGCTGAAATGCGCACGCTTATCCGCCAAAATATCTTTAACGGTATTTGCAACGGCTTTGTACATTTGGTCGCGGGTCGCCTCGGCCGCCGTGGTGCCGAAAAGGCGCAAAAGCTTTTGTTCGATGTTTTCCCCGACCTCTCGGGGCTTGGGTTGGTAATTCACTTTTAATACTTCCTCCGATAAACAGCGCCGAAGTGTCAATAGATCATTCCTGCCATGCAGTCTCCGGTATGGCGGGCAGTGTCAGCACTGCGGGAACAGTGTCCCGTACATTGCCGCATATTCCGCCGCCGATGACCGCCATGAGAAATCGACGCTCATTATCTTTTTGATAAATTTATTTCTTTTTTTACTGTCTCGCCACAGTGAGACTGCGGCCATGGTGCGCTCGTAAAGCTCACCCGAGGTATAGCCTGCAAAGGTAAAGCCGTTACCGTGCATTCTGCCCGCGGCATCCTCCCAATAGCCGTGGATGGAATCATAAAGTCCGCCTGTCTCGCGCACGACCGGTATCGCACCGTAGCGCGAGGCTATCATTTGCGAAAGCCCGCAGGGCTCACTCTTTGACGGCATCATGAATATATCCGCCGCGGCATATATGCGCCGTGCAAGGTCGCGGTCATAGGTCATCAGTGCACGTGCATTGTCTGGGAAGCGCTCCTCAAGGGACCTGAAATAATCCTCGTATCTTGCCTCACCCTTGCCGAGCACCACGAACTGCGCACCGCTATCCCGCAGAATGCCGCCCAGTGCCTCGCAAACTATATCAAGTCCCTTATGCGATGCAAGGCGGGAGATCACCGCTATCAGCGGACGATCCGGGTCATCGGGCAATGAAAGATCGCGCAAAAGCTCGGCGCGGCAGGCGGATTTTCCGCCCTGCGCAGTCGCTGTGTAGTTTTCCGCCAGCACAGGGTCATGCTCCGGGTCGTAATAGCTGTAATCGATACCGTTAAGTATCCCGCGCAGCTTTGCGGAATTTGCACGCAGGATGCCGTCAAGTCCGTGCGAGAACTCGGGCGTGAGTATCTCCCGGGCATAGCGCGGGCTTACCGTGCTTACAAGATCCGCGGCGACGATAGCGCCCTTCATAAGGTTGATGCCGCCATCCCAATCAAGCACAGATCGGTCATGCTCGGAAAGTCCGAATACATCGCCGAGGATGCACAGGTCATATCTACCCTGATACTCTATATTGTGTATTGTAAATACGCTCTTCATCCCGCTCCAGCGCGCATCGCGGCTGTATTTTTGCCGCAGATAGATCACCGACAGCGCAGACTGCCAGTCATGCGCATGAAGTATATCCGGGAAGAACCCAAGATGCGGCATCATATCCATCACGGCGGTGCAGAAGAATGCATATCTCTCGCCGTCATCATACTGCCCGTACAGCGCGGCGCGCTTGAAATAGTACTCGTTATCGATGAAATAATAGGTCACACCGCCTTTTTTAAGGCTTTTGACACCGCAATATTGATGCCGCCATGCAAGCGTGATCTCAAAGGATGCCTCGGTCTTCATCATGGCTCGATATTTTGCGCCTATCGCGCTGTAGCAGGGCATGACTACGCGAATATCAAGCGTGGGGTCAAGCTGTGCCAGTGCCTCAGGCAAAGAGCCCATAACATCGCCAAGTCCCCCGGTTGCGGCAAATGGCATTACCTCGGCACCCACAAAAAGGATGCTGCGCCCGTGCTTTGCTTCGGCAGGACATGCCGCAGTTGCGGTCTCGGTTGCTGTATTTTCGAGCTTTTCGATATTCTCTATATTCTCGGTCTTTTCGATCTTTTCACTGCTCATAGCTTACACCATTATTCCTTTCCCGATGAAGAAGGGCATCGTTTCGTGTCCGGAGAGCATACGTCCGTCGCGTATGACGGAGTTTTTATCTGTCACCGTGCAGTTGAGAGTAACACCCGCACCCACAACGGTATCCTGCAAAAGTATCGAATTGCGCACCACGCTTCCGCGCCCGACCTTGACACCGCGGAAGATTATTGAGTTCTCCACCCTGCCCTCGATCGTACATCCGTCGGCCACGATGGAATTATCCACCGAAGAGCCGGAGCGATAGATCGTGGGTGCGGAGTTGCGCACCTTGGTGTAGATGGGGCGCTCGGGAATGCCAAAGAGTGCCTCCCTGACGTTTGACTGCAAAAGACCCATGGAGCAATCAAAGTATCCCGCAAGCGAGGAGACAAAGGCATAATAGCCGTTGTAATGATACACGCGGTAATTTGCCCGACCTATGTTGCGTGCAACAAGATCACGGAAAAAGCTGGTGTATCCGTGTGCGGCGGCATCACCGAGGAGATTTAAAAGATACATACGGTTGATGACCATTATGTTGGTGCTTATCTCCTGCCCTGCGTGAAGCTCCGCCGAAAATTCGGTAGCATCGGTAATGCGCCCATCACTGTCAGAATATATGACCGAGTGGCGCGGAGAGCCGCTAAATCCCTCGTCAACAGGTTTAACTACGACCGTAAAATCCGCACCTGTCTCCTCATGCTCGGCAATAACGTCACCAAGGTCGATATTGCATATGGTATCGCAGTCCGAGAGCACTATCACGTCCTCGGTGCAGCGTGAGATAAAGTTTACAACGCCCAGCAGTGCCTCAAGACGCGTGCTGTATAGCTGACCCACGCCTTTGGCATCGTAAGCCGTAATAAACGGCGGCAGGATCTTGATGCCGCCCGAGCGGCGGGCAAGATCCCAGTCCTTGCCCGTGCCTATGTGGTCGAGCAGTGACTGATAATTATAGTGAGTGATAACTCCGACCTTGGATATTCCGGAGTTGACCATATTGGAAAGCGCGAAATCGATAAGACGGTACCGCCCGCCAAAGGGAACGCTCGCCATTGTACGAAGGCGGGTAAGCTCGGGCAGACTCTCATCGTGAATGTTGGAAAAAACTAATCCTGCGGCTGTCATTTTGCTTCCTCCGTTTTTATGTTTTTCAAGCTTCAAGCTCACACACTCGCCGTGCCGGCGGTGAGCATTGCCCCGGGCGCGACCCTGCCGCCCGCCGGGACCTCGGCATCCGAGCCGACGACTGTTATCTCGGCTCCGGTCGATTCGGGAGCGCCGACCACAGCGCCCTCGCCTATCACGGCGCGCGAATCGATTATCGAGTATTCGACCGAAGCGCCCGCCTTGATGACTACATCGCTCATGATGACGGAATCCACAACACATGCCCCCGCCATAACCTTAACGCCTGCGCCAAGCACTGAGCCGCGGACCGTACCGCGTATCTCACAGCCCTCGGTAATGGAGGAATCCTCCACCACCGCACCCTGCGCTATATAGTGCGGTGCGCGTGCATCATGTCTTGAATATATTCGCCACCGATCATCGCCCAGCCGCAGGACAGGATCGTCCCCCAGCATATCCATATTTGCCTCCCAAAGCGAGCGGATGGTGCCAACGTCCTTCCAGTAGCCGCTGAAGGGGTATGCGTACATGCGCTCCCCTGCCGCAAGCATGGCGGGAATGACGTTTTTGCCGAAATCGTTGCTTGAATTTTCGTCCGCCTCGTCGGCGCGCAGGTATTCAAACAGCTTTTCCTTGTTAAAGATATAGATACCCATCGAGGCCTTGGTGCTGTCCGGCTCCTTGGGCTTTTCGGAGAATTTGACTATACGTTCATCATCATCGGTAGTCATGATGCCAAAGCGGCTCGCCTCGCTCAGCGGCACATCTATAACGGCGATGGTGCAATCCGCCCCGCGCTTTTTGTGCGCGGCGAGCATTTTTGAATAGTCCATCTTATAGATATGGTCGCCCGACAGCACAAGGACATACTCGGGATCGTACCTATCTATAAATTCGATATTCTGGTATATCGCATTGGCCGTGCCACGATACCAGTCGGCCGATTTTTTGCCTTGGTAGGGCGGCAGGATCTTAACGCCGCCAAAGGTGCGGTCAAGATCCCACGGCAGGCCGTTGCCGATATAATCATTGAGCAGGAGAGGCTGGTACTGAGTCAGCACCCCAACGGTGTCGATCCCGGAGTTGACGCAGTTTGAGAGAGTAAAGTCGATAATACGGTATTTTCCGCCAAAGGGTACGGCGGGCTTTGCGAGTTTGGAGGTCAGCGCGTAAAGTCTGCTGCCCTGCCCGCCTGCGAGCAGCATGGCAACACATTCTTTTTTTCTGTACATACCAAAAACTTTCCTTTCTTATTCTCTTATTCTTTTTTGATATTTATTTTTCCTGCATGTGAGTTCCTTAAATTATAATTGATAGCGGCGCGGGATATTACCTAAAATGCCGCGAGTGCGATATTTATCCGTTTTTTGGGGTGCCGGATAGCCGGCGGATCTCAAAACGCACTGTGTTTTTTTATTTTTCGTCAGGTATCTTTGCCTCCATGGCGGGTGCTTTATTTTTCGTCTTGCTTGCTTTTGCGGTCTTGTTTGTCGTCCGGCCCTTTGCTCTTTTTGTCGCATCGGCGGCTTTTGCGGCCGTGCGGCGCTTTCGGGACAGGAGTTTTTCACGCTTTAGGATGACGGCACCGAGCGGCGGTATGCGCAACACAAGGGAGGCATCCCTGCCGTGGCTTGGTGTATCCTCGGTGCGTAGCGTACCTGTATTGCAAACACCGGAGCCGCCGTACCTTTCGTTATCTGACGAGATAAGCTCGCAGTACTCGGCGGGAGCGGGAACGCCCACCCGATAGCCCTCGTAGGCCTGCGGGGTGAAGTTTATGATCACCACAAGCTCGCCGCCGTCAGACGACATGCGCCTAAAGCTTATAATGCTTTGATCGGCGTTATCGGCATCTATCCATTCAAAACCGTCCCAAGAGGTATCAATCTCCCAAAGCTCGGGGGAGGCGAGATACAAATGGTCAAGCTCCGCAACATAGAGCTGCAGCTTTGCATGCGCCTCGTAATCCAGCAGGAACCACTCAACGCTCGATGCGTGATCCCACTCACGAAACTGCCCTATCTCGCACCCCATAAAGATCAGCTTTTTGCCGGGATGCGTCATCATATAAGCAAAAAACGCACGTGTACCCGCAAACTTTTGCCAGTAGTCGCCCGGCATACGGTCAAGGAGCGACTTTTTGCCGTGTACCACCTCGTCATGCGATATCGGCAACACATATCTTTCGCCAAAAGCGTACATCATTGAAAAGGTAAGCTTTTGATGGTGGTATTTTCTGAATATCGGATCCTCCTCGGCGTAGGCGAGCGCATCATTCATCCAGCCCATGTTCCATTTAAATGAAAACCCGAGGCCATCGTTATCAAAGCTTGTAAGATTGCCCCACGCGGTGGATTCCTCCGCTATCATCATAACACCCGGGTGAAAATGCGCCATGGTGCCGTTGAGCTTACGGAAGAACGCCATAGCCTCAAGGCAACGGTTGTCGCCGTATATATTCGGCACCCACTCGCCGGGTGCGCGGTCATAATCAAGATAAAGCATAGAGGCCACGGCATCCACGCGCAGTCCGTCCGCGTGGTAGACCTCCGCCCAAAAACAGGCGTTGGAGACCAAAAAGCTCTCCACCTCGCACCTGCCGACATCAAAGCGGCGGGTTCCCCACCCTGCATGCTCGATGCGGTCAGCACCCTGATATTCATAAAGCGGCATGCCGTCAAACTCATAAAGCCCGTGTGCATCCTTTGGAAAATGCGCGGGTACCCAATCAAGTATGACGCCAATGCCCGCACCGTGCATGATGTCGATAAACTCCATCAGCTCCTGCGGCGCGCCGTGCCTTGCGGTGGGGGAATAATAGCCCGTTACCTGATAGCCCCATGAGCCGTCATATGGGTGCTCCGCTATCGGCAAAAGCTCGATATGCGTATATCCCATCTGCTTTACATAAGGCGCCAGCTCATGCGCCAGCTCCTTGTAGCTGAGGAGCGTACCGTTCTCATGCCGCATCCATGATGACAGCTGAAGCTCGTATATATTTATCGGCCTTGCAGTATCTCGCGCGTTGGGGCGGGAGGCCATCCAAGCATTATCCTGCCAAGCACGCGTGGGGATATCCCACATAACGGATGCCGTGCCGGGCGGGCATTCGGAATAAAACGCAAAGGGATCGGCCTTATAAAGTCGGCGACCGTCGGCGGCGGTGATAAGATATTTATACTTTGCGCCGCGGCAAAAGCCGTCACCTATTCCACGGGCTTCCCATATTCCGCCCTCGGTGATCCTTTGCATCGAAAGCGCGCCCGTCCAGTCGTCAAAATCACCTGCTACCGCGACCGCGGCGGCGTTTGGCGCCCAAACGCGAAAAACATACCCGCCGGGTATCTCATGTGCGCCGAGATAGTCATAGGCGCGGGAGTTCGTTCCTTGATGGAAAAAATACGCGGGAACATTTTCGCCGTCGATATTTTGTTTTTCAAAAAGCTCGCCCGTCTTGCCGCCCATGATTGCCATCTCCGCGCCTCCCCTTTTTTATAATTTTTATTTTCATCCGAATTTATCCGATCGTCGTCCGACGATCAGAATCAAGATCACACCGCCAACATATCGTCATAGAGCGTTTATGATCCGGCAATTACGGCAATTATATTTTTACATATTAATTATACCAATTTTTTATGTTCAAGTCAATATATTTTTACCGCGCGGGACATTTTTTATGTAGTGTTACAATAGATGTGAGACTGGATATCAAAAAAGTATAGACAAAGTGAC
>CAYLLA010000019.1:0-27886 GCA_964384555.1 uncultured Ruminococcus sp. | reverse complement strand
ACGTTTACCGCCGCGACAACGACATTCCCTACTCTTGGGGTACTGCCGTTAACGTACAGTCAATGGCATTTGGTAACATGGGTGATGACTGCGGTACAGGCGTTGCCTTTACTCGTGACCCCGCCACCGGCGCTAAGGGTCTGTTTGGTGAGTTCCTTACCAACGCACAGGGCGAGGACGTTGTTGCAGGCGTTCGTACACCTATGCACATCAATGAGATGGCGGACAAGTTCCCCGAGGCCTTTGAGCAGTTCAAGAATGTTTGCCAGACCCTTGAGAACCACTACAGAGACATGCAGGATATGGAATTTACCGTTGAGCACGGTAAGCTCTTTATGCTCCAGACCCGTAACGGCAAGCGTACCGCTCAGGCCGCTCTCAAGATCGCTTGCGATCTCGTTGACGAGGGCATGAGAACAGAGGAAGAGGCCGTTATGATGATCGACCCCCGCAACCTCGATACACTTCTTCACCCGCAGTTTGACGCAAAGGCCCTCAAGTCCGCCAACCCCGTAGGTAAGGGTCTTGGCGCTTCCCCCGGTGCCGCTTGCGGTCAGATCGTCTTCTCCGCCGCCGATGCAGAGGCTTGGAAGAACGCCGGCAAGAAGGTAGTGCTTGTAAGACTTGAGACATCCCCCGAGGATATCACAGGTATGAAGGCCTCCCAGGGCATACTCACCGTTCGCGGCGGTATGACCTCTCACGCAGCCGTTGTTGCCCGCGGTATGGGTACCTGCTGCGTTTCCGGCTGTGGCGAGATCGCCATGGACGAGGAGAACAAGCAGTTCACACTCGCAGGCAAGACCTTCCACGAGGGTGATTACATCTCCATTGACGGTACCACCGGTAACATCTACGACGGCATCATCCCCACCGTTGATGCTCAGATCGCAGGTGAGTTCGGCCGCATCATGGGCTGGGCTGACAAATATCGTCGCATGAGCGTTCGCACCAACGCTGACACTCCCCGCGATGCAAAGAAGGCTCGCGAGCTGGGCGCCGAGGGTATCGGCCTCTGCCGCACCGAGCACATGTTCTTTGAGCCGGAAAGAATCGCTGCATTCCGCGAGATGATCTGCTCTGACACAGTAGCAGAGAGAGAAGCAGCTCTTGATAAGATCCTGCCCTACCAGCAGAGCGACTTTGAGGCTCTCTACGAGGCTCTTGAGGGTTGCCCTGTTTGCATCCGCTTCCTTGACCCGCCGCTTCACGAGTTCGTTCCTACCGAAGAGAAGGATATCCGCGAGCTCGCCGATGCCCAGGGCAAGAGCGTTGAGACCATAAAGAACATCATCGCATCTCTCCATGAGTTCAACCCGATGATGGGTCACCGCGGCTGCCGTTTGACAGTCACCTACCCCGAGATCGCAAAGATGCAGACCCGTGCTGTCATCCGCGCCGCTCTCAATGTAAGCCGCAAGCATCCCGATTGGAAGATCGTGCCCGAGATCATGATCCCGCTGATTGGTGATGACAAGGAGCTTAAGTTCGTTAAGAAGATCGTTGTTGAGACCGCTGATGCCGAGATCGCAGCCGCAGGCCTCGCCCTCGAGTATGAGGTGGGTACAATGATCGAGATCCCGAGAGCTGCTCTCACTGCTGATGATATCGCTAAGGAAGCCGACTTCTTCTGCTTCGGCACCAACGACCTCACTCAGATGACATTCGGCTTCTCCCGTGACGATGCCGGCAAGTTCCTTACCGCTTACTACGACACCAAGATCTACGAGAACGATCCCTTTGCAAAGCTTGACCAGGTCGGCGTTGGCAAGCTGATGGAAACTGCCATCAAGCTTGGTCGCTCCACCAACCAGAAGCTCCATGTGGGCATCTGCGGTGAGCACGGCGGCGATCCGTCCTCCGTTGAATTCTGCGACAAGATCGGCCTGGATTATGTATCCTGCTCGCCGTTCAGAATTCCGATCGCAAGACTTGCAGCCGCTCAGGCAGCTATCTCGCACAAAAAGAACTGATCCCTGTGGGGACTGCTGCTTTTGCGGCAGTCCCCTTTTGCTGTTTTGAGGTCACACATAGCGCATTTTTGTTCAAATATGCACACAAACGCCCTGTGTGATCAAAGATCGGGATCATCTCAATATCAAATATCAAAAGCAATACCTCCGCAAGGTCACAGCAACACAACAGCAAAACACCCAACGATGCAAGAAAGGAAACAACAAAAATGAAGCTTAAAAGAATCATCTCCTCGCTCATTATCGCCACCATGCTGTTCTCCGCCCTGCCTCTCTCGATATTCCCGATATTTGCCGAAAAGTCAACACTTGAGGTCAAATGGAACGCAGGATATATAGGCTCCTGCACCAATACCAACAAAAATAAGATAGTTGACGGCAGTACATCATGGCTCTATTCCGATGTGATAACACTGCCCAAGGCCGGCGACAAGATCTCCTTTACGACCTCCGCGCCGCCCACCAACTCCGTCAGCGTTTTCTCCTCCTGGAAGCAGTCCGGCAACAGCTGGGTGTTTGATCCCGCCGGTGTCACCATAATGGCCACGGCCTCCTACCAGTGGGTTGGACAGACCAAAAACGGCAGTGAGATGACATATGAATATGTTGCCGATAAGGACAACGAGACGATACGCATCTGCACCAAGGCGACATCCCCCGCGCCCGTGGTCTATTTTGAGCACACGAGCGAAAAGAGCACACGCCAAATACTTGCCGAGCGCGAATTTACCGCTACATTTGATGCCGACGGAACAGTTTCCAACATCGGCTGGATGTGCGGATACGCCGCCTCCGCATCCAACACCAACGGCTCGGCCAAGGAGGTAAAGCTCTACTCCTCCACAGCCGCCAACAGCTATGCGGTATCCAATCTGATACTCGTCCCCAAAAAAGGAACAGAGATATCCTACACTATAGCCAGCTCCAACAACAACGCATACAACGCCTTTACCCGCTATAAATATGACTCCGCAAACGGGATATATGTTTATGACATAGGCTTTGAGGCCAACGACTCACTGGTAAACAAGGACAACACCTATACCTACATAACCTCACAGGATAACGAGGTGATACGCCTTTGCTGTCGCCCCAACCTCAGCTACAGCACGGTCGATATCGACCCGCCGGTAAAGGTCAGCTGGAAGCTGACGAGTGAGGCGGGCACTGCAGCCTCCGCCGCCTCCAAGGTGACAGTATGGCCTGACCCCGAGCTTGTAAGCCCGCTGACCGGTGCAAAGCTTAACGCTACCGAGATATCAGTTAAGTGGAACCGCGGATACATCGGCTCGCAGTACCACAGCAGCAGTGCCTTTGCCATTGCCGCCTCGTCAGGCTCTACCTACAGCTATTCGGATGTTATAACCATCCCCAAAGCCGGCACGACGATATACTTCTTTGACCAGTCCTTTACCGATTATAACGGCGGTATGTACGCCTCAACAAGTGCCATGGTGATATCTCACTGGAAGCAAAAGGGCGCATCATGGGTCATTGACCGCGACGAGGAGTACCTCAACGGCTGTGAATGCCCCAGTGCCGATCTTGACGAGAACTACCGCACATACTACTACACCACCAAAAAGGATAATGAAAATATCCGCCTGTGCTTCCTCAGCGCAACAAAGTACTCGGGCGAGGCCCCGATATACCCGCCGGTATATATCGCCGAGCCGATGGAGACGACGGTCGAGCTTACCGCCGGCAGCATGGACGGCACCCTCCGCGCGGCCTCCTACACCGATGCCGCGGGCAAGAAGACGGAATTTAAATATTACATTCCCACCGGCTACCGCGATGGTCACAGCTACCCGTTGATATTCGATACCACGGCCGATGAGGGCGAGGTTGCAAAGTATTTTGCATCCAAATGCACCGGCCGCGCGATAGTTGTATCCTTTGGCGGCGAAACGGATGATGCCCTGCGGCTTTTGGATGTTATCCTCCGCACACTCCCCGTGCGTGAATCGGATATTCTTTACGTCGGCGGCGATGAGCTGGCGGCGCACGCAAGCAAATATTCAAAATTCCGTTTTTGCCAAGCCCTGCTCTACACCGGGGACGGCACAACTCCCAAGGATGACACCTATGCGGCGCGCAGCATCAAGGAATTTGCAACGACAGGTGAGGCGGCCGAATGGCTGATAGGCGAGTGCGAGCAATTCTTCAGCGCGCTTGAGGGTATCACGATGTACGCCATAGGCGACAGCTATTTTGGCGGCTCCGCTATCGGACAGCACCTGACATGGGTCAACCTGCTTGGCAACAAGTACGGAATGAACTACCACAACTACGGCATTGGCGGCAACACGGTTGCCGAATGCTCGGGACGTTCCACCAACTCCCCGCCGATGGCAACGCGCTCTACCGAGCTGCCTGACGGCGGTGATATCTACATCGTTGAGGGCGGACGAAACGACAGACACTATAATGTTCCCTTCGGATCGAACACCAGCACCGCCATCACAACATACACGGGAGCCATCAACACCATCATCTCGCGTATTCGCAAGAATAACCCGGATGCGCTTATAATCCTTGTTACTCCTTGGAGCCACAAGACAGAGAGCGGCTATCTTGGCACAAACGATGACTACGCCGATAAGATGCGTGAGCTTGCCGAATATCACCAAAACACGCTTGGCGACAAAAACGTTATCTGCCTTTATGCCGCCGATACCGAGTTTACGGGGATCAATATGTCAAACCCCATCTGCCGCCGCAATTATTGCATAGGCGCAAATGACGTCAGCCACCTCAATCCCGACGGCATGAATATGATAAAGCCGATATTTGAAAAGTGGATAGCCGAGCAATATATGCAGCTCAAGGGCGTAGAGGCCGCACCGGCCGACACCGACGCAGTCATCACTACTCCCGAGCCGCCGGAGACGACCGAGTCTCCGGCAGACGATGAGACTACAGCCGCCCCCGCCACGTCCGGTGGTTGCGGTTCTGCCGTATCCGCTCCCATGGTGGCGGTGATGCTTGCCACGCTCATTTGCGGTGCGGCATTGGTAACGGTAAAGAAAAAAGAGGACTGATAAGCCTTGCTGACTCACACGGGCTGTCCCAAAGCTTTGGAACAGCCCAAACAAAAATACAGAGGGATACAAGCATGGAAAAGGATATTGGGATCATACGTATCTCGGAGCGCCCCGATATGCGGGATGCCGCCGCAGAATGGTTCAGCGAAAAATGGGGCATACCGACATCGGCGTACCTTGAGAGCATGGACGAGTGCATAGCCCACCGCCGCGCCGTGCCGCAATGGTATATTGCCATGCAGGGAGATGCGATAATTGGCGGTATGGGAGTGATAGATAATGACTTTCACCCGCGCACCGACCTCACACCCAATGTTTGCGCCGTGTTTGTTGAGCCGCAATATCGCGGCCACGGAATCGCCCGCGAGCTGCTCCGCCGCATCACGCAGGATATGAGCGAGGCGGGCATCGGCACGCTTTATCTGCTGACCGACCACACAGGTCTTTACGAGAAATACGGTTGGGAGTTTTTTTGCCATGTATGTGCTGACGGCGAGGAAAAGCCATCCCGAATGTACCGCAAGATACTCCCCCGCGGTACAGCAAGCCCCAAAGAATAAACAAAAACAAAAGGAGTATTGACCGTGGATGATATTTGGATGAAAATGTACGCCGCAGCGCGTGCGGTACAAAACGGCAGGGTGATATCCCGATACGTAGAGGCGGGAGGCGTGGCCGCCGCAATACTTTCGGAGAGCGGGCGAATATACACAGGTGTATGCGTTGACACCTGCTCGACCCTTGGTATATGCGCCGAGCGAAATGCCATATTTAACATGCTGACAAACGGCGAGGATAGGATCCGCCGCGTGCTGGCAGTGATGGGGAGCGGCAAAACAGGCGCGCCCTGCGGTGCTTGCCGCGAGCTGATGGTACAGCTGATGCCAAAGGACTATCAAAAGATCGAGATAATGCTTGACTATGAGAGCGGGCGCACCATAACGCTTGGTGAGCTGACGCCCGAATGGTGGATATGATCTCCCGCCCCCCTGAACACACAAAACCGATGCAAAACAAAGGCTGTTGCGCATCGGTTTTTATTTTTATTAGTTTTTATTATTTTATTAGATTTAAGATTTCGGCTTGCCGCCGGTCACGCAAGCGGCGATAAAGCCGAATATCAGCGCGGCTGAGGTACCTCCCGCCGCCGCGGTAAATGCACCGGTAAGGACACCAAGCAGACCGCGTTCATCCACCGCGCGGCGGATCCCCTTTGATATCAAAAAGCCAAAGCCTGTAAGCGGAGTGGTCGCCCCAGCACCTGCAAACTCGGCCAGCGGCGCGTAAAGCCCCAGCATGCCCAGCACCACGCCCGCCACAACATAGGCAACCAGTATACGCGCGGGGGTGAGCTTGGTTTTATCCAAAAGCACCTGTGCGATAACGCAAAGCGCCCCGCCAACGGTAAAGGCCCAAAACAGATCAAAAAGCAAGCTCATTTTTGCGCCCCCGATCCCGCATTTTGCACCCGGCACAAGCGGCACGCATCCCCATGGTCATCATTCTTTGGGGAGGTCAAATGCAAAAGATGTGCCACGGCGGGGATCGGCTGCCCCTGCTTTGTGCTTGACGGGCTCATCATCGCCCCCGTGCCGACAAAAAGAATGTCGCAAAGCTCGCCCGCGGCCATTTGGGGCAGGATATGGGCTGCCATCACCACCGCAGAGCAGCCACACCCCGAGCCGCCGGAATGCACATCCTGTGCCGCCCTGTCATATATCAGCCGCCCGCAATCATCAAAGCTTTTCAAGCATTCATGACCAACGCCCGCCACCTCCAACAGCTCGCAAAGGATGGAGTGCCCCTCAAAGCCGAGATCACCCGTAAGGATAAGATCAAAGCTCTCCGGCGCACGCCCGGAGGCGGCAAAATATCTTTGCAGGGTATCCGCCGCGGCGGGAGCCATTGCCGCGCCCATGTTTGCGGTATCGGTAATGCCGCGCTCGATAACGATACCCGGCATGATATCCGCAATATTTGCCATGGCGGCAGTAGCCGCAATATTTGCCGTATCTGCCACATCCGCCTCGGGCGGCGCAGCGTGGCCCATTATAAACGCGCCCGCGCCTGTTACCGTCCACTGCGCCGTTGGCGGGCGCTGACCGCCGTATTCAAGCGGCGTGCGATATTGCCGCTCCGCCGCCGCGTTGTGCGAGGATGTGATAGCCCCCGCGTATGGAACAAATCCGCCGCTGACCGCCATTGCCGCCAGTGCCATGCCCTCCGCCGCGGTGGAGCATGCACCGTAAAGCCCAAAATAGGGTATATCAAAATCCAAAAGACCGTATGCCGAGCCAACGCATTGATTTAAAAGATCCCCCGCAAACAGTGCGCCGATCCGCCCATCCGTCAGCCCCGCTCGCTCCATGGAAAGCGAGAGTGCCATTCTTTGCATCTCGCTCTCCGCCATCTCCCACGTTTTGCAACCAAACCTGTCGCCCGTGTCATAAAGATCAAACCTAACCCCAAGCGGGCCCTCGTGTTCCTTTCGTCCCACAACGCTCGCCGCCGAAAATATCGCCGCGCCCGGCGTTTTTATTATCCCGCCGTTTCTTTTTTTCACACGATCACGCTCCTGCTGTTATCAAGCTGTGCTTTTATTTGAATTTACAAGGATATTTTTTGCCTTTATCTCTTGATTTATACCCTCCGTAATGGTAAAATGATATAGACCCGTTGCGATTCAAAACGCAGGGCAGAAAAAGAGGGTATGATATGTCGGATAACAAGAGCCAGCGGTCGTGCGAAAACACGATCATTGAAAACGAGCGGCTTCGCCTTGAAATAGCAAAAATGGGCGGCGAGCCTGTTTCTCTCTCGCTAAAGCAGGGTACAGGCGAGCATGCGACCGAGTTTTTATGGCAAGGGGATGCGCGTTACTGGGCGCGCCGTGCACCGTTGCTCTTTCCGATAGTGGGGCGGCTCCGCGGCGGCGTGTATCTTCACGGCGAGCGGGAATATAAGCTTGGTTGCCACGGCTTTGCCGCCAATCTGCCGCACAGGATAGAAAAAAAGGACGGCGCGAGGGCCGTGACCTATCTTTCATCAAGCGCCGAGACCTTGGCGGTATACCCATTTAGGTTTGAGCTTGAACAGGAGTTCACACTTGATGGCAACACTCTGCATGTAAAAGTAAAGGCCACCGCCGCCGATGAGCTTTGGTGTGCCTTTGGCGGTCACCCGGGCTTTGTTTTGCCGAGCGAGGATGGCCGTGCAGTTGATTTTGACAGCCTTTACATAAAGATAAACGACATAGGCGGCCATAAATTTGACGGACGGATGCCGCACCGTCAGCTTTTATCCACCGACCGCTTTATTGCCGATGCGCGTGAGGACTTCCCGCTTGATGCGGACGGCTGTTTTGCGCTCCGCCACGAGATGTTTGACGATGATGCGATAATACTTTGCAATGTGCATTCGGCAACGCTTGCATCAAATATCACGCCCCACCGTGTAACTGTTACGAGTGCCGATGCAAACAATTTCGGCTTTTGGCAAACTGATCACAGTGATGCACCGTTTGTGTGCATGGAACCATGGCAGGGTCTGCCCGCAGATGCCGGGGATGCAAAAACGCCGGACAGGATCTCCGGGCGACGACTGATGCATCACCTCCTGCCCGGCGAGAGTGCTCGCTTTGCATTTGATATAACGCTTGAATAAGATCCGATCGGCAGTCGGGCGGGAACATCGCACTGTCAGGCGCACAGCATGGATATGATCTCCGAGATCAGCACCACACTGCAACAGGATACGGCGACAGGAAACAGCCCCCACCCCAGCCACGCGGCAACGCAACCGACTATAAGTGCCACGATGCCCGCCGCAGGTGTTCCCGCCGCATCGATAATGGCGGGAAAGGTCATGACCGACAGTGTAACATACGGCACGTAATAAAGGAAGGACCGCAAAAAGACGTTTTTTATCCTGCGGCGGATAAGCGTCATCGGCAACACGCGTACAGCGTAGGTCACCGCCGCCATTATAAGTATGTATATGTAGATATTACGTTCCATCGGCCGTGCCCTCCGGTGTTTTTACTTTGTCGGCGGTGTTATCATCCCCATCATCATCGCGGCGAGGGCATATCAATGCCGCCGCCGAGGCAATGATAACGGTAAGTATCACCGTGCGCGTTCCCTCTGATATCTCGCAAACGCGCGGCAGGCGTGCCATTGCCCAGGATGCGGCAAAGGATACCGCCACGATAACGCCGATCATCCGTTCGAGCCGTGCGGGCGGGATGATAATGGCCAAAAACATGCCGTAAAGTGACAGCCCGAGGGCGGTGACAATAAACTTCGGCAGTATACTTCCAGCCGCCGCACCGAGTGCCGTGCCCGCCGCCCACATGGGGATGGAAACGAGCATTGCACCATAGGCGTATGGCGGCTCGATATACCCCGGCCGCGCCATGATTATGGCAAACAGCTCGTCTGTCATATCAAAGCCAACGAGGAATCTGTGTAAAAAGTTGCCGCCCGGCGCAAAGCGCTGGCTTATGGCACAGCCCATAAGGATATATCTTGCATTGGCAATAAGGGTAATGGGGATCATCTCAAAATATGATGCGCCGGCGGCGATTATGGTAAAGCCCGCGTATTCCCCTGCCGAGGCGTTGCAAAGCAGGCTGGCAAGTCCCGCCTGAATGACATTCAGCCCCGCGGCTCGCGCCGCAATGCCAAGTGAAAAGGCCACGGCAAAGTAACCGAGTCCTATCGGTACTCCGTGGCGCATGCCTACGTAAAACAGCTCTTTGGTTTCTTTTTTGCTTCTTTTCATGGTGCTTTGTCTGCTTGATGGTTGATAGTGTTTTTGCGATATTTTAAAGACCCGGCAGTGCGCCGCCGATCTTTGGTATCTATTATTATAGCACACACGCGAATGCTTGTAAATCGTTATATTTTAACGAAAAAAGAGCCTCGGATGTTGACCTTAGAAGTATTTTTTGCCGAGAGACGGTACGTCTCGAAAAAAATATAAAATTTAAAAAACATATATGCCGCCACTCGGCGGCAGAACGGAGATAAAAATGGACTGTAAAAATGTCAATCGTCAATTATTTGATTTTATTGCTCACTGCCCCACCGCTTATCAAACCACCGCGCACGCGGCGGACATGCTGAGGGCGGAGGGATACACCGAGCTGTGCGAGAGCGGTGAATGGAAGCTTGACTGCGGCCGCGGCTATTTTGTGACCCGCAACGGCTCATCGCTGATAACTTTCAGACTTCCCGAGGGTGAATGCGACGGCTTTATGATAACGGCGGCACACGGTGACAGCCCCGCTTTTAAGATCAAAGAGAATGCCACGCTTGAGGGCGGCGAGTATGCACGCCTTTCCACCGAAAAATACGGCGGCATGCTTTGCTCCAGCTGGATGGATCGCCCGCTGTCTGTTGCGGGGCGTGTTACCCTGCGCACCGAGGACGGCATTGAGGTTAAAAATGTTGACCTTGGTGAGGTCACGGCCATAATTCCCAATGTTGCCATACACATGAACCGAAACGCCAATGACAGCGCAAGCTTTAACGCCGCGCGGGATATGCTTCCCCTTTACGCGGTTGGCGGCAAAAAGACAGATGCGGATGATGACAGCACCACACCCCTGCGCCGTCGCGTGGCGGAGACACTGGGTATCGCACCCGAGGATATCCTGACCACCGATCTTTCGCTGTACGATCCCGCCGCAGGCGTGGAATGGAACGGCCTTATATCCGCACCGCGACTTGACGACCTGCAATGCGCGTTTGCATCCCTTGCCGCATTTATAGAGTCCGGCAAGAGCGATGCCGCCCCCGCTTCGATCCCCGTTTGCTGTATATTTGACAACGAGGAGGTCGGAAGCCAGACAAAGCAGGGCGCGGCCTCGACCTTCTTGCCGGATGTGCTGGAGCGCATAAGCGCCGCCGGCGGGCTCAGCCCCACCGAGCATCGCCGCCGCGTGGCATCAAGCTTTCTCGTCTCCTGCGATAACGCACACGCGGTACACCCCAACCATCCCGAATATGCCGACCCCAATCATTCCGTCTACATGAACCGCGGCATAGTTATAAAATACAATGCCAGCCAGCGTTACACCTCAGATGCCGTCTCGGCGGCGATATTCAAGCTTGTGTGCGAATCCTGCGGCGTACCAACCCAGTACTACGCCAACCGCGCCGATATGCCCGGCGGATCCACGCTTGGAAATATAGCAAACACGCAGGTATCCCTCAATACGGTTGATATAGGTCTGGCACAGCTTGCAATGCACTCCGCCTACGAGACGGCAGGTGCGCGCGACACCGAATACATGCTTTGCGCCCTGCGCCGATTCTTTGAGCTGTCGCTCTATTGTGAAAATGACGGTAAATACCGTCTTCGCTGATGCCGTTTTGCAAGAAAATGCAAGAAAATTGCAGAAACTGTCGAAAAATTTGCGCTCATCTATTGCACGACGCCTTGATTTGTGCTAAAATATAACGTGTTTTTTGAGGCCGCAGTTGTCAGGTAAGACCCCGACACTGCGGCCCTTACACTTTTTTATGAAAAAGTACACATTGCATTCGGAGGGTACAAAAATGCTAACAGCGATCGTAGGGATCAACTGGGGAGACGAGGGCAAGGGACGCATGGTCGACCTGCTCTCCTCCGACTATGACATAGTTGTGCGCTATCAAGGCGGCAACAATGCGGGCCACACCGTGGTAAACGAGCGGGGAAAGTTTATATTAAACCTTTTACCGTCCGGCATACTTCGCCCGGAAACGGTAAATGTTATGGGCAACGGCATGGTGATAGATGCCGAGCATCTTTTCGGTGAGGTGGGGCGCCTGCGCGAGGCCGGCATTGAGATAACGCCCAGCAACCTTAAGATCAGCGACCGCGCAACGATATGCCTGCCCTACCACAAGCAGCTTGATATTTTGGAGGAGGAGCGTTTGGGGGCCTCCGGATTCGGCTCGACCCGCCGCGGGATAGGTCCGGTATACGGCGATAAATATATGAAGAAAACGGTGCGGATGGGGGATCTGCTTGACACCGTATCACTTCGCCAAAAGCTGCGCGGGCTTTGCGAATGGAAAAACCTCACGATACATAACGGCTATGGGGCCGAGGCTGTATCCGCCGATGAGGTGTATGATTGGCTGATGAGATATGCCGCGCCATTTTGTGAGTACATCACCGATACGACCGTTTATCTTGACCGTGCGGCAAGGGACGGCAAGTCGATAATGTTTGAGGCACAGCTGGGCGCTTTGCGTGACATTGATCTTGGCATATACCCCTATACCTCATCCTCCTCTACCATTGCGGCATATGCACCGATAGGCGCGGGCATTCCCGCGCACAAGCTTGACCGCGTTATTGGCATTATGAAGGCTTATTCCACCTGCGTGGGTGCAGGTCCGTTTACCTGCGAGCTTTTTGGCGAGGAGGGGGAGACACTGCGCCGCGCCGGCAACGAATACGGCGCCGCCACAGGTCGCCCGCGCCGCGTTGGCGGCTTTGATGCGGTCGCATCACGTTACGGCATAATGCTTCAGGGGGCCGATGAGATCGCGCTGACAAAGCTTGATGTGCTCTCGATCCTTGATCGCATACCGATATGCACAGCATATGAGATAAACGGCAGAGTGACCGAGCACTTCCCCACAGGCACGGCGCTTGATGCGGCTCGCCCGATATATGAATATATGCCGGGCTGGAAGTGCGATATCTCCTCCTGCCGCCGCCCGAGTGAACTGCCCACGGCCGCACGCGATTATATAGCACGCATCGGGGAGCTGACCGGGGCGCACATCAAATATGTTTCAGTTGGTGCGGGTCGGGATGAATATCTGACTATAGACTGACCGAATGCAAAAAAACACACCGGGTCGCCGCAAGCTTGCGGCGACCCGGTCGGTATTTCTGCTTATTATTTTATACTTTTTGTTAATGCAGCAGTCGAGCGTAAAAGTCATCAAATACAGATCAAATTCGTTTTTTCGACAGCTCTGCCGCCGAAAAAACAGCTTTGAAGCGAGCCGGAGCGGACCCGCGCACTGAGTGGAGCTGCCAAGATCCGTGATCTTGGCATGCGGCGATAAGCACGTGTCCACGCCGCGCGGTACTCGATCGTAAAACGAAGTTTTACGATCGACTGTATTAAATTAATGTAAAGTTATGATATCGCTCACCGCTATCGGCATCAGGCGTAAAAATCGTGGTGGCCGATGGTCACTATAAGCCTGCACCCAACGCTCATCCACTCGGGCAGGATATCCGCACTGTTGATAAAATATATTATACTGTCGGATATCGAATACCCCTCAAGGCAGACCTTGGCGGCACGCACCGAGGACTCGGTAGGCTCGTTATAAACACTGCCGCTGTACGCGGGGGAAAACTGAATGCCGTACCTGCGGTCAAATATGACCTCATATACGCTATCTAGATAATCAAGCTGCCGCAGGCGATTGAGCACCACACAACCAACAGCTATCTGCCCCTCAAACGGCTCTCCGCGCGACTCGGCGGAAATGATACGCGAGAGCCAGTAAAGGCTTTCAGAGTCATACACGTCATCGGCAGACTTGACAGCGACCTCACCGTCTATCATGGCATGACCGTCCTCCATCTCAAATTCAAGCCCCAATGCGCGACATATCGGCTCGATGGGCAGTATCACCACACCGTCATCAAGGCATCCCACCTCGCCGCCGCGACCGCACCAAAGCACACGTCCCAAAGATGTGATGTACGCCTCGCCGATCACCGCAGTGATATCAACACCATCACCGCAGATCCTGTATGTGTTTTCATCATCAAAGCTGCCGCTCACCTCGATATCCGCCAAAAGCCCGCACAACTCATCGGCGGGCGCATACGCGATGCCGCCGATCACCGCCGCAAAGCCCTGCGGCAGGTCGATATCCCCAACTGTCAGCGAAAGCGATTCTGCACCGTCCGGGTATTGGGGGAGCGTTATTGCCTCTTTTTGAGGATCGTGAGCACCTGTCGTCTCGGTACTCGACACGCCATCTGCGGATGTCTCTGGCAGGGATATTTCGGTCTCGGGTGCGGTCTCGGTATCCTTCGCCGTGTCGCCAAGCGGCGCACTATCCCCATTTGTTGTCAGCGCGGGATCAGCGGGGGGACATTGTCGATCCTCTCCGCTATCCTCCGTCACCACCTCCGCCGCGCCGCCGTCGGCGGGCAGGTCGTTTCCTATTGATGCCGATGATACGCCGACTGCCGTTATTATTATCGACAGCACAGCCGATATCACGGCCGCCGCAAGTGTCCTTTTCAATTAAGCTTACCTTGCCTTTCTTGATCTTGATCTATTATATTTTATATCAGCCGCGAAGCGGCTCGAACAAATCAATATAAAGCTCGTCTTTTTCACGAAAAACGCATTTGGGGAATTCGCACGCCGAATCCAGCACTATCCTGCCGCCATCCGAGAGCGCGATCACGGTCACATCCACGCCGTCCTGCTTTTCGGCTGTCACCGACAGGATGCAAACATCATCCCCCGGCAGGAGCATGCGGCACGGCACGAGCATTGCCGCCATATCATCTCCCGGCAGAGACAACTCGCCGCACCCGACAGTAACTGCCCCTCCCGACTGCTCGATATATACTCCCGATACACTTTGCGGGGATGTGTACTCAACGCGCATACGGCGCGCATCTCCCTCTCCCGCATCGGCGGATATGAGGGCCGAAAACTCAACTCCGTTTAGTTTACCGTGTACCTCGGCGGAAAACCCCGCACCGCGGTATGCAAGCGGATCCGCCACAGTGCCGTCCGCGCCTTTGCACCCGGAGATGCATATGATGATCATGATAACAACAAAGATCCGCACCGCCACCCGCATTTTCATAAGCACCACCGCCCCATCCGCATATCTACCTATTCCTGCACAGGATCTTTTGCATGCGAGCATCTTTTTTACATTCGGATGCACACATCTGATAGATAATATTGCAAAGCGGCTGAAAATATGATATAATATTTATCGGAGAGCTTGTTTGGTGCGATTCCTGTCGGATCAACAAACCGCCGCATATTATACTCTCAATTTAAGATCATTGCAAGTTTTATTCTATATATTTCCATTATATACAATGCACCCGGATTTTATTTAGTGTATAAATGTATGCATTTGTATTTATTTGAATTTATGTAATTATCCCAATTTAAAAAGCACACCAAATATCGAAAGGATGATACGGTGACTCACTCATATAAGCTTTATTCTTCCCTGCCGGATCTTACTACCCACAAGATCTGGGCGGAGATAGACCTTGGCGCGTTGCGGCAAAACTACCGCACGCTGGCCAAAATAATTAAGGATCATTCCCCCGCTTGCCGCCCGATGTGCGTTGTTAAGGCGGATGCCTACGGTCACGGCATAGATGCCTGCGTGGATGCACTGATATCCGAGGGCTGTGACTTTTTTGCGGTATCGAGCATTGAGGAAGCGCTTGCCGTGCGGCAGGTCTGCCGTTCACACAATTCGGATGCCGATATACTTATCCTCGGCTACACTCCCGCAGATGAGGCGGTAACGCTTTCCCGCTGTTCGATAACACAGACCGTTTTTTCGCTTGATTACGCGCGCGAGCTTTCGGCAGCGCTTGGGGATAGCGGGCGCTCCCTGCGCGTGCATATGAAATTTGACACAGGCATGAACCGCCTGGGCTTTCCCGCGCACAGCGACGAGGAGATAGATCGCTCGGCTGTAGAGGTCGCCGCGGCGGCAGCACTGCCCGGGATCAAGGCAGAGGGCGCGTTTACGCACTTTGCCCGCGCCGATGAGGCGGGCGGCGAGGCACGGACACGTCAGCAGGCGGAAAGATACATCGCGCTTCTAAACCGTGCGCGCGAGCTTTCGGCGGCGCTACCGCTGGCGCACATCTGCAACAGTGCCGCCACACTGCGCTTTCCCGAATATCACATGGATCTTTGCAGGCTTGGCGTGTTGCTGTACGGAGCCGAGCCATCCGAGATATTTGACCTCCCACTGCGCCCTGTAATGCGGCTTTGCGCGCAGATATCGCAGATCCACACGCTTCGCGCAGGTGAGGCACTGAGCTACGGCGGAACCTTTGTTGCCGACAGGGATCTCAGGATCGCTACCATCCCCATTGGCTACGCCGACGGCTTTATTCGCGCGTATTCCGGTGCGGATGTTGTAATTTACGGCAAAGACAGCGCCCCCGGTGACCCGCCGCTTGGTCACGGCCGTGTTGTGGGGCGCATATGCATGGATCAATGCATGCTGGATCTTGGCGCAACTCCCGCGCGTGCGGGAGACACAGTGGTTCTTATAGGTGCGCCGGGTCAGCTTGAGGCGCTGGCCGCGCTTGCGGGAACGATAAGCTACGAGTGCCTGTGCCTGATATCGGCACGCGTTCCCCGCGTGATATACGAGGGATAAAATCGTTCTATCACACCGATCCACATAACATATAAGAAAAAAAGGAAGACACCGATGAGCAGGTCAAAGATCAAAAACAGAATAGCACCGCCGTCGGCGTTGATAACTGCCGCCGCACTGCTGATAGCCGCCGTGCTTGCGGCATTGCTTACCGGGTGCGGCAGTGTAACGCCGGGCGGCGATGACTCGCGCCACACGCTGACCACGCAAAACGAGCCGGCGCAGACAGACAGTCCCCCGGGGACAGAAGAGCCGCCGCCAAAGATAATATTCACCCCCTCCGAAGATACCGCCCTCGGCACATATGAGGGCTACACATTTACTGTTCTCGAAAAAACCGGAACGCGTGATACTCTTGCCGCCGCCGATGGCGATGACCGCGCGATCGCCGTCCGACGTTTGGTAGGGGCGGAGATAAAGGTAAGCTCCGCGGTCGATCCCGTCTCCGCCGCAGAACGCGCCGAGCAGAGCGGAGATGCGATATGCGATGCCATGAGCCTGCCGCTTTCCGACCTTTCGGTGCTTTGGCGCGGCGGGTATCTTGAGGATCTGGCGGGGATAGGCCTCTCCCCCTCCGCCACGGGTCTGTCGCGCGTAGCCGCCGAGAGCTTGGCGGTGAACGGAAAGTACTATATCGCCTTTGGGGATGTCTCCCCCTCCTCGCTCTCCGCGATCTACACACTGCGGTGCAATCTTACCGCGGCGCTTTCAAACGAGATATACGCCATATTCGGCGCGGATATACGCGAGGCGACACTTGAGGGCGAGCTGACACTTGAGCGACTTTTGCGCGTGATATTGGACAGCGAGCTTATAGTTTCCTCAACCTCCTGCGATACGGTGCTGACGATAGGCGGCGACGATACCGAGGGCGCGATAGATGCGCTGTTTACCGCGCTTGGCGGCAGTGTGTTTGATCTTGGCTCGGATATCGGAGCGGATGCCGCACGTGAGCCGGCATTTGCGTATGTTTACGGTCAGGTATCCGACATATACGAGGCATCGGAGACAGACGGTGCGGCGGTATTTGAGATAACAAGATTTCGCGGCGATACCGCGGGTGAATGCTCGCTCCCGCTCCCAAAGCTGAATGAAACGGCGGATTATCGCTGTCTTGCAGACACTTCCGGCACGCTTGGCTGGGCAGTGCCGCGCGGCATACCCTACGGCCGTCGGACGGCAGATATCAGTACCGCAATATTCGGCGCATCCTACAGCCGCGCAAACGCGTATTTTGAAACGGTATCAAAGAACACATCCGATACCGCCGTAAGTCTTGCAAGGCTTATATTTGATAGCCGCGCCTTTGATGCAGCATATATCTACGGCTGGGGCGACCTGGCAGGGACGGTAAGTGACGGCATAACGGACGGACGGACGCTTGGGGACGTTATATCCGACCCATCATACGCCAAAAAAGCGGAAGCCGCCAAAACAGCCATCCAAATATTCAAGGCACGGCTTGAGTGACCCCGCCGAAAATACCGATAAAACCAAGTCATATACACTCAATTATAACAGGAGAGAATATCAAAATGAAAAAATCATATAAAGCCGAGGTCAGGATGTCCGAGGAGCTTGCCCGCAAGCTGCTGTATATAAGCGCCGCCGAGGGCAGAACACCCAACAATCAGTTTTTGTTTATGCTACGTGGAAACATTCAGTATTTTGAGCGCACAAAGGGCAAGATAACACCGGATAAGCTTGCCACCGTGGACCTTTCGCAATTTGAACTCGACCCGCCCGCGGAAAAACCGACCGAAAAGCCGACCGAAAATTCGGAAGAAAAATAAGATCTAAAAAAGCCCCAACAAACGCGTATAAAAGCATAACGGACAGATGGCGGCATCTGTCCGTTATGCTTTTATTATTTTCACCCTCTGCGGCGGATCATATCGGCCAAGGTCTGCATGCGCGGGTAAGCGTAGTCAAAAAATCTGCGATAGGCCGCGCAAAATCTGTTAACGCCGCCCGGGTGATCGAACGCCGCGTGCGGTGATGGCTCGCCGCCGAGGCGGTTGCGCCTGCACCCGTTACGGCAGAGCGACAGCCAGCGACAATTGCGGCATTGCTCGGGGATCGACCGCGAGGCCTCGATAAAGCCAAGCCGCTCCCGCGCCGCATCTATATCGTCAAAGCTGTCCTGCCTGAGGTTGCCGAGATAGTACTCGTCAAGCGCATAAAAATCGCAGGGGTAGACCGAACCATCAGATTCTATAAGATACTGCTCCGCGCAGGTGCCGCACATGCCGCACTCCTCAGGCTGTCTGCCGGCAAGTATACCCACCCAATTTTCAAAATCGCGGTTATATACATAGCTCGCCTCGCCGCGCTGAACGTCGGCATACCAAAAATCAAACATTTTGCAAAGGAACTCGCCGTACTGCTCAGCTGTCAGCTCGTATTTTTCGCCCTCTGCACTGCCAAGCGGAGCAATGCAGGGAATGTACTGCTGATAGCGCAGTCCCGCACGCTTAAAAAAGCCGTAAAGCGCCTGCGCGTGCGTGGCGGAGGCAGCCGTGACAACGGTAAGCGTGTTAAATTCAACGCCCGCACGGCGCATGTTGTCCACCGCTCGCATGACTCGGTTGAATACAGACTTTCCCTCTCGCGTGACGCGGCACCTGTCGTGATATTCCTTTGGTCCGTCTATCGACAGCCCCACCAAAAAGCCGTGCTCGGCAAAAAACTTGGCGGATTCAATATCCATGTGCGTTCCGTTGGTCTGCAAAAACCACTGAACTCTCCCGCCGCGCGGAAGGTGACCCTCAACATACTCGCACACGTGCCTGAAAAAATCAAGCCCGGCCAGCAGTGGCTCGCCACCCTGAAAGCCGATGGAGAGCGGCTCCTGCGGTGAGCGGTGCGCCACGCGTTCTATCGCTTGATCGAGTATCCGCTCGGCGGTCTCGCGGCTCATTATGCCGCGCACTGCGTGATCGCGGCAGGACATCTCATCCGAATAAAAACAATACCTGCACCCAAGGTCACACGCCCCCGAGGCCGGCTTTATAAGCAGATACATTTGATATCTTCCCCTTTTATGCTGTAGATCCAATCGGATCTTACTCATATATTTTATCATAAAATCGATGATTTTTCAATATGATCATACAGGTGGCGGAACAAAAAGGGCAAACGACTTGACCGCGGCGGCATTTTGTGATAGAATGATAGTGAAGACAGTAAAAAGGACAAAGATCAAAAAAGATATGACTGAACAAAAGATAAAAAGACCCGAACTTCTCTCCCCCGCCGGAGACAGCGAAAAGTTGGCCGCCGCCGTGCGCTACGGCGCTGATGCCGTATATCTTTCGGGCGAGGCATTCGGCATGCGCGCCGCCTCCCGAAACTTTACGATCCCCGAGATCTACAGCGCCGCCGAGCTGCTGCATTCGCTTGGCAAGCGGCTCTATATTACGGTAAACGTCCTGCCCCACAGCAGTGAATATCCCGCCCTGCGCGAGTTTTTGCAGGCGGTGCGCGGTGCCGCGCCTGATGCCTTTATCGTTGCCGACCTTGGTGTTATGGCACTGGTGCGTGAGATAGTACCGGAAGCGGATATACACATTTCCACCCAGACCAGCATCACCTCCCCCGCCGCTGCGCTTGCCTACGCCGCAATGGGAGCATCCCGTTTGGTACTGGCGCGTGAGCTGACTCTCAGTGAGATCGGCGAGATACGCGCCGCCCTGCCGCCGGAGGTCGAGATAGAGTGCTTTGTACACGGCTCTATGTGCGTTTCCTACAGCGGGCGCTGTTTGCTTTCAAACGCGATGGTGGGCAGGAACGCCAACCACGGGCAGTGCGCTCAGCCCTGCCGCTGGAACTACACTCTGATGGAAGAAAAACGTACCGACGAGCGTTACCCGATAGAGGAGACTGCCGCGGGAACGTTTATTATGTCCTCACGCGACATATGCATGATAGAGCATATACCCGAGCTTATAGAAGCGGGCGTGGCATCCTTTAAGCTTGAGGGGCGGGTAAAATCCGCATACTATGCCGCGGTGGTCACAAATGCCTACCGCATGGCGATAGATGCATATCTTGCCGACCCCGAGGGCTACAGCTTTGACCCGCGTTGGCTTGACGAGCTGTGCTCGGTCTCCCACCGCGAATACGACACCGGCTTTTACTATGATACGCCGATGCGCGACCCCAAGCTTTGCGCTAACTTGGGCTATATACGCGAAAAGGCCTATCTTGCTATCGCTCCGACCATCGACCGCGACCCGGAGGCTGACTCTCCCCTGCCGAGCGGCCTTGAGGAACTAAACGATGGCGGGCGGCTTTATCGCTTTACACAGCGCAACAAGCTGTCGGTCGGCGACCGTGCGGAGCTGCTGACACCCGGCTGCCCCGGCATACCCTTTGACGTGCGCGAGATGTATGATGCCGAGGGCACACCGATAGATTCCGCGCCGCACCCATCAATGACCTTTTACCTGCGTGTACCGTTTGATGTTACACCGGGCGATATAATAAGAGCGGGCATGTGATCACACTTGCCCGCAGGACGTGCAAAGATATCGCATTGATATCATCAATTACACCACCATATTTCTATTTGGAGGTGAGGGATGTCTCTGACGATCCTTGAATTTTTGCGCGCCCTGCTTTACGGGATCATTGAGGGTGTTACCGAATGGCTGCCTATAAGCTCCACCGGTCACTTGATACTGATCGAGGGGATACCCGCCCTCTCGCTTGGAAGTTATCTGCCCCCGTATGTGCGCGATGAGTTTTGCGAACTTTTTAATGTTGTAATACAGCTTGGCGCAATATTGGCGGTGGTGATCCGTCAGCGTTCAGACCTGTTTGGCGGCTTTTTGCCCCGGCGCGGCGAACTGCATCGCGGAAAAAGCGCTGGCGGCAGGAAAGAACGCCGCACGACCATAGTGCTTTGGTCAAAGCTTGCCGCGGCCACCCTGCCCGCAGCAGTATTGGGACTTTTGCTTGACACCGTGACAGAGGCTGCCTGCGGGCGGGATGCGGACTCACTTCTCTACACCCCAACAGTCGTCGCGGCGGCACTTATCGTTTACGGCGTGATATTTATTCTGATCGAGCGCGGCGGGCGGCTTACTTCCCCGCGCATATCGGATATATCGGATATCAGCCACCGCCGCGCGTTTATGATCGGCATTTTTCAAGCACTCTCTCTGATACCCGGCACATCGCGCTCCGGCTCGACAGTGATAGGCGCTCGGCTTTTAGGTGTATCTCGCACTGCGGCAACCGAATTTTCCTTTCTCATGGCAGTGCCAGCCATCGCGGGTGCATCGGCATTAAAGCTTGCGGGCTTTTTGCACTTTGCCGTAACATGCGGCGTGCGCCTACCCGCCACCGCGTGGGTCACACTTGCGCTGGCATCGGTCGCGGCGTTTTTTATGTCACAGCTGACGATAGACCTGCTTTTGTCCTTTGCCGCGCGGCACACATTTTTGGTATTTGGAATATACAGGATAGCGCTTGGCATCGCCGTGCTGTTGCTTTGCGGGCGATGATACAAGAGTCAGATAAGCATAACGGAGGTAAGCTCCCGCATTCAAAACGGGATAGATAAATTATGAACTGTGAAAAGCTAAAGATACCCTACCCGGTCATAGTGGAGGGCAAATACGACCGCCAAAAGCTTATGTCGGTGATAGATGCCATGATCATCACCACCGAGGGCTTTGGCATATTTCGCGACCGCGAGCGTGCCGCCCTTGTGCGTGCGCTGGCAAAGCGCTCGCCGATAATAGTCCTTACCGACCCGGATGGTGCGGGCAAGGTGATACGTTCTCACCTCTCCGGGCTGATACCGCCCGAGCGGCTGATACGCCTTTATATTCCGCGCATAAGCGGCAAGGAAAAAAGAAAATCCGCACCATCAGCCGAGGGCGTGCTTGGTGTGGAGGGGATGGAGTGCGAACTGCTGCGCAAGCTCTTTTTGCCCTATTGCAACGGCGATGCACTGACACGCGCGGCAGAGAACCCGCTGTCAAAGACGGATCTTTTTATCGATGGACTGGCGGGCGGAGCCGACAGCTCGGCAAAGCGGGATGCGCTGGCCGAACGCGTGGGGCTTCCCTGCGGCATGAGTGCAAATGCACTGCTGGCCGCGCTTAAGCTGATAATTAGCTATGACGAGTATCTGATGCTGGTCAAAAGAGAAAAATAGCCATACGGCAGAGCCTGCGCTCCGCCGTATGGCTACTTATATTTTTATATCTGTTATTTGATTTTTTCTGTTGGCCGCAGATCGACTGCCGCATCAATAGTTTATATCGATATCGGGGTACTGCGATTGAAATTCACGCATAAATTCCTCCATGGCCTCGGTCATGACACCGGAATTGAGAGTGGTGAAGATTATCAAAAACAGTGCTATCACAACACCGATTATACCAAGGATGAGACCCGCCAGCGCCATGCCGTCAAGCTTGGATGCACGGCTTGAGTAGATGATGGCAAAAACGATGGCAAGTGCGCCAAAAACGATGGCAACGGGAGGCATAAAGCAACAACAGCAAAGCCCTGTGGCGGAGAGTATACCAAACACAAGGGATGCAATGGCAAAGCCGCGCCCGGGAGGTGTTGTTTTTTGTGCAAAAGGATCTGGTGCGTACTGCTGTGTGTAGTTGGGCGGGGGATACTGTCCGCCGCTCGGCTGACCGTTTTGACCCTGCTGTCCCTGTTGCCACTGCTGTGCCGGCTGTGAGGGCTGAGACTGCTGACCCTGTTGTTCCTGATTATTGAGATCGGGTTGATTGTTCATATTCAAGATTCCTTTCCGTTGATGTTGATTTTATTATACCCCAACTCCGCCGCGCGGCGTCAGGAAAAGTACTTTTCGGCAATATGCCTTGCCACGTGAACGCCGCTGGCCGATGCCTGCGAGAGCGAGTGTGTAACACCGCCGCAGTCGCCGATAACGAACAGGCCGCTGTGGAGAGTCTCAAGATTGCTGTCTATCTCGACCTCCATGTTATAGAACTTCACCTCAACGCCGTAAAGCAGGGTGTCATCATTTGCCGTGCCGGGGGCTATCTTATCCAGCGCGTAGATCATCTCGACGATGCCGTCAAGTATGCGCTTGGGCATTACAAGCGAAAGGTCGCCCGGTGTTGCGGTAAGCGTGGGGGTAACAAAGCCCTCCTCTATGCGGGAGTGGGTGGAACGCTGGCCGCGTATAAGATCGCCAAAGCGCTGTACCATAACACCGCCGCCAAGCATATTTGAAAGGCGTGCTATGCTCTCACCGTAGCCGTTACTGTCACGGAACGGCTCTGAGAAGTGCTTTGCCACGAGCAATGCAAAGTTTGTGTTGGAGGTGTACTTTGCGGGATCCTCGTAGCTGTGGCCGTTCACCGTAACGATACCGTTTGTATTTTCATTTACTACCGCGCCGCGGGGATTCATGCAGAATGTGCGCACAAGATCCTGGAATTTTTCGGTGCGGTATACTATCTTGCTCTCATAAAGCTCATCGGTAAGATGCGCAAATATTTCGTAGGGCAGCTCGACTCTAACACCGATATCCACGCGGTTGGACATTGTGGGGATCTTAAGATCGGCCGATACGCGCTCCATCCACTTACTGCCGCTTCTGCCGCCGGAGATAACGCATAGCTTGCAGGTATAGCTGCCGCCCTCGGTGTGGATCGTGTAGCCCTCATCCCCGTTCTTTTCCACCGTCGTTACCTCGGTGTAGAAGTGGAAGTCCACCTGCTCGCAAAGCTCATTATAGAGGTTTTCAAGCACTATATAGTTTTTGTCTGTTCCAAGGTGACGAACGGATGCATCAAGGAGGTGCAGTCCGTTTTGCATACAAAGGGTCTTGATATCCGAGTTTGCGGTGGTGTAGAGCTTTGTGCCCTCTCCGCCGTGCGAGATGTTGATATCATCCACATAGCGCATAAGATCCAGTGCGGTCTTTTTGCCTATGTGGTCATGCAGTGTGCCGCCAAACTGTGTGGTAATGTTATATTTACCGTCCGAGAACGCACCGGCACCGCCAAAGCCCTTCATGATACTGCACTGCTTACAGCCAACGCAGGACTTTATCTTTTCGCCATCGATGGGGCAATGCCGCTTATTAAGGGGTGCGCCCGCCTCGAAAATAGCTATCCTTGCGTTTTTGTTGTTTGCCCTTGTAAGCCTTACAAGCTCCCATGCCGAAAAAATACCGCCGGGGCCTGCACCGATTATTATAACGTCGTAATTCACTTTAAGATTCCAAATTTGCCTTTCCGCAGCCAACTTGCCCGCGAGCTGTCGCGCGCATGCAGGCCGATCTCATTTCATACATTAATATAATATCACAAATCGACCGAAAAATCAACTCCCGCCGCCAAATAAAAATAAGTGTTTATGAAATCTTTACAAAACCACCGAGACCGCCGAGGCCAGGAGAGCGCGGCGGCAAGGGAGGCCCGCTCACTGCACGCCGCACTGCGAGTCGCGGCTCTCGCACACCGCCGCCACGCCTTGACAAAAACACATATTGATAGTATAATGTAGTAAATAAAACATCACGCAAGGAAAGGACAAAATAAAGCTTTGGGGATGCAGGTACAGCCGCAAAGCTTTGGGAATTCGAGCATGAGAACAAAAGCTCTCACAAAACGCGGCGCGGCGCTGTTCATGGTGCTGTGCATTTTAGCGACCGCATCGGCCATAGCCTTCCCAGCGGCGGCAGAGACCGCGGCGGCGGGCGGCGGCAAGGTAGTCTCCTACACCTGCCCCGCCATCTGCGCAGATGCAGGGGACAGTGTTGACCTTGGCGCGTTCGGTGTTCAGTTTGAATACGGCAAGGCCACTGCCGCCGATAAGATCAGCTGGACATCCAACGATGTCGAGATCAAGAACGGCACCGTGACACCCGCGGCGGGAATATATCTGCTCACCGCATCGGCGGGGAGCAACAAAAAAACGGTAGTGCTTACCGTTCGCGCCAATGGCGAGGATGACTACCTGCTCTACTACAATGATTTTTCATCAAATACCGCCGACGGCATGCGAGTGATACAGGAGACCGCAGGCGGCAAGGTGGTATTTTCAAATGACGGTGTGCTGACACTTGATGCCTCCGTCTCATCGAGCGCCTACGCGCGCGTTTTACTGCCCGAATATCTTGACGGCTTTGGGGATCTTAAGATCGAGGCCAAGATGAAGATAGATGCCGCGGTCAACACCAAGCGCTGGGCATCCATCATGCTCCGCCTTGACACAAAAAAGAACTACCCCTACATGCAAACGGCGATACGCTCAAGCGCATCGCTTGATAACGGCACAGAGATAGCCGAGCGTACCTCCGCCGACAAGTGGAACGTAACGCAAAAGAAAGCCGCCGCCATCAAGACCTCCGATTACAACACCTACACGGCAGATGCCTCGCAGACCACGATAAAGCTGTTGATCAACGGTGCGGAGCAGCTGAGCGAGCCGGCGGTCATGCACACGCTGGGCGCATGCGGCTTTCAAGCAAACGGATGCCGTCTCACGGTAGACGAGGTAAAGATAACGGTCAGTGACACCCCTAACGCTGAAGCGGCAGGCGGCGGCAACCTTGGCGGTATTGCCGATGTGCGTGACCCGCAATCAAATATTGTACTGCCGCCCTCCATCATTTGCGAGGTCAAGACCGCGGCCGACCTTGAGGGCATAACTGATGGTTCCCCTGCCGTTGCCGTAATGAACATTGATGCGGCTACAAGCGTTCTGCTTGACGGCGGCCAAAAGCTATCGCTTGATGAAGCCATAGCCGCGCTTGACAGCAAAGTGATCCCCGCCCTGAGGCCTGCAGATGCCAATGCCGCACGTGCACTCGGCGAGCATCTGAAAGCGATAGACTATCGCGATGCATTTATCATATCCGATGATGCCGCTACGATCGCCGCAGGGCGGGATGTGTGGTATCACCTGCGCGGCGTGCTTGACCTCTCCTCTCGCACGGCGGACGCAGGAGCGCTTGATGCTCTTCGCGGAGAGACGAACCGCGCGGACTGCCGTGTGATGCTCCTCCCCGCCGCCCTTGCCACGCGCGACAACGTCACGCACCTGCAAGAGCAGTTTATGACAGTTTGGGTAAGCGCCGCCGAAAGTGACGACACGACCCTTATGCGTGCGATAACCACGGGCGCGAACGGTGTGATCACCGGGGACAGACAGGCACTTGAGAATTGCTTTACAAAGTACTTTGCAAAGGGAACGCTAATTCGCTCCCCCGAGATCATAGGTCACCGCGGAGTGCCCTCGCTGGCTCACGAAAACACCATAGCCGGCTCGCTTCGTGCCTACGAGCTTGGTGCCACGATGATAGAGAATGATATCCATCTCACCCGCGACGGCGTTATAGTCGTTATGCACAACACAACGATCGATGCCACCACAAACGGCAAGGGCGCTGTTGCCTCCATGACTTATGAACAGCTTTCAAAATACAGCGTTATCAGCAACAAAAACCTCTCCGAGGGCGAGCCAATACCGACCCTTGAGGACTACTTTAAGGCATTTGGCGACAAGGATGATGTTAAGCTCGTCGTTGAGATCAAATCCTCCGACCCCAAGCTCATCCCGGCGCTCGTTAAGCTGATACGCCAATATGACTACGAGGATAAGATGGTGGTGATTTCCTTCTCCGAGGCGCAGATAAAGCGATTTAAGGAGCAGATGCCGGAGGTCTCGGCGGGGTACCTCAACTCCACCGCATACACGAGCGCCAATCTGCCTGTATCCCTTTACGGAATACTTGACTCGGTACAGACCTACGGCACGACCTTTAACCCCTCCTACAACAAGGGCGTATTTGATGCAAAGCTTATACGCGCACTCTCCTACCGCGGCGTTACCGTGTGGCCCTGGACGATCAACTCGCAGGAGGATCTTGCATCCTATTTTGCCGCAGGAACCTACGGCATTACCACAAACTACTCGCAGTACATAACAAATACCTACCGCAAGATATACACCGACAGCGCAGAGTATGACCTCAGCGCAGGCCGAGAACCGACCATCACCGCCCTCACCTACGGCCACAAAACGGTGGATATAACCCAGCTTGTAACGATGAAGGTGATAGCCGCCACGGGCACACTGGATGTTTCTATCGATCCCGTCAGCGGCAAGCTTGCCTACACCGGCACGGGATCTGCGGATGTTATATTCAGCTACAGCGGAAAATCAAACGGCAAGAGTTACGCAAAGGTAACAGAGGTAGTGACTCTGCGCGCCGCCGATCCTGCGGAGACGACACAGGACGCCACCGCAACGACCGCCTCTGACACCGAAGCTCCCGCCAACGGCGGTTGCGGCTCTGCCATCTCGCTCTCCTGTGTTGCCGTGACAGTGACCGCCATCCTCGGCATGGGACTTACTGCATCCAAGCGCCGCAAATAAAGATAGTTTTTGAATACCAATAGCGGCAACATAATATGCCCCCCGCCGCGGCTCGCATGCG
>CAYLLA010000018.1:0-30103 GCA_964384555.1 uncultured Ruminococcus sp. | reverse complement strand
TCCCTCCGAGAGGGAGGTGCCCGAGCATCATATGCGAGGGCGGAAGGAGCCTGCGCAACTAAAATATCCGCACTCGGTAAAGAACAGCGCACTCTTTAGTGCCGCGCTCTCCTTCGGTCGCGGACGAGCCGCGACAGCTCCGCTCGCTGGGAGCCTTAATCGAGTCATCTCTCTTGCCTGTAGCAGTAAACAAGATCGATATCCATCGTGCCGGACCGATACCGTGGCCTCCTGCAAAAATAACATTTTCTGCCCATAAAGATAAAAAAGGTATTGCAATTTGTGCAAAAGTATGGTATACTGAATATACAATAAACTAATATATAGTCATAATACACCGATGAGATCGGGCGGCGGCAGCGCGGGGCGACATTCAAGTTAATTGACGCCGAACCGCGCGTTTATGAGTTTAAAAATAGCACCCGACCCATTTGGCGGAGAACGACTGTATTTGTGTCGCGCGGCGGCGGAGAGGAGATCGTAATGAAAAAGAGATGTTTTTTGCTTGTGGCAGCAGTGCTTGTGTTGTTTTTTGCCTTGCAGGTGGTAACCGAATCATCATCAAAGATAGATTTTTACGGTCAAACTCTTGATATAAACTCCCGCGGCGCGGCCGTGCGCGGGGATGAGGTGAGCAGTACCGCCGAGCTTGTGGAGGCACTGCGGCGCTTCCCGCGGCTTGAATTTGCCGATCTCGGCATATATCGCGTAGATATCACCGAGGCGGATGCCCTGCGCGCCGCGCTCCCGGGGATCGAGCTGCGCTTTGATACATATGTAACGCTCTACGGCCGCCAAGTGTCAAGCGAGGCAACAGAGCTGGAGCTTGTCGGTCTTGATATCGATGATACGCGCGAGCTGCGCGAGGCGCTGGCCTATCTGCCGCAGTGCCGCCGGGTCACTCTTGACCCCGAATATCCGTTGCCGCATGAGGAGCGGGATGCGCTCTCGATGCTCTTTCCGAATATAGAATTTGATATGGCGGTCACTCGGTGCGTGTGCGGCATCCGTTTTCGCGAGGACAGCGAGGAGCTTGACCTCACCACTGCCGCGCCGGTCAATATGATAGAGCTTGCCGCCAACCTTGCGTATTTTCCAAGACTGCGGCGGATAGTGCTTTCGGACAGCGACCCCATCAGCGCGGAGGCGCGGCGCACACTGCAGCACAGCTTCCCCGGGGTGGAGATCAAGGCCGTAACGACCTACGAGCTGTTCGGCATGACCCTGCGCGAGGACGTGGAACGGATAGATATTCCCGCCGCGGCCGAGCTGACAGACGACCTGCCGGAGCTTTTGCGGCACTTTGACGCGCTCCGCGTGGTCACTCTTGAGGGGGATCGCACTCTGCCCATCGAAATAAAGCGCGAGCTTGAGCGGCGTTACCCGCAGGTAAGCTTTCAGCTGGTCGGCGCGGTGGAGATATCCGGCATCTCCGTGCGTGACGATGCCGAGTCACTCGACCTCAGTGGCCGTGCGCTCCCCGCTGATCTTTCGGATAGGCTTGCCCTCCTGCCCGCCCTGCGGGCGGTGGATCTGCGCGGAAGTAAGACCGAGCCGCGCACGCTTATCGATCTTATTACGGCGCATCCCGACATTGCATTTGAATATGATATAACCGTTGGCGGCATAAGCTTTGCCCGCGATGCCGCCGAGGTCTCGCTTGAGGGCGCGGGCGAGTTCTCCACCGATGACGTGCGCATGGCAATATCCCTCATGAGTACGCCAAAGCTCTTTGATCTTGGCGATTGCGGGCTGGATAACGATGTCCTTGCCGCACTGCGCTCCGAGTATACCGAAACCGAGATAGTTTGGCTCATCCACCTTGGTCAGCAGTGGTCGCTCAAGACCAACGCCGTGGCGTTTTCTGTCCTAATATATAACTATGATCACGTGCGGCTGACGAGCAGTGATATCGAGGTGCTTAAATATTGCACCGACCTGCGCGCGCTCGACCTCGGCCACCAGGCGATAACCGACCTCACCCCCATAGCCGAATATCTGCCCGAGCTGCGCGTGCTGATACTGGCGGATAACCGTATACGCGACCTCACGCCGCTATCAAAGCTAAAGCACCTGCATTATCTTGAGCTTTTTGTTAATTCGATATCCGATCTGTCTCCGCTGGCCGAGTGTCGCGAGCTGGTGGATCTTAATATCTCCTACAATTATGATATCTTTGATATCGAGCCGCTGACCGACCTGCCGCTGCTTGAGCGGCTGTGGATAGAGGCGTGCAGTATATCCGATGCCAAGGTGGACCGCCTGCGCGAGATATACCCCTACACCAAGATAGTAAAATACGGCCGAGGCTCGGTGGATCAGGGCTGGCGCACGCACGCACGCTACTATGATATGATAGATATGTTCCATAAAAAGAACTATGTAAGCTACCGCTTTACAAGGTATGATAATAAGACCGAGTCATTGCTGACCGAGCCTTTGCTTTGATCTGAAAATGCCCTCCGCCGCGGACGGACAGAGGGGAAAAATAAAAAAAGGAGAGTGCACCATGAAAGACAAAAAATACGACAACGCGGAAAGCACCCGCAAACACGTAAGCTCAAGTGGCTTGCAATGTTGTCGGCACTTGCCCTGCTGCTGCAATCGGCTATTTGCCTACCAGCAGCCGCATGGGATGTTGCCGACTCGGGTGTCCTTTCCCCAACCTCAACGGTATTGGAGGAGGTACCATTCACACTTCCGCTGCTTCCCGGCGATATTGCCCCGGAGGATATGGCAGAGGCAGAGCTTGACATGTCCACAGTGCCCTCGGTGATAACCGCCGCGGATATTGAGCGAGAGGGACATGTAAAGCGGCTTTATGAGCAAGAGAGCGATGCATACACCGTTATCTTTCAAAACCGAGACTCAAGTAAGACCACCTACATCTTTCCGTTTCCTGTAACGGATGGGCAGGCAGGCGAGCTTTCGGCATCGGCGGTTGGGGTTGCGGGGCTTGCATCAGTCGGTGGTAACGCTCTTGTGCTCAACAATGCCGCGCTTGTGCAAAAGCTTGGCAACTCGGATGTTGCGGGCGGCATCATGTCCTATAATATAGGCAGATGTGAGCTGCGTAGCATAAATACAGGCGTGGAGGTAGCCGCGGCATCCGCGAGCGGCGGGGCGGCTTCCGTTATAGATATTCGTGATGCAATGCGCGCGGCTGCAGACGAGCGAGCGGCAGAGTATACGTTATCGGCATCGGCTGTCGGTATAGACCTTGCGCTTGAACCTGCTTTCCTTGCGGCAGTGGGCGGCAGTACATATCTTGTAATGAACACATCAGATCTTGCGGGCGACTATGCTATCAAAAACCGCAGTGCATCCCCTGCCTACCTGCGAAATGTCAATAACTCCTCGGTGGGGCTTGTAAGCCTTTCGGGCGCGGTTTACTCGCGCTGGTTGATAGAGGCAGAGGGCGGCAATAAGTTTTCACTGCGCTCACAATCAATGCAGACAATGTACCTTGGCGATGACGATTCGGTGATAGGTCTGTATGACGAGGACGATTATTACGGCTTTGATTACGGTTGGTATATCGAATATGATGCGACCGCAAGCGGCACACAGTACTACACCTTGACGTCCGAGTATGATAATTACCTCCGTGCAAACGGCACATCCGTTGACCTGCATGAGGCGGCATCCTCGGCAACGACCTACGAGCAGTGGGCACTTATGAACAAGGTAAGCTTTGTAGCTCTTACCGGCATTACGGTGGATGACCATATCAACGTTACCGTAGGCGGAGAGCTGTGTGTTGAAGATCTTGTAAGCTACACACCGACAAACGCGACCTATAAAAGCTTTACTGTAAACGGTGTAAATACTAACATGTTGACCGAAACAGAGGATAATATTTATGATGTTGATGCTGTCGGAGTCAATAAAATAACGGTATCATATGCATATGATACCGCATACAGTAAGCAATGCGCGGTCATCTGCTCAACTGCCGCACCGGGAATACAAACAACGCGCACATATACCATGCGTGCGGGTAATGATCCATCAAAGCTTTTAACACTCACAGCATCCGGCACAGGGTATAATACCACTTCTCTCGGCATGGCAATAATAGATGATACATGGGATAATGTGTCGCAGGCGTTCTCCTTTACCGAGACCTACCGCGGCGCATATCGCATCACCGCCACGCTCACTACCGAGCAATACGAAGCACCGTATTATAATGGTAGCGGTGTTATGACGGGCACCTATCTCCTCGCCGATGAAAAGAATAAAAACAATACCCTCGGTATGTCCGGCACAACGCTCGCGCTCGGCGCGTTTACATCCTCAACTAACCTGTCACAGCTGTGGTATATAGTTAAAAACGGTACCGGTTACAGCTTTATAAACGCGGCAAATACAAATTACGCGCTCAGCTTTTCGGGTGGCACCGTGGGCGTGGGTGTGTATTCAAACTCCGCGGCAGCCTACAAGTGGAATACAAATTATCTCGGCATCAATGTACCGCTTATAAAGCAGTCGCATGATAACTATTGCGGTGTGGCATCAACCTTGCAGGTGCTCTACGGACTTAACAGCTCACAGATAGATCACACCACCAATAACCTTATCAATCAAATGGATACTTTGGCGCCGAGGATAATGCATGAAGATAGTGGTAGCAGATCTAAAATGAGACAGGTGCTTAATAATGAAAACCCTTTATACGATGTTAAGGAGAAATTAACACCATATGCTATTGCCAGCTTAACAGCAGGATATCCCTGTATTGCACATATCAATACATACATATTCCCGAGGTATGTTGCAATAGGCGGTAATTATGTCGGCGGTCACTATATTACCGTTTTGGGATATGATTCGGTTTCCGGTATGTTGCTATTTGCCGATTGTTCCTATCTCAATAATCGCTATGGAATCTATCTTGTTAAATGCAGTGATCTGGATGCTTCGGGATCCATACATGCGTATGTAGGTGTTTATTAAAGGAGGTTTGGATATGAAAAAGAGAATTATAACAGTTATTGTCCTGCTGTTGCTTTTAATGACTTTAATCGTACATGTTTCAGCTGTCACAGAAGTGCCCGAGCTTGACAGCAAAACCTTTGAGACCATGTGGCGTAATACATGCGGATACTACAATACAATGTATGATGTAGGAGATATACAAGTCAGCCCGCAGGTAACGGTTTTTTTTACAGATTCAAAAGGTGTTCCTTATGCAGGTGGTAAAGCATATGTATATGGGATGTTTGAAAAACAATACACCACAGGCGAGATAATGGAGCAGACAAAGATCAAATATTCAAAAGTTTTGACAGAGGATCTTGTTAACAGTATTGTGGGGAATTTTCACGTTTCCGATGGTCCCGATATAGAACAGGTGCGTTTGGATGCAGATGGAAATTTGTATAAACTTCATTTGATTTCGTTTGGCTCTTTAAAAAACATAAAATCAATTGATGTCAGTAATGATCAAGCGCATGTAACTTGTGATATAGAGATAAGTTATACATTCAGCGCAAAAGGAGCATATACAGGTAATGATACTGATCTGTTATCCAACACTGTGATCGATCTTATATACACCGATGACGGTTGGCGCATATCCGGCGGAGAGGTGTTTGATTACGTGCGTAATTTTGCAAATGTTTATCCCGGTGCAGAATACGAAACCGCTCCGAGCACAGGTGATGAAAGCGACACTGCGGTGATTCCACTTGCCGTGGGGGCGATCATCTCGGCTTTGATTCCGACGACTGTATTCATTCGCCGCCGCAAATTCCGTTTTGAGGTGTAACCATGATTACAACCGATTGTTCCTATCTGACTAACCGTTATGGAATCTATCTTGTTAAGTGTAGTGATTTGGATGCTTCAGCAAATACAGCAATTCATGCTTATTTAGCTGTTTACTAAATGAGGTGGTCTCATGAAAAAAATATTATTACTTTCGTTATTGTCCTGTCATTGCTTATGTCTTTATTAGTTCAGGTAGTATCCGCAACGGATACGCCGGAAATTGATGAAACAACTATAAATGATCTATGGGAAAATTTCAGACGTTTCCCTGCTGAATGCTATCCATTGATGTATTTTTATGATGTTGATGACTACCAAAACGGATATCCTCATGTGGTTTTTGATCGTGATTCAAATGGGCAGCCGTATGCAAATGGGAAAAAATACGAGTACATGGTTTGGAAAGATAAAGATCTCAGCAATACGTATGCGCATGCATTAGAGCACTACAAACAAGTAATGACCGATGAACTCGCAGAACGTATGGCGCAAGATTATCATGTTTCGGGCGGCCCGGATGTAGAAATGGTACGACAGGGTGAGGATGGAACGTGGTATAAGCTATCCATGATCAAACCGTATTCGGCCAGTTTTATATCCGATATCACCGTTGACGGCTCTCGCGCTACCGCAATATTACACGGGGATCCTTTTTGGGTAGATTACATTTACAGAACCGAAGACATTGATTACCGCACCGTAACTTTTACGGTGGAACTGGAATGCGTAGATGGAAAATGGAAGTTTTCCGGCGGAAGCGTATTCGATTATCTTCGCAATTATGCGGAAACATCACCCTACACCGGCGACGAGAGCGACACAACGCTTGGAGCGTTTGCCGCGGGCGCGATAATTGCCGCGCTGATCCCCGCCGCGTTGAGCATCCCCTACCGCCGCAAAAAACGCTTTGAGGCATAAGGAGGACTATCATGAAAAAAATATTTATAGTCACTTTGTTGACTGCCTTGTTGTTGCTGTCGATTTTTCCGGCGGCGGCCGCGGCAGAGATCCCCGATCTTGACAGCAAAACCTTTGAGACCATGTGGCGCGAATTACATGGATATTACAATACTATGTATGATACTGCTTCGTTGCAAATAAGCCCGCAGGTAACGGTTTTTTTGACCGACTCCAAGGGTGTTCCTTATGCCGATGGTAAAGCATATATATATGGGATCTATGAAAAGCAATACACAGCAAGCGAGATAATGGAGCAGTCAAAGATCAGATTCTCCCAAGTTATGACAGAGGATCTTGTCAATAGTATAGTGGAGGATCTTCATGTTTCCGGTGGTCCCGATATAGAGCAAGTACGTGTGGATGATGAGGGTAACTTGTACAAGTTACATTTGGTTTCGCTTGGTCTGTTGGATGCTGTGCATTCTATTACCATTGATGGTAATAGAGCGCAAGTTATATGCGACATGGATTTTGACTACACTAAAAAAGAATATTGTGGTAATGCTCTGCAAGGATTTGTGAGTTTAAAAAACACGACGGTCGATCTTATTTACACCGATGACGGTTGGCGCATATCCGGCGGAGAGGTGTTTGATTACGTGCGCAATTTTGCAAATGTTTATCCCGGTGCAGAATACGAAACCGCTCCGAGCACAGGTGATGAAAGCGACACTGCGGTGATTCCACTTGCCGTGGGGGCGATCATCTCGGCTTTGATTCCGACGACTGTATTCATTCGCCGCCGCAAATTCCGTTTTGAGGTGTAACCATGATTACAACCGATTGTTCCTATCTCAATAATCGCTATGGAATCTATCTTGTTAAATGCAGTGATCTGGATTCATCCGATTCGATTAAAGCTTATGTCGGAGTCTACTAAAGGAGGTAAAACATGAAAAGAATTATTATAGTCATTACCATATTAGCATATTTGCTGCTTTCAATTATTTCGATATCCGCAGCGTCAAGTGTTTCGGAACTTGAAGCGGACACAATTGTACAGTTATGGTATGATTTTGTCAAATGTAGTGATCTTTATGATGTTAACTAACATCAGTACGTATATCCGCAAGTATCGTTTGCATCCGATTCTAAAGGTCAAATGTATGCAGGCGGTAAGCAATACACATATATGATATTGGGTGATAAGGATCTCGGTGATATATATGATAAAACACTTGATGCCTACAAAAAATAATGACCGCTGATCTTGCTGATCGCATGGCGGAAGACTTTCATGTTTCCGGTGGCCCCGATGTTGAGATCGTAAGACAAGGAGCAGATGGTACATGGTATAAACTGGCATTGATTTTCCCTTATCTACTCAATAAAGATAGTATAAAAAGTATATCTGTTACTCAAAATCACGCAGAAGTACAGATAGCGAAAAGATCAACGTTTATATTTGAAAGTGGCTACGAACCTCAAGAATACAATGATTATCAAATTTATACGATAGAATTGGAATGCATCGATGGCGAATGGAAATTCTCCGGCGGCAGTGTGTTCGATTATCTTCGCAATTATGCGGAAACATCACCCTACACCGGCGACGAGAGCGACAAAACGCTTGGAGCGTTTGCCGCGGGCGCGATAATTGCCGCGCCGATCCCCGCCGTTTTGATCATCCCCTACCGCCGCAAAAAACGCTTTGAGGCATAATTGATAAACATCATCCCCCACACAGGCGCACACAATGCGCCGGTGTGGGGGATACTTTGCAGCCGCACAGGAGCGCCTCGCACAGTGTTCGCATAGCACGCAGAAAGCCTTCCCCCGCCGGGGAAGGCTTGGCAAGAGTTGCATCATTCGCCTATAGCCGTAAACGATCGCGATATCCATTGTTCGTTTCCCAACCGCACGCAACGCGTGCGATATCACCCACGCCTCGCGTACATTTCACGAGCCGCTGTGCGGAACATATCACCCCGCGAAGCGCAATAAAACTGTGCGCAAGCAGTGCATAATATAACGGAGCCGGCTTCTCAATTCAGCTACCTCCCCATTGCTCCATATCAAAAAAGCACAGCCGGCGCATGCCGGCTGTGCTTTATGTGGGTCATCCCGCGACCTGTTCTTTCCACGCGTTGATGGTATGGGTCATATTATAGCCGCGAATGGCTATATCGTTATCCTCGTAGGTGTAATAGCCGTCAAGCGGGATGCGGAAGGTCTCAACGTTGTATTTTGCATATGAGGCCGCCGCGGAGGCGTAGCCAAGGCAATCGCCCATGGTGAGGTCAGTCTCGATTATCGGCAAAAGGGTGGTCAAAAGCTCGTCTATCTCGCCGACGCTAAAGGTCTTAACTTTATTGAACGCCGCTATCAGCACGTTGCGATGACGTTTTGTTCTGCCAAAGTCACTGCCGCTGAGGTGGCGCATACGCGCGTAGGAAAGCACCTGCTCGGCATCCAAATGCACGGGCTTGCCCGCGCTGTCCTCGGGTATCTTTCGCCCGCCGCACTCAAAGTTAAAGGATTCCACCTCCTCGGCATCCATAACTATGTCAAGTCCGCCAATGGCCTCAAATACCTTTAAAAATTCCTCGTAATGCACCTCGGCATAGTTGGATATCTTAATGCCAAAGTTCATTTCTATCGCCGCTATCAGCAGCTGCGGGCCACCGTAGGCGTGCGCGTTGCTTATCTTATCCCGCCATATCTCGGTCTCGCCGTTGCGCACGACAGGGAAGTATGCCGCGGTGTCGCGCAGGATGGATGTGAGCGTTATGCGGTGATCGACATTGTTTATCGATACCACGATCATGGCATCCGAATTGCCGTAGCGCGTTTCATAGTCCGCGCCGATCAGCAGGATGTTTACTATCCCCTTTTCGGCCACTATGTCGGCGGCGGGGGTGGGGGCGGGCTGTGTCGCGGGCGCAGTGGTCACGGGGGTGGTGGAGCTGCCACTCGTCTCGGGTGACTGCGGCTCGGTGGTGTCCGGCGCTTTTGTGCTGTCCGCAGGAGCCTCGGGCGGCAGTGTCACGGCCGGGCCGGTGTATAGCGGGCTGTTGGGATTTTCCGGGTTATAGGGGTTATCCGGGTCATCCGGCGCCGCGGTGGGCGGGGTGGAGTCAAGCCCCAGCAGGGCCGAATCGTCATAGTGTATCGATGAATCGGCAGGGTCGGTCTTGGTGTTGAGCATTCCGTAATAACGGAAAAACATAACTCCCGCGGCAAGCAGTACTAAAAGCAGCAGTGCCAGTATCACTATTCCCGCTATCAGCAGAGCGCGGCGCGCGCCGCCGCTCCTGCCCGCTTCTCGGCGGGTCTTTTTGCTTTCTTTTGTTTCTTTTTTACTATCGGACATGTGATATTTCTTTCTTTTGATCGAGTGATCGATCTTTTTTTGATCGCCGGCGGATCATCCGCGGTTGTGTTTAAAGGTGGGAACGAGCAGGCAAAGCTTTTCCTCAAGCATCTTTGCTATCACCTCGGGGGAGGTCTCGTTATCATGCGCTATCTCTTCAAGCTCGCCAAGTGTCGGCTCTATTGCCGCCAGTGCCACCTTTGCGGGGCGACCGATGTGTATCTTGCCGTTCTCTGTGTCGGCCAGACCGTCCTCCTGCATCAGCAGCTCCTCATAAAGCTTCTCACCGGGGCGCAGACCGGTTATCTCTATCTTTATATCCCGCCCAACTTCAAAGCCGGATAGGCTTATCATCTTTTTGGCAAGGTCAAGGATCCTTACCGGCTCGCCCATGTCAAGCACAAATATCTCGCCGCCGTGCGCCATCGAGGCCGCGGCAAGCACCAGCTCAACCGCCTCCGGGATGGTCATAAAATAGCGGATTATATCCTCATGTGTCACGGTGACGGGGCCGCCCTCCTCTATCTGCTTTTTAAACAGGGGAATGACCGAGCCGTTTGAGCCCAAAACATTGCCAAAGCGAACGGCGGAGAAGAGCGTGCCGCGGCCGTTCATGGCCTCGATTATCAGCTCGCACACTCGCTTTGTCGCGCCCATAAAATTCGTGGGGTTTACCGCCTTGTCGGTGGATATCATAACAAAGCGTTCGACATTTGCGGCTATCGCGGCGCGGGCGGTGTTGTATGTGCCGAAGATATTGTTTTTTACCGCCTCGGCAGGGGAGGTCTCCATCAGCGGTACATGCTTGTGCGCCGCCGCGTGAATAACAAGATAGGGGCGGGTGCGCTGCATCAGTGCCAGCATGCGGTCATAGTCGCGTACCGAGGCTATGTAGACCTCAAGCGGTAGGGCATCGCCGTAGCGGCGGCTAAGCTCCTGCTGTATATCGTAGGCGTTGTTCTCGTAGATGTCAACTATCACCAGGCGGCTCGGCGCATAGGAGGCTATCTGACGGCAGAGCTCCGAGCCTATCGAGCCACCGCCTCCCGTCACCATAACGCAACGTCCCTTTATAAAGGCAGAAAGGCGGCAGTTGTCTATCATTACCGGGTCGCGCCCCAAAAGCTCCTCCGGGGTTATATCGCGCAGCTTTTGGATGCAGGTGGTGCTGTCGCTGTTAAAATCGGTCAGGCGGGGGAGCATCTTTACCACGCACCCGGTAGAGGCACAGCGGTCAAGCAGATGCGCACGTTGGCGGTTGTCGGCGGAGGGTATGGCTATGATTATAAGATCGATGCGGTGCTTTTTGCAAAGCGGCTCTATCTCGGCATCGGTGCCCTCAATGTGTATGCCGCCTATCGACTTGCCCACCTTTGCCGGGTCGTTATCCACGGCGCAGATGGGAGTCATACCGCACTCGGGGTGGCTGGCAAATTCGCTGAGCAGCAGGCGGCAGGCATCGCCGCAGCCTACCACCAAAACGCGCTTTGCGTTTTGCGTGTCGCGACTGTGGGCTATCCTGTAGTCACGCCAGATGCGATACAGCAGCCGCTCGGTCACGAGCGCTATGGCGATGGTGCACATCGTTAAAAGATAAAAGTACACCGGCATCACATAAAGCTGCAGGGTGAGCCTTGTTATCAAAAAGTAGATGCAACCCGCAAGCATTGATGCCATTGTGCAGATAAAATACTCGCGTGACTGTGCATAGCTCCAAAGACTGCGGTAAACGCCAAGTGCAAACAGTGTAAGAAGATATATCGGCAATATTACCGCAAGGTAGATAAGATATGCACGCAGGGGGGAATCAAATTGGTTGAATGAATATGCGCGGCTGATGTAAAAGCAAAAGGTGTATAGTGCGGTGACCGTTAGCGCATCGATGAGCATAAGCAAAAACTCACGCAGGTGCGCTTGCAAAAATTTTGGAGTCTTGGGGGTCTTCATTTGACGTCCGTTCCTTTGTCTTTTATCGCACCGCTCGGATCATATCCGGTGCAGGGCGTATTTTGTATGGCAGCGCGGTGTTGTTTTTGCGTTATCTTTGTTGCTTGCGTCGTGGTTGCTTATGTTGTTGTTGCTGTTGTTGTCGTTATTGTCCTGTTCCGCCGCGGGGGAGGCAAGAGTTACCGTTCCCTCACCGCCAAAGCGGGGGAAGGCTACCGGCATGCCGCCGCGGGAGATGGAAAGCTCGGAGAGGGGTGTGACGGCCATCATTACCGCCGCATCGTAGATATCTATCGGCATCGGCTCGCCCTCATGCAGGGAGGTCATAAAGGCATCTATCACCAAAAAGTCCATGCCGCCGTGGCCGCGCTTTATGCCGGATTCGGTATACTCGCGCCAAAGCTCGGGCTGATATCTCTCCCGCCAGCTGTCAAAGTTGCCCCAAAACTGGCGCCACTTAAAATGGTCGGCCTCGGTGTTCTCGCTGTCACTGTAGACGGAGAGGGTGTCCTCCGAAAAATATCCGCGTGTGCCGTGCACGGTAAGACCGCGGCTGTAGGGGCGGGCAAGTGTGGTGTCAAGGGTAAGCTTTACCGTTTGGCCGCGTGCTGTGGTGAGAATGGTGGTCACCACATCGCCCTGCGCAAAGTGCGCGTCACGCAGTTCTGCTGGTACACCGGGGGTGCGTGCGGCGTAGTCATTTATGCCGCGGGATGCGGAGGCGAAAGAAGCAAGGGATACAAAGCTGTTACCCTCGTTTATCTCAAGCAAACGGCAGATCGGCCCCAGCTCGTGTGTGGGGTAATTCTCGCAGTTGCGGGCAAGATAATTGCGCAGGCGGTAGTGCCTGTTGCGCTCGCCAAAGGATATCTCAGAGCGCAGGTCGTGCATATATCCGCCGTCAACATGCATTATCTCGCCAAACACGCCGTCGCGAGCCATCTCGGTCACCGTCATCTCGCGAATGCCGTACATGCAGTTTTCAAGCATCATCGCGGGGGTGCGGGTGCGCTCGTAGGTCTCAACAAGACGGCGGCAGTCATCTATCGTGTACGCGCCGCCAACCTCAAAGGCTACCGGCTTGCCGGCCTCCATTGCCGCTACCGCAATGTCCACATGCGCCTCCCACGCCGCAAATACAAATATCACCTCGGTGTCGGGGGAATCTATTACGCGGTGGTAGTCGGTGTATCCCACGGGGCGGGGGAGTCCCTGTGCCGCCAGCCGCTCCTGCATCATCGATACGCGGTCGTCATACACGTCGCACACCGCGGTGATGCAAACGTCGTCGCGCTCGGCGACAAGCCCGGTCATCGATTCGCCGCGACAGCCAAGGCCGATAATGCCCACCTTAAATATGCGCTCCGGGGCGGTCTTTACCGACGCCTCGTTGTTTGAAATGCTTGAATCGTTAAGTTCGTTTTGGTTGCTTGTTTTTGTGTTGTCCATTTGTTAAACTGCCTCCGTGCAGGGTATTTCAAAGCCAAAGTAAAGTAAAATGAGTGCTATGGTGTTGGCAATGCCGTCAAAGTGGGTGCGCTCCATGCCGTGTGAGGCATGCACGCCCGGGCCTATCAGCGCGCCGGGGATATCCGCCCCTCCGCGCCACATGGCTCCGATATCCGAGCCGTAAAAGGGGTAGATATCGGCGGCGTAGGAAAGCTCAGCTCCCTTTGCCAGCGAGATCAGGCGGGAGGTGAGGTCGTAGTCGTAAGGACCGCCCGAATCCTTAACGCAGATAGAAACATCATGCTCGGTGCAGGCAAGATCAAGCCCCACACAGCCCATGTCAACGCCCAGCATCTCGCTGACCGCGGGCATGCACGCGCCGCCGTGGCCTATCTCCTCGTACATGGTGAATACTATTTTTATATCATGCTCCGGAACGAACCCCACCTCATGCATAACATGCGCGGCGGTAAGCAGGCAGGCAACACTTGCCTTGTCGTCAATAAAGCGGGATTTCAAAAAGCCGGATGGCGTTACCGTGGTCTTGGGGTCAAAGCAGATGTAGTCTCCGGTGTCTATGCCGAGTGCGCGAACGTCCGCGGCGGAGGCTACCACCTCGTCAAGCCGCACATACATGTTATCGGGGTCGCGCTTGCGGGCGGCGGCATCCGGGTAGACATGCACTGCGGGACTGCGGGAGAGTATCGTGCCGCTGTATTTTTTGCCCTCGCGGGTGATAACGGTGCAATATTCGCCGTCGAGGGTGGCCCATATCGGACCGCCTATCGAGGAGAGGGCAAGCCCGCCGTCCGAATCTATCGAGCGCACCATGGCGCCAAGGGTGTCGCAGTGAGCGCATGCGCCTATGGGAGAGTCGGAGGAGCGCCCGGGGTAGGTCAGCAAAAAGCCGCCCTTTGCGGTGCGCTCAAAGCGACAGCCCACCTCGCCCGCCAAGCGCTCTATCAGCGGCGCCACCTCGCGGTGGTATCCGGACGGGCTCGGGCGGGACATAAGCTCGCATACTGTGTTGAAATAATATTCCCGAAATTCCTCGGGAATTATCTTTTGTGTCTTCATTTTTTACTCTTTCTTTGGGATATATGTGTTGTTATTGTTGGATCTGAGATCTTATCAGTTTTAATTGTGTTTTTCACCGCAGGGAGACCGGTGGGCGCTTCGCGCCGTGAAATTCCGCACAGCGTGCGGAGCGCCATTACTCTCCTATCTCAAACCCCATTATATGCTTTATCGCAAATGGGATCATCCAGCCGCCGTACTTGCCCGCGCCGGATTCAAAGGCCACAAGCACCCGCCCGTCATGGTAATCCAGGTCCTCGCTCATGCGGGGAAGCGTTATGCTGTCTGTCATGGTCGTGGAATCAAGGTAATAAAGCGGTATCTCCCGCCCGCCGTAGGTCACGTGGTCGGTGGGGGTCACATTTCGGCAATCGTATATGTAAAGGTGGGAGTTATCCATCGCGGCGGAGGTTGAGAGCAGATATCTGCCGTCATCCGTCACGCAAAAGCCCTGCACGATATCGCGCACCGAAAGGGCAATGCTCGGCCTTTCGGGATCCACGCCGTATACCGTTGTGTCGTCCCGCTTGTAGCCGTATATCATCGCGCCGTGCTCCGAGCCGTCTGGCGTGATGCGGTGATTTTCATCCCGCGTTTTGTATTTGTCGCCAAGATGATATTCGCCTATCCAAAAATATTCTTCATCGGCAAAGGTAAAGGAGGCGTTAACGCTAACGCCGAAATAGCCGTCAAAGGCAACATGCGAGCCGTCTGCCGCCTCCGCCACCGCCGCGGCGGTCAGGTGAAAGGCCTTTTTTTGATTGCTTATCCATATATGCTCGCCGGAGGAGGATACCCCGCCCGCATGGCCTATATAATCCTCGCCGTTCTCGCGGCGCAAAAGCAGTCCGCGCACCTCGCCGCCGTCCGCGGGGATCACATAAAGGCGGGATGGGCCGTCGTCAAGGTATCCGCAGCAAAGATAGGCATCAAGCGCCTCGCAGTAGCAGATGCCCTGCGGTATAAAACCCTCCGAAAGCCCGGGTATGCGGGCTATCTTTTTGGCGGACGACATAAATCTGTTGTAAAAAATACCGGTGGATGAGCATATAAGCAGGTATATCAAAAGGGCGACCAAAATAATTGCGGCCGCGCGGAGCACGCCTGCCACGGCTCCCGATGCTTCGTTTTGCGACATGTAATGTCTCCGATCATATGATTTGTCCGAGAATGCAGACCGATCTTTGCATAGATATACATTATAATTATACCACACAATGTACCGCTTGTCAAACACTGCGCATATAATTATTGACATTTTACTGCAAAAATGCGCTGCAGGGGTTGATTTTTGTGCAAAAATGCGGTACAATAGAGTAAAATATTCGCGCACCGATACTGTTTTTAACATCGGCGCGATCTGTATGAAAGGATATGATATTTGCCATGAAGAAGACAAAAATGCTCTCTGCGCTTTTGGCACTGCTTGCCACAGCATCGATCACCGCCTCCTGCAAGCCCGCTGCGGGTGGGGAGGAGACCACCACCGCACCGAATGCCGAGACCACTGCCGCCGAGGATGTAGAGGGCGACCACCGTGTGGTGACGGGCGGAGTATCCGATTATGTTATTGTTCGCCCGGATGTGGCGGGCAGCTATGAAAAGACCGCAGCGTCAGATCTGCGCGATCTGATCACCGACCGCACCGGGTGCAGGCTGGATATGACTATTGACTGGTATATCAAAGCGGACGGCGCGGCCGAGCATGAGATACTGGTGGGTCACACCGAGCGCGAGGAATCTGCGGCGGTCAGCGCCGAGATAGATGCCGAGGGCGGGTATTTTTACATAATTCGCGATGTCGGCGGAAAGATAGTTATCAATGCCACCACCGAGCGCAAGCTTTCGGAGGCGTTTGACTACATCGCCCAAAACTTTATAACTGAGGCGGGCGACCTTATTATCCCGCGCGGCGTGGATATAAAAAGCGAAAATGTTGAGCCTACCATCAGCCAATATTTTGCCAAGGATAAGACCACAACGCTCTCGGGCGAGCTGGTGGGTACCATCCAACCCATAGGCAGCTGCAAGAACATACAGGGCGGTACAAGTGACGGACACTATCTTTACGTCATCCTCAACGACGGCGGCAAGACCAACGAGTCAAAAAGCGCAATAGTAAAGATAGATATCGCCACCATGCGTGTGGTGCAGACCGCGCGGGACATTTTGGTCTGCCACGGCAACGATATTGCGTATATAAAGAGCACAAATGAGCTGGTAGTGGTGCATAACGCACCCGACCGCAACATGCTCTCGGTCTTTGATGCCGATACGCTTGCGTTTAAGCAAAAGGTCAAGCTCCCGCTCAATATCTATTGCCTCAGCTATGATGAGTCGCTTGACTGCTACTGGGTCGGCGTCAGCGGCGGCGATAACTTTGCAAAGCTCACAAAAGAGTTTAAGCTCTCCCGCGCCTACACCTCAAAGGGGCATCCCTATGTTACGCAGGGCATGGATTGCGATAGTGAGTACCTGTATTTTGTAAGGTACAAGACCAACTGCGTTATCGCCTATGATAAGAGCGGCGGCTTTGTTGGCGAGTACCCGATAACCTTCTCCGGCGAGCCGGAAAACATCGTCCGCGTTGGCGACGTGTTTTATATCATCGGCAATAATAAGAGCTGGAACGGCGGAAATATTTATCGATTTACACCTACTATGGAATAAGGGACGGCGCGTATATGATCCGGCGCTCCGCGCCCGACCACCTCTCCCCCTTGACAACCCTGCCGCCATGATGTATAATATATACGTCAGCCGCGGCGGGGATCTTTCATTTTATCAACACCTGCCTGTCACAAAAGGGCTGTACAATACGATCGAGACGAAAATCGAAAGGAGGCTGCCAAATGATATCTGTGGCGAGATCAATATCATCATCCCGCGCGCGCCGTATGCTTATGGTCATAGTTGCCGCGGCGGTCCTGCTTTCCTTGCTTGCGGCATCCTTGGAGGTCTCCGTCTTTGCCGATCACGAATGCGTTTGCGATTGTGCCACGGGAGGAGATCCCTGCACCTGCGGCGGCTGCCGTATCTGTCTGCTTATCTCGGTCGCCTCCTACATAATGCGTGCCGCGGCCTTTGCGGCGGTATGCCTTTATACACTGTTGCAGGTCTGCCGCATATCGGTGCACGCCGCCGAGAGCGTTGCCTGCCTGCCCGCGCGCTCACCGATAACTCTAAAGGTCAAACTGTTAAACTGAATATAATAATACAGCTCCGTTTTGCGGGGTAGCTTTGTCGTACTGTCATTTTGCGTCCAAAGTGTACCCAAACGGGGCTTTTTACATTCAATATCGCGGAATTATTTATACTATCTTACTTATTTTAGAAAGGCTTTTGCTATGATAGAGATCAAAGGAGTAACAAAAAAATTCAAAAACGAGACCGCCATCGACTATCATGATATGGTTTTTGAGGATGGCGCCTCATATATGCTGCTGGGCGCATCCGGTTGCGGAAAGTCCACACTGCTTAATATGATAGCGGGGATACTCAGCCCCGAGGCCGGGGATATAATCATTGACGGCCGCGAGATGAGCCGCCTGCCGCAAAGCGAGCGTGATCGCTTTCGCATTGAGCGCATCGGCTATATCTTTCAGGATTTTAAGCTCATCCCGGATATGACGGTGCTGGATAACATCAACATCCTCCGCCTTGAGGGGGTGGATACCTCCCGCGCGGGCGAGCTTATGCAACGCCTGGGCATTTACGAACAGCGGCAAAAAAAGGTGCGCCAGCTCTCAGGCGGACAAAAACAGCGCGTGGCCATCGTTCGTGCACTGGTAAAGACTCCGGATATCATTTTGGCGGACGAGCCGACCGGCAACCTGAATTTTGCCATAGGCGAGGCCGTTATGCGCGAGCTGTGCGAGATCTCACGCGGCAAAACGCTTATTGCCGTTACGCATGACGAGCGACTTGCGGGTTATTTTGATCATGTTATCGATATGAACGAAATGACCGGCAATGTGCGTGATGTTTGAGGGGAGGCGAGTGTAATGTTTAAATTTGCAATTAAAAATATGATGATAAAAAAGGTGCAGGTAATACTTGTGCTTTTGTCAATAGTCATTTCGGCGGGTGTCGGCGTGCTGGCCTTTAACACTGCCGAGCAGGTAAGCGACGGTATCACCGGCACGGCGGGCTATTATTCCGCAATTATCGGCCCGTCCGGCAGTAAGACACAGCTTGCCATGAACACCATGTACTTTACCGATTCGCCGCTCGGCACCATTCCCTATACCGTGGTGGAGGAGCTTCAGCGGGACAGCCGCGTAAATTCGGTCATTCCCTTTGCAATGGCGGATAGCTATAACGGCCACTCGGTAGTCGGCACATCGGCGGCGTTTCTTGACAGCCGTGAGGTTGCCGAGGGGCGAATGTTTGATGACTCCGCAACGCTTGAGGTGGTGCTGGGTTCATCTGTTGCAAAGCTCCAAGGTGTAGCGGTGGGGGATGAGATCCACACCAGCCACTCGGTGGGGGACGAGCATCACCAAGCTCTCACTGTCGTGGGCATCCTGGAGGAGAGCCACACGGTCTACGATAACGTAGTATTTACCCAGCTCCGCACGATCTGGGCCGTCCATGATCATGAGGACGAGGATCACGACGAGGATCACGACCATGATCACGAGGCCGATGCCGAGGGGGAAGAGGAGCACGAGCACGCCGAGGCGGGGACCGTCTGCGCGATACTTGTAAAGACCAAAAACCCCGGCTACGCCATGCAGCTGGTAAACGAATATGACGGCAAGGTCACAACGAACCGCGAGGGCACGTATACGCTGACTGCCATCGAGCCTATGGCAACGGTGCGCGGCGTGCTGGATGAGACAAACAACACAAAATACATCGTTTTTGTGCTTTGCGGTATCATCCTTGTGATGAATATCATGGTCATCTCGATAATCACACTGCTCAACATGTACAACTCCGCCAAGGAGATAGCCCTCATGCGGCTGATAGGCATCGGCATGAAAAAGATAAATCTGCTTTATGTCATACAAAACAGCCTTATCGGCGGTGTATCTGTCCTGCTGGCGTTTGGCGTCTCCCGCCTTTGCATGGTGTTTATGAAGGATTATGTCGCCACAATGGGCGTTGTGCTGAACGCGGGTCGGGTATATCCGCTTGAGATAGTTATTCTGGTCGCGGTATTTTTGATCAGCGTTTTGCCCACCGTTGTGTGCACCATGGTAATGTCCCGCCGCGACGGCGTGGGCGATTGATGCCCGCCCGGTTTTCTTCCTATTTAAATATATTAAATATATACAATAAAAAAGGTCTTAGTTTAAAAGAGGTCGATCCCCATGAAAAACAAAAAAACAGCCGCTATCATCCGCCGCGCGCTCTGCCTTGCGGTGTCCGCTCTCCTGCTCCTGCCACTGCTTGCGGCCTGCGACAGCGATGCCACCCCCACAAAGCTCAGCTTTAAATCGGCGCTTGAATATTCCTATCTTAAAGAGCTTGACGGCAAGACCGTCACCATCAACGGCTATCTTGCCACCAGCTCACCTGCCGACGGCTCCTTTATATTTCTTATGAATATGCCCTACCAGTCCTGCCCGTTTTGTAAGCCCAACACGAGCGAGCTTTCAAACACCATGGAGGTCTACCCCAAAAAGGGGCAAAAGTTTGACTATGTTGAGCAGGCGGTGGCGGTAGTCGGCACGCTTGAGGTGGCTGACGATCCGGATAAGCCCTTTACCGATCTCTATGGCTATGAGTTTAACTTTAAGATAGTTGATGCCGAGTATCATGTACTGCGCGATGACGAGATCTCGGCAGAGCTTGCGCTGTGGCAAAAGCTCAGCTCCACCGATGTTATAACGCAGGTCTATGCCATGTACGATTATGTCAACTTCCTCTGCGCATGGCCTACATATTATGTTAGCAGCTGGACGGATCTGGACGGTAACGAGCAGCCGGGTTACTTTCTGTATGCCGAGGATGCAAAAAACAGCATTACCGAGGAGGGTGCGCAGTTCAATTACGGCTATGTCGATGGCTATTTTGACGATATAATCAGCGATATAAGACGGGTCGATGCCGAGGCATTTGAGGATCTTTGCGCCAATGTTGAAAAAGCCAAGGCGCTGGCCGAGCGTGCGCTTGCGGCACTTCTGAACGGCGAGTATACCGCCGAGTATAAGCACGTGGATCAGTTTGATACCGATGACTTTGTCTACACGCTCAACGAGGGCGAGGCGTTCACCGCCGCCATGGATGAGCTGTATCTTGAATTCAGTAACTGGCTTGCAGGCTGGGAGCTTTGATCATCCGAAATAAAAACCCGCCCCTGTCGATCTTACGATCGACAGGGGCGGGGCTTTGCGCGGATTATATGCATCGCCTGTGGCGATGCTCGCGTAAGAAATTCGCGGAGGGAAAATCAGAGAAAAGAGAAGAGTGAAAAGAGAAAAGTGAAGAGAAAAGGAAAAAAAGCCGCAGGCGCGGCTTTTCTCAATTATTATATTTAAAAAACGCTTTTCGACCACCGGGAGAAAAGCCACCACTTCTTTTCTCTCTTCTCTCTTATCTCTTCACCGGAAAAGTCGCGGAGGGGAATTTGAGAAAGAGAATACTGAAAAATGAAAAGTAAAGAGAACAAAAAAAGAAAAGCCGCTTACGCGACTTTTCTTTTTGGTGCGAGAAACGGGACTTGAACCCGTATGGAGTTTACCACACGCCCCTCAAACGTGCGCGTCTACCAATTCCGCCACTCTCGCATGCCGCCCGTATTCGGGCAACACAGATATTATACTACAGATATCACCTTTTGTCAACCCCTATTTTAAAACTTTTTTATCTTTTTTGATTTTTTATTTAAAACCTCGTCCAAGCCGTGCCGCGGCGGCGGAAAAATGCACGCATCTCGTTCTCCCTCCGGCGGGGCAGGGGAGAGCCGGCAGCCGTTTTTCAGCGACGATAATGCCATTAGCGGGGCAAAAAAATGGTATTATCCGTGATAAAACAGATTTGACATTAAATGATAACGCAAGACGACAGATGCCAAAAATGCGGCAGCTGCGGGCGGCAGTTTATGGCAAAAAATCGGGCTGTCGAAAAATTTGTGCAAATTGCACACCAAGATCTTTTTTTACGGTCAGATATGGCAGTTTCAGGCTGTTCGGGCGACAATAGTTTTGTTGCGTATGCAATTATTTTTGCCGACATGGGTAATTTAAAATTACTCTTTGCACAAAAAACACATAAAAATCACCGCGGAGCGCGCAAATGCGCCGATATATGCGGTTTTTGGCCCCTCTGAAGCCTCCAAAAAGTAATTTTAAATTACCACCGCACATTATTCTCGGTTTAGGTGTAGAAAATGTGACGAGTTTTGTGAATTGCGGTCATTTGACCGCGAGAGGCGGAGACGCAAACAAAAATGCGGTTTTTTCCGCGAGTCCTATTAAATTTAAATTTAATGCATTGACAGTTTGCCTCGGTTATGGTATCATAACTCTGTAAATTTGGGCAACATGTGCATCATGTGACTCGAAAGCGCCCGGCGGGGGCAGCTCCGTCGGCTTTCTCCGTCCTTTTTGCACCCAAACGGCATCAGCTTGGCGCCACGGCGGCTACACGGTCGCATTGGCGGCGGCATACCTGCGTTATCCTGTACACGGCGGGAGGGCGTGGAGGTGCCACGGTTGTCCCGGATATATATTGCCGGTATCGCCGGCGGGTGATTTTGATCAAAAAACCGCCAAATGACCGAGTTTGCGCAAAAACACGGCGCGGCCTTGGTGCTTTGGGCGGCAGATGGGTCAAAAAAGCCTGCGGCGGACACGGTCATGCCTCAACGCGCTTCCGCGAGGGCTGAGGCATGCCACGGCCGGGGTGCGGATGCCATGCAACCGCGCCGACTCCGAGTATCGACAGTTTTGCTCCCCCATTTGATCATGTTGATCATGGCGGCGCGGCTGACGTGCATTTTGGAATGCGGCGCGAGTGTTGGCTACCACTGCCTGCGGTTTGAGACTTTTGCGGTCGCTGCGGTCGGCGGCCGAGCGGCTTTTGGCTCGTTTTGCTTTTGCGCTTGCTCTTTTTCGGCAAAAGCATGGGGCACGCCGCTTGCGCTGCACGCCGAGCTCCGTTTAAGTTTAAATCTGAAGATGACGCACCAAAGACGCAAGCCATGCGGCTGTCGGACTACGGGGAAAACCGCTGTCCGCTGCCGCCGCAAAGGTCCCAATCCGTCGTCGGCGTTACGGCTGATGGCAAACATCGCGGAAAAATCCACCCGTGTTCGGTTCCCCCGGCGCGGGAAATACCAATCAGGAGGGAAAACATTGAAGATGAACAAAAGAACGAAATTCACAAAGCTGACCGCAATGCTGCTGTCTATCATCTTCGTTCTTGGCAGCTTCGTCACCGCCGTCTCGGCGAGCGACGTGCAATCGTCCGTCACGGATAAAACACTTGACGACGTTAAGCGGCTGCTGAACGCATCAACCTACGATGAGTACAGTCAAAAGTACTCTGACGAGGGCAAGTATCCGCGTGGCGAGCGCGAAATAGTCATCTCCGGACTTGACTATGACAAGACTGCCACCGATGCCGCGGTAAAGAGCGAGACCTATGACGGCATCACGGCACTTTACACGCCGGATAAGGGATCGGTCACGTTTACCGTTAACGTTCCCAAAACGGCAAAATACGGCATATCCATCGACTACTATCCCGTCGAGGGTAAGTCCACCTCTATCCAGCGTACCTTCCTTGTAAACGGAAAGGTACCCTTCTCCGAGGCCTACTACATAACCTTTACAAAGGTATGGAGCTCGGTCTACCAGGAGGCGATAGTGGGCGGTGCAACATTCGAGCAGCTCTCCCGCGGCGAGATCCGTCCCTTTAAGCAGGACGTTGACGGCAACGAGCTGCGTAACGAGGTCGTCCAGTCCCCCGAGTGGCGCACCTACTCTCTGCGTGACGTTGACGGCTTTTACACCGAGCCGTTCGAGTTCCTCTTTAACGAGGGCGAGAACACTCTCACGCTTGAGGCCGTAAACGAGCCTATGGCCATAAAGAGCATCACCCTTTACCCCGTAGAGGAGCTGCCGAGCTACGCCGATTACTTGAAACAGTATGAGGGTGAGCACCGCGGCGCCGACACGGTAAAGCTTGAGGCTGAGGTCCCCTATCAGACCTCCACGGCTACCATCTACCCCATCGAGGATCGTACCTCGGCTGTTACCAGCCCCGCCGATACCTCCCGCACACTTCTCAACACCATAGGCGGCGATAAGTGGCAGACCTCCGGTCAGTGGGTAAGATACAAGTTTACAGTAAATGATTCGGGTATGTATTCCATCATCACCCGCTTCATGCAGAACATCAACGACGGTATGTATTCCTCCCGTATACTTTCGGTATACAGCGGTGAGGGCGTTGCCGAGGGCGAAAAGGGCTACTACAACGGCGTGCCCTTCCGCGAGGCCAACGAGCTGAGATTCAACTACAGCACCGATTGGCAGACCGAGGCTCTTCGCTTTGGTACCTACGGCACAGATTCCAAGGGCAACCAGGTCATGCAGTACACCGACATCGAGCTTTACTTCAAGGCCGGTGTTGAGTATGTCATCGAGCTTGAGGCATCCCTTGGCACGATGGGCGATATCGTCCGCCGTGTTAACGAGTCGCTTGATGTTATCAACGAGGCATATCTTTCTATAATGAAGCTTACCGGTGCGACGCCCGACGCCGACCGTGACTACAACTTCCTTGAGATCATGCCCGAGACCGTTGCTCACATCATCCTTGAATCCCGCAACCTTTACGCGGTGGCTGAGGAGCTGACAAACCTTGCAGGCATCAAGAGCTCAAACGTTGCAACGCTTGAGCGTACCGCATGGCTGCTTGAGCGTATGGGCTCTGACCCCGAGGACGAGATAGCAAGAAACCTCTCCGAGCTTAAGAGCCGTATCGGTTCGCTCGGTACATGGCTCAACGATGCAAAAACTCAGCCGCTGAAGCTTGATGTTGTATGCGTCCAGAGCACCGAGGCCGAAAGACCCAAGGCCAAGGCAAACTTCTTCCAGTCCTTTGCACACGAATTTTCAAGCTTTATCCAGAGCTTTTTGCGTAACTACAACCGCATGGGCGCCGACACCATTGAGACCGATGATGCCGTTGAGGTATGGCTTGCAAAGGGACGTGACCAGTCACAGGTCATCCGTAACCTTATCAACAACGACTTCACCCCCCAGACCGGCATTCAGGTAAACCTTAAGCTGGTTGCGGGCGGTACTCTCCTCCCCTCCATCCTTGCGGGCATGGGACCGAACGTGTATATCGGTCTTGGCGACGACAGCGTTATCAACTACGCTATCCGCGGCGCGCTTGAGGATGTAAGCGTGATGGAAGGCTTTGATGAGGTCACCAACACCACTCCCGGCGATCCCAACCAGCAGTTCACCGAGGCGGCAATGTTCGTTTTGGAGCTTGCCGATGCCGATGGCGTAACTCACTGCTACGGTCTGCCCGAGGAGCAGAACTTCCCCATGATGTTCCTGCGTACAGACATCCTGGCCGAGCTTAACATCGAGATCCCCAAGACATGGGAGGATGTGCTTGCCGCCGTTATCAAGCTGCAGCAGAACAACATGACCATTGCTATGAGCAATGACTACAAGATCTTCCTTTATCAGATGGGCGGCACGCTCTTTGCTGATGAGGGTATGAGAATAAATCTTGACTCCAACCTGGCACTTGACTCCTTTGAGCAGATGTGCAACCTCTTTAAAATGTACTCGTTCCCCTACAAGTACGATTTTGCAAACCGTTTCCGTACCGGCGAGATGCCTATAGGCATTGCCTCCTACAACTCCACCTACAACCAGCTGGTGGTATTTGCTACCGAGCTTCGCGGTAAGTGGCAGTTCCTGCCGCTGCCCGGCTTTGAGCAGGATGACGGTACTATCAACAATGTATCCGTTTCCTCCGTCAACGCGATCGTAATGATCACCGGCGCCGATGAGGATACCAAAAAGGATGCATGGGAATTTATGAAGTGGCATACCGGCGCACAGTGCCAGATCGACTACTCCAACGAGATGGTCGCTATCATGGGTGACTCTGCAAAGTACGCTACCGCAAACGTACAGGCACTTGAGTCCCTGCCTTGGACACGTGAGGAATACGAGAACCTGAACACCCAGTTCACCAACCTCGCCTCCATCCCCAACTATCCCGGCGCATACATCATAGGCCGTTACACCAAGTTTGCATTCCTCTCTGTTTACAACGATAACGCAGATGCCGTTACCGAGATGCTCAGATACATCACAACGATAAACAAAGAGATCACACGTAAGAGAGCGGAGTTCGGTCTGCCCACACTTGAGATCGGCCAGACGCTGGCAAGCCTGCGTCACGATCAGATAGTTGAGGCGCTGGATGAGCTTGAGAGCGCAGGCACAGCCGCCGCCTACTCCGAGCAGGTAGCAGCTCTGCGCAAGGCAATGGAGGACGTACCCACCTACAGCACCTACTGCGAGGATGAGTATATCGATGCACTCCGTGCTGCGGGCGCAGCACTCGGCGATGCAAATGCCGAGCTGTTCGGCAGCATTGCAAAGATGACAGAGGAATGCGCAAAGGCGCTTAAGTCCTACCAGTCATCCTACCCCGCAACCACCGGAACCTCGATCTATTAAGGGTCGTCTCCGAAAACGACAAAATTCCCATAGCCGATCACGGGGCTGCCCGACCGCGGGTCATGCCGAGCGTTGCATGTGAGCCTTGATGCACACAGCGAGCGCGGAGCGCATGATCGCCCGGCGGGCAGGACCGATGATCGGTCAAGAAAAAATCTTGATAAGGAGAAAAAGCACATGTCTCAGCAAACAGCGCAGACTGCAAAAGAAGCACCGAAAAAGGCTGTAGCCAAAAAGGATATCAGCCGTGCGGCATGGACATGGAAAGAAATGAAGCGCAACTGGGTGGCGTATGTAATGATAGCTCCCTTTATGATCGTCTTCACTCTGTTCACCGTTGTGCCGGTCCTGCTTTCGGTAATAGTCAGCTTTACTGACTTTAACATCCTGCAGATGCCCAACTTCGTATTTCTGGATAACTACATCAGGCTTTTCCTCGATGATGATATCTTCCTTACGGCATGTAAGAACACATTCATCTTCGCGGTAATAGTCGGTCCGGCATCCTATCTTATGTCGCTGCTCGTTGCATGGTTCATCAACGAGCTGTCACCCAAGATCCGTGCTATCGTTACCCTTATATTCTACGCACCTTCTATCTCCGGTCAGGTCTATCTTATCTGGGGTACCCTCTTCTCTGGTGACTCCTACGGTTGGGCCAACGCGGTACTGCTTGAACTCGGTATCACGACGGAGGCGATACAGTTCTTCGAAAACAAAAAGTACATCATGCCGCTGTGTATAGTGGTTGCACTTTGGACATCCCTCGGTACATCCTTCCTGTCCTTTATAGCAGGTCTTCAGGGTGTTGACCACTCTCTCTACGAGGCGGCGGCGGTGGATGGCATCCGCAACCGTTGGCAGGAGCTTTGGTATGTTACCCTCCCGTCCATGAAGCCGCAGCTGATGTTCGGTGCTATCATGTCCATCACCAACTCCTTCGGTTTTGGTGGAGTTGTTGATGCACTTTGCGGCAACCCCTCAACAGACTATTGCGCGTGGACGATAGTTCACCACCTAAACGACTATGGCGGCTCGCGTTTTGAGACCGGATATTCCTCGGCGATTGCCGTTATCCTGTTTATTATAATGATAGGATCCAACGCACTGGTCAAAAAATTGATCTCAAAGGTAGGACAGTAATATGGCAAGACTTAGAACAAGAAAACATAAAGTTGTCCTCAACCGCTCGGTGGGCGGCGACTTTGGAATCACTCTTATGCTTACGATCCTCGGTATATTCATGTTCCTGCCTATGTACTACGTGGTCATCCAGTCCTTCAAGCCTCTTGACGAGCTTTGGATGTTCCCGCCCAAGTTCATAGTAATAAAGCCGACGGTCGCTAACTACAAGGATCTGTTCACACTTATGAACGACTCCTGGGTACCCTTCTCCCGTTACATATTCAACACCGTGTTCACCTCGGTTGTCGGAACACTCGGTAACCTCTTCTTTGCATCTCTTGCCGCATACGCAATGGCAAAGATCAAGTTCCCCGGCGGTAAGCTCATGTTTAAGTCGGTAAGGACCTCGCTGATGTTCCATAAGACGGTAACGGCCGTTACAAACTTCCTTACGATGAGTATCCTCGGTATGATCGATACCTACTGGGCAAAGATAATCCCCGCATGGGGCTCTACCCTGGGTCTCTACCTCATGAAGCAGTTCATGGATACCCACGTAAACAACTCGGTGCTTGAGTCCGCAAGACTTGATGGCGCAGGCGAGTTCCGTTCCTTCTGGTTGATAGCAATGCCGATGGTCAAGCCCGCGTGGCTGACGCTTATCGTGTACTGCTTCCAGGATCTGTGGAACGCCGGCTCCTCCATCTACATCCACTCCGAGCAGCTTAAATCCTTCAACTACGCCATCGGTCAGATCACCGCAGGCGGTATCAAGCGTGCCGGCGCCAGCGCCGCCGCAACCGTTATCATGATGATAGTACCTATCTTGGTATTCGTTATCACGCAGTCGAACATCATTGAAACGATGGGTTCGAGCGGTATGAAAGACTAAAGGGAGGCCGAATAATGAAAAGATCAAGAATAATATCGGTCGCGGCTCTCCTTTGCGCGTTGCTGACACTGCTTGCAGTGCCGGCCGGAGCGGTAAAGTCCTACCAGACCTACACCTACTCCGCCTCGGGCTTCCCGCTCTATTCGCCGGATGCCTACACCCCCGTTATGACAGTTGATTCCGCATACATCGGACTTGACTCCAAAAAGGGCCTTGACGACCCCCGCGACCTGTTTGTGGACGATCAGGATAACATCTATATCGCCGATGCCGCAAACAACCGCATAGTAGTACTTGACAGATACTACAAGCTGAACTTTATCATTGAAAAGTTCACCAACGAGCAGGGCGTGCCGGACGTTTTCACCAACCCCTCCGGCGTGTTCGTGACCAAGGATAGGATCTTTGTTTGCGATACCGACGCTAACCGTATAGTCACCTTTGACCGTCAGGGCAACTTCCTTGCCATCATTCCCGAGCCTGAGGATGAGATACTTGAGGATGACTCGGTATACAAGCCCGTCGCCGTCGCCGTTGACGATTACAATCGCCTTTATGTTGTATCCTCCACCACCTATCAGGGCATCATCGTTATGTCTGATACCGGTGAGTTCATATGCATCATAGGCGCGCAAAAGGTATCTATCTCCGCATGGGATAAGGTGTGGAGAAAGATCATGTCTGATACCGCACGTGCACAGACAGAGCAGTATATTCCTACCGAATATAATAATATCGCCATCCGCGATAAGCTCATCTATGTTACCACCTCCTCGCTTGACTCCAAAAAGCAGCAAAACGCAATCAAGTCAAAGTCCAAGAGCGGCGACTACGCGCCTGTAAAGCTGCTCAATAACTCGGGTGACGAGGTCATGAAGCGTAACGGCTTCTACCCGCCGTCCGGTGAAGTTGATGTTGGTACCTCCAGCACCGACGGATCAAAGACCGGTCCCTCCAAGGTAACCGACGTTGCTGTCGGACCCGAAAAGACATGGTCGATCATCGACGAAAAGAGAAGCAAGGTCTTTACCTATGACTTTAACGGTAACCTGCTCTTCGCATTCGGTGATGAGGGCACACAGCTTGGTAACATGTCAAAGCTTGCAGCTGTCGTTTACAAGAGCGACGGAACCATGCTGCTGCTTGATAAAACACAAAAAGCCTTTACCGTCTTCCAGCGCACCGAGTATGGCGACATACTTATCAACGCGCTGAAGAACCAAAACGAGCGTCAGTTCGACCGCGCCATCGATGACTGGACCGAGATCCTTAAGCGTAACTCAAACTTTGATACCGCTTACATCGGCATCGGTCAGGCGTATTCGAGAAACGGTAACTACGACGAGGCGCTTAAGTATTTCGAGGCCGCATACGATACCGAAAACTGGTCGGATGCTTACAAGGAGATACGTAAAGAGTGGATCTCAAAGTATGTTCTGCTCATTCCGCTTATCGCCGGCATCATCATTGCCGCGGTAGTGCTCTTCTTTAAGTACGCGGGCAAGGTCAACAAGCGTGCGGCTACCGCAGGCGGCAAGCGCACCTTTGGTGAGGAGCTGCTCTACGGCTTCCACCTGATCTTCCATCCGTTTGACGGATTCTGGGATCTTAAGCATGAAAAACGCGGTTCGCTTCGCGCGGCGCTGGTCTATCTGGCGGTAACGGTAGTTGCATTCTTCTATCAGGCTATCGGCTCCGGATATCTTGTAAACCCGCGCGGCAACTACACCACCATCGCATCACAAGCAATCAGTGTTATAGTACCTCTTATGCTGTGGGTCGTTGCAAACTGGTGTCTTACCACACTGTTTGACGGCGAAGGCAGCTTTAAGGATATCTTTGTCGCATGCTGCTACTCGCTGCTGCCGCTGATACTTATGATCATCCCGGCAA
>CAYLLA010000017.1:0-33223 GCA_964384555.1 uncultured Ruminococcus sp. | reverse complement strand
CTAAACTCGCTGCTTTTTCTTGCTTTTTTGGTCTCACATCATTGACAAATGTACATTTGCGCAAAATCACCGCCGCGCGGCGCGGATTTATCCCCCCGCGGCAATATTTTTTAAAAAACAGACTCAAAGCTCTTGACAAAGCGGTCATTTGATGCTATAATATGATCATAGCCAAAAAACATGGTAACGCTCGGCAGAGCCGAGCGGTAATATAATAATTGAAAGGAAGGTTTTTATCATGGGTTGGATATTGGCAGGTATTATAGCTACCATCATTCTTTTTGTTTTACTCGGCTTCAGCCGTTCGGTGTGGAGGCTCCGCCCCCGCCAGATACTGTCCGTGCTCGGACTTCTGTTGATCACCGGCGGCATGATAGCCTCCGTCCCCACAGGTCACACCGGTATACTTACTACGTTCGGTAAGGTGGAGGATGTCACACTCGAAGCGGGCGTGCATATAAAGTCGCCCGTCCAGGAGGTGGTTATAATGGACAACCGCACGCAGGTGGCGCGCCTGTCCCTTACAAGCTTTTCAAGCGACATTCAGGAGGTGCTTGTTGACTATTCGATGAACTATCAGATAGACAAGACCAACGCGCAGACCATTTACAAGAACATAGGCACCGATTATTATCACACGGTAATGGAGCCTCGCATTCAGGAGGTCGTTAAGAGCGTTATTGCAAAATACACCGCCGAGAGCCTTATTGAGAGCCGCGATGAGCTTTCCCGCCAGATCACCGATACACTGGTTGACGAGCTGGGGAGATACAATATCGAGGTCGTAAGCACATCGATAGAAAACATCGATTTTTCGGATGCCTTTACAAACTCGGTCGAGGATAAGGTCGTAGCCCTGCAAACAAAGCTTAAAACGCAGACCGAGGAAGAGCAAAAAACAATGCAAAAGGAGCAGGATGCAAAGCGTGCCGAGATACAAGCGAATGCCGATGCATCGGTAAAGGAGATACAAGCCGCGGCGGATGCCGAGGTGGCAAAGATCCAAGCGGCCGCGGATGCGGAGGTCAAAAAAGTTCAGGCTGATGCCGATGCCTATGCAGGCGAAAAGCAGGCCGAGATAAACAAAAAGCTGGCCGAATCGCTGACCGAGGAGCTGATAAAATATCTCACTGCCCAGCAGTGGAACGGCGAGCTGCCCGAGTATTATATGTCCGGCAGCGGAACCGTGTTGCCGATACTCGGTAACGTCGGCGAGCAATAAAAAAAGTATGCAGTGTGCCGCGGCACACTGCATCTTTTGCTTATTATATTTAAATATGAAGATTTCACTTCATCGTCCGTCACGGGTCATGGGACGGCCCACAAAAACGACGTTTTTGCTTGTAAAACAGCGAGTCGCTTCCCCCACTGTGGAAGGCTTGGCAAGAGTTGCATCTTTCGCCTATGGACGTAAACGATCGCGATATCTATCGACGCGGGCGATGCATATAACCACGCGCGAAGCGCGTGTATATCATCCGCGCGGAGCGCGGCATATCATCAGCGCGCAGCGTGTATATCATCAGCGCGAAGCGCGGCATATCATCAGCGCGGAGCGCGGCATATCATCAGCGCGAAGCGCTGTATATCATCACGCGCAGCGTGTATATGATCCGCGCGAAGCGCGGCATGCCTCCCCCCTTTTGCGAATATACTTAATTATCAACTGTTTTTTGGGGGTGAATCTATGCTTGCAACGATCCAATATGACCGCAGGCGCGCCGTTGAATACGCGCGCCGCTGGGCGCTTGACAGAAACCCTTTGTTTTTTAACTTTGACGGTCTTGGCGGCGACTGCACGAACTTTGTTTCTCAATGCGTGCTGGCGGGCTGCTGTATTATGAACTACACGCGCGACTTTGGCTGGTACTATATAGATACCGACGATCGTGCGCCCGCATGGACCGGCGTGGAGTTCTTTTTTGATTTTATCACCGGGGCGCGTGATTTTTCGGCGCAAAACGGCGGGGTAGGGCCTTTTGGATACCTCCTGCCGGTGCGCGGCCGCCGCCCGCACCCCGCCATCCTCCCCGGGGATGTGATACAGCTGGGGGATGAGCGCGGCAACTATTTTCATTCCCTCATCGTCACCGCCGTCCAAAGGGGCGACCTGCTTGTTGCCTCACACTCGGAGGATGCCATCGACCGTCGCCTTTCAAGCTACCGCTACGCAAGATACCGCGCCATACACATAGGCGGTGCGCGGGTGGATATTGGGGACATTGATTGTTTCCCCGCCCTGATCGACGGCCGCCCGCCCGCGGGGGAGGAATGACCGCAGACAGTAAGCGGCAAAGCATACAACGGGCAGGCTCGGTATTTACGGTGAGACTGCCAAAAAAAATAGCCCGCCGTCTGCCGTCATCCCGTTGACAGCACCCGCGGCATATGATATAATGATATCGACACCACGACACCGAGACACCGCGCGGATGTACTAAACGACAAAGGATACCAAAAACGATGAAAATAACAAAAAGGATCCTGGCAACATTTTTGGCACTCTGCTTGCTTGCCGCGACGCTTGCCTCCTGCCGCCCCGCGGGCACGGGCGGGGATGAGACCACCCTCCCACCCGAGACCACCGCCGCCCCCGCCCCCATCACGACTGCCCCACCCGAGAGCACCGCATCGACCGCGGACAAAGAAAAGCTTAACACACTCACCGAACGCGCCATGACCTATCTTAACGAGGATAACGGGCTTGAGCACTTTGGCGAGCTTATCAAGGTCTACTGCACCGACTATATCATTGATAGCATTAACCCCACAAACGACTTTGCCGCATCGCTGAACTATATAGGTCTGCGCGACGGTGCAACGGTCATGAGCTACAAAAACGGACTTAACACCTTTTCCTTTGAGCGCGACGGCTACATACTGCGCTATTTGGAGGAGGCAGGCAAGTCCGGCATTGACAGCATACAAAGCGTTGGAGGCACCGGTGTGTTCACCCCCTCGATCTTTTATGATTTTGGTGTTGATATAAGCTACTTTTTGGGATCCGACACCAAGACCGATATCCCCGAGCCAAAGCTTGAGGCATCGATGATAATCCCCTCCGAGGACTACACCTCCTGTACCTTCAGCGATGAATATCTAAACCTGGTTCTTGACCTTTTCGCCGCAACCTCCGAGTATTCCGGCGCGGATCTTGAAAAGCTGCGCGAGAGCGGTCGTGCCTCCGGCAGCTACAGCCTTGCCGATGATGCCGTAAGCTTTGATATTGAATTTGTCACCCCGGACGTTGGCAAGATGACCATGTCCGTATCCACGACACAGAACGAAAAGGACGGTATATCCTACCGCCAGCGCATGACGATGAATGTTGTGAGCAACGGCATTCGTGTACCGACCACGGTCGAGGTCAACGCCCTTAACATCAAATACGAGGGCAAGGATCCGGCATCCGGTCGTTATGAGCTTTTGGTGACCGCCGAGGCACCTATTGAGTCGGCCGGATTCAGCGGCACGGCCACCTCTATCTCGCAGGTCGTGCTGGACATAAACAGCCGCGACCTTTCAGACCCGCGGGTGAGTATGCAGTCCACCGTAACATCTACCGTCAGCATTGCGGGTCAAACACAGACCTCCTCTGCCACGACCGTGCTGAATATAAGCCATGGGGATCAGCTGTACTACACGATGGCGCAGGATTCCACACAGGTCGCCTCTGTACTTGGCCGGGTAAGGTTTGGTAAGTCCGCCGCCGAGGGTGTGGCAAAGCTCCCCGCCGAGGCAGGCCCAATGGCCGATGACGTGATCCGCTCACAGTTCACCGGCACGGCAGCTTAATTTATATCTTTTGCAAGTCCTGACGGCGGCACGCCCCGTGCCCAAGCACGCTTGACCCGCCGCCGACAGGACACTTAAAAAATTTAAAGTAACGAAAAAGGCACACCATTCGGTGTGCCTTTTTGTTGGCGGAGATGGAGAGATTTGAACTCTCGCGCCGTTATTCACGACCTACACCCTTAGCAGGGGCGCCTCTTCGGCCTCTTGAGTACATCTCCAAGGGTGTTATTGAGCGGCATGGCAAAGCTTTTACATAATGCATGCCGACAAAGTATATTATACACTATACTTTGGTCTTTGTCAAGACCTTTTTTTATATTTTTTCGTTTTTCGGAGTCACCGCGCGGGCGACTCCGAAAGAATGGTCAATCCTTGAAATCGGCCTTGAGGTATATAACGTTATCAGATGCCACGGCCTCGTCCACCAGAGCCGCAAAGTCAAGCTTTGCCTCCTCCTCAAGCACATGAGCAAGCTCGGGGCGGGTCTTGGGGTGCCTTGGCGTGAAAACGGTACAGCAATCCTCATAGGGCAGAATAGATGTTTCAAAGGTATCGATAAATCTTGCACGCTCGATTATCTCCGCCTTATCCATGCCGATGAGCGGACGGAACACGGGCAGATCGGCCGCGTCGTTTGTGACCGCCAATGCCTGCATGGTCTGCGATGCGACCTGACCGAGGCTCTCACCTGTGATCAGTGCGCCGCACTCGGCAGTATGTGCGATCCTTGATGCTATCGCCATCATATAGCGGCGAAGCAGGAGGGTGAAATAGTCCTCACAGCATGCGCGGGAAAGCTCCTCTTGGATATGTGTCAGCGACACGACGTGCAAAAAGATGCTGCCCGCCCACGGGGTGAGCTTGCGTGCCAGCTCCACTACCTTTTCCCTTGCCTGCTCGCTTGTATAGGGGAAGGATTCAAAATACACCGCCTCAAGCTTTATGCCGCGCTTGGCCATCATCCACCCGGCGACAGGTGAATCTATACCTCCGGACAAAAGGAGCATGCCCTTGCCGTTAGAGCCGACAGGCATTCCGCCCGCGGCACGCTGCTGACCACCGGTGATATATGCGCCCTCCTCGCGGACCTCGCACATTACCGTGACCTCCGGATGGTGCACGTCCACCTTAAGATGATGGTAGTTTGAAAGTATGGCCGCGCCCAGCTCCTCGCATATCTGCTGTGAATGCAACGGGAAGCTCTTATCCGCGCGCTTTGCCTCGACTTTAAATGTCCGGGCGTTCATAAGTGTATCGCGAAGATACTCCACCGCCGTGCGGCGAAGCTCGCCTATATCCTTTTCGGCGTATGCCGAACGGCTGACGGCAATAATGCCGAATGTGCGCATGGCGACCGCCCATGCGGCATCCATATCCGCATCGTCCTCTGCCGGCTCGATGCGTGCCAGACTGCGCCCCTTTATTACCTTGTAATGCCCCACCTGCGAGAGGCGATATTTAAGCTCGCGGCTGAGCAGTGTTTCAAAAAAGCTTCTGTTTGAGCCTTTAAGGCAGATCTCGCCGTATTTGCAAAGCAGTATTTCTCTAAATTTGGATTCAGGCATTGCTATCCTCTCCGTCGGTGTCGTCGGTGTCGTCAGATCCGTCATCCGCCGCCAGTGCGTAAAGATCTATATCAAAGAGCGTAGAGCGCTCGGCGGGATCGATGGCCATGCCCTCGCCGTCCTCATCGTCCTCGTCATCGTCTCCGTAATTGTCGTCAAAGTCAAGATCAAAATCGTCCATGCGATCAAGATCCTGCTCGTCCGCGCCCTCGGCATCGGCGCCGTTATCGCCGCCCTTTTTGGAGGATCGAGAGGCACGGCGTTTGCCGCCGCGTTTTTTGCGACCCTTTGAGGCACGCGGTGTGGCGGGCTTTTCGGCCTCCTCCGGCTCGGGATCCGCCTCGCCGCTCTCGATATAATAATTCGGGAACAGCCGCTCCCAGACCTTCATGCATCCAATGGTATCCGCCACGGATGTGTGCGCCACGCCATCCCACTCTATCTCAAAGCAGGCCATGGCATCGGTAAGGCTTGCATGCTCTACCTCGGGACGGCACTCGTGTATATATCTGACGAACTCGTTGGCACAGCAGCGTATCTTTGCCCAAAGCGCGCGCCGCTCCTCCTCGGTCTCGTATATGTATTTGATATGGCTGTAGTCTGTTGATACACCGTAGGCGATGAGCCTATCAGCCCCCGCAAATATCTCCTTGATGCGCGGTGTCAGCTCGGCGAGAGTGGGCGCATCCGCCGTCATCTCGGGGGTGATACCGTGTATCTTTTCGGTCTTATTCCACTTGCGTGTGTGGGTGGGATGCACCAGTGTATCCATTATCATCTGCCCGTTTGCATCGCATATACTGATAGAGATGATCTCATCGCGATCGTAAAAGCCGGTCAGCTCAAGGTCAAAAAACAGCACGCGGGAGCGATCCATACCGTAGTGGCGTGCGCGGTGGGCATCACCCTCGGCACGGCGGGCAGCAAGCTCCTCCTCGTAGCAGGCGCGGCAGAGCTTTTTGCGGTATCTGACATCATTTCCGCACTTAACGCACATAAGCGGCATGCGCACCGTTGTGAGCTTATCATAAAGATAGACCACCGAGCCATCCGACTTACGCGCAAAGGCCACGGGCATCTCCACGACCTCAAGCTTCATGCTCGCCAAGCGCTCCTTGGTGTAAAAGCCGAGGGATGCGGCGCGGCGAACGCTTACCCGCTCGATAACATCCCCGGAGGGGAGTTTTTCGGTCTCGCGCTTTGAGCGCGGCGCGTACCAAAGCTCGGGATCTGCCTCGCTGACCTTTTCCGGGTCAAACCAAAGGCGCAGGCCGCACTCTGTTTCCTCAAATGCAACGGGCGCACCCGCCTTGAGGTGCAATTTATCAAGCTCGGCACGTGTAAGATAGTTTTTGGCTCGCGCTTCGCGACCGCGGATAGCCGTTACCGCAGCGCCTGAGCGCAATTTTATCGATTCCTTCAAAACAGTCTCCGTTCCGCCGCCGTCAGGCGGCATATATATAAAAAATTATTTATAAAGTTTATAGGGTGGTGTGACTCTTACCCCAGAGCTTGGAATATCGGCACACGGCACATTTTTCTTTTACATTTGGACTATACCGAATTATTATATCATACCGCGGCGGGATTTACAAGTGCGTGCAAAAAATTTATACAGTTTAAAAGTAAAATTTTTTCGCATCCCCGCCACGCGGGGCACACTGCATAAAAAAGATGGATTTTTATTTTTCTTTTTTGTTGACAAAGGCTTTTTGGCGTGCTATAATAAAATCACAAAAAAGGCCATTCTTTTTTCTTGTTTTAAGGAGGAAACTTAAAAATGAAACTTACAAAACGCATTCTTGCTTTGGCCACAGCCGCACTCATGCTGCTCTCGCTCGTTGCTTGCACGACAGGCGGCAACGGTGAGATCACCACCACCGCTCCCAACGACTCCAAGGACCCGACACCCGCCGGCACCACAGCCGCAGCGGATCCCACAACAAAGGCCCCCGAGGCATCAAAGTCGCCCGAGACGACCAAAGAGCCCGCAAAGACCGAGCCCGCCACCACAGCCGCGCCCGAAACAGAGGCTCCGCTGGCCGTTGACAGCATCTCGAAATCCGAGATGGATATCCTGCGCCTTGCAATGCCCATAAGCTTGCCCGACGGCTCTGATTTTGAGATACTTACCCGCCTTATGTGCATGGATAACGATGCCGATTACACCGTCGGCGGCAACTCCAAGGGCAGCACCAAGTTTGTTGGTGAATCCGAGGGTGCGATTTACGGTAAGGCCATCTGCTTTGCCGGTAAGGCCGACTCCAAGGACAGCCGCGGCGAGATCGAGGTCTCTCCCGCCGAGGTCAAGTGCGTTGAGGGTGCCCGCGGCATACTCTTCTATGTTGACTTCTCTCACCTGACCCCCGAGGAGGGCAAGGAGATGTGCGCATCCGTTACCATCAACACCAACTCTGTCCGTTCCAAGGGCACAGGCGAGAACGGCTCGGCCGTTGCTTGGTACTTCCTTGACGGTATCTGGACACAGACCACAAACATCAACGCTTGCCGTTTGCAGATCCCGCAGGGCTTTGCAGGTTGGATCTATGTTCCCGCAACATCCTTCACACAGACCTCTGACGGTCTCTACTGGAACAGCGCTACAAACACCTTTACCGACACCGTTTATGTTGACAACATGCGTTGCTACACCGACGGCTACAAGTACAGCGCCGATTCCTATGTGATATTTGACGAGATCACATTCATAAAGTGATAATAAAACGATAGTATCAAAAATATCGCAGACCCGCTGCCGCTGCAAGCACCGCTTGCAGCGGCAGCTTTTTGCGTGATCGCCGCGGTGGCACGGTATAAGATGTGATTTAAAATCATATCAAACTTAATTTCAGATAGGAAGAAAATGCGCCCTCTTTGGCGGAATGATATGCTATGCATAAAGCCCGCGACGGTGAGAATATTATTTTATGATACAGATCATGATGAGAGCGTTCGCGGGAGGTGCGGAATGGCCGAAAAAGCACAGGTCGAGTTCAAAAACATGCGGGAGATTTTCCCGCAGGAGGGCGCGGCGGTGACGATGCGCCAAACGATATGCCGCCCGCCCTGCGGCGAGCGGCCGCTTTTGACGGCGCGCGTGGTCTACCCGGCCTTTGACTTTCCCGCCGACGTGCCCGCATACCGAATAAACAGCCGCTACGCCGAGCTTGCCAAGCGCTTTTTGGCTTGGTGCGCCGACCGCGGCGCGGAATACGCATCCGACGGATATGCGAGCGACCCGGACCCCGCACGCCGCTTTAAGCACCGCCGCTATCTTGCCTACCTGCACGTCACCCCGGGCTTTGTCTCGCCGGAGCTGATATCAGTGTGGGGCGAGGCGGCTCTGCTTCACGGCACGGATGTGATAGGCAGTCGCGTGTTCTCCGAATGCTGGCGCGCGCGGGATGCCGCGCTCATCCCGTGGCCAAAAAGCCGCCGAGCGGGCGAGGCCGTATTCATCTCAAACGATGGGAAATTTATGCGGATCGCGGCGGGCGAGAGCGGCGCATCTCGCCCCGCCGAGATTATCGAAGATTCGATTTACGAATTTAGAACGATTTCAAAATTATTTGCAACAATAAGATGAAAACCATCGACAGATGGATAGTTTTGTGATATAATTAACACTGTACATGTGTACCTAAAAGGCAAAAAGGATCTCTTGAGACCCTATAAAAAAAGCTTATGGGGAGACATAACACGCGGTCGGTATTTGCCCGGCCGCAGGACAAAAAGGAGGTATAACAGTAAATGACCATGGAGTCATTAAAGGAGATACGCATCGCCGAGGAACGCGCCGAGGAGATACGCCACGCCGCCGCCGAGGAAGCGCGACTGCGCCTCTCGCGAGCGCGTGCCGATGCCGAGCGGCTGATAGAGACAGCGGACAGCGAATCGCACAGAGACGCGGCCGCGACCGTTGGCGAGATCACCGGTCGCGCCAATGCATTGGTAGACGGCGAGATCGAAAAGGCAAAGCGTGATGCCGCGGCCATCGAAGCGGAGGCCGCCCGCAACGCAGACGATGCGGTCAAAATGATATACTGGGAGATAGTTGAGAAATGTCTACATGCGTAATGAAGCACCTGACGGTGTGGGCATCGGCAGAGGATGCTGATACCGTAGCATCGCGCCTTGTAAAGCTTCGCTGTGTTGATGTTGATGAGGCTCCCCTCGACCCTGACGGCAGTCTTGCGAAATATGACCCGTCAGCCACCATACGCGCCTGCGAAGCAGAGCTTGCAGAGATAGAATCGGCAATGGAGCCGCTTTATCCCTACAGCCGCAAGAGCAGTGGCTTCTCCCCCGCGCCGCCGATAGACATCGACCGTGAGGCCTTTGCCGAGGACCGCGGCGGGATGATGAGCGAAGCGCGAGAGACCTGCCGCAGGATAAATCAAATGCGCGAGCGGCTTGCCGCCATTGAGCGTGAGATCCCAGAGGCAAAGGCAAAAGCCGAGGCTGTACGGCCTTGGATGGGCTGTGGAGTGGCGCTTGACAACGAGGGCACCGAGCACACGCGCCTGTTTTTGGGCAGTCTGCCGAATGCGGCGGCGGAGGGAGAGGCACTGTCGGCACAGATCGGCGATCTTGCCGCGGCATGGCGGGTAGTATACCGCGAGGGCACGGCGGCCTATTGCATCTTTATCGTTGAGCGAGGGGATGCGGACGAGCTTTTGCGCCGTCTTAATGCCATAGGCTTTTCAAGAGCCGTATTTCCGCGCGGCTGTGGCTGTGCCGAGGAGATCTGCGCGGCGGGATCCGACCGTGCGGCAACGCTTGCCGATGAAAAAAAGAACATTGAAGAAAACTTTTGCGGTCTTGCGGGTCAGCTCGATTCGCTTCGTGTCCTGTGGGACACGGTATCCACAAGGCTTGCGGGTGAGCGCGTAAAGGAGCGTTTGCTCTCCACCAACAGTTGCGTGCTGCTTAGCGGTTGGTTGCCGCAAAAGCAGACAGAGCGTGCCACGGCGGTGCTTGAATCGATAGGCTGTGCATATGAATTCAGCGACCCCGAACCCGGCGACAATGTGCCGGTAAAGCTTGAAAACAACAAATTCGCGTCCTGCTTTGAGTGGGTTGTGGGAATGTACTCCCTGCCCGCCTACGGCACGTTTGACCCGACGTTTGTTATGAGCTTTTTCTATATCCTCTTCTTTTCCATGATGTTTGCCGACGTGGGATACGGTCTGCTTTTGGTGCTTGGCGGCTTTCTTGCCCCGCGCCTGTTGCACATGAAGCCCAAAAAGGCACAGCCCTTTTACATGTTCGGCATATGCGGCATCGGATGTATGATAACCGGCGTGCTGTTTGGCGGCTATTTTGGTGATATGCCGCTTGCCATCGCCAAAGCGATTAACCCGGATGCACAACTGCCGGAGACTTTGGCACTGGTCGTAGATCCGGTTGCCGACCCCATGACCTTCCTTATTATTGGTCTTGCGCTTGGTTTTATTCACCTTGTTGCGGGACAGGTCATAAAATTCATCCTCGTTTGGAAAAACGAATCCCCTGTGGATGCCATTTGCGACTACGCGCTCTTTTGGGTGCTTTACGCGGGACTGGGACTGATCTTCCTTGCACCGTCCGTCGGCAAATGGGTGACCATCGGTGCGCTTGCGGCTATCGTGCTGACAGGCGGCCGCAAGGAGAAAAATCCCCTGATGCGCATACCCAAGGGCTTTTTGGCACTCTACGGGCTTGTAAACTTCGGCTCGGATGTGCTCTCCTACTCGCGTATCTTGGCGCTTGCCCTCTCCGGCAGTGTTTTGGCGCAGGTCATGAACATCCTCGGCACCATGGGCTCAAGCCCCGTGGCGATAGCCGTAGGAATGCTCCTCTGCTTCCTTATCGGTCACATCCTAAACCTTGCGCTCAGCGCGCTCGGCTCCTTCGTTCACACCAGCCGCCTGCAGTACATCGAATTTTTCGGTAAGTTCTACGAGGACGGCGGCCGTCCATTTGCTCCCGTCGTGCCATCCGAAAAATACTCGGATCTTGACGTTTGATACGTCGGGCGGAGAGTCAATAAGCAACGGCAAAACAAAACGAGCACCGACCGGCAAATGCCGATCAAATGATCCCGATCTTTAAGATCAAAAAAATAAAACCACATAAAAAACAATTAAAATCAACCAAGGAGAAACAAAAATGAATTTCGCAGATTTTCTTAGCAGCTTGACAACAGGTGAGGGCCTGGCCCTTATCGGTGCGGCACTTGCCGCCATCCTCCCCGGTATGGGAAGTGCAAAGGCCGTTGGCTCGGTAGGTGAGTCGCTGGCCGGTCTTATGTCGGAGGATCCCGACAAGTTCGGTAAGGCATTCCTGCTTCAGGCTCTGCCCGCAACACAGGGCATTTACGGCTTCATCGTTGCCTTTATGGTAATGGTAAAGGTCGGCGTTATCGGCGGTGAGGTCGTCACCACTCTCGGCGGCGGCATCTACTATCTCTTCGCTTGCCTCCCCATCGCAATATGCGGCTACTACTCCGCCATCCGTCAGGGTCGCGTTGCGTCTGCCGGCGTTGCCATGGTCGCAAAACGTCCCGAGGCATCCGGTAAGGCTGTTACAGCTACCGCTATGGTCGAGCTTTACGCTCTGCTCTCCCTGATCTGCTCCTTCCTGCTTGTTATGTTTGCACCTGCAGGTCTTTGATAGACCCGCAAAACATCATCACCATGAAAGGCAGAAATACCAATGGTGGGACTTGAAAAGGTTACAAATAAGATAATCGCATCGGCAGAGGCGGAGGCGACAAGCCTTCTTGCCCGCACCGATGAGGAGTGCGCGGCGATACTCGCCGAGGCTGAGGCACGCGCACTTGAGATAAGAAACGCCGCAGAGGATGCGGCGGCTGCCGAGGGCGAGGGAGTAGTCTCCCGCGCACGTGCCTCGGCGGCAACAGAGAGGCGCGGCATACTGCTGGGCGGTCGTTGCCACGCCATTGACTCGGTATTTGAGGCGGCAGAGCGCAAGATCTGCGGCATGCCGAGCGAAAACTATCTCGGTTTTTTGGTGGCACTGGCACGTGAGGCCGCCAAAGGACAGTCTGGCGAGTGCCGCATAACGCTTGGTCGCTCAGACCGCGTGAGCTTTGGCCGCGCGCTTGCAGACCAGCTTGAGCGGGAGATGCCGAATGTAAGCTGGCAGCTGAACGACGGCGATGCCCGCATTGGCGGCGGCCTTTGGCTCGACTTTGGCGAAACGCGCATAGACTGCACGGTCTCCGCCCTGATAGCTGAGGCGCGCCCGCGCCTTGAGGGCGAGGTCTGCCGCATACTTTTTGGCGGCAGGGGGGATAACGGAAATGACTGACGGCAGAAAGACAGCGAAAAAGGCAGGCGGCATGCGCCGCGGCCGATACCGCGAGGAAGATTACAGTTATGCGGCCGCAAAGGCCTCGGCACTTTCCCGCGAGCTGATATCCGAGCAGGCTCAGCGCGAGCTTTTGCGCACGCTTGATGCCACGGGGATTGAGTCACGTCTTGCCGAATACGGCTTTAACAGCTCCGGGGATACCGAGACCGCACTCACGAGCTACCTTGCCGAAAGATATGATACACTGCTATCATTTTGCCCATCCACACCGCTTGCACGCATGTGCAGGCTCAAATACGATTGCTCAAACCTCAAATCGGCGATAAAATGCGCCTATGGTCAACGAGACCCGCACCCGCTTATGATAGAGTGCGGCTGCATTCCCACCGAGGAGCTGATAGATGCCACGGCGAGGCGTGACTATTCCGACATTGCCCGGATCATCCCCAACATGGCTCGCGGTGCGGAAATGGCCGCCGCCGCGCTTGAGCAGAGCGGCGCATCCCGCACAGTCGATTCACTGCTTGACCGCGCCTGCTTTGCCGATATGCGTGAGGCCGCCGCGGCCTGTGGCATACGCGAGGTGGCAGAGATCATCGAGCGCAGGACCGACCAGATAAATCTTCTCACCGCCGCACGCGTTATGCGCCTGCGCCGCGCCGAGCTTCGCCGCGCCGTTTTTGACGACTCGGTGATATCCGGCGGCAGGATAGATATGGCCGCGCTCGGCGATGCCGAGGATACCGCAACGCTTGGCCGTCTTGCCGCCGATGCAGGCTACCGCGAGATGGCAGAGGCACTTGCCAAAACAGACGGCACTGCGGCAGGTCTTGAGGCGCTCTCACTTGCGTTTGACAATGATATGTTCACCGAGCTTGCAGCGATGACATCAATGAAGCTGCTTGGCGCGTATCCCATCATCGCATACATTGCAGGGCTTGAGCTTGAGATAAAAAATCTGCGCATCATCACCTCCGGCATCAGAGCAGGCGAGGACCGCGCACTGATAGAGAGCCGCTTGCGCACCGCACAGGCGCACAGGGAGGTATTGTAATGTACAAGATAGCCGTTATCGGACAGAGACAGGACATACTGGGCTTTTCCGCGCTTGGCTTTACCCTGCTTGAGGCCGCGGACAGCGCCGAAGCGCTTAGCGCACTGCAGTCTGCCACTCGCGGCGCAGGCAGCGCAGGCGCCGTCGGAGTAGCGGACGGCGGCTATGCCGTGATATTCATCACCGAGGCATACGCCTCCGATCTTGCGGAGGAGATATCTCGCTTTGATGACCTCCCCACCCCCGCGATACTGCCCATTCCCTCCGCCGCCAAGGACGGCGGCTTTGGAATGCGTGCCCTGCACGACCGCGTTAAACGCGCCGTGGGCAGTGATATCCTCTGATCTTACCCGCAGATATTAAGACGGGCATTAAGCATTAAGATCACAAGCAAAAGACACTATACAACAACAAAAATCAAGCATAGCGGGAGCGCCGCCCGCACCATCACGGCGCAAATAGCCGAGAAAGGCATGAAATGAATTAAAATGGAATTGATCGAAGGAAAGATCCTAAAGGTATCCGGTCCGCTGGTTATAGCCGAGGGCATGAGACGCGCCGATATGTTCGATGTCGTTCATGTTGGCCGTGACAAGCTTATCGGTGAGATAATAGAAATGCACGGCGACCGCGCCTCGGTACAAGTGTACGAGGAGACCGCAGGGCTGGGCCGCGGTGACGAGGTGGTATCCACCGGTGCGCCGCTTTCGGTTGAGCTTGGCCCCGGTCTTATCGGAAACATATACGACGGCATACAGCGCCCGCTTGAAAAGCTGCAGGAGATGGCAGGCTCAAACCTCACCCGCGGCATAGTTGCCCCCGCACTTGACCGCGACCGCGTCTGGCATTTTGAGGCCACCGCACAGCGCAACGCAAAGGTCACGGGTGGCGATATCGTTGGTACTGTGGCAGAGACCGAATCTCTCAGCCACAAGGTGATGGTCCCCCCGGGAGTCAGCGGCACGCTGATCTCAATACGCTCCGGCGACTATCACGTAAATGACAAGATAGGCGTTATAGAATGCGCCGACGGCTCGACCTTTGAGCTGACACTTATGCACAAATGGCCGGTCCGTGTGGCTCGTCCGCACGCGGGCAAGCTCCCGCCCACCGAGCCCATGATCACAGGTCAGCGCTCGATAGATGCGCTCTTCCCCATCGCCCGCGGCGGCACAGCCTGCGTCCCCGGTCCTTTCGGCTCGGGCAAGACTGTTGTTCAGCACCAGCTGGCAAAATGGAGCAATGTTGATATAGTCGTTTACATCGGCTGCGGCGAGCGCGGAAACGAAATGACAGACGTTTTGCGCGAGTTCCCCGAGCTGCGCGACCCGCGCACAGGCCGTTCGCTGATGGAGCGTACCATCCTTATCGCAAACACCTCGGATATGCCGGTTGCAGCTCGTGAGGCATCGATATACACCGGCATTACCATTGCGGAATATTACCGCGACATGGGCTACACCGTTGCGGTCATAGCTGACTCCACCTCCCGCTGGGCAGAGGCCTTGCGCGAGATGTCCGGCCGTCTTGAGGAAATGCCCGGCGAGGAGGGCTACCCCGCATATCTGACCTCCCGTCTTGCACAGTTCTACGAGCGTGCGGGACGTGTTACCTGCCTTGGCTCCGATGGGCGCGAGGGTGCGCTTTCCGCCATCGGCGCGGTATCTCCCGCCGGCGGTGACATCTCCGAGCCTGTAACACAGGCCACACTGCGTATAGTTAAGGTATTCTGGGGTCTTGACTCCTCCCTTGCCTATCGCCGCCACTTCCCCGCCATCAACTGGCTAAACTCCTACTCCCTCTACCGCGAACGCCTTAACGGCTGGTTTGCCGAAAATGTTTCGCGCGATTGGATGCCCCTGACACAGCGTTGCCTTAAGACCCTGCAAACAGAGGCGGAGCTTAACGAGATAGTACAGCTTATCGGCGCGGATGCGCTCTCCCCCTCCGACCGCCTGACCCTTGAGGTCGCACGCTCACTGCGCGAGGACTTTTTGCAGCAGAACGCGATGACGGAGAACGACAGCTACTCTCCCCTCGATAAACAGCACCGCCTGCTTGGACTTATATTTAAGTTTGAGGACACCGCGCGCCGCGCGATAGAGAGCGGAGCCTCCATCGACGAGATAACAGACCTGCCGATAAGAGAGCGCATAGGCAGAGCAAAGGATCTGCCCAACGACAACTACAAGGCTGATTTTGACAGCATTTCCGAAGATATCGACCGCGAGATAAACGCGACGATACCCAAGGCATAATAAGGAGGACGGCAATGATAAAAGAATATAAGACCATTGAAGAGGTAGCCGGTCCTCTTATGCTGATAAAGAGCGTTGAGGGCGTAAAGTATGACGAGCTGGGCGAGATAGTAATGCCCGACGGCTCGCTTCGCCGTTGCCGCGTGCTTGAAGTAAACGGCAATGACGTTTTGGTACAGCTGTTTGAATCGGCGGCAGGCATCAACCTTTCGGAGAGCCGCGTGCGCTTTACCGGCCACGGCGTTCGCCTTGCCGTCTCCCCCGATATCATGGGGCGCGTATTTAACGGCATGGGCGAGCCTATCGACGGCGGCGCCAGGATCATCCCCGAAAAATATTGCGATATCAACGGCACGCCTATCAACCCTGCGGCAAGATATTACCCCTCTGAGTTCATTCAAACAGGCATCTCCACCATCGACGGACTTAACACCCTCGTGCGCGGACAAAAGCTGCCGATATTCTCCGGCTCGGGTCTGCCCCACGCCGACCTTGCGGCGCAGATAGCCAGACAGGCCAAGGTCATCGGTGACGGCGGCTCAAACTTTGCCGTTGTGTTTGCCGCCGTGGGTATCACCTTTGAAGAGGCTGACTTCTTTATAAACGACTTTAAAAAGACAGGCGCCATCGGCAGAACGGTAATGTTCTGCAACCTCGCCTCCGACCCCGCCATTGAGCGTATCTCCGCTCCGCGTATGGCACTTACCGCCGCAGAGTATCTTGCATTTGACCTTGGCATGCACGTGCTGGTCATCATCACCGATATCACCAACTACGCAGAGGCACTGCGTGAGGTGTCGGCCGCAAGACGTGAGGTTCCCGGTCGCCGCGGCTACCCTGGCTACATGTACACCGACCTTGCCACCATGTACGAGCGCGCGGGCAGAAAGGCCGGCAGTGAGGGTTCGATCACTATGATACCGATCCTTTCAATGCCGGAGGACGACAAGACCCACCCGATCCCCGACCTTACCGGATACATCACCGAGGGACAGATAATCCTTTCCCGCGATATGTACCGCAAGGGCTATATGCCGCCGGTCGATGTTCTCCCCTCCCTTTCCCGTCTTAAGGACAAGGGAATCGGCGCGGGCAGAACGCGTGAGGATCACGCGGGAGTTATGAACCAGCTCTTCTCCAGCTACGCACGCGGATGCGAGGCCAAGGAGCTGATGGTGGTGCTTGGTGAATCCGCCCTGACACCCATGGATCGTCTTTACGCAAAATTCTCCGATGAATTTGAGGCAAGATATATCAATCAGGGCTTTTACGAGAACCGCACGATAGAGGAAACGCTTGACCTTGGTTGGGAGCTGCTCTCTATCCTGCCGAAGAGCGAGCTTAAGCGCATCAAGCCGGAATTTATTGAAAAATACTGGCCCAAGAGCAAACAAGCCGCCGCAGATGACTGATAAACGCTTGGAGGCGCAAGATGGCAACAACTAATATAAGCCCCACCAGAATGGAGCTTAAACGCCTCAAGACCCGCTACGCCGCCGCGCGCCGCGGCCACAAGCTGCTAAAGGACAAGCGCGACGAGCTTATGAAGCACTTTTTGGAGACGGCAAGAGAAAACCGCGAGCTGCGTGAGAGCGTTGAAGAACGCCTGCGCGCGTATTATCGCTCCTTTACCGCCGCGGGTGCCGTTGGCAACCCCAAAATGCTTGAGGAGGCGCTTATTGCTCCGACAGGCGAGAACATGATCGATGTTGACAGCAAAAAAACGATGGGGGTGACAGTCCCCATCTTTGAGGGCGGCGATATAACCGTTGGCATAGGCTACGGTATGGCGTTCACCCCCGCGGGACTTGACTCGGCACTTGAGGAGCTTTCCTCCCTTTCCGCCGATATGATAAAGCTGGCCGAGCTTGAAAAGACCGCTCAGCTTTTGGCGGGCGAGATAGAACGCACAAGACGCCGCGTCAACGCGTTGGAATATATCCTGATGCCGAGATATCTTGAATCGATAAAAACGATCTCAATGAAGCTTGACGAGGACGAACGCAGTTCGCGCGCACGACTGATGAAGGTCAAGGAAATGACCGCCGAGGCGGAGATAAAGAAAAAACGCGCCGCAGATGCGGCCGCCGTATAAGGCAAATCACGATCTCACATTCATAAAAAGCTCTCCCGAGCGAAGCTCGGGAGAGCTTTTTATGTATTTAGGTATCTCGATTCAGGCTGTCTTTATTCTCCCTCGGCAGTGGCATCTGCCTTTTTGCCGCGGGACATTAACAGCTCGCCATCCCGCCGCACGGCCGACCAAATGATATGCCGCGGGCATTTATCCTCGCAAAGGCCGCACTCGGTGCATTTTGCGTAATCGATAGACGCGCCCGCGCCATCGACTTTGATCGCGCCCGAGGGACATGAGCGTTCGCAAAGGCGGCAGGAGATACAGCCGGCATCGCAGAAGCGCCGCACCTGTGCGCCGCGAAGCTTTGTGGCGCACCCCACCCAGTGGGCACTATCATAAGGAATGAGCTTGATTATCCCCTTGGGGCAGGAGCGCACGCACACGCCACAGCCCTCGCATTTGTGATAATCCACCACCGCCGCGCCGTCAACTATGGCAATGGCGCCAAAGGGACATGCCGCGGCGCAGGTGCCAAGACCTATACAGCCGTTGGGGCAGACCTTATCTCCGCCGCCAAGTCGCTCGGCGGCGATGCAGTCGGTAGGGCCGGAGTATGTATATTTCAGCTTGGCATGGCCACCGCCGCCGGAGCACATGACCTGCGCACGACAGCGCACAGGTGCCTCAACGGCAACGCCCATTATCCTGCCCACCTTCTCCGCAACGGCCGCGCCGCCCACGATGCAGGCATTTGCCGGAGCCTCACCTGCCGCAATGGCTGCGGCAAGCGCGGCGCATCCGGTCTTGCCGCATCCGCCGCAGTTGGCGCCCGGCAGCACCTCTGCTATCTCATCGGCACGCGGGTCGGTCTTGACCTCAAATATCTTTGCGGCCACGGCAAGCAGTGCGCCAAGCAATGCGCCCATCCCCGCAAATATCAAAACGGGGTAAAGTATTTCAGTTACATTCATGATAAAAACTTGTTCCTTTCTTCAGCCTCGCGCCACTGTTCAATGGTAGGCGCGGCGGCTTACTTATTTGCCAAAGCTGATGCCGGAAAAGCCGGAAAAGATCATGGCAAGGAGTCCCGCGGCAATAAGTATCAGCGGCATACCGCGGAACGCCCGCGGCGGATCTGCCACCTCAAGCCTTGCACGCACACCCGCAAAGATGACGATGGCAAGGGTAAAGCCCACGCCTGCGGCAAAGCCGTAGCACACGGAGGCGATAAAGCCGTAATTTTCCTGAATGTTCACAAGAGCCGCGCCAAGCACGGCGCAGTTTGTGGTTATAAGCGGCAGATAGATGCCAAGCGAGCTGTAAAGCGCGGGCACGAATCTGCGCAAAAACATTTCAATAAGCTGTACCAGCGATGCAATTACAAGGATAAAAGCAACCGTTTTAAGGTAGGTAAGCTCAAGCGGCAGGAGCAAAAGATAATACACCGCCCATGTTACCGCACTTGAAAGCGTCATAACAAAGGTAACGGCCATACCCATGCCAAGTGCCTTATCCGGGCTGTCGGATACCCCCAAAAAGGGACAACAGCCGTAGAATTTTGAGAATATAAAGTTCTCAACCAGTATCGCGCTCATCATCATAAGGAGCACGTCAACGAACCCAAGCTCGGTAAAATTCATTTTGATATTCCCTCCTCAAGTTCATCCATATCGTCCGACATATCTGCCGCCGGCTTGCCCTTTGTGTTTACGCTGATATCAGAAAGACGGCGCATGCGGGCGCGATCCTCTGATGTGTTGCGGAATTTCTGCACCACCGCCAAAAGAAAGCCGATGGTCAAAAACGCACCTGCGGGCAGAACGAATATCACCGCGGGCGGATAGCCCGAGCCGAGGATATTGATGCCCATCCAGCTGCCGGAGCCGAGTATCTCACGCACCGATGCCGTTAAAAAGAGCGCCAGTGTGTATCCCGCGCCGCTTGCAACGCCATCCAGTGCCGATGCCGCCACTCCGTTTTTGGAGGCAAACGCCTCCGCCCTTGCAAGTATGATGCAGTTAACGACGATAAGCGGAATGAATATTCCAAGTGCCTCGTAAAGATCGTAAAGATACGCCTTCATAAGCAGCTCTACCGCCGTAACAAAGCCGGATATTATCACCACATACGCGGCAATACGGACCTCTTTTGGGATGATGCGGCGCAGTAGGGATATCATAATATTTGAGCAGATAAGCACTGCCGAGGTTGCAAGCCCCATGCCCAGCGCATTTTTTACCGATGTTGTGGTGGCAAGTGTTGAACACATGCCAAGCAGCTGAACGAAGACCGGGTTGTTATCGATAATTCCGTCGCGCAGGATCTTGAGGGCAGAGGGTCTATCTCCGGCTTCCTTTTTATTCTGCTTTAATTTTTTCGGCTTGTCGGCCATCGAGGTCAGCTGCTTTTTCGGGGCCGGCTCGATGGTTTTGACGGGCTCTGCCTTCTCGACCTTCTCGATCTTTTCGATCTTTTCAGTCTTTTCGACCGGTTTGAGCGGTTCGGTCTTTTTAGGGGCTTCGGTCTTCTCCGTCTCATCTACAACATGCACGGGGGTCTCTTCGGTCGTCACAGTATCTGTTTTAGATGTCACGGTCTCCGGTTTAGACGTCACGTTCTCTTGGTTAGACGTAATATGCTCATCCTCCGCGGGCTGTGTGGGAGGGGTGGGCTTTTTTTCGTCGGCCGCGGCATTCATATCCCGGGCCAGCTTTTTTGCTATCTCATCGGCGGATGCCTCATGTCGTGCGGGGGTGCTTTTGCTTTCGCTCGTCTCCCGACCGTTGTCCATGGCCGCCAGCGATGCTCTCAACCGTCGCTCGATCTCTTCTTCTGTCATAGCTCTATCTCCTTTCGCAAGTCTCGGTGTCAGGCGGCGTCATCCACCGCCGCTATGCACCCCATGTCTCGGAGCGCCGCCAGCGCGCGGTTTACGCCTGCCATTACAGAACGTGAGGATATCGTGGCTCCGGATATGGCATCCACGTCCTCGCCAAGTGTCAGCACGCCGCCAAGTCCGCGGTACTGACTGAGATACCCATCATCATTCACTCTGCTGCCAAGCCCCGGCGTTTCGGAGAGCGCGGTAATATCCACGCCGACTATCTCGCCGTTTCGATCCACACCGACTATCATATCGATGTTGCCGCCAAAGCCGGAGGGTGAGACCGCCACGGCATAGCCGCTGACCTCTCCCGCAGCATCCATCACCTCAAACACGGAGGTGACAGTCCCGGGGATACCATCAAGCGTATTGTATGTGATATCCTCCGCGCCGAAGACAGATGCGATTGCGGCGCGCTCGGTCTCAAGCCGCATCTGTTCTATCTTATCCTTTGTCAGCGCATAGGAGAAGGACACGGCAAGCGCAACAGCGAGACAGATAAGCATTAAGGATATGACTATCCGCAGTATCGCGCGTGCGCCGGAGCGTTTGCTTGCATTAATATTCATCGTCATTTTTTGCCTGCCGCCTCCCCGCTCTTGCTTTTTTTGCGCCCGCCGCGCGATGTACCGAACACACGCGGAGCGGTAAATTTATCAATGTAATACACCAGCATGTTCATCATAAGTATGGCAAATGATACGCCCTCATTGTATCCGCCGAAATAACGGATAAGCACCGTCACCGCGCCGCACCCCACGCCGAATATCAGCCTGCCGACGGCAGTGATGGGGGAGGTGGCATAGTCGGTCGCCATAAACACCGCGCCAAGCACCAAGCCACCGGAGACGAGCTCGCTGAGCATAAAGGACACGGACGGCTCGGCCTTGGGGAAGATGATCGTCAACAGTGCTACCGTGCCGATATACGCCACGGGGATATGCCATGTGATAACGCGGCGGCAGATAAGATACACACCGCCCACCAGCAAAAGCACGGCGGATATCTCACCGATAGAACCGGCACAGCGACCCAAAAAGAGATCAAGCGCCGATGCCTCCGGCATCACGCCGGATTTAAGCGCGGCAAGAGGCGTGGCCTCGGCTATCGCATCCGCGGTATCCGAATAGGAGAACACCAGCGGATCGAGCCAGTGAAACGGCGCGGGGAAGGAGGTCATCTCCTCCGGCCACGCAAACAGGAAGGCACGCCCCGCCAGCGCGGGATTTAAAAAGTTTTTGCCGATGCCGCCAAACAGCTGTTTTACAACAACGATGGCAAAAAACGCGCCCACCACCGGTATCCAATAGGATACCGAGGACGGCAGATTAAGCCCCAGCAAAAGTCCGGTGACCACTGCCGAGAGGTCGCCGATGCTCGTGGGACGGTGCAACACGAGCCGCACCAGATACTCAAACAGCACAGAGGATGCAACAGAGATCAGCACCACCACCAGCGCACGCGGACCGAAAACATAAAATCCCCAAATAAGCGCGGGTGTCAGCGCCACTATCACATCAAGCATTATCGAGCGCGTGGTGTCCCGCCGCTTTATATGCGGCGACGGCGAGACTGTCAGCAGCTCCAAGGTCTCGTTTTGTTTATCCATAAAGATACCCTCTTTTCAAAACATATCAAAACTCATTTAAACTTATGATCCAAGGATCAAGGGGGCAAACACAGCCAAAGGCCTTACTTTTTTGCCGCGCGTGCACGCAAAGCACCCTTGGCAACCCTTATGTACTGCACTATCGGCACACTGCCGGGGCAGTTATACGAGCATGTGCCGCATTCAACACAGCTCATAACATGCATGCGCTCCGCCTCGTCATACTTGCCGGCTATTGCATACTGGGCAAGATATGCAGGCATCAGGTGCATGGGACAGTTTTTAACGCAACGCCCGCAACGAATGCACGCGCCGTCATCCCGCACCGCGGCAAAATCACGCGAGAGGGCAAGTATTGCCGATGTGCCCTTGATTATCGGCATATCGATATCCCATATCGCCGCGCCCATCATCGGGCCGCCGTTTATTATCTTATAAGGCTCGGCGGAAAAACCGCCGCAGTAGTCTATGAGCTGTCTTACCGATGTTCCAAGCGGCACGCGCAGGTTTTGCGGATAGCTTACGCAGTCGCCATCCACCGTAACGCAACGGTCGATAAGCGGCATGCCTGTGGCAAATGCATTATAGATCGCCGCGCAGGTCTCGGCATTAAAGACCACGCATCCAACGTCGGCGGGGAGCTTGCCCTCCGGGATCTCCCGTCCCGTCAGCGCAAATATCAGCTGCCGCTCGTCACCCTGCGGGTACTTTGTGCGCATCAGCTTGACCTCAAGCAGTGGGCTTTCCCCTATCTCCTCGGCTATCTTTTCCGCGGCGTTGAGCTTGTTATCCTCTATCGCTATCTCAGCCTTAGGCAGACCCAGCGCACGCAAAAGGATCTTTGCCCCGCCCACTATCTGCTCCGGGTGCTCAAGCATCAGGCGATGGTTGACCGTGATAAACGGCTCGCATTCGGCGCAGTTTATCAAAAGCCGCCGCACCTTGCCGATGGCGCCGGAAAGCTTTGCCCAAGTGGGGAAGGTCGCGCCGCCCATGCCGGAGATGCCCGCGCGGCGCACGACATCAACTATCTCCTCCGGTGTGGTATCCGCCAGCTTTTTTTCAAAGGGATGGATATCCGGGGAGAGGCGCATCTCGCCATCGTTTTCAATAATTACGGTGTCCACCTGCCGCCCCTGCGCGTTCGGGCGTGAGCCCATGGCACGCACACGGCCGGAAACCGAGGAATGCACCGCACAGCCAAGCCCCTCTGCCGCCTCGCCGATGAGCTGACCGCGCATCACATAGTCGCCGACAGCGACCACCGCACGGCAGGGCGCGCCTATATGCTGACCGAGGGGGATCTCCACCACCTCCGGCGCGGGCATATCGGTGATGGGCATCGAGCGCGTATTTTTGTATTCGCGCACATGTGTACCGCCTTTAAATGTGTAAAACATGTCATCTGACCTCAAAAATATTAAGCTTTTCGTCCCCGATGTGAGTTTTTGCAGCAAACGGCGCAAATTGCACCGCTCCCCGCCGCTCCATGCACTCGGTGACCCTAAACTTGTTCAGTATTATTATACAATAAATACAACGAAAAATCAAGGGAGATAGGCATATCAAATATAAATGTGACAAAAAAATAAAAAATAATTTTTTTGCGCTAAAAAGTCAAAAAAGGTATTGACAAGCCACCCCGTCTGTGGTATAATATTAAAGCATTACGGCGGGATAGCTCAGTTGGCTAGAGCAATCGGTTCATACCCGATAGGTCGTGGGTTCAAATCCAACTCCCGCTACGGCCCGTTGGTCAAGAGGTTAAGACACCGCCCTTTCACGGCAGTAACATGGGTTCAATTCCCGTACGGGTCACCAAAATACCGTTGTGCTTTGCTTTGCAGCGCACAGCGGTATTTTTATTATTCATCGGATCTTTTTTTACTCCAACATCACTCGGAGGTGCATGCAAAAAATGAAGGATATCTTATTTATCGGCACGGGCGGGACTATAGCCTCCGAGCTTTCGGGCAATGCCCTTTCCCCCGCCATCGGTGCAGAGCGGCTGCTGCGGCATGTACCCGAAGTACAAAATTTGTGCCGCGTGGATGCCCGCCAGCTTTTTGAGCTTGACAGTACCGATATCACTCCCGCGCACTGGCAGTTGATGGCGCGAGAGGTGATCTCAAATTACGATCGTTACGACGGCTTTGTGATAGCGCACGGCACAGACACGCTGGCTTACACCGCCTCCGCGCTCTCATATCTGATACAAAACAGCCCAAAGCCGATAGTGCTTACCGGCGCACAAAAGCCGATAGGCTTTGACACCACAGACTCAAAGCAAAATCTTGCGGACAGCTTTCTTTGCGCCGCCTCCGCCCTCTCCGGCGTGCTTGTGGTGTTTGGCGGGCAGGTGATGCTCGGTACACGCGCGAGAAAGACCAAAACAAAAAGCTTTGCGGCCTTTTCAAGCCCCAATTATCCGCCGCTGGCCACCGTGCAAAACGGCCGCCTGACGATATTTTTTGACCCGACTACAGGGCGGGAGCATTTTTTTGACCGCCTTGACAGCTCGGTCGGTCTGCTGAAGCTGACACCTGGGACGGACACCGAGCTGTTGCACTTTATGCTTGAAAAATACAACGCGCTTGTGATAGAATCCTTTGGAGTGGGCGGCCTGCCCGACCGAGGCGGCGAGTTCCGCCGCGAGGTCTCCGCCGCCGTTGCCGCGGGCAAAACGGTTGCCATGACCACACAGGTGCAAAGCGAGGGGACAGACCTCTCTGTCTATCAAGTCGGCAGCAGCCTGCGGGATATCGGCGTGCTTGAGGCCTTTGATATGACCCCCGAGGCCTGCTTTACCAAGCTTATGTGGATCCTGCCGCAAACAGGCGACCCGGATATGCGCCGCCGCCTGTTCTACACACCGGTATGCCATGATATCCTCCCGCCGGAGGAGATGACCCGCGGCACGAGCACATGTATGTTTTGACCTTCCCCGCGCAAAATAAAATACAACACGCAAAAACGCACATCGAGCAACAGCTTCGATGTGCGTTTTTTATTTGATCGTATGATCCGTATGATCGGAGCGCCGTGCCGCGCGGCATCAAAACAGCTCGCGGCGGATGCGACAAAGCTCGGAGATAAAGTTTTTTTCAAGCTCGGATAGGCTGTGATCGGCACGGTTGATCATAACATCCTTAAATATCCTGCCGCGTGCGGCGGGGCAGACCTGTGTTAGCCCGTGCTGTGCCAGCGCCCCCTCCGGCTCCGGCGATGACCACATAAACGTGCCCGGGTTTTGCGACAGCACATCAAGGCATGCCGCGCGATCCGAAAGAAACAGCCGCCCGCACTCGGTGCCGTCCTCCCCCGATGGCAACAGCGGCATTGACATTGCCGCACAGCTGACCTCGATAAGCCCGGAGAGTCCCGCGCCGCTCGCCGCCGGGGAGGCCGCCGAGCATATCACAACAGGCTCAAATTCGCCTATCAACTCATAGTTTATCCCGCGCCCGTCAAGCCTTGTTTTATGGAACTTATCCTGCCGCGCATCATATCTTATTATGCCCAGTGCGCACTCACCGTCCGCCACTGCGGCAATGTTTTCTTGGCTCTCCGCCTCACGGCAGGTGACCTCCAAGGATGCCGCGGCATCAAAGGATAGGCTAAGCGTAGCAAATGCCTCGGATATATATCCCGCCGCGGGGGCTGACAGCGAAAACCGCTGTTTTTTTACCACTCCGTTTTTAAACATGACCTCAACGGCATCCACCTCGGTCAGTATCTTTTTTGCATACTGCAAAAAGACCTCTCCGTCCGGCGTTGGTACCATACCGCGTGAGGAACGCTCAAACAGCTCTGTCCCCAGCGCCCCCTCAAGCTCGCGCATGGCGCGGCTGAGGTTTGGCTGACCTATATACAACCGCTCTGCGGCGCGGCTTAGCGACCCGCACTCGGCGATCTCAAGCGCATATCTGAAATATAAAATGTTCATTCCACTGCACTGCCCTTTTATTTTTTACGGCGTTTAGCTTTTAGATAGCTTGGTTATGTAATATCATAGATCTTGATAGATAAACTCGGACGAAACCGTGCCGCATCAGGCAAAAAGTCGTCCCGCATGCCGCCGCAGTGCCGCATAAAGCAGACCGCCGCCTATCCATGCACACACGACCTCGCCGATGCCCACCGTCAGCATAAAATACGGCAAAGCTCCCTCGGTGGCGTAAACAAAGCGCAAAACGAGCGGCACTGTTATCACGTTTGCCAGCACATATGGCAGTGGCGCAATATAGGGGAAGCGCCGCAGGGCGCGCAGACCGAGCATTCCTATAAAGGAGGCCGCAGAGCCGAGGATGATATCCCACATCGCACCGCCGACCAGGAGATTTGACAAAAGACATCCCACAGCTATGCCGGGAATGGCTGACGGAGTAAATATACCGAGTATGCAAAAGGCCTCGGATATCCTAAACTGGATCACTCCCCCTGCCAGTCCCATGGCACCCGAGATAAGCGTAAAGATGGTGTAGAGCGCGGCGATCATGGCCGCGCGGCAAAGGGTGCGGACCCAGTTTTGCTGTTTTTTCATTTTTGATCTTTCGGGAACGGACAGGCGTTCCCACTCCTGCTTTAGTTTTGTTTTATGTGAGGAAGCTTGCGAACTCACAAACGGGTAAGCTTTTTTGTTTTTTGAATTTATTATTTGATTTTTTCTTTTCGGGCGACATTAGTGTTGACGCCCCGCGGCGCTCTTATTCCTCTCCGATATTGCGAAGGACCACTCGACAGAGCTTATCCGTTGCGGCACGCGCCTCGGCGGGGTCGATATCACCAGAATATTTTGCGCGCTCAAAGGCGTGTGTAACGTCGATCATATCGGCATCCCCACCGGCGCGACTGTGGCGAACTTTTTTTGAAAGCTCGCGCGCGGTATCACTGCGCTTGATCAACTGCGGTATCTCGCGCATTTGCGAAACATACACTGCGTAGGCATAGCAAAGGCGATCCGCTTCTGTGCGCTCGGCCTTAAGCCCCGCCAAAAAGTCGCGCTTTGTGCGCCGTGCGCGCTCGTATTTTTTGCCGTGCCCTATCTTGGGGTCGGAGGTGAGTCTCTCCTCGTCATCCTCAAAGGTGCAGTTATCGTCACTCTCCCGCCGCATGTTTGCAACGAAAAAGGGCAGGTTTGCGGTGATCGGGGAAAAGATAAAATCTATCAATCGCAGGCAAAGCGCCTTTACCGCCTCAATGAGGCGGCGCACATCTCTCGCGCGGCGGAAGATAAATACTATCAGCGCCAGCACGGCTATTACCGCGAAAATGCAGAACGCGTAGTAATTTGCGGTATCATCCGCCTCATGCGCACCGAAAACATACATATTGAACAGCGATGCACTCTCCGTGGCCGACGGTGGATCAAGCCCGTCGGTACCGCCGGAGGAGACCTCGGCATGCACCATGATATAAAGGATGGCGCGAACGATCGTGCCGATACCGACCACTACCACCCATCCCGCAAAGGACATAAGCAACACCGCCGCGCAAAAGATGCAAACAAGGCGAATGTTATACAGCCGCGCACGCGTTGATACCAAGGCCATGACCGTCCCGCGGTAGCTGCGGGTAAGGGAACGCTGATTCAGCCCCACCGCGGTGGTAAAGATATAGCCGATAAAGCAAAGCCCCGCCGCCACGTTGCCCTCACCGACCATATAGCTGTAGCAAAAGCCGATAAAAGCCACGGCGACCGATATCGTGGCCGTGCGGTGTGAAAAGAGCCTCTCTGTCGGTATGAACCAAAGCACCGTGCCGAATATCCAAAGGAAGAGGAACAGCGCCATAACAAAATACGGCAGTACCGAATCCGGGTCGTAGTACGCGCCAACGGTGTTCATGGCATAAAGATATTCCATCCGCGCCGCAAAGCTGCGCACAAAAAGACCGGCGACCACGGCCAATGCCAATGGAACGGCGGCCGCGCCGAGGCTGAAATGCCGCCCGCCGGACTCATATCCGCTGTCGCCATCCTCCTCGCGTGTGCGGTGGGTGATACGCGCCCAAAGCGCCATCACTCCGTACCCCACGCCAAAGACGGCGGCACCGGTCAGCCACCCCAAAAAGCCCACACCGTAGGCAACGTATATTCCGACCGTCCAAACAGAGGCCACAAAAAAGAGCGAGAGGACACCGAGCGGGCGCAACCGCTCAATAAAGGAAGCCTCGCTGATCCTATCACGCTTTTTCATACCGTCACCTCCCGATACAGACTGTTTTTGAGCTTTTGAACTAAAAAAACTGATATAATAAGATATAAGATGACCTTAACGCTCAAATATCACGCGCACGTCCCCGGGGATAACACCCGCCTCGTTACGAGTGGATGTGATGTAAAATATCATATTGATCCCACGCGAGCGCAGCACGCGCTCAAAGTTGAGCATACGCCCGTCGATATATGCGGATATCACCACAAGATTTTCATTCTCCCCGAAAAGCTCGGGCGAGGCGGCGATATAGTCAAACATGCGCTCCGGCGGCAGTGATATCTGCATGGGCAGGCGCGCCAGTGTACGCAATATATCGATCGTCTGAAGCCGCCCGCGCCACGGGCCGTAAACGGCAATATCGCCCCGATCCTCTACCGACAAAAGCTCGGCGCTTGAATCCTCTGGCGGCGGCGCGTTAACAAACAAGCGCGCGGGCATCTCATCCGCGGCGATGCGATCAAAAAGTGATGCGCATACCGTTATGCACCGCTCAATAAGCTCAGGTGCGGAGGGCGTTTGCGGGCGCTGTTCGATAGCAGTTGAATTCATATTCAAAAGCACCGAAAAACGGCGGCGCACAGTGCGCTCCTCAATATTGACCATCAGCTTGCCGTGCACGGCGGTGGATTTCCAATTTATGCGATTCATGGGGTCAAAGCTCGTATATTCGCGCGAGCCGCATATCATCTGCGGGTCGGTCACGGGACAGAGCGCTGACAGTATATCGCCGCTCAACAAGCGCGAGGATACATCGGCATCGGTAACATATCTTGCAAGCGGCAGGACAACGGTAGAGCTGCGGCCCCCCTCCGACACCTCAAGCCTGCGGGAAACGGTATTAAGCCCCAGCACATCCCCAACGCTTACCACAACACCGGGCAGGTGATATTCGCCGCGCACGCGGGCGTGAACACGCCAACGGCGGCGCACGCGGGAATTACTGTGAAGCACAAATATCGATTGTATAGACTGTGTGGAGCTTACCTTTTTGCCGCCGCGCTCGCGGTCGGTCTCGATAAGCGTAAATTCAAGCCCATCCGGCAGATCGGTATCGATCTTGATAAATGGGATCGGCAAACGCCCCTCGTTGCGTATCTCCTCGTAAAGATAAACATCGTCCCCCACTACCACCTCAGGCGCGGAAAAGGTCGCCTTGTATTTGAGCGAGTCAAACGCGTGCTTTTTGTATATCATATACTCGGCCACAACGGCGGCTACAAGAGCCAAAAGAACAGCTAAAAACAGCAAGACCGTGCTCCTTTCCGTGATCTTTACTTTATCGGGGTGGCGGCAAAATGCCTAAGCTTGCTCAAGCATCGCCGAGCGGGACTGCAACGGTATCAAGCAAAAATTCTATCAGCCGCTCGTTTGATCCGGTAAAGCCGGCCGTGCCCTGCGCGGCGGCGATGATGCGGTGAGAGAGCACCGGCACGGCTACCCCCTTGACGTCATCCGGGATGACATAATCCCGCCCATCCATGGCGGCGGCGGTGCGAGAGGCGGCAAGCAGTGCAAGCGTACCGCGCGGGCTGGCGCCTACTCTTATGCGCTCGCTCTCACGCGTGGCGGTAACGATGCGCAGGATATAATCGCGCACCGAGTCGGATACACCGACCTGCTTTGTGGCCTCGGTGGCCGAACGGACCTCATCGCGCGTGCAAACAGAAGCGAGGGTATCGAGCGGGGTGGATGCGCCGCCGTGTATATCCATCATTGAAAGCTCGGCATCGCGATCCGGATAGCCAAGCGACAGCTTCATAAAAAAACGGTCACACTGCGCCTCCGGCAGTGGGAAAGTACCCAGCGATTCTATGGGGTTTTGCGTTGCAATAACAAAAAACGGAGGCTCAAGTCGATAGGTCACGCCATCCACCGTGGTTTGACCCTCACCCATGCACTCAAGCAGTGCCGACTGCGTGCGGGGAGTGGTGCGGTTTATCTCATCGGCGATAAGAACATTTGTAAACACCGGGCCGGGACGAAAAACGAACTCGCCCGACTTTTGATCAAAAAAGTTGATACCGGTAACATCGGACGGCAAAAGATCCGGCGTGAACTGAATGCGCTTTACCATGCCGTCCATCGACCGCGCCAGCGCACGCGCGAGGGAGGTCTTTCCGGTGCCGGGGATATCATCAAGCAGTACATGCCCGCCCGAGAGGAGCGCGTTGACGATAAGCCGCACCTCTGCCTCCTTGCCGAGTATGACCGAGGATATGTTTTTGCAAATGGCACTGCCGAGTGCCGCAACATCGCGAATATCCATTTTTGCCTCCGTAAAGATCGGATACAGATCCGTTATTTATTCCATGTGGGTTGGCACACCGCGGGCGGTGTCTGTACTTTAATTATACCATGCAGTCATGCGATTGTCAACAGCTTTTTCTCGACCCGCCGAACTTTTTTGTTCACACCGCATAAACTGATAACAAAAGCATGAGATAACGGAGCGAACAAAAATGAATGATATCGATATCCGGCGAGAGCCGTATCCGCCGCTTGACGGAACAACAAAAAACTGCCGCCTTGCCTGCGAACTTGGGGCGGCACGTGCCCACGAGCTTTGGGCGATCTCGGAATATATTTATCAAAGCATAATGTTTGCGCCGGTCCTGCCTCGGCTCTCCGAGCTGTTTGACGAGATAGCCATGGATGAGATGCGGCATTTCAGGCTGCTGGGTGAGCTTATTTTGCGCCTTGGCGGCGACCCAAGCCTGCGCTGTGCCGTTCGCGGCCGCGGCGGAATACGGGTCGGGCGCGAGTGCGACTGCCGCACACAGCAGACGGCGGCACAAACGATCGAGGAGGATCTGCGGGCGGAGGATGACTCGCGGCGGCGTTACCTGAACCTTTGGGAGCTTGCCGAGCGGATGGGACAGCTGCCCGCCGCCGATCTGCTGTATCGTATCGCGCGTGACGAAGCGGCGCATGTCTCGCGGCTGACGGCAATGGCGAAAGACGTGAATCGTTTGCATTTTTAATTGGGAATGCAAACGCGGTAAGATAACATTTTTGCGGATTTCAGACACCACAGGCCGCCCCTGCGGATTTTTTCCGCATCGCACGCGAAGCGTGAATATCACGTTCCGCGGAGCGGAACATATCACTTTGCGGCGAGAGCCGCAAAATATCACTCGGCGCAAAGCGCCGGCACCACTCCGCGCATCGCGCGCTACATCACTGCGCTCAGCGCCTCACCCCTGTCCTCTTTCGTAGTAAAACAAATACTGCTGTGCCACGCCGGCATACGGACCGAGGGTCGCGGCATCAAATTCCCCCGGGAAGTACTTTGCTATGACCCTTTTTATCCAAACGTCCACCGGGAAAGCATCCAGCCGCGCAAACCCGAAAAGCAGTGTGCAGGCCGCGACCTTGGGTCCCACCCCGGATACCGTCATGAGCATCTCCGCCGCATCGGGTGTCGGCGCCGCGGCAACAGCGGGCAGGGAGAGCCTGCCGTCCGCAACGCGGCACGCGGCATCGTATATGTACTTGGCGCGAAAGCCCGTCTTAAGCGCCGTCAGTGCCTCGACTCCCGCCGCCGCAAGCGCCTGCGGTGTGGGGAATGCATACTCTGTATCCTCCGCGCCGTGCGCCGCCATGCCGCCGCAGTCTATCGGCGTGCCATACTCCCGCGATATCGCGCGTACAAGCCCGCGTATGCGCGGAATGTTGTTATTTTGGGATATAATAAAGGAGCAGAGCGCCTCCCACGGCTCCTGCGCCAGTATCCTGATGCCGCCGCCGACAGCCACGGCACGCCGCAGTACCTCGCGATCCGAGCGGGAGAGGATATCCCGCTTTACGGCGGAATAGTCAAGATCAAGCCCGAGATAATGCGCAAAGAGTGAGGAATATTCCTCCGCGCTTACGTTATAGATCGTAAGTGTGTTGCCATCCTGCCCTACCGAGATGAAACGCCCCGCGGCCACACCCGAATATTCGCACTCATGGCGCGAGCCGACAACGCGGGAAAAGCGAAAGCACTGCCCGCACTCCATAACGGCGGCAAGATCAAAATCCCCCACTCCGCCGAGTTTTAAAAACGGAACGCCGCAAACCTCACCCGCATCGATCGGGGCGGGCGGCAAGCCGTAGATATTTGCCATGTCAAAGCTCCTGTATTATAATAAAAATGAAAATAAATCGTAAGAAATCTTATTTCGCTATTGCCTGCAAGCGGTATAATATGATATAATTATATATTGCAAAGGTATAGCTGTTTTCAGGATGATCCGCCGCGGGCGTGCCCGAGTGCGGCGGCATCCGACTATATTATACAATATTTTCGGCGGCGGTGCAAGTACGGTTGCCGCAAAACAAAAGATCAAATAAAAAAGACCGGAGAGGCGACTCATGCAACAGATCTACACGATACCGATAAAAGAGCACTTTGGCCGCACGGAGGATGCGCGGCGCAAATGCCCCTGCCCGATATGCTCGCTT
>CAYLLA010000016.1:0-33273 GCA_964384555.1 uncultured Ruminococcus sp. | reverse complement strand
ATATGCGGCTTGTTTTGCTTCATCCCCACGCCAAAAACGCGCTGATCCCGCAACGTCGGCTGTGTCCGCCGTTGCGGCGCGACCTCTCGCCCGCCGCTCATCCCCAAGAAAAAAGGCGCCCAATGGCGCCTTTTTTCTTGGAGCTGGTGGCGGGACTCTGAACCCCCCAAAAGCGGCTTTGCCGCTTTCATTGATCACCACTCGGCAGCTGAACGCCGCCGTTTTGGCGCCTATATGCGGCTTGTTTTGCTTCATCCCCGCGCCAAAAACGCGCTGATCCCGCAACGTCGGCTGTGTCCGCCGTTGCGGCGCGACCTCTCGCCCTCCACTCAACTCCACCAAAAAAGGCGCCCAATGGCGCCTTTTTTGGTGGAGCTGGTGGCGGGACTCGAACCCGCGGCCTGTTGATTACGAATCAACTGCTCTACCAACTGAGCCACACCAGCGTTTATTCTTTTATGTGCATTATCTGCGTACTTTAATATTATATCACAAAGAGGCGGATTTTTCAATATCTTTTTTGCAAAAAATCGCGTAAAATCAAAAAAAGTCATGTTACGACGGCGGATGGACCGTGTTTTGGGCAAAATCCCTTGACTTTTTGCCATCAATGTGATACCATATTATTGTATGCGGCCATGCCGCCGCAAGCTTCCCCACCCTTTTCGGCGCGGGACAGAAAGGAACTGATATGTCACTTTACGACCGACTTTTATCCGGTGAGGCCGCACTTTCCCTCACCGGTCTTGGATATGTGGGAATGCCGATCGCCGTGGCCTTTTCCAAAAAGGTACGCGTTATCGGCTTTGATCTGAATGATCGCAAGATCGCCGCCTACTGCAATGGCCGAGATCCGACAGGCGAGGTGGGAGACGATGCAGTCAGCGCCTGCACGGTCGAGTTCACCTGCGATGAGCGCCGCCTGCGCGAGGCGAGCTTTCACATAGTTGCCGTGCCGACACCGGTTCACGACGACCACACACCCGATCTTTCCCCTGTCGTGAGCGCGTGCGAGATCATAGGGCGCAACCTCACCCCCGGCAGTATAATAGTTTTTGAATCCACCGTTTACCCCGGCGTGACAGAGGATATCTGCATTCCGGCACTGGAGCGTGCCTCGGGGCTTAAATGCGGCGCGGACTTTAAAGTTGGCTATTCCCCCGAGCGCATCAACCCCGGTGACAAGGTACACAGGCTTGAGAATATTAAAAAGATAGTCTCCGGCATGGACCGCGAAACGCTTGACGAAGTGGCGCGCGTTTATGAGCTTGTGGTAGAGGCGGGCGTTCACCGCGCCCCCTCGATAATGGTCGCCGAGGCCGCCAAGGTAATTGAAAACAGCCAGCGCGACATCAACATTGCCTTTATGAATGAGCTATCCATCATCTTTAACAAGATGGGCATAGATACAAGGTCCGTCCTTGAAGCGGCGGGAACGAAATGGAACTTTTTAAAGTTCTACCCCGGGCTTGTGGGCGGCCACTGCATTGGCGTTGACCCCTACTATCTCACCTACCGCGCGGATATGCTGGGCTACCACAGCCAAGTGATACTGGCAGGGCGGCGCATAAATGACGGCATGGGGAAATACATTGGCGAGAATGTTGTCAAAAGCCTCATCAAGGCCGAAAAACCTGTTAAAGGTGCGCGTGTGGCCATCCTTGGCTTTACATTTAAGGAGAACTGCCCGGACACACGCAACTCCAAGGTATTTGACATAGTACGCGAGCTGCGCGAGTACGGCATTGAGCCGATGATCGCCGACCCGGAGGCGGATGCTGCGGAAACAGAGCGGCTGTACGGCATTAAATTTACCGATATGGCGGACATTCGCGGCATGGATGCCGTTGTCACCGCCGTGGCGCACCAACGCTTTGCCGAGTTCGACATAACAGATCTTGATCGTTTTTACGGCGATGGGCGGCGCGTGCTGATAGATGTTAAGGGACTTTACGACCGCGACGAGCTTGAAGCCGCGGGCTACATATACTGGCGGCTGTAAACGCCGCGCGCACCGACATGTGACATGTCGGTGCGCGTTTTCTTTTTTATTTTATATTCAGCTCTTGTTTTTTCTGCTGCCGATCATATCGGCATATGCGGCCGCGGCACGCTCGGTCTTATTATCCCCGAATTTATAATAAACTCGGTCGGCAAGATCATCCGGCAGGTACTGCTGGCGCACGTAATGCCCCGGGTGGTCATGCGGGTAGACGTACCCGCGATACAGCGGTGCACGCAGAGGCTCGGGCGGGATCTTCCCTCGCCCTGCCTCAAAATCCTCCAGTGCCGCCGCGGCGGCGAGATAGGATGAATTTGACTTTGGCGCGGTAGCCAGCAGGATGGTGGCGTTGGCCAGCGGTATTTTTGCCTCCGGCATACCAAGCTCCTTGGCCGACTCGCACATAGCGCGTACCGCGCCTGCGGCCGCGGGATATGCCAGCCCCACGTCCTCCGACGCCATTACCTGCAAACGGCGGCAAACGGACAACAGCTCGCCGTATTCAAGCAGTGAGACAAGATAAAACACGGCGGCATCGGGATCCGAGCCTCTGACCGATTTTTGCAATGCGGAGAGAAGATCGTAATGTGTATCATCACCAAAATTACCGTGACCGGTATCAATGCCCGCCAGTGCATCCTCGGTTATCCTGCAAGCTCGATCCTCCGATCCGTCCTCCGCCTCGCCGTGAGCCGAAAAATAAGCATTCTCAAATATGCCTATGGCGCGGCGCACGTCCCCGCCCGCAAGCCGACCGATCTGCAAAAGAAGATCATCCTCCGCCGTGCGCTCATTTTGCGTTTCGGCATTCAGTGCCTCAAGCGCGCGGCGCAGTGCGCGGCAGGTATCGTCAGGTGAGACGGGCTTGAATTCAAACAGTGAGGAGCGGGATATCAGCGCATTGTAAACGTAAAAATGCGGATTTTCAGTAGTTGAGGCGATAAGCGTTACTCTGCCATCCTCGATATATTCAAGCAGTGATTGCTGTTGCTTGCGGTTAAAATACTGTATCTCGTCAAGATAAAGCAATATCCCGCCCGAGCCGAAGATATTTTCGGTCTGCGAGAGCACCGCCTTAACATCGGCAAGCGATGCAGTGGTGGCGTTGAGCCTATGAAAATGCATTCCCGACTGCGCGGCTATCAGGGATGCCGCCGTGGTCTTTCCCGTGCCCGGAGGGCCGTAAAAGATCATATTCGGCATTCTGCCCGCCTCAATGAGGCGGCGTATCGCCCCGCGCTTGCCAAAAAGATGATCCTGCCCGACTATATCATCAAAGCATTTCGGGCGGAGCATGTCGGCAAGAGGTGTTCTACTCATCACACTGACCTCCCTCGGTCAATTTTAAAGGATCGCCGTGCGGCCGCGGGGAGACATATCAGCCCCCGCGACCGCCGGTAAATCAGATCCGGTCGTTTTTTGTTTTAGTTTTAGTTTAAGTTTAAGTTTAGGTTGAGTTTTGCTTTTTTGTTTTGCGGAGCTCGGTCGGACGTTTTGAGCCAACGAAATACGGCTTAGATATCCTCTTTTACGGTAAAGATATCCCCTGCCTCTTCTATCTTCTCGCGGCTGCCCACAACGGTGCAAAGGCCCTCATCAGCCAACTGCCGCATCATGCCTATCATTGCCTCGATATCGGCAGGTGTGGTCTCCATCACCGCGCGCTTATCCGCACGGCGGTCGTCATCGGTATATCCCTCAAAATAATTTGACTGCGCACCGGTGCCGATAGCGGAGGGTGTGCGCGGGCGCTCATATGCCGCCGCGGTAGAGATGATATACTTGGTGATATCCGGAGTCTTTTCGGCAAAGTCGGTAAGGTATTCAACAGTACCGTCATACGCACCGATTGTGCGTGCAACGCTTGGATCGCGGTAGGAGGAGAAAGTAGCACTGCCGTTGGCGGAAACACCAAAGGATACGCCGTAAGCACCGCCGCGCACTCTGACCTCGTTCCAAAGCCAGTCAAGCGCCAGTATTTTTGAGAGCACCATGCGCTTCGGATCGACACCGAGACCGGCATCGATATAGTTAAAGCCCTTGGCAACATAATTTACGCCCGCAGGAATGATAAACGCCTCATTGCCGTGATACTCGGGGCTGAGCCTGTAGCGCGCCCTGCCCTCTGCGGGCTGCCCCTCGGCAAAGCTCGGCGCGGCGGCGCGGAATGCGTGTATCAGCTCCGCATCCCCCGTAATACCTATGGTAAGGTTTTCGCGCGTCAGCTCACGGACGACGGCTGTAAGCCCCCGGACTATCTCATCATACTTGCCGTCAAGATCTGCCGCCCAAGCCGAGAGGTGACGGTAAAAGCCTATTCCCCACAGCTTATCAACATATGCGCCCTCCGTAGTGCAGTAGGATGCCACGCGGTTGGAGGCAAAGGAGTTGCCCCTTTGCGCTATCGACATCTGCATGGAGTTCTTTCTTTGCGTTATCAGCTTGCCCATCTCATCGCGGTCGAACACCGACTCGCGTATTATCTCATCCATAAGCTCAAGCGCGGCGGGGATCTCATCCGGGAGCATACCCGCCCTAATGCTGACCATGGGGGTGACATCGTCGGTGTCATCCTTTTTTGTAAAGGTGCACATGGGAGAGCCGACCCAGCCGGTATGCGTTTTTATGGCAATATCAAGCTGTGAGGCGGTATGCTTTTTGGTTGAAAGCTGACCCACAAGACTGCAGAAAAGGTTGGCATAGGGGAGATACTCGAGCGGCAGGTGCGAAACATCAAAATAGTAATTTACATATGCAATGCCCTTGGTATCGATCTCACTCACAAGCAAGGGGCGACCCGCATACTCCTCACCTCGGCAGGGCAGCTCGGTTATCGTGTCGCTGACATCACTAAGAGCGAGCGCGGGGATGGTAGCCTTTTGCTCCGGCGTATCCTCGGCGCTCTGGAATGCCACCAGCGCCTTTGTACGCTCGCAAAGCGCCGCTATCTCATCGGCACTGAGGGTCGCGCGATACGCGGCTATACGGTCTGCCTCGGCCGCCGCTTCCTCTGCCGCAAGGGTGCGGGAGGGCGTCATCACCACGACCGCGTGGTGGTTGCTGCCGAGTATGTATTCCTCGATAAGCTCCTCAAAATATCTGCCCTCGATGCCCGCCTTGAGAGAGGCAAACATATCTTCATACTCAAGATACAGCTCCGGCCTGCCGCCGTAGAGCCAGCTTGAGAGCACACTGAAGTTATAGCCAAGACCCACAGGACCGCCCTGACGCCCCTCGCGCATACGGAACTCCGCTTGGTTCAGCTCGGCACGGAGCGCATTCTTGTCGATCCCCTCGGCGGCAATGCGGCGCAGCTCGGACATGAGCATATCAACAAATCTGTCCTTTTGGTCGGCATCCGTCTTGCGGAGCGCAAATACAAGATAAGGCTGGGCGATACCATCGGCAACATATGCATTCATATCGTCGGCCATACCGCTCTCAAGGAATATCCGTTTAAGCGGGGCATCATTGGTGGAGGTGAGCACCGACGTTAAGATATCAAGCGCCAAAAGCTTTTCCTTTTGGCTGTAATCACCCACCACACAGGAATATGTGATGTAGCTGTTTTTATCCAAGGAATCAGACTGTGTGATGGGATATTCCGCCCTTACATCATCACGCACGACAGGGCTTTGCATTGGAATATCAAAGCGGCGACCCGTGCGCTCAAATTTTGAAAGATACTCTCTGTCGATATAGTCAAGGCGCTCCTCAACATCCATATCACCGTAAAGATACATAAAAGAGTTTTCGGGGTGATAATACTTATGGTAGGCCGCCACGAACTGCTCGTAGGTAAGATCCGGGATATTTGCAGGCGCACCGCCGGAGGAATGACGATAGGGTGAATCCGGGTAGAGTGCCTCATCGATACAGCCCATCATACGTCTGTCAACAGAGGAGTACGCACCCTTCATCTCGTTAAACACCACACCCTTGTATGTCATGGGGCCATCAGGCTCTTCTATCTCATAGTGCCAGCCCTCCTGCATGAATATCTCCTCGCGCTCGCACACCTTGGGTGCAAAAACGGCATCAAGATAAACGCTCATAAGATTGGCAAAATCGCGATCGTTGCAGCTGGCTACGGGGTAACCGGTCTTATCCGGGAAGGTGATGGCATTAAGAAATGTCGCCATTGAGCCCTTGAGCATATCCACAAACGGCTCCTTGACAGGATATCTTTTTGAGCCGCAAAGAACCGAGTGTTCGAGTATATGGAAAACTCCCGTGCTGTCCTCGGGGAGTGTCTTGAAGAAAACAGAAAAAACCTTGTTGTTATCATCGGCATCGATATATACAAGCCCCGCGCCGGAGCGCAGGTGCTCAAGCTCGTAAAGATCTGCCCCGATCTCACGAACATATGTGATGCGTTGTACCTTAAATCCGCTGTAAACATTGCCGAGCGTTAGCTTTGACATTTGGTATGTCCTCCTTAACCTTAAAAAGATCTGCAAATTAAATTATTAAAAATAAAAGCACTTTACTGAATATAATTATAAAGCATCAGGCGCGTTTTGTCAATGCTTTTGGCGCGGTTTTGCCCCTACCAGCGCCGCGGCTTGCGGAATGCGGGCGTGCTTGGTGCTTTGCGCTTGACACGCGCCACTTTATATATTATAATATAGTTAACATAACTTGAAGATCCGGATGGATCCTGCCGCGGCACGGCGACAGAACGGAGGCAATGATGGATTTTAAAAAGCGAATAAGAGCGGCAATGGCCTATCTTTTGGCACTTGCCATGATCTTGTGCCTTGGCGGATGCCGAGCAAACGGCAACGGCGAGGAGACCACCACCGCGCCGGAGGAAACTACCGCCGCACCGGTGGTATTCACCCTTGACGAAAGATTTACCGTTGTTCGCCCGGAGGAGGCGGAGGAAGATGAGACCGAAGCATTAAAGCTCATCCGCCGTGCGCTTAGCGAGATATACGGCGTTGAATTTACCGGCACGACCGACCTTTTGGTTCCCGCCGCGGGACTGGTACAGGGCGAATATGAGATACTTATAGGCGCTACGAACCGCGATGGCTCAACAGAGGCCGCCGAGGGCCTTACCTGCCTTGACTGGGTGTACAGCATAGATTCCACCGGCGTTATAACGATACGCGGCGGCAGTGCCGCGGCGACCCTCTCCGCCGCGCGGGCATTCCTTAAAAATATATTCGGCTACGATGCCGACAGCGCCACCCCGGGCGGCACGCCCGCAGAGCTGACAGTCGGCACGCGGTGCGAGTATCGCCACGAATATACTTTAAGTGAGCTTACGATAGGCGGCACGCCGATAGAGGATTACACCATCGTGCGTTCAAGCTCGGTGGGGTCGATAGTACAGGCATCGCAAAAGCTTGCCTTTGCCATCGAGCGGTTGACAGGCAAGACGATGAAGATAGTCAAGACCTCGGAATTTGAGGGCGGCCGCGCCATTTACTTTGGCACAAACAGCCGTGACGGACGTCACTTTGAGGATCACCCGGGCGCCTACGGATATATAATTCGTGAGGTCGGGCAGGATATTGCCATCGACTTTAATAATATAACAGCCGCCGAGCCGGCAACAGAGCAGTTTGTCAGCGAATATCTGCCTGCCGACGACATCAAGGGCAGGTATGATATTGCCCTCGGGCACGCCGATATCATTGGTGTTGAACTGCCGAACTCCAACGGCCTGCAACTTAAGCGCGAGACGACATCATCCCTCTCCGACGGCATAGACTACACAGAGCGCTATTACACAGACCGCGACGGCAAGCCCGTGCGCGCATATATCATTTCGATAGAGCGCGGCGCGGCATCGATCTACACAGGCACGCCGCAGGACGGCACCGTACTGCTAAACAAGGTCTCAAACGTTGCAAATCAAATGAAAGCCGCCAACAACAACGGCAAAAACGCTATAGCGGGAGTTAACGCCGACTTTTTTGACATGGGCGGTACATGTCTGCCCCGCGGGCTTTGCGTAAAGGAGGGAGAGCTGCTTTCAAGTGCATCAGATCGCCCGTGGTTTGGCGTTCACGCCGACGGCAGCTATGTGATAGGTGACGGCAGCAATAATTTTAAAAAGCTTGATGCGGCGAATAAGATAATAAGCGGTGTTGGCGGCTCGGATATACTTATGTCGGACGGCAAGATAGCAACGATATCCTCCACCGATTTCAGCACCATACGTCACCCGCGCACCGCCGTTGGCTATGACTCCACAGGCAAGCTCTATCTTGTGGTGGTGGATGGAAGACAGCCATCCGTGTCAAACGGCGCATCCCTCTCTGACCTTGCAAGCATATTCTACTCGCTCGGCTGTACCGATGCACTTAACCTTGACGGCGGCGGCTCCTCCACCGTTATACTTAAGAACTCCGCCGGTAACTACGTTACCAAAAACTCACCCTCGGCGGGAGCGTTGCGAGCGGTATCCTCTACCCTGCTCGTTTGCCTGCCCTGAGCTTCACATATACTTATATAGATCAACGACCCTCCGCCGCGGCGGAGGGTCGTTGATCTATATCTGACATACAGTGCGGCGCACCATTGGCTAAGCGCCGTAACATGTCGTCACTCCGCGGCATTTTGTGCCGCGGCGCGCTCGTACTGGTGGGAGGTGAGCTGTCTTGCAAGCAACAGGAACCCGCGCACGCAAAGCTCGACCGTCATGGCTATCCACATACCGTAAAGCCCCATGCGCGGGACAAGGATGGATGCCATGCCTATCCTAACCACCCAAATGCTTGAGAGCGACATAATGCTTGGCAGGAGGGTATCCCCCGCGCCGCGCAATGCGCCCGCCGCCACGATGGATATACCAAACAGCGGCTCGGCAAACAGCTCCATACGCAAGACCTCGGCGGCAAGTGAACGCACGGCGGGGTCTTTTGTCAGGAACATAAAAACGAGCGGACATGCAAGCATCATAAGAGCGCCTGTAATGCCCATAAAAATGCCGCCCATGGCGACCGAGATATTACCAAAGCGGCGTGCCTGCTTTGCATCCCCCGCGCCTACACTGCGCCCCACGAGCGTTGTGGCCGCCGAGCCTATGCCATAGCCCGGCATATAGCAAAGGCTCTCCGCCGTAACGGCAAATGAGTTAGCCGCTATCGATACAGGCCCCAGCGGCGCTATAAGTGTCGTAGCGGCGACCATAGCGCTGTTCATAGCTATCTCCTGCACAGCAACAGGCAGACCGATCTTAAACGCGCGCTTGATTATTTCAGGTTCAAAGCCGCGGCCGCATCCGCGTCCGTTACCTCGATGGCCGCCCCAAAGCCTCAACCGCTCATTTTTTACGCAACAGCACCACAGCATGATAAGGCTTACCACCATGCAGGCGGCAGTAGTACCCATACCCGCGCCCGCCACACCAAAGTGCGGAATAAATATTGCATTAAACAGCACATCCAAGCCGCACATTACGGCATTGAGTATGCTTGGCGTTACCATATCCCCACTGCATTGCAGGCAGGATGAGGACAGCGAGTTTAACTGCGAAAATGGTATCATTACCGCAAAGGCGGCAAAATACGCCGTTGAATCGGCAAGCAGCTCGGCATCTCCGCCAAGCCAACCCGGCAGCGGGCGGCATATAGCAAGACCGATGGCGGCAAGGATCCCGGATACGACCAGTGCGCTCACCAGTGCATGGCGAAGCACGGCGCGCGCCTCGTCATCCCGCCCCGCTCCTATGCGGTGTGCCACCTGAACCGAAAATCCCGCGGAGACCGCATATGTAAGCCCGGAGAGCAACCATGTTGTGGATGCCACAAGACCGATGGAGGCCGAGGCGTTAGCCCCGAGATTGCCCACCATTGCGGAATCTATATACTGCATGGCGATGGTGGTTATCTGCGTCAAGATAGCGGGCAGGCTGAGCCGCCAGACCTGCCCTATCTGCGGTCGTAGCGCCGAGAGTGCGGCTCCCGCGCGACCGAACATATTTTTATTTTTGCTCATGTCCTGCCTTATTTTGCGGTCTTATTTTCAAGGCAGAACGCCTCAACACCGGCACGGAGACGGCAAAGTCCATCCTCAAGCACATGGCGCGGGCAGGCAACGTTCATGCGCACAAAGCTTGCACTGTCACCGCGGTACTGCCGCCCGGCAGTAACGACAAGCCCGGTGCGCTCGCGGATAAAGTCCGCAAGCACTGCGCTGTCATCCGTGACGTGTGAGCAGTCTATCCACAAAAGATATGTTGCGGGCTGGTCGAACATAGAAAGGCAGGGCAGCTCCGCCCCAACAAACTCGCGCACACATCGCTTGTTTTCGGCAAGATATGCACGCAGCTCGTCAAGCCACTCACCGCACTCGCCAAATGCCGCGGCGGCCGCTACAGCCGCAAAGCAGTTAGGCTCGGCCACCTCATCGCTGTTAAGGCCGCGCACTATTTTATTGCGAACAAACTCATTCGGCACTATCACCGCCGCCGATTGCAATCCCGCAATATTAAATGCTTTACTGGTAGAAATGCAGGTGACGCTCACCTCGGCATTCTCACGCGAGGCCGCCGCAAATGGCGTGTATTCAAAGCCGGGATCGGTAAGATCGCAATGTATCTCATCGGATATTACCAAAACTCCATTGGCGCGGCAAAGCTCGCCAATGCGGCAAAGCTCCTCACGCGACCATATTCTGCCCACGGGATTGTGCGGGTTGCAGAGTATCATAAGCGTGGTGAGGGGATGAGAGAGGCACTCGCGCAGTTTATCAAAATCGATCTCATACCCCGTGCCGTCATATTTCAGCGGGCATTCAAGCACGTGCCTGCCGCTGTTTTCGATGGAATTAAAAAACACATTATATACCGGTGTGAGCACCACCACGTTGTCGCCCGCATTTGTAAGCCGCTTTACCGAGCTTGTTATTGCGGGAATGACCCCTGTGCAAAAGCAAAGCTCATCGCGCTCTATCTGAAGGCCGTGCCGCCCGCCCCACCAGTTGATTATTGAGGCATACCATTCATCGGGGATCAGAGTATATCCAAACACGCCGTGCGCGGCACGCTTTTGGATGGCCTCCATGATCGCGGGAGCGGTCTTAAAGTCCATATCAGCCACCCACATCGGGAGCTCGCCCTCACCCATAAGGTCCCATTTTACCGAATCTGTATTTCGCCTGTTGACGATAGAATCAAAATCGTATTTCATTTTTGTTTTACCGTGTCCTCTCTCCGCCGTCTCGGCGGCAGACGATCTTTGTGGCGGCGGGATCCACCCTATCCGCGTTGATGATAAGCTCACCTATGCTGTCGGCGGTTATGCGCCCGCCGGCGGGATCGATAACGCTTGGGATATCGCCGATGATATCGGCATCCACCCGGCTGTATTCAAAGGCAAGCGTTGTGCCTGGCATGCGACAGCCGCGCATGGTCAGCTCACCGACATAGCAAAGCCCCTGCAAGCTCTCAATGGTGCAATTAACGAGCGTAAGGCGGCGGGCATTCCAACCGAGATATTCGCCCGAAATAAAGGAATCATACACCTCAACATTATCCGCATTCCAAAACGCATCCTTGGAGAGGAGCTTGGAGTTTCTGATCTTTACGTTCTTCGCGCCGTCAAAGGAATAGTTCCCCACAAGCGTCAGACCGTCAATCTCAACATCCTCGCAGTTCATTGCAAAGTAATCGCCGCGCGCGGTTACGTTTTTCATATCGATATCACGGCAGTTCCAAAGCGTTTCCGCCGCGTTGGTAAATTGCACGCCATCAAGCTTTACGCCGTTGCAACGCCTAAACGCCTTTGGCGCCTCGATGACTGTATTTTTGACCGAGATATTATTTGTATACCATATCCCCGCGCGTGCCATCTCAAAAAAGGCGGAATCACTTACCTCCACCCCATTGCAATACCAAAGCGGGTACTTCCATTTAAACATGCATGCCGCAAGTTCAAGGTCGGCGCTCTCCTTAAGCGGCGACTCGCCGTTGGCGAATATCGCACCATCGATGTGCATCCCCTTTGATGCAAAAAGGGCGCGCTCACCCTCAAAAATACCGCCATTTATAGTTTTCATTGTCATTTCAGTTTTGTACCGTCCGATCATTTATTTAATAAGATTATATTACATTACAGAGCAAAAGTCAAGCATGAGATAAAAAACAGCGCCGCGGGAGAGTACCCCTGGCGGCGCTGATCTCGCATCAAAGCGAGGCATCTATCATTGAGGATACAAACCTGCAAAGGCGGCGCGGCGGCACGCCCTCATGGCGCAGTGACTCGACCACCGCCCCGCAGACCGGACACACTCGCCCGCGCGGGCATTCAAGGCACTCGGCAGGCACCATAACTCTGCCCGACAGCTCGCGCATGCGCTCCCACGCCTCGGCAAAGCCTGTGCGTATATCGAGATCATTGCCGCCGCAAAAAAGATCGGCACTCAGCCCCGGAAGCATACCGCAGGGCAGCATACGGCCATCCCATGTGATCCAAAACGCACCGCGACCTGCCATGCATCCGCCCCTTGCGCCCTGCCCCTCCGCCGCCGAGACGGCATCGCGGCATTCATCGAATATCCGCACGCGGCGGGCGCGGTCATCATCGTCAAGCGTCAGTCTGTCAAAGCGGGCGCAGAGCCTGCCCTGCTCCTCGGGCGAGAGTATGCCGCCGCACTCGCTATCCTTGGCGCACCGCACCGGCGGAAAGATAAACCCCGCCGTGCGCACGGCAACACCCTGCGATTTTGCAAATTCGATAATGGCCTCCATATCGGCGGCATTGTGGCGGGTAAAAGTGGTGTTAAAGACCATCGGCACGCCCGCGCGGCGAAGGCGCTCCACTCCCTCGCGCATACGGCTGTAGCCATCGGGCACACCGCAAACGGCGCGATAGGTCTCATCCGACATGCCGTAGATCGTAATATTGACCGCCTCGGGCAGGTAGGCCTTAAAGCAGTCGGCAACCTTGCCGTCGATCAGCGAGGCATTTGTGTTTACAGACACCATAAGCCCCATTTTTGCAAGGCTTGTGTAAAGCTCGCAAAAATCCGCCCTTACCATAGGCTCGCCGCCGGTGAGCAAAAGATATATCATCCCCGCCCCGACCGCATCACGGCCGAGTGTGAGCCACTGCTCGGTCGTAAGTTCTCTTCCCGCGGTCTGCTGTTCGGCGGTCGACATATGGATATAGCACATCTCGCAGGAAAAATCACAGCGCGGGGTCAGCTCAAATGTGCCGCTGACGGGTATATGATTTGCCGCGCCCCTCATGAACGCATATCTTTTTATATCCATTATTCAGCCGTTCGGGGCCGTAAAAGCTTAAGATACTTTACGGCCCCGCCTTTGTTTGGTTTTTTATTTTACTGTCAGTGTAAGGCTCTTTGAATCTGGTGATCGCTTTCCATCGGCATTCACGGCGTAGATGGTATAGGTGTGCTCGCCGCGCACCTCTGCCGCTATCCTTATCTGCGCGCCGTACTTGCCGGCGGCGGTATAAGCGGGATCCGACCATGCTATGCGCACAAAATCGACCTTGTTGCCATCCTCATCATACATCAAAAACTTGTTTGTATTCGTGTCGTCTCTGACATATGCCACGGTAACGAACAACTTGCCGACATATGCATAGGAGGATTGAGAGGCGAAGGAGAGGAACCAGTCGTCACCCTCCGCGACATCGGTCTTCAAAATGAGATCGCCATGCAGCTCGCCGAGCTTTTCGGCGGCAGCATCGAGCGCGGCCTGATCGGCAGTGGTATCCGCCCTGACCAGCCGCGCCTTTGCGGCATAGAGGGAATACGCCTTGTAGGTCTCCTCGGTATAAAGATCACCGTCGCACGCATCAAACACCGCCAAAGCCGCATCGAGCTTTGTGTAGTCAAGGTTGGGGGTCAGCCCCGCTTTTGCGCTCTTGATCTTATCGACCGCGCCGCTGACATCCGCCGCCGTGGGCTTGGCCATGGCAAGGACGCCCTCGCCCGCCTCGACCGCGGACTTGTATGCCGCAACACTTTCGGCAGTGTAGGGGGCGGTGTCGAGCGTAGCCGCCTCCGCTATCAAAGCCTCAAGCTCGCTCACATCGGGATATTGATATATCTCGGGAACTTCGATACCCGAAACATCGGGGACATCTTTAAAATCACTCACTATAGCTTGAATGCCGGAAAAATTGACCTTGTCGTTAGCATCCGCATCCCAAGCCTTGATACCGTTCATGCGAAGCAGGGGGAGAACGCCGGATTTGACCTCGTCACACTTTTCAGTACTCGGCTTATCGCACCAAATGCACAAAGCACTACCAAGAACATTTTTATTTGAAAGAGCAACTGTATTTCCTGTACCCGCGACATTTTTAAACACATTGGGCGCCCAGTTACTATATACCAGCTCGGGCGTGATTCCCTTATAATCACCGGTTCCGTCGTGCTTCTGTCCGAGAACGTAGTAATTATAGTCGTTTAAGAAATTATATACCTTATACCCCGCGTTCAGATATGTCCAGACATTGTTTTTGCTGTTGTTAGCTGTGGGTGTCCAGTACTGTATCTCAACACCGGGGTCAAGGGTTACAACTTGCTGCCAACCTGTATCAGCCGAACGGAGCGCATCATCGTTCCACATGCGTATGGAGGTATAACCGTAGCTCTTAACAAGCTTGTATATATCGTTCATGTAATACATAAACGCATCATATGCCACAGCATTGCTGTTGCCGCTGCGGTCTTGGGCATATGCTTTCCAGTGATCAAGCTGTTCCCATTTTGAAACATCCGAATCTATCGAATCGCCCCAACCCAAAAGCTCGTCTCCACCGATATCGAACTTGGTGCAACCGAGTTCTCTGAAAAATTCCGCATATTCTTTATAAAGATTTTGAGCAAACGTGACAGCATCCGCGTTTGATATATCTATACCACGGGAATAATTTTTTTGCGCCGCGTCTGGGCCCGAACCCTGTACAATGGCCGTCTTACCGTTATAGTGAAAGTAGTTGCCTATATCCTTACCGCAAACTTCCTTATACTTTTTCACAGCATAGTTCATATGACCGGGACTATCGAGCGAGGGTATTATCTCAACGTGATAAAGCTTTGCTACCTTGGCTATCTCACGCATTTCATCCTGTGTTATATATTTTCCGTTATCCGCCTCAACTCCGTACTCGGCACCGCCTATACAAAGCGTATTATCACCGCCGGCAAGCCAAGGGTATTTTTTGCTTTCAAGTCTAAAGCCCATCTCCTCCGAGAAGTGGAGATAGATGGCGTTCATATTTGACCACGACATCTCGCGGATCATATCCTTGATCCATTCGGGGCTGTAATACTTACGCCCGCAATCAAGGAAGAAGGCGCGCTCGGGGTAATCGGGAGCGCTCGTTACATTGTTAAGCGGCATTTTTGCGTTATCCCCGCACCGTAGTGCCTTGATGAGGTATCTGCAACCGTAGAAAAGCCCATCGGCATCCGAGGCTTTGATGTGCAGCTGTCCGCTCTCATTGTTGATCTCGTACCCCTCTTTGGCAATACCCAGCGTACTGTCAAGCAGGAGAACTATATCCTTGCCGCCGGCCTTTTCGGCATCACCGTATGCAATGCCCATGGCCGTTTTGTCTTTTGTAAATTCAGCCATCTCGCAGGCAAAAAGCTCAACCTGCGCCTTGAGATCGGCATCACCGATCTTTGATCTTTCAGTTTCGACCCAGTATATCACTGTATCTTCTCCAACATTCCAGTCTGAAGTTTTCGTTTCTGGTAAAAGTCCCACAGACGGTGCGATGGTTTCAACTGCGGCAATTATCCATGCCAGCAGTTTGTTTAAACCGGTCTTAAAGTTCATTGTGTCCTCCTCGGGGCTCGCCCTCGGTAAAGCTGAGCAGAAACTCCGCCGCGCTTTCGTCCGGCAGGCAATAAAGCCCGAGCATTTTTGCGTGTTTTGTTATTTTATCGACAAGGGTCAGCAGTTCTTCGTTAAACTGCGGATCGTTATCGCTTTTTACAGCCTCGCTGTAAAGGGTAAGGAATGCCTCTCTCATGCCAAGCGTGTCCGCGCTGTTGGCGGGAGCTTTGCTGAGTCGCACGACCGCCGCCACCGGGGCGGAAAGATCGCGCCATATGCCGGAGGTTCCGGCCATCGGACTGCCCCACGCGTAAAGCGTATCACCCACGTAGCCGAGCACGGTCTTATCACCGTTTATGACCTCGGCGCCGAGTGCGCTCTCCCACATGGCGGCGTGGGTGGATTTTCCCCCGCCTGAGGGCGCTGTAAAAACGAACGCACGGCCGCGGTATAGCACAGATGAGGCGTGAAGCACCAGCCGCCCGCAGGAGAGCAGTGCACGCTCCGGGGCGAGATACAGGAGCCAGTTGGCGTTTTCTCGCAGTGCGGGGGCGAAGTCGCGCGGGATGTAGAGGCGCACGTGACGTGCATCGCCCTCTTCCATCCGCACTATACGCTCGCCGCCGCGCCACAGCCAACTGTCGGTGTGCCACCCCTCCCCGCCGACCTTGGGCGGCGGGGAGACGGTGACGGTCAGCATGACATCCGCCTCCCCGCCGTCATCGGTGAGGAAAGGCGCAAAGCATGCGGGAAGCTTAAAGGGTACCGGAGATGTTATTCTAAAGCCGATACCGGCTACTCTAAAGTCTTGTGTATGCGGGGGCATTAGGATGTAAATGCCGTTTGTACGTTACCGTGATAGCAGATAGTATCAAACGGAGGCGGATCTTTCTCTATATTTATTTCACAATAGTCATTAAAATACCCCATCTTTATCAAACTCCACATATCGTCCTTATCAGCAGTACAGTTTGATGCTATCGGTTTATCGAGCTGCATCGCCTCAACATACACAGCGGGTCTTTCGTAAACCCTTTTCATTTGTCTACCTCTCATTTAACTTTTGCCGACACCTCTACAGTATTAACGGAGGAAAGTCCATCGGCATTGTATGCGCGCACGGTATAGTTAAGCACCTCTCCGCGCTTGGCCTCGACCTGCCATACCGCGCTTACCGTGGTAGCATAGCCGGGGAAGCCTATCGTATACTGGCGCACCTCAACCACCTGACCGGCGGCATCGGTAACAACTATCTTTTGGAGCGGCTCGGTGGTGCGCACTGTAAGCGTTACCGTAGCCTTTTTGCTGAATATTCCGCGCACGGCAAGCACATCGGTGTGCTTGATCGAAAGTGCTGGATCGTAGGGATCGCTGTAGTACGCGGCAAGCGCCCGAGCCTCCACCATCAGCGGCTCGACAGAGAGCTGCTCGGCGGTGGTGGTGTCATCTACGGTCTTCTCGATCGTCACACCTTTGTACTTGATGTTGGTAAGCACAAGTGCCTGATATCCCTCACCCTCGTCCTTGGTGCCGATAAAGAGCGTGCAGTAGCCGTTATCATCAAAATCGGCATCGGTAAGAGCAAGATCGATATACTGCTCGGTCCCGCTGGAGACATACACCATGTGTGTGCCCTGGATCACCTCATGCGCCGTTTTACCCGCGATGAGATATGTGCTTTGGGAGTCGCCCTCCATAGCAAATTCACTTGCGGCGGCCTTGCGGTGTGCGCCGATGTGGAGCATTATTTGCTCCGCACCCTCAACCTTTTTAAGCTTGAGCGCCAAGAAGCTGTTGGCGCTTGTGCCGTCAAGATACAGCTCGTTGTTGGGGCCATCGTCAAGATACTTATTAACATCGGTTATAGATGTAAGCGTTGATCCGTCGCTCTCCACATTCTCAATAAGTGTAGAACCGGAAACCATCGTGCCGCTGTTTTGATCCACCTCTGCATACCATGCCCTGCCCTCGCCTATGAGGTTCTTTATCTCATAGAACTCGGCGTTGGCCTCGGATGCGTTGTAGTATTTGGCTTGATCGTTCTCATCAAGCGGCTGATAGATCCTCACGCCGTCGATATAGAGCGTGCGCGACTTGGTGGCTGTTCCGCCCGCCGCGGCGAGAGTCACGGTGTAGGTATCAAGCGGCAATCCCTTTACCGCAAGTATCGGCACTTGATAGAGGTCGCCGCCCTTGCACTCGGTAATTACCGGGAACTGCTTGACGGTTTGACCGGTGGTATTGCTTACCACCTTGACAGACACGACCGCGTAGATATCCTGCGTGGTGCGGCTGAGTATCTCAAAGCCGGTGCCTTTAAACTCAAAGCTCATGACCTCGGCAGTCTTGCCCACGCACAGACGGTGGATAGTGCCGTTTGAGGAATCGCCGACAGGCGTAGAGTCTGCAGAGTTACCGCTGCCCGCCCTCTCGGCAGTGGGAGTGGTATCATTTGCAAGCAGATCGCCAAAGTTAAATACGGATATCGAGCTTACAAATTCCTTGATAGCATCAACTAATTTTGACTCATAGCCGTTGGTCTTTTTATCGCCCGCATAGTTGGGATCGGATCCGTAGGGGGTATTCTGATCCGCCGATTGCGATTGGCCGCGGTCGGAGGTCTCAAAGTACTCCCATGTGTTGCCCTCCGAGTTGATATAGGTAATACCCTCAAAATCATCCTCGTAATAGACCACATTTGCGGGGGCGATATAGATCGTCTCGGTCATCTCAACACCTGTCTTGGTGGTGACGGTTTCGGCACCATCCTCAAGTATCGTAACGTTGAGCGTTACCGCCTCAACACCGTTCATGAACTTACTCATGGTATAGGTGATGGACATGCCGCTGACATCCACAGTACCGTAGGTCGCACTCGGATCAGCAACAGTCGGTGTTGCAGTGGTTGCATAGGGGTTCACGCCAAGGGTAAGCGTGTCGTTTTTAAGGAATGTTTCATCACCGTTAAATGTCACCGGGAGGTTATAATCGATAACAAACTTATCGTCGGTAACATCGTAGCTGTAAACGGTTACGGACACAGGGCCGCACTCGCCGATCATATAGTAATAAGTGGAGGCACCTGTCTGGTGCTTATCCGAGCCGCTGATCTCTGCGGCCACATATTCCACACCGCCGTCCACGATAGACGCGTTTTTGTTGTACTTATAGCTATCGGTATCGGCTTTACCCGAAGCGGAGCAAAGATTTATTTTTGCATTATCCGCCACTGTATTCATGTTGGCAGCGGTAAGTGCTTTGTTTACATGATCGATCAATTCCGTATTGGTAGCCGTAACGCCCTTGCCCGCCCACTCGTAGTAGTGCAAAGGCTCGTAGACCACCTTTGACTTTTTGACTGTCGAGGTATCGATACCTGTCAATGTGCGGTATCTTGTATTGCTGCCGTCGGTGACGGCTTTTGTATATACGGTATTGGTAAACTGATCGGATACCCAGGATTTATCGGGAATGGTATATTTAAATCCGAACAGGGATATACGATCGCCGACCTCAAGGCCATCCGCAAGCAATTTCTTAAGCGTGGCCTCGGTCAACGTGCCGATGGGATGATCCGCCTTTTTGTTGCCGTTCTTATCATAGACAGCGGCATACAGCTCCCCGATCTCGGTTTCGCTGTTGAGCTGTATCGAATCCTTTGTGAGCTTTACGCCTATTTGCGTGTCATCAAACTCAAGGTCAACTATCTTGGCCTCGCCGTTGTTTGTAAGCTCGTACTGATATTTTACGTGCTTTGTCGCATCGATGTAACCGCCGTTGCCAACCTCGCTGCCGTTCTGATATGCCGACTTTTCGGTAACCATGGAGGGGTCAACTATACGGATGTTAGTTTCAATACCGAAGTTAGCGGCCGTACCGTGGCGCTCCATGTAGAAGAAGTCGAAGTCATATGCCTCGCCGTCATGAAGACCGCAAATCTCCTTGACATCGTTGAGGTTGATACCGCACTTGGATATCGAGTGCGCACCGCCCATATCCATCACGCGAATGCCGTTGATGTAAAGATAAACATCGTCATCACCGGTGAAGTTGAAGTACATGTTGTCATCCTCATAGAAGATGAACTGCGCATGCCCCTCAAGCGTGAGGTTGTAGTTGGTGTTGGCGTAATACTTTGTGAGGTCGGTAGCATTGGGATCGGTCACCTTGAGATACTCGTTACCATTGTTACCGTAGTACATGCCGTTTATAGGATTAAACCTGTTTTCCGGAAGAAGGTTTCCGCGAGGTTCCTCTGTTGCACCGCTGGATGTATAGCGCGGTGTTATGGTAGTGGTTTGCGAGTTATAAATAACTCCATTTACGGTATCATAAACGCTATCATCATACGCGGAGTTAAAAACATATGCATTGCCCTTTTTAACAAGGTTTATTTGATGGTACTCGGATACCGTTTGGCCATAGCCCTCGTTATCGCTGAACAAAGTGGAAAGCAAAAAGTATGCGGCATCGTAATATGTTTTACAATCGGTCGCTTTTGTAAGTGACTTGTTTTTTGATTCATCATATGTGCCCAAGCCGTCGGTCAAGCACTGTCTGAACACCTCGGCAAGGTCGCGTGTAGCCTTTGAATTGTTGCCAACATAATTGTTGTTGTCATCAAACAGCTTTGTGCCCATGACGTACCACATGTTATATGTTCCGTCTGCGTTTTTCCACACTTGATCGAGCGTATCGCGCATATACTCGGCAAGATATTTTACCGTAGCCTCGGTATACACAGGTTTGCTGTTCACAAGATTCGGCTCAACAAGGTTAGTTCTTACATACGCTCCGTAAAGGATCTGCGGAGCTTTGCTGTTAAGTACTACCGTTTTATTACTCGTAGGTGCAGAGTCCCAAGTGCCATTTTCAACCAATTCCGTTCCGGAGATAGCAGCCGAGTTCGACAAAGTATTCAAATGATCCTTGGTAATTGTTTGCAACAGTCCATAGCCGCGAGTACCGCCGTGGTGATATACAGACGAACTCACACCACCGTTTGCATAACGATTGGCATCATCTTTCGAAGCAAAAAAAGCTATGTACTCAATATCGATCGATTTACCCGCCGGCAATCTTGGATATATAGTAACGTAATTTACCTCTGCATTGCCATTGCCCAAGTCAATCACAACTCTTTTGAAAGACTCTTTCAAGCCTACATTATACCCATCTTTAGTTAAACTTACGTAGTGTTTTGTATTTCCGTTATTCGTCCTGTGGCCTATCTCCGGGTTTGAAGCAGGATCCGAATCGGTTCTATAGCTAACTACGGCATACCGCATTTGCGTGCGGGTTAGGTTAGATGAGGCGTATGTGATATATATGCCGGTTGAGGTTGCCGTATACCTAACATAACCATCGGCAACTGTTCTATTATACGCACCGCCATTTGTTGTGTCAGTAAATTTTTTTGCTGGGGTAGGAACATCTCCGTCGTAAATCGTCGAATCACCTGTCGCCCCCAACTCATTCCACTCAAACAACATACCGTCTGCGGCGTAGTCGCGGATGGTTATCGGCAGGGCGACGTACTCACCAAGGGTCGAGTCGTTCGCCGCAAAGCTCGGCAGTGCTATCACCGGCAGTGCGCCAAGCAGGATGAGCATAGCAAGTATCCCCGCCGGCACTCTTTTGCCGAAAAAGGTCTTTTTCATTTTGTCTCCTCCGTTTTTTCTGTGATCTCAATATAGTTATATTTGACGAGCTCTGATAAAAACTCGTCTATGTCCGCCGCCACCTGTTCGGGGGTGGCGTCATATTCCTCAAGCATGGCCTCTATAAGCTCGCGCCGCGTGGCCGGCCTCTCAAGCCGTTCCCACAAAAAACCGCCCGAGCCGCTGAGCACCGCTACCTGCCTTGCGTTCATCTCCGCGCTGCCCACAGGCAACACAAGACTCTCGCCGCACAGCTCTCTTGCGCACCATCCGGCACGCCTGCAATAGACCGCCTCGGGTCCTGCCCTACCGTTTCCGTACTCTGCCATTACATACTGCTCCTTTCGGATCGCTTTCGCAACTTTTTTGAGGCAATAATAATATTATTTTGCAAATAAAAATTTACACTATATCATATCACATTCATCCATAAAGAGTCAATACCCCCCCCCGAGCTGTTTGCCGAAAGTTTACATTTGATTTAAAAATGCCATATGGTCGGGTCACGCCTCTACCGTCCGCGTACACATTCGGTCATCACTTTTCCATTTAATGCTCCGCCGTCGATAAAAGCCCTATTATCTAAAAAATTGATTTTGGGTCGGAGACTGTTGACATTCCCGCGCCTTTGTGCTATAATATCTGCAATAACACACCAAACTACTATGTTGGTGGATCGGTGACAACCAAGGAGGTCACAAATGTCACGTATATTTACATCCGCAGATCAGCTTATAGGTCATACCCCGCTGCTTGAGCTGTGCGGCATTCAAAAAAAGCTGGGGCTTTCGGCACATCTGCTTGCAAAGGTAGAATTTTTTAATCCCGCGGGATCGGTCAAGGATCGCGTGGCGCTCTCCATGCTCAACGATGCCGAGGCGCGCGGGCTTATATCACCCGGCTCTGTTATAATCGAGCCTACATCAGGCAACACGGGGATCGGTCTTGCATCGGTCGCCGCCGCACGCGGCTACCGCATGATAATAGTTATGCCGGATACGATGTCGATAGAACGGCGCAAGATAATGCAGGCCTACGGCGCTGAGCTTGTACTCACTCCCGGTGCGCAGGGCATGAGCGGCGCGATCGCTCGGGCAAATGAGATAGCCGCCGAGATACCCGGCAGCATCGTTGCGGGGCAGTTTTCAAATCCCGCAAACCCGCGCGCGCACATTGAGACCACCGGCCCCGAGATATTTGAGGATACCGACGGGCAGGTAGACATTTTTGTTGCCGGTGTGGGTACCGGCGGCACGATAACCGGTGTGGGGCAGTATTTAAGATCCAAACTCCCCGAGGTACGGATAGTGGCGGTCGAGCCGCAGACCTCGGCAGTGCTTTCCGGCGAGCCGGCGGGCAAGCACGGCATTCAGGGCATTGGCGCGGGATTTATCCCGGAGGTGCTTGACACCTCCGTATATGACGAGATAATAAAGATACCGACCGAGGATGCCTACAAATACGGCAGGATGATGGGGCGCACCGAGGGCATTTTGGTGGGCATCTCCTCCGGTGCAGCTTTGGCGGCGGCGGTGGAGCTTGCTCGCCGCGAGGAGAACCGCGGCAAAAACATCGTTCTGCTCCTCCCCGACACCGGGGATAGATACCTCTCCACACCGATGTTTGAGGAGAGCGCGGACTGATGATATCAACACGCGGACGATATGCCGTAAGGCTTATGATAGAGCTTGCGGAGCGGGCGGGGGAGACCGTTCCCATGCACCGCATTGCGGCAGAGCAAGGAATATCCCCAAAATATCTTGAAAAGATCCTCCCCCCGCTCGTGCGGGCGGGTCTGGTATGCGGCACTCACGGCAAGGGCGGCGGCTATCGCTTGGCCGTCTCGCCGCAAGAGTGCACCGTGGCCGATATTCTGCACGCCGCCGAGGGCAGTATGGCACCGGTGGCCTGCCTTGAGGGCGGTGTGGTGCGCTGTGAGCGCTCCTCCTGCTGCAAAACACTTGCCATGTGGCAGGAATACTACAGGCTGAGCGAGGACTATTTTGGCGGCATTACTCTTGCCTCCCTTACAACGAGCGGGCGAGAGGATACCGCCGCAAGTAAGACGGTGGAGGCATGAGGCGGCGCATTCTTTTTGTTGTGGGAACAAAGCCGGAGGCGATAAAGATAGCGCCGATACTGCTTGAGCTTGCCCGCCGCGGCTCGGTGGATGCTCGCCTTTGCCTTAGCGGTCAGCACCGCGAGCTGGTATATGAGGTAGTGCGGGAGTTTGGGCTTTCAGCCGACTACGATCTTGCCATTATGCGGGATGGGCAGTCGCTTTTTGACATAACCCGCGGCGTGCTTTGCGGGCTGGAGGGTGTACTTGACGACTGTCGCCCGGATATGGTGGCCGTTCACGGTGACACGACCACCGCCTTTTCCGCCGCGCTTGCCGCGTTTTATAAAAGGATACCGATAGCGCACATCGAGGCGGGGCTTAGGACAGACAGGCTGGATTCACCCTACCCCGAGGAGTTTGACCGCCGCGCCATCGATCTTTTAAGCACGCTGGACTTCACCATCACCGAGTCGGCGCGCGAGCGGCTGATAGGCGAGGGCAAGGACCCACAGCGCATATTTTGCGTTGGCAGTACCGCTATCGACACGGTGCGGCTGTCGCTTGAAAATGACACGCCCGCGCAACTGCCGAGTGCGGCGGACGGGCGGCGGCTGATGATCCTAACGCTTCACAGACGAGAGTGTGGCGAGGAAGTGCGGCGCGGGATAATGCGCGCCGCGCGCCGCGCAGTCGCCGAGCGTGAGGACACAGCTCTGCTTTGCCCCATGCACCCAGCGCCGATCGAGCAAAAGATAACGCGCGAGGAGCTTGCGGGGGAGGATAGGATCATACTCTCCCCACCGCTTGGTGTGACAGAATTCCACCGCCTGATGAGCCGCGCACACCTGATAGTGACGGATTCCGGCGGGATAGAGGAGGAAGCGCCCGCCTTGGGCATTCCGACCATCGTCGCACGCGATGCGACCGAACGCCCCGAGGGGCTCAGTGGCGGTGTGATGACACTGGCGGGCACGCGGGAGGAGGATATCTACCGCGAGGTGTGCCGCCTGCTTGACGATGCGGCCGCCTACACCGCCGCCGCGCGACCCATCACCTGCTTTGGTGACGGACATGCCGCCCGCCGAATAGCCGACGTGCTTGAGCGCGAGATCTGACAACAAAAAAACGAAAACACCGATATATTTGCCGAAAGGCAAATATATCGGTGTTTTGATGCATATAATGCTTTTTATATCCGCACCGAGCCGAAAAACTGATACTCGGCCGCGCCGCGCAGGGTGATCTCACCGTCGCCCCCGAGACCCACGAACAGCCGCCCGCCGCGCATCTCGACCGTCACCTCGCCGTCGCCGCACAGGTCGCAATGACCGCAAAGCGATGCCGCCACTGCGGCGGCGCATGCGCCTGTACCGCAGGCAAGTGTCTCCCCACTGCCGCGCTCAAAAACACGCACGGCAATGCGGCGGCGATCCAGCAGCTTTACAAATTCAATATTTGCGCGGTCGGGGAATATCTGCGCACACTCAAGCACCGCGCCGCCCTCTGCCGGCTCCGCTGCGGGATCGTTGCAAAAAACAACGCAGTGCGGGTTGCCCATCGAAAGGCAGGTAATGCGCCATTCCCGCCCGCCGATCATGACCGCTCGGTCTATCACCCGCTCGCCGTCAAGTGACACGGGGATCAGCGCGGGGCGCAGCTCGGCTCGACCCATCGATACCATTATCATGTCTGTCATGTCGCCGTCTCGCTCCGCACGCCTTACGCCGGAGAGCGTTTCGATATTCAGCACACCCTGCTCGCGCGTATCGGCGTGTCTGTCAAAAAGATAGCGCGCCACGCACCGCAGTGCATTACCGCACATCCGTCCCTCACTGCCATCACTGTTAAAGATGCGCATAAGGGCGGCATTTTTTACGTCCTGCGGCGGGCAGATGAGCACAACGCCGTCCCCACCAATGCCGAAATGACGATCAGACAGGCGGCGGGTAAGCTCTCCCACATCCAGCCCACGGAGCGCCCTCGCGGCCTCGGAGCTATTATCCCTGATATCTATAAATATGTAGTCATTGCCGCAGCCCTGCATTTTGATAAAATCCAGCGTGCCGCGCTCGCTTTTGTTTATGCTTGATATAGGCATTCCGCCACCTCCCGCGCAAGCCGCGCCGACCAACGATAAACGATAAAAATGATAATATTAATATATGTATATGATGTATGCTTTATCCCTCGGCCGCTCTCCGAGCGCTACGAAGTTTTAGCTTTTCAAAGGCTGATAAGATCGTAAAGCTCACCGCGGCCGTCCTCGCCGAGCCGCCGCAGAATGATCGATGCCGTGCGGTCAAATTCGGTATGGTCGATAAGCCTGAAAGCCGCCGCCATAACATCGATGAGCCGCGAGGGACTATCCTGATCCGCCATTACGCCGAGAGCCAAAAAGCGCATGAGGGCGTAAACGGCGCAAAGTGCGGTATACTCACTGCGCAGGCTCTCCGGGCGATCCTGAAACGGGAACTCGGAGAAGAACATGTGGTTCACCAGTATATTTTCAAAAAAGCTCTCCCAATCTGCAAAGCTCGCTTCAAAATGCTCACGTGCGGCAAGATAGCGCTCATATGCGCCGTCCCCCGTACCGAAGTAGGCCAGTGCCGCCTCGCCGAATTCGCGTATGCTTTGACTGCGGCTGTCAAACACGTCCGTCATCTCGGCGGCTATCGCCAGCCCGCGGCGCAGGTGCTCCGCGCGAACCGACTCGCCCTCGCTGACAAAGGGCAGGGGCGTTATTGAAAGTATGCGGCGGAGAGCTGCGGCATCGTTATCCGCGGCGGCACGCTCAACCGCCGCCATGGCATCGCCAAGGCAGGCAAGCCGAGCGGATAGCGGAAGCCCGCGCTCCTGCATGACGGATATCAGATACAGCCGTATCTCACGCCCCATGCCGAGCGTAACGAAATGCTCACGCCGCTCCGGAAGCGGCGGCATATTTACCGTCATTCGGCGCAAAACAAAGGATAGCGGCCGCTCATGCGCCATCAAAAGCTCGAGCACCGCCTCACAGCTGTTTGAGCAGGAGCATTCGTAAAGCCCCTCCTCAACACGCACTCCGCGCGGGTAGAGCCTACAAACATCCGGCAGTATTCCCTCCCCCATCTCTGCGTGCAGAGTGCAAAGACCATCCGCTTGCCGCAGTGGGCAGTTGCCGTCATACTTCGGCTCAAAAATTGCGTATTTATCCTCGGTCGGGTGATCGATGATGCGCATGCCGCAATCAAGTCGGCGGCGCAGATCCGCCCTGCAATCAAGCCCCACCAGATGAAAATAATTTTCCATCGAGATGGATATAGGCCATCCGACACAGCAGGCCGCGCGGCATGCCCCCATTTTGCAGGCAAAATCGGGATAATAATCAGGTACTAAAAATGTGTGCGTTTCATTCATTATACGCTCACCCCCAAGGAACCAAAAAACAGGCGACCGCGGCGCACCATTCACACAGCGACCGACTGCAGGCTTAAGACTATTAAAGTTACATTACCTTGACTTTTTGTTTGTTTTTGTAAGCCAAAGGAAAGAAAAAGCGGCAAAGGCGCAACTACTCACGCCTTTGCTCGCACGGAATTATATCACTTTTTTTGCCATTTTACAAGGCGTATCGAAAAAAATTTTCAGAATAAAAAGTATTTTTTTAACATTTTGATCCCGATCAGATCTCAACCGCCTTGGCATACTCGTCAGGCGGGATGGGACAGGTGTATCCGGCCGCCGCCGCGACCTTAAATTCTGCCGCCGCCTCCTCAAGCAGAGCGGGATCCTCATAAAGATCGATAGCCGCCGCGGCAAGCACACAGCCGGCAGTTAACAGCCCCTTGTGGCCTATGCTTGTAGCCCCGCAGGCAACATTTTGCCAGGAATGCCCCGGCGCACCCGATGGGAAACAAACGGCGTGCAGCTGTGCCGTTGGCGTTTGCCAGGAAACATCGCCCACATCAGTTGACCCCGGCCCAAAGACATAGCCATCCCACAGCGGGCAAAGGAAATCGTTAAGCGGTGCATGACCGCCATCGCTGAGCTTTTTCACCGTTTCCGCCGCGGCGCTGTCAAGCTTTGCGGCAATACCCGGGAGAGTACCGTGGTCGGGATAGGTCGCCTTAAGTGCGGCGGCGTACTGCTTTTCTTCCTCGGTGTACTCGGCAACGCCAAGCTCGGAATAGTTTTTGTAAAGCAGGCGTTCAAGTGCGTGGTTCGGCACGGTATTTGAGCATCCGTCTATAAACACGCGCTCGTAGGTGGTCTCTGTCATCATCGCTGCGCCGTCGGCTATCTTATCAACACGTGCTTGCAGTGCCAAGGCATCTGCCACCGCGATAGAGCGCACCATATAAAGCACGCTTGCGTGCGGCTGTACAACGTTCGGGGATGCACCGCCGCCGTCTATCATGGCGTAATGTATGCGGGCATCCGACTTTGTATGCTCGCGCAGATATTGCACGCCTACATTCATAAGCTCCACGGCATCAAGCGCACTGCGGCCGTCCTCCGGGTCGCCCGCGGCATGCGCGGCAACGCCCTTAAAACGATAAAGCGTTTGAATACAGGAGTTGCATGTGCCTGTTGCCACCTCGTTGACATCCTCCGGATGCCATGTCAGGGCGCAATCAAGACCGTACCAAAGTCCCTCCTTGGCCATAAACGCCTTGCCGGCGCCGCCCTCCTCGCCCGGAGTGCCGAAAAAGATGACAGTTCCCTCGCGGCCGGTATCCTCAAGATATTTTTTAATACCGTACGCCGCCGCCAGCGCGCCCGCGCCAAGCATGTTATGCCCGCAACCGTGGCCACTGCCGCCAGGGACGAGCTCCTGCCGCTCGGCAATACCGCCGACCTGCGAAAGCCCTGAGAGCGCATCAAACTCGCCGAGTATTCCAATGACCGGCTTGCCACTGCCAAAGCTGCCGGAGAAGGCGGTTTTGATACCGCACAGTTCCCTTTGCACGCTAAAACCCAATTGCTCAAGCACGCGGCAGTAGGCATCCGCCGACTTGTATTCCTTAAGAGAAAGCTCTGCGTACTGCCAGATCTCGTCCGAGAGCGCGAAAAACTCGTCCGCCTTTTGCTTTATGGCCTCAATGGCCGCCAATTTCGCCTTATTCATAACATGATCACCTTAAAGATAAAAACTGAAAGCGCAAGCTTTGATCAAAAGCTGCGCCAAATGATCGATCATCGCGACCCGATATGATAATAGGATCATATCATATCGGTCATATCGGATCGTGTGACTTAAAAAATATCAAGAAAAAAACAAACAAAAGAATTACAGCACCTTGCTGAGGAAATCGCGCAGACGCGGATTTTGCGGGTTTTTAAACACCTCATCAGGTGTTCCCTGCTCCATGATATTACCGTCGTCCACAAACAGCACCCTGTCGGATACCTCGCGGGCAAATGCCATCTCATGCGTGACTATTACCATCGTCATGCCCATATTGGCCAGACTCTTCATAAGATCCAGCACCTCGCCTATCATCTCGGGGTCAAGCGCGGATGTAGGCTCGTCAAACAGCATAACATCTGGATCCATCATCAGCGCGCGCACGATGGCGATACGCTGTTTTTGACCACCGGAAAGCGTTGAGGGGTAAGCATCCTTTTTGTCAAGAAGACCGATACGCGAGAGCAGCTGCTCAGCCTGCTTTGTGGCCTCCTCCTGTGTTTTGAGCTTGAGCTTTACCGGTGCCAAGGTCATATTGCCCATAACGGTCAGGTTGTTGAACAAATTGAACTGCTGGAACACCATGCCCATCTTTTGGCGTGCAAGGTTGATATCAACGTGGTTAGACTTATAAATATCGTCCATCATTGAACGATACGCGCCGCCCTCCGCCGAAAATTTTTCATGCAAAAGATCCTCTGCTTTGATCTTGGCCACCGCATCCTCGTCCGACATGCCCGCCTCGACGAGCTTATGATAGGTTTTGGATACGCAAATAACTTCCTTGTGAAGATAAGGATCAACGGGGGTAAGCAGCTTGCCCTCCATCCACACCTCACCAAAGGTAGGCACCTCAAGCAGATTCATGCAACGAAGCAGTGTGCTTTTTCCGGATCCGGAGGGACCGATTATAGATATGACCTCGCCGGCATCCACCTCGGCAGACACACCGCGCAAAACATGCAGATCCCCAAAATCTTTATAAAGGCCGCGTATTTGAAGCATAGGCGTGGCCTTGTTAGCAGTCTCAGGCGCGTTCATGCTTTAATCTCCTTTCAAATACTCCTATCACCTTGGAAAGGATAAAGGTTATAACAAAGTAGATAACACCAACTATCATAAGTGTGGGGAGCGAGCTGAAGGTTGCGCCCTTTACTATTTGGTAGGATGTCATAAGTTCACCAACAAAGAAGGTAGATGCCAAGGATGTCTCCTTGATGACGGTAACAAATTCGTTGGCAAGAGCGGGCAGAATGTTTTTTATCGCTTGCGGCAAAACAACGGATATCATTGTGGTCTTAGCGCCAAGGCCGAGACTGCGTGCCGCCTCCGTTTGACCCTTATCAACAGCCTGAATGCCGGATCTTATGACCTCGGAAACATATGCACCGCTGTTGAGCACCAGCGCTATCGATATAGTGGCAAAATCGCTGATCTTCCAAAACGGAAGAAGCATGGGTATCATAAAATAACCGATGTAGAGCTGCAACAGCAACGGCGTGCCGCGTATGACCTCGATAAGCGCGGTAACTATCCATGTTAAAGGTTTGATGCGCGACATTTTGCCCATAGCCAAAAGCGCACCAAGTATCGCTCCAAAGAAAACGGTAATAAGGGACAACAGCAAAGTGCCGGAAAGACCGGTTATAAGAAATGTCTTCCAATACTTCGCAAAGATCTCCCACATTGTGACAAAAAACTCGCCCAGTGACATCAGAAATCTCCTTGATCTTTAATATACACAGCCGCCAAAAATGACGGCGACCTAACTATCTGCGATTTTAAAATACGCCAAGCTGTCACGTACCGAATGCCTCGGCCATTGGCACGAGTACGCGACAGCCCGGATTTTATATCATATCGATCATCGATCGATCTGTTTTTGCGGTAGATCGGGAGGTGGGGCTTACGCCTCAGCTCTCGTCGATGGCAGAGCTATTGTTATTCTGCGCTTGTGATCTTGTTGCCCTCGTCGTCGTAACCAAGCTCATCGCTGGTCTTGACCTCGGAGTAGATCTGGCATGCCTCGTACCAGCTGTCATAAACATCGGCACTCATGGCTTTGGCAAGAGCCGTATTGACCTTTTCGAGCAGGTCGCTGTCATTCTTATTGATGAGGATAACATTGTTTTTGTACTTTTCCTCAACAAAGAACTCAAAGCCGGATTTAGCGATCTTGTCGGGATTCTTGCTTATAAATGCATCACCGTTACCGGCGGCAACTGCAAGTGCATCGATCTTGCCGGCCATAAGAGCCTCAACGGCAACACCGAGGTCGGTGTAGAGCTGCAGGCAATCCTCGCCGAAGTTCTCCTTTACAAGCAGCTCCTGAAGAGAACCGCCCTGCGCGCCTATCTTCATGCCCGCATAGGATTCCTTGGTGGTCAGCTTGTTTTCGTTGGCTTTGGTGGTGATGATGATCTGCTCGGTCTCGTTCTCACCGGCAATGTAGTAATCAGAGATAAGGAATTTTTCGGCACGCTCGGCAGTCCAGGAGAAGCCGGAGATGGCAAGATCGGCAGCGCCGGTCTGAACAGCGGACATGCAAGCATCAAAGGACATCGGCTTTATCTCAAGCTTCATATCAAGCTCTTTGGCAATATACTGTGCAAGCAGGATGTCAAATCCGACATACTGATCCTGACCGCTCTTGGCAACGTCAACGAACTCCATGGGAGCGAAGTCGGGGGAGGTGACTACTGTAAGTACTTCTTTGTTTGAATCGTTAAACTTGTACTGATTTAAAAATTTGTTGTAGGCCTTGTCAAGGTCGCTGCCCTCTGTTGTGCAGGAAGCAAGGGTGAAGATCGCGCCGCAAAGCATGATGGCGGCAAGCATAAGGGAAAGTATTTTTTTCATGATATTCCTCCATTGATGAGCTATGTTATTTTTTTGTGTGCTCGTCTGTGATGCTGTTATTATACTGCATAATTATTCTATTGTCAAGCGTTTTTCTGCATATTATTTCGATTTGTGTGAATTATTATTCACAGCGCTGCATCCGGGGTATTTTTTGTGCATTATAAACAACAAAGCGATGGTCACGCCGCTTTCACGCCCCTCGCGCGCCGCCTGCCGCTTTGTTCTGTATGCATTATATGAGTGAATATTCATTTGGATATTCAGAATATTATGCGCTGTACGGTGTTTTTCTTCATCCCGCGCCCGCACATCACACTTGCCGCATCCTGACATGCAGCCCCAATATCATCCCATCCCCTCTTATTAAAAAGGCGCATGTCTGTTTTTGACATGCGCTTTGCGGAACAATGATTTAGTTTTTGGTATAGTGTTTCTTGCATTATCATTACGGAAATCGCAAGATGATATAATTAGTTTTATTTGTTAAGATCTCCTTTGTACCATGACGGCACGGGATCACGCATATTATCGTACCAAGACAGAACGTCCTTGGCTTGGTTCAGCATGGTGTTTACCTCGTCCTGCCCGAACGGAATTGCCCAATACACAGACGAGAGAGTATTGCTTGAAATGTAAAGCGCAAGCAATCTCCAAAACTCCTCCGGAACATTATCACCAAAGTATCCGTTCACCATACCGGTAGCAAAAAGGGGAGAATTCTGAGCGCACCAAACAATGCGGTTAAATTCCTCCCACGGATCGCCGTAATCACTGCGGTTAAAATCAATAACATGGAGCTGGCTGCCTCTGTCGATCATCATGTTACCAATGTGATAATCGCCGTGCTGATATACCTGCGGTCTGTTTTTCAGCAAATGACGGTTCTCATTCATGTAGTCGATAAACACCTGCCCGTTTTCATACTTGATTGGGCAATCACCGTACTTTTTGATCTTACGATCCATTTTACGGTTAAAACGGATCTCCCAATCCTCCTGCGTTGCAGGAGCAGGAATGGAATGGATCTTGCTAAGAATACGCCCCGCTTTCAGGCCATATGCATACTGCTCGGTATCAGAACAGCCCGGAATGACCTGTTCTGCATCTTCGCCGTCGATCCAACTTTGGATGGAATAAACGCCATCATCACAAGTGCCGAATTCGATGGGCTGACACATTGGCACTCCCAAGGCAGCGACCTGCTTCATCATGTTAAACTCAGACTGCTTTGTGTCGTACTGCGCAATATCGGAAACACGCAAAAGATACCGTGTACCGTCCTCATCGGTAACACAATATTTTTTATCACTTGACCAGCCTTTATTTATTGGTTCTTTCATTACAATATTCATTAGTAGACAGATCTCCTCAGCAGATTGAAAAAACATTTTTTTCGAATATAATGATGATAGGTCCGATCACATGTAACCGTTTATGGGATATTATCAGATAAAAGGTAGCACCCCATTATGGGTACGGCCGTTGTTACGTTTTTGTCGGGAGTTAATTTAAAGTGATGTTCGCGCTATGCGCGAGTGATGTTATGGCTTCGACATAGTGATGTATCGCGCCTTTGGCGCAAGGTGATATGATGAGTTACGCACACGCACGAAGTGCGCATCACCTTCCGCGCAAGCGGAACGCATCGTTCCAAAAACAAAAGCACTTCATAAGAAGTGCTTTTGTTTTTGGAGGCGTCGCCCGGAATCGGACCGGGGAATAAAGGTTTTGCAGACCTCTGCC
>CAYLLA010000015.1:0-33328 GCA_964384555.1 uncultured Ruminococcus sp. | reverse complement strand
AAAAATAAGTTGCACAGGCTCATTTGAACCTTGCAACTTAATATTACTCCTTACAATTTTTTATTTTAATTAAAAAAAGACTTGCAACATTACCCGATTCGTGGTATAATATATAAGTGGGCATGCCCCAAATGATCGAATATGTTCCCGTAGCTCAGCTGGATAGAGCGACCGCCTCCTAAGCGGTAGGTCGGGTGTTCAAATCGCCTCGGGAACGCCAAAACGCCGCCGCGAACCGTAGTTCGCGGCGGCGTTCTTTTCTTTGCTTGCTTTACCCCAACGATCAAAGGGTCACGCTCCCAAAAGTTTGGGTTATGCCGGGGAAACCGCATTCCGCGCTTTCAGGTGGATATCAATATCGTTGTTGATATACTGATATCCCGTGGTATGCAGTACATCATAAAATTCACGGATATGATCGTACACCCCGTATTTTTCAAAAAGCTCGGCAACCTGTTTCCCCGTCAGGGCTTTATAAACCTTGTAGCTTTCCATTTTTAGAAATAATCAATGTGATCGTGTGATAATATTCGTAAATAAAAAGAGCGGGAGCGCAGCCCTCGGATAGATCGAGTATGATCCCCCTAACTCTTACACACTTTTGCGGTTATAAACCGCAAAACTTTGCTTTTTGAGATACTTTTGCGGTTTCAAACCGCAAAAGTTTTGATATTCGGGCGTTCTTGCGGTCTTTTTTTAAGAAAATAAAATATAAAAACCGGTATAGCCGATGCTCATTCGGGGGGAGCATTGGCTATACCGGTTTACACTTGAGCCGCGCGGGTGTGGCGGATGAGAGCACAGCGGGCGCGAGTCCGGGGTTATTTGCGGAAGGTTGTAAGCTCGCCTGTTTTTTCTTGGCTTATGAGCGAGCCGTTTGTACCATACGTATATTTGAAAACGGTACAGGTGGCCGCAATGGTAAAGGCGCTGGTGGCGGGTGAGAAGAGTGATGCGGTTATGCTCTCCACATTCCACACAAGCTCGCCCGCGGCGTTTATCGACAGCTTGCCGCCGCGCGAGCCGTCAACAGAGTAGAATTCCCGCGGTGTAACGGAGCCGCTGTCGCACGCAAGCAGTATCGCCGTGTAATTAGCACGCATGAGGGGTGTCAGATCCTCGCTTGATATCTGCCAAATGTGATTATCAAACAAATAATTCAGCACCCCGTCTATCTCGTATCTGGCGCTGCCGTTTTGGTCTTCGTCCTTAAGCTTAGGGGTGGCGTAGGCGGAAAGATAGACCAGACCGTTAAATTCGATCATATCCGTGATATAAAAACAGCTGTCCTCGGTCTCGTAGTTAAAACGATCGGTAAGCTCTCCGTTGCAATCGAGGCGCAGGATCTTTACCTGACCTTTTGAATTGGAGTCGTAAAGGTGGACCAAATAACCGTCGCCGAGGCGGGTGGCGTTGGATATGCCGTAGTTGCCTATATCGGTTTTTTTGTAGTCGATGACCTCTCCGCTTGAGGTGTATTGACCGAGGCAGAGATATTTTTGATCTCCGCGACTGAAGACCGCAAAACTGCCGTCCTCGTTTTCAAGTACCAGGGAGATGTACTCGGTCTCAAATCCATGGTGCAGTGTCTTTTGCCAAACTATATTACCGCTCTCGTCCAATCTTGTCATTGTGGCGTATGAAGTATCCGATGTTTGGCGGGAGACAACGTTGCCGTAGGCTATCACACCGTCAGGCATGGCGCAACAGGAACGTACCATGTACCCTGTGACCGGGGTGCTCCAGACCTGCTTGCCGTCCTTGTATTTTTCGATATAAGTGCATATAAGCTCACTTGAATCGCCTTCGGAATATACCGCGCGATGCTCATAGCTGATGCCGTTTTTGGTGGAGAGCAGATATGCCGAGTTGTATGTTTTGTAATTCCAAAGCTCGGCAACCTCCTCGGGAGTGGGGGCATCCTGCAATATTTCCGTGCCGTTAATGCCGAGGGTGGATATACTGCTCGCGATGACCTCTGCTGTTTTGGAATATTTAAAGGATTCGGTGATTATGTCTTGGTAGACCTTTTTTATCTCACCGCGGGTAAGACCTTCCGCGGGCAGGTCGTTTTCGGCAAAAAACTTTATTGCGTTGTTATATTCGCGCACCTCCGCCGCATGGGCGTAGGTGCCGATGCCCGCGCCGGATATCAGCAGGGCAAGGCATGCCGCAATGGATGCCCACCTCACCCACGCCGCACGTTGTCTTGGCTTTTTGGCGACGTCGGGAGCGGCGTCTGTTATCAGTTCGGGGTCAATGCCGCCGAATGCTTGCAAAAGATCTGTGTTTTTCATGATCAAAAACCCTCCTTTTTTAAATGATCTGCAAGTTTTTTTCGTGTGCGCAGCAGGTGCATGGTCACATTGCTCTCACGCATTGAAAGATCGTGCGCTATCTCGGCCGTGCTGCTCATATAAAAGTAGCGCCGCACAAAGATGATCCTTGTGCGCTCGGGGAGCGTGCGGATAAATCGCTCGATCGCAAGTGAGAGCGCAACGCTCTCGCCTATTTCCTCCTCGCCCGAGTCGGCGGGAATGCACTCGGTAAGCTCCTCAAGCACCGCCGCCGCCTGTCCGCCGCGCCTTTGCGCGTGTTGCTTTTTGTAAACGTCAAGCGAAAGGCGACGGCATATCGTTGCTGTGTATGCCTTAAGCGAATCGGGGCGCTTTGGCGGGATGGTATCCCAAAGCCGCAGATATGTATCGTTGGCCACCTCTTCGGCATCCTCATCACAGCCGAGTATCGAGTATGCGATGCTGTGGCAATAGCGCCCGTATTTTTGCTCGGTCTCGGCAATAGCTGACTCCGAGCGTTCAAAAAACAGGTCTATTATCCTTTTGTCGTCCATTGGATCACTCCTCTCGTTGCACCTGCCTTCACTTCAAAAGACGAAAAAAACATTGCCCGCACCACTCTGCGGCGAATATTTTTTTGGAAAAGTCGAGTTTTTGATAATTATTGTGTCCATTATATTCCGAATAGGCCGAAATGTCAATGGTGGGGTGCGGGGGGCGAGTGCCGAGCGGCGTACGCTCATAAAAAAGCCGCCTCATTATCGTGTGATAATGAGGCGGCGTGTGTATTATCTGCTTTTTTGGGTGGTGGCGGAGATGAGCATAAAAATAGCGAAGATGGTGATGGCAAGCCCTATGATGATGGCTGTGTTGGCGGGCGTTGCGGGGATGCTGGCGAGCAGTGCAACAGGGAAGATCAGCAGTAGGTTGCGCGCGCCGGGGAGGATCAGCGCCCTGCGGTCGCTTTTGTATTTTGCAAAGAAAATGATGAATGCAAGGATATCTGCCAGAAGCATGCCAAGGGCCAGCCAATATATTACATCACATACCCAGCCGTAGTTATGTGCTGCGCTTAGAGGGAAGATAAAATACACCGCCGCGGCAAGGGCCAGCGCGGAGAGCTGTATTGCGTTCATAATGACGGCGCGGCGGTTGGACTTTCGCTGTGGTACGGGGCGACCTGTTATGCGTGCGCAGTAGCTGTTTTTAAACAGTCCGAACAGCAGGGCGAGCGATGGCGCGAGCACCGCAAAAAAGCGGAGGTAGGATCTAAAGCTCAAAACGCTGTAGGTGTAGCTTGACAAAAAGAAGATCGGCGGCAGGGATAGGACGATGGCGGATATCGCCGCCGCGTATGCGCAATATGAATAACTGCCGAGTGCGCGGTCATACTCCTCAAGCAGAGGTGCGGGGGCGGTGTCAAACAGCTCGTTATCCCGCCGCGCATCCCGCATCCTGCTCACCGCGATAGCGGTTATTATTATGGCGGGGATGGTCATCAAAAGCATCAGCGCAAAGCTGATCACAGGGCGGTAGAAACCCCATGAGATGCCGAACATGCAAACAAGCCCCAAGGCCGAAAGTGCAATTGAGACCCACACAAGCGTTTTAAAGCTTGTGATCGTGCGCCGAATGAGCGCTCTTTGCCCACGCTCCACGCGCGGCTCTCGGCGCTCGCTTGTGCTATCGCCGTTGCCGCCATCGGCGTCAGGCTTGGTGAATATACGCTCGCCCTTGAGCAGCTCGTCGCAGGTGATGCCGAATATCTCTGCAATGGCGGGGATCAATGTGATGTCGGGTGCGCTCTCATCGCGCTCCCAACGGCTGACGGCTTTTGGGGATACGTTTAAGCGATCCGCCAGCTCCTGCTGTGTCATGCCGGATGCCCGGCGCATAGCGGAGATAAAGGATCCTATGGTTTTTCGCTCCATGATAAGTCCTCCTTGAAAAAACTGAAATAATAAATATGAATGGGTTTTGTGAGCACGGTGGCCTGCAGCAACCGCCGCGTCGAGTCTGATCTGCCCGGGTGCACTGTAATTCTACAATACGGAGAGAAAAAAGTAAACCCCGTAAAGCAGGATTTTGTCTCGCTTTGCGAGAAAAATGCATTTTTCTCGGTGAAATGGTGAAAAAACAGGCGGAGGATGTCCACCCTCCGCCTTTTGCGCTTTGCTTTTTCAGTGTTAGTCCTTTTTGTCGGTCGCCATGCCGAGATGCTCGCGCAGGTAACGACCGGTATATGAGCCGGGGGTGGCGGCCACCTCCTCCGGCGTGCCTGCGGCAACCAGCGTTCCGCCGCCGTCACCGCCCTCCGGACCGAGGTCGATTATATAGTCCGCGGTCTTTATGACCTCCATGTTGTGCTCAATGACCAGCACCGTGTTGCCCGCCTCCACAAAGCGACCGAGTACCGTTAAAAGCTTTGCCACATCCTCTGTGTGCAGACCTGTGGTGGGTTCGTCAAGGATATACATCGTTCTGCCGGTGCCGCGGCGGGAAAGCTCGGTGGCCAGCTTTACGCGCTGTGCCTCGCCGCCGGAGATGGTGGTGGAGGATTGCCCTATCTTGATATACCCCAGCCCCACATCGCAAAGCGTTTGCAGCTTGCGGCGGATCTTTGGCATGCTGTCAAAGAATACAACGCCCTCCTCGGCGGTCATCTCAAGTACCTCGTAGATGTTTTTGCCCTTGTATCTGACCTCCAGCGTGTCGTGATTGTACCGCTTGCCGTGGCAAACATCGCACGTCACATACACATCCGGCAAAAAGTGCATCTCTATCTTGCGCACGCCGTCGCCTTGGCAGGCCTCGCATCTTCCGCCCTTAACGTTAAAGGAGAAGCGCCCTGACTTGTAGCCGCGCACATTGGCATCCCGCGTGCTTGCAAACAGCTCGCGAATGTCGTTAAACAGCCCGGTGTAGGTTGCGGGGTTGGAGCGCGGTGTGCGGCCTATCGGGCTTTGGTCGATGGATATCACCTTGTCCAGCAGTTCCACGCCTTCAATACCGTCGCAGTTACCGGTGCGGCGGCGTGCGCGGTTAAGCTCGGCGTGCAGTGTGGGGCTTATTATGCCGTTGACAAGGGAGGATTTGCCGGAGCCGGAAACACCGGTTACGCAAACAAAGCACCCAAGCGGAATGCTGACATCGATATTTTTAAGGTTGTGCTCACGAGCGCCGCGAATTATCAGCTGCCCGCCGTTGCCGCGGCGGCGTTCGGTGGGGACGGGTATCACCCGCCTGCCGGAAAGATATGCGCCGGTGATGGATGCCTCGTTGGCCGCCACCTCGGCGGGCGTGCCTGCGGCCACCACATGGCCGCCGTGAACTCCCGCGCCCGGGCCTATATCGACTATATAATCCGACTTTCGCATCATGTCTTCGTCATGCTCGACCACTATCACCGTGTTGCCGAGGTCGCGCAGCTGCTTGAGCGTGGCTATCAGCAGGTCGTTGTCCCGCTGGTGCAGACCAATGCTCGGCTCGTCCAGCACGTAAAGCACGCCGACCAGGGATGAGCCTATCTGCGTTGCCAAACGTATGCGCTGTGCCTCGCCGCCCGAGAGCGTGCCCGCGCGGCGGGAGAGGGTGAGATACCCCAGTCCCACGCTTTGCAAAAAGCGCAGGCGGGAACGTACTTCCTTGATTACTTCTTTTACTATCACGCGCTCGGTCTCGGTAAGCTCAAGCGCGGTGCTTTGGATATATTCCAGTGCGCGATCTACCGAAAGGTCACAAAATTCGTCTATTGCCAACCCGCCTACAGTAACCGCCAGCGACATGGGGTTAAGTCTGCGCCCATGGCAGGCGGCGCAGGGGATCTCCTCAATAAACTGCTCGTAGTACTCGGCGCTCATGCCGTACTCCATGCGTTGCTCTACCATGGGAATAATGCCGTCAAAGGTCGCGCTCTTGCGGTGCGCCTCATGCGCAAAGTAGCGCGTAACGTCATATTTTTCAGTTCCCGAGCCGTAAAGGAGAATGTTCATCTGCTCCTCGTTCAGCTGATCAAGCGGTGTATCAAGCGTAAAGCCGTGCCGCTCTGCCATTGCGGCAAAAAGCGGACCGTTCCAACTCTCCTCCTCAAGCGTTTTAAAGCCGTTGACCGCAATTGCGCCCTCGGAAAGTGAAAGCGAGCGGTCGGGTATCACCCTGTCCACCGAAATGCGGCGGGTAACGCCGAGACCTGCGCAGTCGGGGCAGGCTCCCGCGGGATTGTTAAAGGAGAACATGCGCGGCTCAAGCTCGCCAAAGGATATGCCGTGCTCATCGCAGGCGTAGGTCTGGGAAAATTCAAGCTCGCGCGGCTCCTCACCCTCCTCGCGCGGGACGGTAACTATAAGCAGGCGCTTTTCTGCCAGCGCCAGTGCCGTCTCTACCGAGTCGGCAAGGCGGGAGCGTATATCCCCGCGCATTACCAAGCGGTCAACGACCACCTCAATGCTGTGGCGCAGGTTCTTATCAAGCGTTATCTCCTCGTCAAGATCGTACATGCTGCCGTCTATCCGCACGCGCGAATATCCGGACCGTCTGGCATCTGCCAGCACCTTGTCGTGCCGTCCTTTTTTAGCGCGAACCACCGGGGCAAGCACCAAAAAACGCTCACCCTCCGGCAGGGTCAGTATCTTGTCTATTATCTGATCCACCGTCTGCCGCGATATCACCTTGCCGCAAACGGGGCAGTGGGTAACGCCTATGCGGGCGTAAAGCAGGCGTAGGTAGTCGTATATCTCGGTCACCGTGCCAACGGTCGAGCGCGGGTTTTTGGAGGTGGTCTTTTGGTCTATCGAAATGGCGGGGGAGAGACCCTCTATCGAGTCGATGTCAGGCTTGTCGAGCTGACCTAAAAACTGGCGTGCGTAGGATGAGAGTGACTCCACAAAGCGGCGGTGACCCTCGGCGTATATCGTGTCAAATGCAAGGGATGATTTGCCGGAGCCTGAAAGCCCGGTAAACACCACAAGCTTATCGCGCGGGATGGTGAGATCTACATTTTTCAGGTTGTGGACGCGCGCGCCCTTGATCTTTATATATTCAGGCATTTTTGCTGACCTTTCTTTTTAGGCTTTTGATATTTGCCGCGGTGCGGCGGGGGCGATCACTTTGTTTCGCGTATCTCGCGTATGTGGTCGCGCAGGAATGCGGCAAGCTCAAAGTCAAGGCTTCGCGCCGCCTCGCGCATCTGCTTTGTCATGCGCTCGATGGTGGCCTCGCGCTCGCTCTTGGACATTCGCTTTGCATCGGCGCGACTGCGGCGTGCCGCACTTGCGGCATTGGCACCGTCATCCTTTGCGGCAATGTCAATTACATCGCGTATGCCCTTTATAACGGTGTGCGGGGTAATGCCGTGCTCGGTGTTGTATCGGCTTTGTATCTCGCGGCGGCGGCGCGTTTCGGATATCGCACGCTCCATCGAGCCTGTTATCTTGTCCGCGTACATTATGACCTTGCCGTGCTCGTTTCGCGCGGCGCGGCCTATCGTTTGTATCAGTGAGCGTTCGGCACGCAAAAAGCCCTCTTTGTCGGCATCAAGAATGCAAACCAGGGATACCTCGGGCAGATCAAGCCCCTCGCGCAAAAGGTTTATTCCAACCAAAACATCAAAAACGCCAAGGCGGAGGTCGCGTATCAGCTCCATTCGCTCTATCGTTTCAACATTGTGGTGGATGTATCTTGCTTTTATGCCGTTGTCAGTAAGATAGCCTGTAAGATCCTCCGCCATCTTGCGGGTGAGGGTGGTAACGAGCACGCGCTCGCCGCGCGCGGTGCAGGTGCGTATCTCGCCCAGCATGTCGTCAACCTGTCCCTCTATCGGGCGAACATCCACCTCCGGGTCAAGCAGACCCGTGGGTCTTATCAGCTGTTCCGCCACAGCCCCCGAGTGCTCCTCCTCGTAGTCGCCCGGTGTTGCGCTTACAAAAATGACCTGGCCGAGCTTTTCTTCAAACTCCTCAAAGTAGAGCGGGCGGTTGTCATATGCGGAGGGCAGGCGAAAGCCGTAGTCAACGAGATTGCGCTTTCTTGCGGTATCGCCGCCGCTCATTCCGCGCACCTGCGGCACGGTAACATGCGATTCATCAATAAACATTATATAGTCGCGCGGCAGGTAATCAAGCAGGGTGTATGGGGTAGAGCCAGGCTCGCGACCTGACAGCACGCGCGAGTAGTTTTCAACACCCGAGCAAAAGCCCACCTCGCGAAGCATCTCAAGGTCGTATTTTGTGCGCTCGGTAATGCGCTGTGCCTCTATCAGCTTGCCCGCGGCCGTAAATTCGGCGGCGCGCTCGCGCATCTCCCGCTCTATCTCGCCAAGTGCCGCCTCGCGCTTGTCATCGGATACGGCGTAGTGGGTGGCGGGGTATACGGCGGCATAGGACAGGCGGCGCAAAAGCTCGCCGGTTACTATATTTATCTCGCTCACGCGGTCTATCTCGTCCCCGAAAAACTCGATCCTCAGTGCTTTGTCGCCTGACGATGCGGGGATTATCTCCACCGTGTCACCGCGCACTCTAAAGCTGTCACGCACAAGATTCATATCGTTGCGGGTGTAGCTGACGGCGGTAAGGCGGCGCAAAAGCTCCTCGCGGCTCATCGGCATGCCGGGGCGGAGCGCTATAACAAGGCTTGAATATTCGCCCGGGTCGCCAAGCGAATAGATGCAGGAGACACTGGCCACTATAATAACGTCCCGCCGCTCGAAAAGGGCAGAGGTCGCGCTGTGGCGCAGGCGGTCTATCTCGTCGTTGACCAGCGCATCCTTTTCAATATACATGTCCTTGCCGGGAATGTACGCCTCAGGTTGATAATAGTCGTAGTAGGAGACGAAATATTCCACCGCGCTGTCCGGAAAAAACTCGCGCATCTCGGAGCATACCTGCGCGGCAAGGGTCTTGTTTGGCTCAAGTATCAGCGTGGGGCGCTGACAGCGCTCGATGATATTTGCCATGGTAAAGGTCTTGCCTGAGCCTGTCACACCAAGCAGTGTTTGCATCCGCTCGCCGCCGAGTATCCCCGCCGAGAGCGCGGAGATCGCCGACGGTTGGTCGCCGGTGGGGGTGTATTCGCTTTTAAGTTTAAATCTGCCCATGGTCGCCTCCGCGTGAACAATATTTCCCAAATCGGAATTTAATGCAGTTTATTATAGCATATATATAAGCCTGTGTCAAGAGTTCGTTTTCAAAATCGGAATTTACAGCGCCGCGGCGCTCTGCTTGGGTCAAATTGAATCAAAATAAAATGAATTAAAATAAATCAAATACAAAGCCGCCGCGCAACATTGCATTGCGCGGCGGCAGCATTGGCTGAGGGGCAGTTATTTGTTTTTGTATTCCTTGAGCGCCTCGGCCAGCTGATCCGGGCAGGAGGTGGGCTTAAGTCCGCACTTTATGCCCTCAAGGCGGGCGATGGCCTCGTCTATCTTCATTCCGCGAACGAGCGCCGCCACGCCCTGCGTGTTGCCGGAGCATCCGCCTATGAATTTTGCATGCTCTATCGTTTCTGTGGCGGGGTCAATCTGTATCTGTATCTCGCGGGAGCAGGTGCCGCGGGTCTTGTAATTGATGGTATCCATTCTGTTTTTTACTCCTGTTTTTTATTCGATATTATTTGGGTGGCTCGATCCGGCCGTTTATATCATGCCGAGCATACGATAGCTGTCGGCAAGAAAGCTGCGCAGCTCGTCGGCTGTGAGCTTCTTTTGGGCTATCAGGGCAAGATCGTAAATGTATTTGGCATACCTGTCGGCGGAATCACCACCCGCCGCCATCAGCTCGCCAAGCCTTGTGTAGATCGAGGAGGCCTCGTTGAGCGTCAGTGTGTATTCGGTCGGGAAGGCGGGCAGCTCTTCGCCGGGTGCGGCGTAAAGGCGCATCATGTCCTCAAAGCGGCGGGATTCCTCGCTTACCGTCAAAAGCGCGGGCACGGTAGCATCCTTAAGCCGCTCGCGGCGCAGGGTCAGCTTCTCACTGCCGCTTACACGTCTGAATATCACCGTCAGCGGGTCGTCATCCGGCAGTGCCGCGCCGGCGGTCTCATCATCCTGCGTGCTCTCGCGCAGGGCATCAAGGCCCGCATCAACGCGAATGAACTTTACATCCCCGCGGTACTGCTCAACAGCCGCCAAAAATTGCGTGTCTATTGCCAGATCGTATACCGCCACGTCCACGCCCTCGGTGCGGAACATTGAGATATACTGTGCTTGGAGCGATTCATCGGATGCATAATAGATCCTGCCCTCATGGCTCTCTTTGATCTTTTCAAGATGCTCGGCAAAGGTCTGCGGCGCGCCCTCGGTAAAGCGAATGAGCAGGGAATCCTTAACTCTGTCAAAGAATTTGCGCTCGCGCAGGCAGGCGTATTCAATGAATATGCGAATATCGGGATACACCGTCTCATACTTTTCGCGCTCGTTGGCCGCCATGGCGGTCAGCTTGTCCGCTACCTTTTTAACTATATGGGCCGAGACCTTTTTGACGTATGCGTTATCCTGCAGATAGCTGCGCGATACGTTGAGTGGCAGCTCGGGGCAGTCAATGGCACCGCGAAGCATCAAAAGATACTCGGGTATCACTTCCTTTATATTATCCGCAACGAACACCTGATTGTAGTAAAGCTTTACCTGACCCTCAAGGCTTTGGTACTCGCTGTTGATCTTGGGGAAGAAAAGAATGCCCTTAAAGTTCAGCGGGTAGTCGGCATTGATGTGGATCCAAAACAGGGGATCGTTTGCGTCGATAAAGAGCTTGTGGTAGAACTCTATATATTCCTCGGGCTTTATATCCGAGGCCTTGCGGCACCAAAGCGGGGTGGTGTCGTTTATCGGCTTGGGAGCATGCTCGTGCTCGTGCTCGTGGTCGCATTCGCATTCGTGATCATCATGATCGTGATCATGTCCGCACTCGCACTCGTCTGTGTGCTCCTCCTCTTGGCCGTCATGGAAGTATATCTCCACCGGCATAAAGGAGCAGTAGCGGTCAAGGATGGTACGCAGCTTTGATGCGTTCAGGTACTCGGCCTCATCCTCCGAGATGTGCATTATCACCTCTGTGCCGCGCTCCTCGCGCTCACCCTCGGAGATCTCGTACTCTCCCGCCTCGTTGCACACCCAGTGAACGGCGGGCGCGCCGGTGTAGGAGCGCGTGTTCACCTCAACGGTGTCGCTGACCATAAAAGAAGAGTAAAAACCAAGGCCGAAGTGACCGATGATGCCGTTTGAATCATCGCCGTTTTCATACTTTGCAACAAACTCAAGTGCGCCGGAGAGGGCTATCGAGCAGATGTAACGTTCCAGCTCCTCGCGCGTCATGCCGATGCCGTTATCGGTAACGGTTATCGTCTTTGCGGCGGAGTCAAGCGTTACGTCTATCCGCCAATCCTCATCGCCAAGCTCCGCCTGACCCAGCGAGCCGAGGCGGCGCAGCTTTGTTACCGCATCCGAGGCGTTTGAGACTATCTCGCGGACAAAGATATCCTTGTCCGAGTATAGCCACTTTTTAATAATAGGAAAAATATGCTGTGTTTCGACAGAAATACCGCCGGTCGTTTTTTCTTTTTCTTCAGACATTAAAAACATCCCTTTCCGATGTATCATTTATGTATCGCTACATTATTTATTAAGGCGTTCCGCGGCGGTGGCCGCGATCGTCAACATATTTATTATACAGCGGATTTGTGAATATAAAAACACTCTCGTGTTATCATTTTGTTTAAGAGGCTGATTTTGAGGAGTTTTTTTATCACAAAAAAGTGCCAAGTGCCAAAATTCATAATATGTTAACAAAAAAGCAACCGAAAAAGCACGAATGTCGCCGCCAATCGTGGTATATTATAAGCAACGGTTAGCACTGGGATGCATTGAGTGCTAAAATGAGCGGAGGTGATCATAAAATGTACGGCGATGAGCTTACGGGTCGCAAAAAAGCGATACTAAAGGCTGTTGTTGAGTCGTATATTGAAAGCGGGGACCCGGTTGGGTCAAAATCGCTTCAGCTCCTGCCGGGGATGAAATGCTCCTCGGCGACCATACGCAACGAGATGGCCGAGCTTGAGAGCATGGGCTATCTTGAACAGCCGCACACCTCCTCCGGGCGTGTGCCGTCACAGCTTGGTTACCGTTTTTATGTTGATCAGCTTATCGAGCGCTATGCAATGACCACCGGCGAGGTGGCAAGGGTAGCGCAGGAGCTTAAAAGCAAGACCAGCGAGGTGGATCAGATATTGCTTACCGCCTCACGCTTGGCCTCGGCGCTTACAAACTACACCGGCATCGCCGCCAAGCCGAAATGCGCGGCGGTGACCATCAGCCGTTTTGAAACGGCGTATATCGATGCTTGCAGCTTTGTGCTTATAATGATAAGCTCAACAGGGTCGGTGACCTCAAAGCATATAAGGCTCACCACTCCCGTACTGCCGGCAACGATCACCCGCCTTTCCGCGGCGCTCAACGAAAATGTTGCGGGGCTTGCGGCGGCGGAGATAAACCTGCCTGTTATGATGCGGCTTGAGGAGCAGATGGGTGCGGATTCAGCCCTCGTCAGCCCGATAGTCAAAACGATATACGAGACGATGACAGAGCTTGACGGCGGCGAGCTTCGCCTCTCCGGTATCAATCACCTTTTGCAATACCCGGATTATTCGGATCCCGACGAGCTTGGCGACCTGCTTGGCACGCTTGAGCAAAAGGAGGAGATACTTGAGCTGGTATCAAAGCAGGATGCCGAGGATATATCGGTCGTTATAGGCTCGGAATCCCCGGTCAGAGTCATGAACAACTCATCTCTTGTTTTTAAGCCGATAAAGCGCGGCGACAAAACGATAGGCGTTATAGGAGTTTTGGGGCCGCTGCGGATGGACTACGCGCGTGTGCTTGAAACGATAGAGATGCTTTGCGGAATGATAGGCGAGATGATAGATCCAGTGTCACAACAAACGCATGCTCTGCCGGGGGATGCCGCGGCTGAAGCAAGCAACGGTGGCGGCGCGGCGCAAAAGGCAACGCCGAGCGACCGAGGAGATGCATAGATCGGTCGGGTCTGATATTTGGAATACACAGGACAACGAGTAAGGATAATAAAATAAGGTTTAAGAGGTAGCTTTAAAAATGGCAGATAAAGAGAATATAAAGACGGAAAACGAGCAGGAATGCGCCAAAGCCTCCGCCGAGGGGGCGAGCGCTGAGGATACAGCGAGCAAAGCCGGCGCGGGGGAGAGCGAAGAGCGGCTCTCACATTCCGAAAAGAAAAAGGTAAAAAAGCTTGAGGCAAGGATAGCGGAGCTTGAGGGTTCTCTCAAGACCGCCGAGGAGGCTCGCGCGGCGGGGGATGATAAATATCTTCGCATGCTGGCTGAGTATGATAACTTCCGCCGTCGCGCCGCAAAGGAGCGAGAGGGCATTTACGCCGATGCATATTCGGATGCCATCAGTGCACTGCTCCCGGTACTTGATAATCTTGACCGCGCAGTCGGCTGTACCGATGCACAGGCACTGGCCGATGGGCTGGCGCTGATCCTCAAGAGCTTCTCTGAGGCGCTCTCAAAGCTGGGTGTTGAGGAGATAAAGGCGGCCGGCGAGACCTTTGACCCCAATCTTCATAACGCCGTTATGCATATCGATGACGAAGCGGCAGGGGAGAGCGAGGTAGTTGAGGTCTTCCAAAAGGGCTACAAAAAAGGCGACAAGGTCATACGCCACGCAGTGGTAAAGGTAGCCAACTGACACACAAAACGCAAAATCCCAAAAAAACAAAAAACAATAGCGCAAGCTAATTAAAATAAATACAAAACACAGCAAACAAATCTCTTATATAATATCGGAGGATAAAATCATGTCAAAGATCATAGGTATAGACCTTGGTACAACAAACTCATGCGTAGCAGTTTTTGAGGGCGGCGAGCCCGTAGTAATACCCAATCCCGAGGGCGCACGCACAACACCCTCTGTCGTAGCCTTTACAAAGAACGGCGAAAGACTTGTCGGTCAGGTGGCAAAGCGTCAGGCCATCACCAACCCCGACCATACCGTCTCCAGCATCAAGCGCGAGATGGGCTCCAACTATAAGGTGAACATTGACGGCAAGGGCTACACCCCGCAGGAGATATCCGCAATGGTGCTCCGCAAGATGAAAGCCGATGCCGAGGCATATCTCGGCCAGACTGTAGATAAGGCAGTTATCACCGTTCCCGCATACTTTACCGATGCACAGCGTCAGGCAACAAAGGATGCAGGTAAGATCGCAGGACTTGAGGTCATGCGTATAATCAACGAGCCGACCGCCGCCGCACTTGCTTACGGTGTGGATAAGGATAAGGACGGCAAGATAATGGTATTCGACCTTGGCGGCGGTACATTTGATGTATCTCTGCTTGAGATCTCCGACGGCGTGTTTGAGGTCCTTGCGACCGCAGGTAACAACCACCTGGGCGGCGATGACTTTGATGACCGCATTATAAACTGGATGGCAGACAGCTTTAAGTCAGAGCACGGCATTGACGTGCGCGGCGACAAGATGGTAATGCAGAGACTCAAAGAGGCCGCTGAAAAGGCCAAGATAGAGCTTTCCGGCATGACCAGCACCAACATCAACCTGCCCTTCCTTACCGCGACCGCAAGCGGCCCCGTCCACTTTGAGACCACCCTTACCCGCGCAAAGTTCAACGAGCTTACAGCTGACCTTGTTGATGCCACCATGGAGCCTACCCGCCGCGTTCTTTCGGATGCGGGACTTAAGCCCACAGATGTCGATAAGGTGCTCCTCGTCGGCGGTTCTACCAGAATTCCCGCTGTTCAGGAAGCCGTTAAGAAGTTCATGGGCAAGGATCCCTTTAAGGGCATCAACCCCGATGAGTGCGTTGCCATCGGCGCGGCCATTCAGGGCGGCGTTCTCGGCGGCGATGTTAAGGATCTGCTCCTGCTTGATGTCACCCCCCTGTCCCTCGGTATCGAGACGCTGGGCGGCGTGTTCAACCGTATAATCGACCGCAACACCACCATCCCCGTAAAGAAGAGCCAGGTCTACTCCACCGCGGCAAATAACCAGACCTCGGTTGAGATCCATGTTCTTCAGGGCGAGCGTGAGATGGCCTCCGGCAACACCACGCTTGGTAAGTTTACGCTTGACGGTATCCCCGCAGCTCCCCGCGGAGTGCCCCAGATCGAGGTGACCTTTGATATCGATGCAAACGGCATCGTTAACGTTTCCGCAAAGGATCTCGGCACAGGCCGCGAGCAGCATATAACCATCACCAGCTCCACCAACATGAGCAAGGAGGATATCGACCGCGCCGTTAAGGATGCAGAGCGTTTTGCCGAGGAGGATAAAAAGCAAAAGGAAACGGTAGAGACCCGCAACCATGCCGAAAATCTCGTCTTCCAGAGCGAAAAATCGCTTGAGGAGATAGGCGATAAGCTCCCCGAGGAGGATAAGACCGATGTTCGTGCGGCGCTTGAGACACTTAAGAATACTCTCAAGGACGGCACGACCGAGCAGATAAAGAGCGATGCCGAGGCACTTGAGCGTGCATTCGGTAAGCTCTCCGAAAAGCTTTACGCACAGGCAGGCGCCGCGGGCGCAGGTGCTGATGCGGGCGCGGGCAACGCCGATAACGGCGGCGCGCAGAGCGACGGTAACGGCAATTACTATAACGCCGATTTTGAGGATAAGAGCGGTAAATAATGACCCGTTATCGGGGGTGTTGAAAATTCCGAGGGGAATCTTTAACACCCCCGAGTGCAGTATTGAAATTTTAAAAAGATCAGGGTGCTTGACCTATGGCAGAAACTAAAAGAGATTATTATGAGGTGCTGGGCATCGAGCGCGGCGCCGATGACGATACGATAAAAAAAGCATACAGAAAGCTGGCAAAGCAGTACCATCCGGATCTGCACCCCGGCGACAAGGATGCCGAGGCGAAGTTTAAAGAGGTAAACGAGGCCTATGCCGTCCTCTCGGATGCCGATAAGCGTGCGGCCTATGACCGTTACGGTCATGCTGCGTTTGACGGCAGCATGGGCGGCGGTGGCGGCGGATATTCCGGCGGCTTTACCGCTGATTTCGGCGATATCGGGGATATCTTCTCCTCATTTTTCGGCGGCGGCTTTGGGCAATCCTCCTCGGCAAGGCGCAATGGGCCTATGCGCGGAGATGATATTGGCGTTTCGGTAACCATCAATTTTGAGGAGGCTGTTTTCGGCGTCAAGCGCGATATCAGCTTTACAAAGGTATCAAAATGCTCGGAGTGCGGCGGCAGCGGTGCTAAAAAAGGCACATCGGCCGAGACCTGCTCTGCCTGCGGCGGTACGGGACAGCGCCGTGTTACGCAAAGGCTGGGCGGCATGCAGTTTCAGTCCACCACCACCTGTGAGAGCTGCCGCGGGACGGGTAAGGTCATAAAGGACCCCTGCACCTCCTGTCGCGGAAGCGGCAAGGTGCGCGTGCCCAAGACCATAGCGGTATCTATCCCCGCTGGCATCGACAGCGGAGAGCGGATAATCCTGCGCGGGCAGGGCAATGACGGTCAAAACGGCGGACCGGCGGGAGACCTGATCATTGAGGTGAACGTTCGCCGCCATAACGTGTTCGAGCGTGACGGCACAACGCTTTATTGCGAGGTACCGGTAACGATAACCGAGGCCACGCTCGGCGCGGAGATAGATGTTCCCACCCTTGACGGTGTGAAGAAATATAAGATCCCTGAGGGTACACAGCCGGGCACGCAGTTTACCATAAAGGGCTGCGGCGTGCCTTACGTCAATTCGCAAAATCGCCGCGGTGACCTTGTGTTTACCGCAAATATCGAGATCCCGCGCGGACTTACCGAAAAGCAAAAGGATGCCATGCGCGCCTTTGCGGAGAGCTGTGGTGAGTCAAACTATCCCAAGCGCCGCCGCCTGATAGATCGTCTTAAGGATCTGCGCGACAGCAAGGAAGAAAAGAAATAAAAAACGGAGACCGAAATGAGCTACGAATACTCATCCTGGACAGAAATAAAGTTGACGGTAAAGGTATCATCTCTTGATGCCGCCACGGCGATAATGAGCGCGGTGGATCCCGGGCTTATGATAGAAGATTACAGTGACTTTGACCTTAAGAGCGTATATGGGGATCTGGTGGACGAGCGGATACTTTCCGCCGATAAGAGCATAGCCTCGGTCTCCGTCTTTTTGGCGGAGGGCGGAGATGTTGACGGCACACTGGCGTTCATCCGCCAAAGATTGGCCGAGTCATCTATCGAGGGCGTGCTGACCACCTCCGGCGTTAAAGAAGAAGACTTTGCCAATGCATGGCGGCAGTATTATAAGCCGCTGCATATCGGCAATATCGTTATAGTCCCAAGGTGGGAGCAGTACAGTCCCGCCGAGGGGGAGGTCATCATCCGTATGGATCCCGGCATGGCGTTTGGCACCGGTTCGCATGAGACCACGCGCCTCGTCATCGGCCTTTTGCGGGATACGGTGAAGCCGGGCGACCGCTTGCTTGATGTGGGTACCGGCAGCGGTATTTTGGCAATAACCGCATCAAAACTCGGCGCGGCGGAGTGCATGGCATATGATATCGATCCGGTGGCCGTGGAGGTCGCGGCGGAGAACGCGGCGGAAAACGGCTGTGAGAATGTAAAAACAGGCACATCCGACCTTTTGCACGGCGTTGCGGCCGGGGAATATGACGTGGTGTGCGCCAATATCGTGGCGGATATCATCATACGCATGGCACCGGATATCGGCAGATTTATGCATGACGGCTCGACCCTGCTCGCCTCGGGTATCATAAACGAACGCGCCGATGATGTTAGGGCGGCACTTGAAGCAAACGGTTTTTATATCGACCGGACCCTTGAGGATAACGGCTGGACTGCTTTGGCGGTAAAAAAACAAGCGTAAATAAATAAAAACAGCACCAAACGGCGCGCCACGAACGGCGCGCCGTTTTCTGTTCGGGGCAAATTTTAAGCCGTCCGCAAGCGTAAAACCGCCCACCGCCACTATATAAGCGGACAGCAACGGAACGCACACCGACAACGGCGCAAGCGTTCCACAAGCACCGCTACTATATAAGCGGACGGCGAACGCACCGCCAACGGCAAGCGTTACCGAACACCGCTACTATATAAGCGGATGGCAACGGAACGCACACCGCCAACGGCAAGCGCAACACCACAACACCGCTACTATATAAGCGGACGCACCGCCAACGGCAAGCGTTCCACCCGAACACCGTCACTATTATAAAAAACAAGGAGAGCATTTTATGGTCATACGTTGCAAGACCTGCGGAGAACTATTTGAGTTAAGTCCACGGCAGGTATCGAATTACATCACAAAATACGGAAGCATTCCCACCCACTGCACCGTTTGCCGAAAAGAGCGTCAGCGGGAGAGGAAAAGTCCGTATTACGGCATTGAAGAAGCCTTTTACAACTACATGCCGTGCAAAAAGAGGCATCGGCGCGTTTACTGCTCGCCGTATATCATGGGAGGGTTGCGATGAGCAGAAGAATCATATGCCGTGATTGCGGACATTATTTTGCTTTGAGTGCAAGTGAGATCCGAAGATACAGAGCAAAAAAATATCACATACCGACACGCTGCCCGGCGTGTCGCAATGAAAAGTGGCGTGCCGCTCGTCAAACGGAGCATCGAATAGATAAATACGAAAGGAATTATTATCATGAATGATCGCAAATTATCCGAATTAATCGTCGCCGCCTCGGAGCGTGCAAAAAAAGAGTTACGAAATAACATCTATTTGTTAAAAATAGATACCGTCAAAAAGCTAAGGCTTCTTGACGGTATTTTTAATGACTCGGATTACAAAGCTGTATTTGATGCTTCGACAAATTCCGTTGAGATTACTGCCTTGGGATTTGTTTTTGACAGCATGACTAACGATTTAACAAAAGCTTTTTCTGCGGTCGATCTGTTTGTAATGGATTCAACGGCAGACGGTAGGGTCTGCATCGAGATGAAGATTTTAAATGCTGCCGATGTAGCGAAAAGGGGATAATATGGCATACGATATTTTTTTCATTATCGTTTACGGCATTGTCGAATTGTTTCGCAACCGAAAATACGGATGCCTGACGGCGATAGCCATAGCGATCTTGCTGATCATTATTATCGGCAAAGTAGCTTATTGACGGATATATTGCGCGGTCGGTAAGTCAGTGCAAGCATTAAAAACAGAGACGAGTCGGTTGCCGCGACTCGTCTCTTTATTGTATTTACAGCTTTAATGCTCTCATTGCATTGAGTATAGCTATCACCAGTACGCCGACGTCGGCAAACACAGCAAGCCACATGCCGGCGTGCCCCGTGGCACCCATTATCAGCACCGCCGCCTTTACGGCAAGTGAAAAGATTATATTTTCCCAAACTATCCGCATCGTTTTGCGGGATATCTCCACCGTGCGGGCGATCTTGCCGGGGTCATCATCCATCAGCACGATGTCCGCCGCCTCTATCGCCGCATCGCTACCGAGTGCGCCCATGGCAATGCCGATATCGGCGCGGGAGAGGACCGGCGCATCGTTTATGCCGTCCCCGCAAAAGGCCAGCGGTCGCTCGCCGCCGTCAAGCAATTCTTCAACTGCCATGACCTTGTCAGCGGGCATCAGCTCGCTTTTAACGCTGTCAACGCCAAGCGCACTACCAACAGCCTCCGCGCTCTCACGCCTGTCACCCGTCAGCATTACCGTCCTCCGCACGCCAAGCTCGCGTAGGCGGGATATCGCCTCGGCGGAGGTCGGCTTGATCTCATCCGATATGATGATATATCCGAGATATTCCTCCCCGCGGCTCACGTGTACCACTGTGCCCGGGGTGGTGCACGCGTCCGGAGTGATGCCAAGCTCACGCATAAGCTCGGCGTTGCCCGCGTCTATCCGCCGGCCGTCCACCGTGGCAGTCACTCCCATGCCGGAATGCTCGGAGATATCGCTGACTTCATGCGCCGTGCCATCCACCGCCGCGGCACGCAGAGATACCGCTATCGGGTGGGTGGAGTAGCTCTCCGCCGCCGCGGCAAGCGACAAAAGCTCGTAGGCATCCGCACCGGCACTCGGGCAGATCTCGCTCACGCTAAAACTGCCGCGCGTCAGAGTGCCGGTCTTATCAAATACTACCGTCTTTATTCCGGATATCGCCTCAAGATAGCCCGCGCCCTTGATAAGTATCCCCTCGCGCGAAGCGCGACCTATGCCGCCGAAAAATGACAGCGGCACCGACACCACCAACGCGCAGGGGCAGGAGATGACCAAAAAGGTCAGCGCACGTTGTATCCAAGGTATAAATGACCCTCCGCCTATCAGCGGCGGCAGGAAAGCCAAAAGGCACGCGCCGGCAACGACCAAAGGGGTATAGACCCGCGCAAAGCGAGTAACAAAGTTTTCTGTCTTGGCTTTTTTGGAGGATGCGTTCTCTACCAACTCGAGTATTTGGGCCACCGTGCTCTCGCCAAAGCTTTGCGTGGTGCACAGCTTTATCATACCGTCAAGCGCCACGGCACCGCTTGTGGCGGTGTCACCGACAGTCAGCTCTGCGGGCAGGCTCTCGCCTGTGAGGGCGGAAAGATCCACTGTCGCACGTCCCTCGGTGACCCGGCCGTCTATCGGAATGCGCTCGCCCGGGCGAATGATAATGGTCTCACCTATCGCGACCTCGTCGGGAGAGACGACGATCTCTCGGCCGTCCCGCAGGACGGTGGCGCGGTCGGGGCGAATGTCCATCAGTGCGGCTATACTGCGGCGACTGCGCCCGACCGCAATGCTCTGAAACAGCTCGCCAACCTGATAAAACAGCATCACCGCCGCCGCCTCGGCATACTCGCCTGTGGCGTATGCGCCAACGGTCGCCAGCATCATAAGAAATTTTTCGTCCATCAGCTGCCCGCCGATCATGTTTTTAACCGCCGCCAGTATCACATCATAGCCTATCACCAAATAGGACGGCAAAAAGGAGAGCAGGCGTATTATGCCCGAGGTGGGCAGGGCAGAGGCCATGGCCAACAGCAGTGCGGATATCAAAATGCGCAGTGCCGTCCGCCGTTGACGGCGCGTCATGTCTTTAAATAATTTCATGTTTCGTTTCGGTGATATTGTCGCGGCGCGGTCAAAGCTTTATCCGCATATCCGGTTCAATGCGGCGGCAAAGCTTTACCGTTTTTTTCATTACCGCATCAAATTCATCATCGGCGGCTTCTATCGTCATTTTTTGCATTATATAATTAACGCTTACTGCCTCAACACTTTCAAGCTTGGCTATGGCCGCCTCAATTTTTGCCGCGCAGTTTGCGCAATCAAGATCCTCAAGTTCAAATGTTTTCTTCATAATATATCTTTATCCTTTCAAAAAAACTTTGCATGTAAAATGCTCATTCGTCCGCCTGTTCCTCACGCAGATGCTCATAGCCCTGCGCCACTATCGTGTGTACGTGGTCATCTGCCAAACGGTAATAGATGGTCTTGCCCTCCCGCCGCGGCGCTACAAGGTTGTTGACACGCAACACCTTAAGCTGGTGCGATATGGCGGAGGATGTCATGCCAAGCCGCTCGGATATATGCATCACGCACATCTCGTCATCCAGCAGGCAAAAAAGAATGCGCAGGCGGGTGGTGTCGCCAAATATCTTAAAAAGGTCGGCAAGGTCGCACAGCATCTCCTCCGATTCGGGGTGCGCGGCGGCGTGCGTGCAGTGCTCATGCTCGCCGCAGGAATGCTCGGTCAGCATCTTTTCGGTATCCATTTTGTCTCCCCTCTGCCGCCACACGGACGGCACGATTGAATATTGATTCATTTGAATGCTCATTCACTTGAATCATCGTTCATATAATAGCACATTCAAATGTGTTTGTCAATAGCTTTTCCTAAAAAAGCAAAAATATTTTGCGCGGGTCGCAATGGATGGCGCGCCGCGGCCTCTCGGGGGTTGAAAAATCTTTTGCGGTGTGATATAATAATAATATAATAATATTGTAGGATCCCCCGCGCGTGGGCATAATAAGCCTTGCATATGTAAACGGTGGGAGGATATAAGCTTTTGCGTGATTTTTTTATCGGCCTTGGGGTGGGGCTTTTGCTTTTCGGCTGTGTGGCGATACTGATCCTCACCATGTGAGGCAGATCGGCGCGGCGTAGGCAAGGTCGCGTCCGTGCCGTCGGTATCGGAGCAGACATGAGACTTGACAGATATCTTTCATCCGCCGGGGAATGCTCGCGCCGCGATTGTGCGCGTGAGTGCCGAGCCGGCGTAATACTTATAGACGGTGTGCCCGCCCGCTCGCCGGATAGCGAGGTCATCCCCGGTGTCAGCCGTGTTGTTCGGCGCGGCAGGGAGATAGAATGGCGGGAGCATATATATATCATGCTCAACAAGCCGGAGGGCTACGTCAGCGCAACGGAAAACAAAAAGGACGGTGTGCCTGTTGTTAATGAGCTGTGTGACGGGCGCGACCGTGCGCGGGTGTTCCCCTGCGGCAGGCTTGATAAATACACTGTGGGGCTGATGCTTTTGACTGATGACGGCGAGCTTTCGCACAGACTGCTTGCCCCCGCGCGGCATGTTGACAAGAGCTATCGCTACGGCGCGGTCGAGCCGCTGACGGAGGAGGCGCGTGTTCGTCTTGAGGGCGGCGTGCATATCGAGGGCGGTGTGTTGACCGCTCCCTGCAGGGTCGAGCCTGAGCCGAGTGACGCACGGCGGGGCGTTATAACGATCCACGAGGGACGCTATCACCAAATAAAGCAGATGTTTTACGCGGTGGGGAACAAGATCGTATCCCTTGAGCGGATAAGCTTTGGCCCGCTTGAGCTTGACCCGGCACTCTCCCGCGGCGAGTGGCGGTATCTTGATCCTCGTGAGGTCGAGGCGCTTTATGCCGCGGCGGGGCTTGAGCACGGAGCGCAAAAAAGTAAGCAATAAGTAATGCATTAAATAAAGGAAGAACGAAAAATGATAGACATTGAAGCAGTACTGGCGGAGGAGCTTGGGCTTGGTGTTGAGCAGGTAAGGCGCACGGTAGCGCTTATCGATGAGGGCAACACGATCCCCTTTATCGCCCGTTATCGTAAGGAGGTCACGGGTTCGCTTGACGATACCGTCCTGCGCGATCTTTTTGACCGCTTGAATTATCTCAGAAATATCGAAAAGCGCCGCGAGGAGGTAAAGGGTCTTATCGCCGCGCAGGAAAAGCTCACACCCGAGCTTGAGCGTGCCATCGACAATGCAAAAACGCTGACAGAGGTGGACGATATATACCGCCCCTACCGTCCCAAGCGCAAAACACGTGCATCGGTAGCAAGAGAGCGCGGGCTTTTGCCGCTTGCGGAGCTGATATTTGCGCAAAACGAGAGCTACGAGCCGTCGCTTGCCGACACCGCCGCCGAGTATGTAAACGAGGAGCTGGGAGTTGGGGATGCCGATGCGGCAATAGCCGGTGCGCTTGATATCATTGCCGAGAATATATCCGATAATGCCGACTGCCGCAAAGGGGTGCGCACGCTTACCGCCGAGCACGGTCTGCTCGTATCAAAGGCCGCGCGGGATGAGGATTCGGTCTACGCCCAGTATTATGATTTTTCCGAGCGGGTAAAGCGCATAGCGGGTCACCGCGTGCTGGCCGTCAACCGCGGCGAAAAGGAGGGCTTCCTTAAGGTCACGATAGAGCCTGGCAACGATCTTGTTATGAGCTATCTTTACCGTAAGTTTCTCACCAAGGGCGAAAGCCCTGCGCGCGACTATGTTAAGGCGGCGATAGATGACAGCTACGCGCGGCTTATTGCGCCCTCGGTTGAGCGAGAGATCAGAAACGATCTTACCGATAAGGCGGGAGAGGGTGCGCTCCGTGTATTTGAGGACAACCTAAAGCATCTTTTAATGTCACCGCCCCTGCGCGGCAAGACCGTTATGGGCTTTGACCCCGGTTACCGCACCGGCTGTAAGCTGGCGGTGGTGGATCGCACCGGCAAGGTGATAGATACTGCGGTCATTTATCCCACCAAGCCGCAGGAGCGGATAGCGGAGAGCCGCCGTGTCGTCTCCTCGCTGATACGCAAGTACGGCGTGGATGTTATCGCCATCGGCAACGGCACAGCATCCAAGGAGAGCGAGATATTTATTGCAGGGCTTTTGCGCGAGCTTGATTGCGGCTGTAAATATATCATGGTCAGCGAGGCGGGCGCATCCGTTTATTCTGCATCAAAGCTCGGGGCGGAGGAGTTCCCTGATTTTGATGTTACACAGCGCTCCGCCGTGTCTATCGCAAGGCGGCTTCAGGACCCGCTGGCCGAGCTTGTAAAGATAGATCCAAAGTCGGTGGGCGTTGGTCAGTATCAGCATGATATGAAGCAGGCAAGGCTGGATGAGGCACTGACCGGTGTGGTGGAGGACTGCGTAAACTCGGTAGGTATCGACCTCAACACCGCATCCTATTCGCTCCTTTCCTATGTTTCCGGCATAAGTGCACCGGTGGCAAAGAATATTGTAAAATATCGTGAGGAGAACGGCGAGTTTTTGAGCCGCGCGGAGCTTTTGCGCGTGCCGCGGCTGGGCAATAAGGCCTACGAGCAGTCTGCGGGCTTTTTGCGCGTGTCGGGATCGGATGAGGTGCTTGACGCTACCGGCGTTCACCCCGAGTCATATGAGGCGGCACATCGCCTGCTTGACATGTTCGGCTTTGACGAGGCGGAGATCCGCTCGGGCGGGCTGCGCTTGCTCGGCAAAAAGGTATCGGAGCGCGGGCGCGCGGCGGTCGCCGAGGAGCTGGGTATCGGCGAGCCTACCCTTTGCGATATGATCTCCGAACTTGAAAAGCCGGGCAGGGATGTGCGTGACAGCTTCCCCGCTCCGGTCCTCCGTGATGACGTTATGGATATCTCCTCGCTTCGTGAGGGCATGATAATGACCGGAACGGTCAGAAACGTTATCGATTTCGGCGCATTTGTTGATATCGGCGTGCATCAGGACGGCCTTGTTCACATCTCGCAGATATGCGATAAATATATCAAACACCCAAGCGAGGTGCTGGCGGTGGGCGATATAGTCAAGGTCAAGGTCCTCTCGGTGGATGTTCAGCGCCACCGCATCGGGCTTACCATGAAGCTTGGCGAGGAAGAAAAATAAGCGCGGCGGGGTAAATATAATTTACATATTGGGCGCATAAAAACATCCAAAAACTGCTCAAATGCAGTAATGAACGTATATTTGTGCATGTTGCACAATTTTGACCCTGAATTTTTGGGGAATAAGACTCTATCATTTTTGACGAAAATTTGATACAATATTATAGTACAGAATATACTCTCGGTTCGGCTGTGACCGACCCGAATTTTAAGGAGGAGAGCACACCCTATGGCAAGTGTATCACTTAAACACATTTATAAGAAATATCCCGGCGGCGTTACCGCTGTATCCGACTTCAACCTTGACATTAAGGACAAGGAATTTTTGATCCTCGTCGGCCCTTCCGGCTGCGGTAAGTCCACCACTCTGCGTATGATCGCAGGCCTTGAGGAGATCACGGAGGGCGAGCTTTTCATTGGTGATCAGCTTGTCAACGACGTTGCTCCTAAGGACAGAAAAATAGCGATGGTGTTCCAGAACTACGCTCTGTATCCTCACATGACTGTTTTTGAGAACATGGCCTTTGGTCTTAAGCTCATAAAAACACCTAAGGAAGAGATAAAGAGACGTGTTGAGGATGCCGCTCGTATCCTTGATATTACCCACCTGCTTGACAGAAAGCCCAAGGCTCTGTCCGGTGGTCAGAAACAGCGTGTTGCTCTCGGTCGTGCTATCGTTCGTAAGCCCAAGGTCTTCTTGCTTGACGAGCCTCTCTCCAACCTCGATGCTAAGCTTCGTGCGGCGATGAGAACCGAGCTTACAAAGCTTCACCAGAGCGTTCAGACCACATTTATCTACGTAACTCACGACCAGGTCGAGGCTATGACCATGGCTACTCGTATCGTCGTTATGAAGGATGGTCTTATCCAGCAGGTCGATACTCCTCAGACCCTTTATGATGAGCCGGTCAACATGTTCGTTGCAGGCTTTATCGGCACACCTCAGATGAACTTCATCAACGGTAAGCTCGTAAAGAAGGGTGACGATGTCTTCTTCAACTTTGAGGACAAGTCCCTCAAGCTGCCCACCGAAAAGGCAAACGCTCCCGAGCTTAAGGATTACATCGGCCAGGAGGTCGTGGTAGGTCTGCGTCCCGAGTGCATCTATGATTCTCCCATGCAGCTGTCCGCTCATCCCGACAGTGTTATCGATACATATGTTGATGTTACCGAGCTTATGGGTGCTGAGATCTATCTCTACCTTGCAGTAGGTGAGACCAACCTCATCGCACGTGTATCCTCTCGCTCCACCACCCGTGCGGGCGATAACATCAAGGTAGCCTTTGATATGTCCCGTATGCACATATTCGATAAGGATACAGAGCGCTGCATCATTCACTGATCGGCCGCAGGTTCGAATAATCGAATAATCAAGTTTAATTGATCATCCCCGCCAAGAGGCCCTCTTGGCGGGGATTTTTTAGGTTCAATTGGCGGCGCGTGCCCGCCATCGGTTGACAAGCCAGCGCTTTTATTGTATAATATAATAAATAAGTGTACTCTGCGGTTATCGGGGGCAAGCGCTATGGCAAGTGATCCTAAAAATGCATATTCCGAGCGCTGCTCGAAGCGCCGCCGCTCGGAACTTTACGCCATCTCCGCCCGCATTGGCGTTACCATGCTCCTGCATACTGCCCTCCTGCAGGGCGCCGGTGCCTTGGGGCGGTGGCTGAGCAACTGTATATACGTATCTCAAAATATAGGGGATGCCGCGGCGGCGGCCGCCGCCGGTGCGATAGATGCCGTAGTGTATCTTTTGGCGTTCATCCTGCCGGTAGTCTTTTGCTTGGCAGTGATCCCCGTCGAGCATCGCGGAGGGCTTGGCACGCGCCCGGCGTTCCCAGATGACTTTGGCCTTGTCTTTTTGCCATCTCTTGGTGCCGTATTACTGATATCCGATCTGGGCGGATATATATTTGATCTTATCGGTATGCCGCCGGATGCCGCATCCGATCTGCCGCGCGGCTGGGTGGGTATTGCGGTGGCAATAATAAATGTAGTTATCCTGCCCGCGCTTTGTGAGGAACTGCTCTTTCGCGGTTGCATATACTCGGCGCTTGAGGGGCAGGGGAGCGGTGTTGCAGTGGTCGGATCGGCGCTTTTGTTCGCGCTGATGCACAACAGCCTGCGCGCCATGCCGCATACCTTTGCGGCGGGGCTGATATTCGCCTGCCTGCGCCGCGCATCCGCATCGCTGTGGCCAAGCATAGTCCTGCACCTTGCAAACAATGCACTTTATCTTATCCTGCCGCTAATGGCGGCGCAGCTCGAACCTACCGATGCGCATGTGTTTTTGCAGTCATCCCATGCCGCCGTTGTACTGCTGGGCATTATATCGGCCGCTGCTTGGGCGATCCTGATAAAAAAGCGCAAAAGAGATAAAAATATCGGCGGCGATGTAATGCAGGAGAGACCGAGAGGACGTGCGGCGGATTTTTTCTCCCCCATCATGGTGATATATATCATAACTGCGATAGCACTGGCTGTCCTTCGCATGTTACTTACAAGGGTTGAGATATAACGGCGGGTCAAATACCCGCGGGGTGTGCAATGAATGAAAATGTGGATAAAAAAATAAACAGTCCCGCGGATGGGGGTGCGACAACGACCGCCAACGAGTCTGATGCCGCCCTTATGCGCGAGGCGCTTACCCTTGCCGCCGAGGCTGGTGAGGTGGGTGAGGTTCCCGTTGGTGCCGTTGTTGTAAGGCACGGTAAGGTGATAGGCCGCGGGCGCAACCGCCGCGAGAGCGGCGGTGGTGCGACAGCTCACGCAGAGATAGAGGCGATAAGCGAGGCCTGCCGTGTGCTTGGCGGCTGGCGGCTTTCGGGGTGTGAGCTTTATGTTACCCTTGAGCCATGTCCCATGTGTGCGGGAGCTGTGGTAGCCGCGCGTCTTGACCGTGTGGTGTTTGGCGCGGCAGATGTCAAGGGCGGTGCGCTTGGCGGTCTTTTTGACCTGACACTGCAGCCGCTCGGCGCGCACCCGATAATATGCGGCGGCGTGCTTGAGGCGGAATGCAGAGCGCTGTTGCGGGAATTCTTTAGTGCGCGGCGTGCGGAGAGCCAAGCTCGCCCGCGCAGACTCACGCGCGAGGCATACAGCCAAAGCGCTGACCTGCTTGCTCCTTTTTTGCTTGGCAAATGGCTTTGCCGCCGCACTGCGGACGGCACGGTGAAGCGCGTGCGGATAAAGGAGACCGAGTGCTATCTCGGCGAGGCGGATACCGCCTGTCACGCGCACCGCGGCAAAACTGACCGCACCCGCATAATGTGGCAGCGCGGCGGCATGGTGTATGTTTATCTTTGCTACGGAATGCACTCCATGCTCAACATCGTCAGCGGGGCAGAGGGCAGTGCGGAGGCGGTATTGATACGCGCGGTAGACGGCGCGGACGGCCCCGGAAAACTTACAAAAATGCTTGAGATAGACCGCCGCCTTTGCGGTCACGATGCGGTCTTTTCGGACGAGATATGGATAGAGGATGACGGCAGCGGTGTGCCGGATTACACAACATCACCGCGCGTGGGGATAGATTACGCATCCCCCGAGGATCGCGCGCGCCCGTGGCGGTTTACCGTAGCGGATGGTGAGCTGACCTGACACGGTACGGCGATACAAAAGGATCAAAACAACAAAAACTAACGAGAGGCAGGTGATAACATGAGGCTTGGTGCAAGGATCTGCGCTTTCTTTGCGGCGTGCGTGGTGCTTTTTTCCGCCATGGCGGGTCCGATATCGGCCACGGCGAGCGGCAGTGACGGCAAAAGTGCCGATCTCGGTGTTATCACCGTTTGCCGCTACGACCCGACAGGCGGCACGGTCAGGGTGGAGGGAACTATCAACCACCGCGTGCTTACCGAGTCAAAAAACTGCCGCATAGCGCTGTTTTGTGTGCCCGCTTGGCGCACGGCGGAGGGCTTTATCAACGATATCGAGCCGATGCGCGAGGCAGTAATGTCCAAACGCTTTGAGTTTTCGGTAACGGCAGACGAGGTCGGCGATATCCTCTCCCTTTACGCCGTTGCCATTATATATCCCGATGGCTCTCGCGCGCTGGTCGCATCACCGCGCTATCCCATGACCGACAGCGGGGATACTGCCGCGGCTATCGGCTTTAAGGGAGTGAGCACCGATTCTGCCGCCGAAACGCTTGAGTGCGGCGCGGGTACGGTATTGATAGATGTTTACCTTGACCGCCTTGAGGACGGTCGCCACAGCGGCTACCTGCAATCGGTCGGTGGCATGTCCTTTTACTATAATCGCGAGTATATCAAGGAGCTTGATATGCGCGTGCGCAGTGCATCGGTGGCGGGTGCTTCGGTGCTGTTGCGCCTGCTTGTGTCGCCCGCGGAGGGCGAGCGTGCTCCGCTCCCCTACGCCGCCGCAAATTCCTACGGCGCGGCCTACCGCGGCATTGTTATATCCGACGAGGTCTCCGCGGTCACGATATACGCGTATATATCCTTCCTTTGTTCCCGTTATGATGGCGGTGAGGCGGGGCGGATAGACGGTCTGGTCCTCGGCTATCGTGCCGACAGCCCGGAGGCGTATAACTTTTGCGCCAGCACAGGGCCTATGTATTACGAGATCTATGCGCGCACGCTGGCCGTTATCGGCATTGCCGCGGGGCGCGGGATGCGACTTTTTGTGTCGGTTGGCGATTCAAAAACCGCGGCGTTGGCGCATGCCTATGATTTTGCCGCAGGCGTGGCGGATTACATCGCCTCCCACACCGATCTTGAATTTACCCTGATGGTGGACAGCAGATCGAATGCCTATCATCTTGATGACAGCTATTTTGATCTGCCTACCCTCGGCGGGGATGATGAGATCCTCGGCGGCGGGGATGGTATGATCGGCGAAAAGTCGGCGCTTCCGCCCGCTGACCGTACCGCCATGGCGGATGTGGATGATACCACCGCCACAGGCATCGGTGATATCTACGCCAACGCCATAGCGGATCGCCCACAGCTTTACAAGACCACAGCGGCCGACGATTATTTTGCCGCTGATGATATCACGCCGCTGACGGATGCGCTTGATAAGCTTTGCGGTAAATATTCCTCGATCCGTGACAGCTTTGTTTTTTGCTGGACGCCGAGTGACAACACAAACGGCAGTGCGCTGAGCGTGCTTTTTGCTTATAATTATATGTCAATGACCGCCGCGGGCGCGGAGGCGTTTATCCTGCGCACCGACAGCGCAAGGTTTGCCACGGTATCGCATTTGGTCAAATATATTGACGGCGAGGAGAGCGACAGCGAGACCGCATACGCGCTTGAGGTGCTTGGCGCATCAAGCTGGGGCGAGCTGCTGCCAAGCTTTGACGGCATTCCCGGCGGCGGGCGGCGAATGATCGAGCGCTCCCTGACATCCGACAGCTACACCGCCCAAGGCTCGTATATGCTTTGGTCGTCGGGTATGACGTCAGGCACACACGGATGGTCGGCAGGCCCCGGGTGTGAGACCCTGCGATATGTTTTTGAGGATGATATCGGTTGCCTTAAGGCACAACTGGAGGACGAGGGGCAGGGCGCGTATTCGGATATCTGCCGCATCTCATCACTGCCCGAGCCTGCGGCGTATACGCCGATGATCGGCATAGATCTTTCCTGCTCCGGCGACGGTGACGGCGGGGAGCTTTATGAGGTCAAGCTCGTGATCTACAGCGGTAATACCACCCTTGAGGGGCGTTGTGTTATCGCCGACGGTGAGCGGCAGATGCTTTATCTTGATATTTCGGATATATCCGAGATCGATGCCATAAGGGTGGCGGCGCGCCGTGTTTCCGGTGTTGGCACTATCACCCTGCGCACCTACACCTTGGGCCTTTACAGCGAAAGATACACCGACGGCGAGCTTGATACGCTCATTGAGGCGGCCAAGCGCGCGGGGGACAACGCATCATCGGTGATAGCCGGTGAGGGTGATCAGCGCGTGCTGACGGCGGTATTGCTGATCTTTGCCATGACAGCCTGCGGAGGGTACGCCGCGGTGCTGATATCAAGGCATGAAAAACGCCGCGCCGCACAGGGCGGTAGTGGCTTTGACAAAACAACAATATAAAATCATATAAAGGACAGATCAAAATGAAAAACATTGAAAGAAATCTTACCATGCTATGCGATTTTTACGAGCTTACCATGGCAAACGGCTACGAAAAGTGCGGTATGGGAGATATGTACGTTTACTTTGATGTCTTTTACCGCGATAATCCCGATAATGCGGGTTACGCGGTTGCCGCAGGTCTTGAGCAGATCATAAATTACGTAAACGATCTGCACTTTGATGCGGAGGATATCGAGTATCTGCGCGAAAAGGGCATATTTGACGAGCGCTTTTTGGAGTATCTTGCCGATTTTAAGTTTGAGGGCGATATGTGGGCCGTGCCGGAGGGAACAGTCATCTTCCCGGGCGAGCCTATCATAACCGTCAGAGCCAAAGCACCGCAGGCACAATTTATCGAGACCTATATCCTTATGCAGTTCAATCACCAGTCCTGCATTGCCACCAAGGCCACAAGGATAGTCCGCGCCGCGGGCGGCCGACCCATCAGCGAGTTCGGCTCTCGCCGCGCACAAGGCTCAGATGCCGCCATCCTCGGCGCACGCGCCGCGTATATAGGCGGATGCGCCGCTACCGCCTGCACCATCACAGACGAGGCATACGGCGTTCCCGCAACCGGAACCATGGCGCACTCATGGGTGCAGATGTTCCCGGATGAATATACCGCATTTAAGACCTATTGCGAGATATATCCCACCGCCGCCACACTGCTGGTCGATACCTACAATGTTATCGAATCCGGCGTGCCGAACGCGATACGTGCTTTCCGCGAGGTGCTCAAGCCCATGGGCATTACCAACTGCGGCATACGCATAGACTCGGGAGACATCACCTACCTTACCAAAAAGGTGCGCAAAATGCTTGATGCCGCGGGCTTCCCGCAGTGCAAGATCGTTATCTCCAACTCGCTGGATGAGTATATAATCAGAGATATCATCCGTCAGGGCGCGTGCGTGGATGCCTTTGGAGTGGGCGAGCGGCTCATAACATCAAAAAGCTGTCCTGTCTTTGGCGGTGTTTATAAGCTTTGCGCGGTCGAAGATCCCGCAAGCGGCGAGCTGATCCCCAAGATCAAGCTCAGCGAGAACCCGCAAAAGATCACCACACCTCACTTTAAAAAGGTATACAGACTTTATAATCGCGAAAACGGCAAGGCGGAGGCAGACCTTGTTTGCCTGCATGACGAAACTGTGGATGATTCAAAGCCCATCGAAATATTCGATCCGCAATACACATGGAAGCGCAAAATGCTTGAGGACGTGCGCGCCGAGGAACTGCTGGTGCCGATATTCAAGAGCGGTAAGCTCGTATATCAGTTGCCCACGCTCGCCGAGATAAAGCAGCGCTGTGCCGATCAGCTTGAGACCATGTGGGACGAGGTCCTGCGTTTTGAAAACCCGCACAACTATTATGTTGACCTCTCGCAAAAGCTTTGGGATATCAAGCACGAAATGATACGCGGAAATCGCTGAACTTAATTAAAATTTAAAGCCATCCCCTGCCGCACGCGGCAGGGGATGGCTTTTATTTACCTATTAAATTTTATCTAAACTAAATTATTCGGTAACTTTCTTTTTGCCGATAAGGCAAACGCCGAGGATAGAAACCATAGCCACGGCAGCAACGATCACGATAGCATTGTCACCGGTGGAGGGAGCTGTGGGCTCGGTCGCGGGAGCTTCGGAATCGGTGGTGGGAGGAGTGGTAGGCTCGGTTGCGGGAGTCTCGGGCTCGGTCACAGGAGCCTCGGGCTCGGTAACCATGGAGGCGAACAGTACCTTACCATTCTGGAGAGCGAACAGCTCGGAGCCGACAGCCGCATTCGCCTTGGCGATGAGGTCTGCATTCAGCT
>CAYLLA010000014.1:0-34669 GCA_964384555.1 uncultured Ruminococcus sp. | reverse complement strand
ACGGCAGGATGACCGTCGGTATCGTGCAGGCGTTCTTCCAGTATATCAATATGGCAGCAGAACCTCTGACCGAGACCTCTTATATGATCAACTCCCTGCAGGCTGCGCTTGCCTCTGCGGAGCGTACCTTCAATTTCCTTGATGCAGAGGAAGAAGTGAACGACACAGCTACACCCGTAAAACTTGAAAACGCCAAAGGCGAGATCGCATTTCATAACATCAGCTTCGGTTATACGCCCGATAAGATCTTGATGAAAGATATCAGCTTTACCGCAAAGCCGGGACAAAAGATCGCCGTTGTCGGTTCGACGGGTGCAGGCAAAACAACGCTTATCAATCTGCTTATGCGGTTCTATGAGGTGAACGGCGGTCAGATCACCATCGACGGCGTGCCAACTACAGACTTGACAAGAAAAGACCTTCGCCACAATTTCGGTATGGTCTTGCAGGATACATGGCTGTTCGGCGGTACGGTTGCCGAAAATATCGCTTACGGCAAGCCCGATGCAACAATGGAAGAGATCAAAGCGGCGGCAAAGGCGGCAAAGGTGGATTACTTTATCCGCACCATGCCGCAGGGATATGATACCGTGCTTGACAACGAGGCAGGTAATCTTTCGGTAGGGCAGCGACAGCTTATCACCATCGCCCGTGTGTTCCTGTGTGATCCCCCTGTTATTATCCTTGACGAGGCAACCTCCAGCGTGGATACCCGTACCGAGGTCGAGATAGGCAAGGCAATGAAAAAGCTCATGAGCGGCAGAACCAGCTTTGTTATCGCACACAGGCTTTCCACCATTCGTGATGCAGATATCATCCTGTTTATGGGAAACGGCAATATCATCGAGCAGGGCAACCATAAGCAGCTACTTGAAAAGAAAGGTGCATACGCGGCACTGTATTACAGCCAGTTTGCGTAAAATTCTTTTGTGTTTTAATGGTATAAGCAAATAATGCTCTGTTACATTTCAAAATTTTTTGCCTTGTGTAAGCATGTCCAAGTCGGGGAAGATAAACGCCCGGCACTCGGTCCATCCGGGAACCGGGGTTTAGATTCCCGTACATATTCTGTTCTTTGTTTTTCCCCGCTAATTGCGCATCGGGTCTCACACCACGACCAATCCCCAAGTTAATTGCCGCTATCGGCAAAATATCTCTATTTTTTATCTGCATTTTGGGTTGATATTTTGCCGATAGCTTTGAAACTGCATATTCTTCATCGAATCGATACGCATTTTGCGTATACCTAACATACAGAATGATGCTGGCTGTTGTGGGTCATCTCTCACCCGCGCTTTTGCCCATCTCATAGGCCTCGGCGATGGCTTGGGTGTTTTTGACCTCACCCTTTTCGTACACGCCCATGCCGTAGATAACGCCGCACTCGCGGGCGCCCTCCACGCAATCGGCATAGCCGCGGAAGCAGGCAAGCGTGGTCTCGGCGGCCTCGCGCTCGCCGTCGGCGGCGGTAACTATGTAATAAAATTCTTTATCGCGCACCTCCAGCCAGCGGGCGACGGTGCGGTCGATCACCGCTTTCAGCTGTGCATCGATAGAATAAAAATACACCGGACTGGCAAGCACTATGGCATCGGCATCTATCATTTTTTGAAGCACCTCTGCCATATCGTCCTTGATGACGCAAACGCCCGTACCGCGGCAGGCATAGCATGCGCGGCAATAGCCGATATTTTTCTCCGCGATGCGTATCACCTCGACCTCGCACCCCGCCTCGGCCGCGCCCCTTGCAAACTCGCCGCAAAGGATATCCGAATTACCGCCCTTTCGCGGACTGCCCGAGAGTATCAGAATTTTTTTGCACATAACATTTTCTCCTTACCAATTTTTATTTTCTTTTGAACAGTCGTGCTGTGTTTTGCGCTCCTCGACCATGCGGCAGAACCATTCCACCATGCCCGGGTCGGTATGCGAAAAGAAGGACGACTGCTTTTTATCAAGCGCTGAGATGGTGCGCATATCATCATCCGTCAGCGTAAAATCAAACACATTAAAGTTTTCTTTCATACGCTCGATATGCGTGGATTTGGGTATCACCACCACGCCGCGGCGGATATGCCACTGCAAAATGACCTGCGCGGGAGTTTTGCCGTATTTTTTGCCTATGGACAACAGCTCGGGCAGTTCAAACATGCCTCCCCTGCCCTCGCCAAAGGGCGCCCACGCCTCTACCTGCACACCGTATTTTGCGTGCCACGCAAGATCATCCGCCCGCTGATGATGCGGGTGAAGCTCGATCTGATTCACCATCGGTCGAATACGCGCAAAGGATGCGATATCCACCATACGATCGGCATAAAAGTTTGATATACCGATGGCGCGAAGCCGCCCCTCGTCATACAGCTCCTCAAGTGCGCGATATGCACCGTAAACATCGCCAAACGGCTGATGCAAAAGGCAGAGGTCAAGATAGTCGGTACCGAGCTTACGCATAGACTCCTCGACCGAGCGTTTGCATGCCTCGTAGCCGTAATGCTCTATCCACACCTTGGTGGTGAGAAAGATCTCCTCCCTTTTGATACCGCTGTTCGCAATGGCGCGGCCGACCTGCTCCTCGTTAAAATAAGACTGCGCAGTGTCTATCGAGCGATAGCCAACGCTCAAGGCATCCGCCACGCACCGCTCGCACTCTTCCCGGGTGATCTGATACACTCCGTAACCGAGGATAGGCATCCTCACGCCGTTGTAAAGTGTTACATATTCCAAAAGTAATTCCTCCTTGACAGGATCGTTTTTTCGGATTATAATATCCTACAAGGATAATTATACAAGTTAAAGTTAACTTTAAGTCAAGGGTTTTTGAAAAAAATAATGGAGGAATTATGCTTTACACGGTAGGAGAGATGGCAAAAAGGCTTGGGGTGGCACCGTCAACGCTCAGATATTACGATAAGGAGGGGCTTTTGCCGTTTGTTGAACGCTCGGACGGCGGCGTGCGTGTTTTTAAGGATGCGGACTATGAATGGCTGGCGATAATTGAATGCCTAAAAAAGACCGGAATGCCGTTGCGGGACATAAAGGAATTTGTGGTGATGGCCATGGCGGGCGACGAAACGATAGACGGCAGGCTTGAGCTGATAAAAAAGCAAAAGGATGCGGTTGAGCGGCAGATAGCGGAGCTGCGCGAGGTCCTGCAAGTGCTTGAATTTAAGCGCTGGTATTATGAGACCGCCAAAAAAGAGGGCACGACCGAGATACCTAAAAACATGACCTCGGACGAACTGCCCACTGAATTTCGCGAGATAAGAAAAAAACTGCGCGGCGAGTAAGCTCTTGCTTTATCGGTCATTTTGATAAGCCCCGATCCTATCACGGGCGGATCCCAGCAGATCGAATGCAAAAGCTTTATTATAATTATAAAGATAAATAATCGGCGAACGTATAAACCTCACTATCAATTGTAGGGCACGCGCCATTGTGTCGCGTCGAACAAAGAACGGAATAAGGAAGATTTCCGCACGGCGGAAATCTAAATTTTACCTCCTCATCCGTCATAGATCATGGTGAGACTCGCAAAACGGCGAGTCTCACTCGCCGAGTCGTTTTTTGACGACTCGATCCGCAAAGTGGGGCGAGTCTCTTCTCACACATGAGAAGGCTTTGCCAAAGCCCGCTCTTTAGCCTATAGACATTTAGAATATCTATCTCCCTCGTTTTCGGCGGGAGCAAGCCCCCCTACGGAAAAGAGGTATAATTTTGCCTACGCACGGAAAGACAGGAAAAAACCATCGGCGGCACGGCAGATGCGTAGCGTAACTCACCATAATATTTCAATAAAAACGCGGCTGTATTTAATGCTTTGTTTGCATCAAACACAGCCGCGCTGTTTTGATCTTTAATTAAACTTTGCCACGATGGTAAGTGAGGTGGAATACTCCTGCTTACCGCTCTTTTCGGTCAGCTTGCCTGTTGTTACCTCGTATCCCGCAAAGGTCTTGCCCTCGTCGGCTACGGGCGTCAGCACCAAGTCACCGCTCGCGTTTACCGTCATCTCCAGTATGCCGCCCTCTGCTTTGAGCTTGAGAGTACCGTCAGATGCGCCGGTATATTTAAGCGTCATGCCGCCCTCACCCTCAAGGCGAACATTTGCCGGGCAGCTGCGGGAAACGGTTACGGTATATTTGCGCTTATAGTTTGTCATATAAGTGCATCCCGCCGCTCTGGTATTGGGGATAAACACACCGTCAACGGTAGTGCCGGAGGACTCTGCCCCGCCCTCTACTGTGTTATCCTCGCACAAAAGACCTACAACATAGTTGAACGCAAAGTATGTTCCCCTGCCGCCAAAGCCATCGGCGACCTTAATGCTGTTGCCGCGCACGCAAAGATCCTCGATCCTGTTGGTGGTGATGAGATATCCGCGGTAGTAGCTTGCCGGCTCGGTATACCAGTTGGTGTAAATGTGTCCACTGTCATATGTGGCATCAAAGCTATAGCTGTTTGAAACAGCCGAGACAGCGTAGCGCATGCCCGATGCCGCGCCAAACTCAAACTCGTTATTCTCAATGACCGTGCCTATAGAGCCTTGGCAAGCGAATTTTTGCGCATAGTAGGCTGTGACCTTGCTGCCCGCCGCGTTTTGGGCCTCGATCGTCACATCCGAATTTCTCAGCACCAGCGAGATCATTGCGGGCATGGCATCCGGGGAGAGGCAATTATCGCGGTTGGATACAAAGCGGTTGCCGCTTATCTCAACACTGCTGTAGGCGGGGTATCTTATGGCCGAGCAACGGCAGTTATCAAACACGTTGCCTACTATCTTGCAGCCCGTTACGGCAGATTTATGCACCTGACCATGGTGGCCGATGGCATATGTGGGGGCATCATATTTATCGCTCTTGCCGAAATAGCAGTAGCTTACCTCAACATTGGCCGATGCGTAATACTCGCCCGCATCAAACTTTGACATGGGGTTACTGCCGCCGCCTATCGCGCCCGGGTGGGACTGCTCTATCTGAATCACCTCGGCATTGGAGTTATCCTTTTGATAGTTATAGCCCGCAAACATGCACTCGGTGATAGTCACATTGGTACTGCCCGTGACCTGTATGGCGTGATTGTTGGGGCAATCCTTAAGGATGACGTTTTTAAGCAAAACATTATCCGCGCAGCACCAGATAAAGCAACGGTTTTTGCCCTGCATATCCAGCATGCCGCCGGTTATCTCAAAATCCGAACAGCCGTTGCGGCCGTAGTCATGACCAGCGTGATTGACGAACATATCCCCACCGCCATCGGTACGCAGTATGGCAAGCGATCCGCGATTTACCGCGTTTTGTGCGCCGGATGCGGCGTAATCCTTGGTGTAGTCGTTAAGCACGCCCTCAAGGCGAAGGTCAACGCCTTCGCGCAGCTGTATCAGACTTATAAGGTATACGCCGCGGGGGATATAGACCGTGCCGCCGCTTTGCAGTGAATCTATAGCCTTTTGCAGCCTTTCCGAGTCGCTTGTGCCGCTCGGCAGATCCAGCTCCTTGATATTTATCGAATTTTCCGGGCGAGTGTAGCCGCCGCTGTGTGATATGCCCGCCTCCGGGTCGCACACAACATGGAGGGTAAACTCCTCGCCGTATGTATTTTTAACGGTGACCTCTGTCGCGCCCGCGCCTGTGGCGGTGAGTATGACCTCACGGTCCATCACGTGCGCCTCAACTATTGTGGGGTCGGCACTCGCGGCCGAGTGAGGTGTGGCGCCAAGCTCATCGGCGGTGATATTCACGCTCTGACCCAAAAGCTTTGAAAGATCCACGGTGGTCTCCGGTGCATCGGTGCTGTTCTCCGGATCATTTGTGCCGCCGGGTGTGCAGGCGGAAAACACCATGAGCGATGCCGCCAAGATCAGCGCGGCTAAAAAAGATAACAGCTGCCTTTTATTTTTCATAAAGCTCGCCTCCGTTTGTGTTTGCGATTTTTTGCTCTTTTGCTCGGGTCTTTCGGTCCGAGCCGTTGGAATGGGGCACCCAGCCCTCATCTTTTAGTATTTTAGCATCGCGGGGGCGATTTGTCAATAACTATACAAAGAAAAACGCAAAAAGGCTTGACTTTATCCCGCAAATGTGAGATAATATAATATATATAATATAATAATCATATTGCGCTCCGACCGATCACCGACCGCTCGGGGCGGATACTACGAAAGGATCTAAAAATGACACGGTACGAAGAAAAGCAGTACGAGTTTGTGGTAGTTGGCGGCGGCATGTCCGGCCTTTGCGCCGCAATAACGGCCGCAAGACACGGCACACACACCGCACTTATCCACGCGCGCCCCGTGCTTGGCGGCAACGCCTCCAGCGAGATAAGAATACACATCTCCGGCGCTGACCAGAGCCTAAAGCAGCCCGACTACGCAGAGGGCGGGCTTGTTTACGAGCTTATGTCCGAAAACAAGGCTCACAACGACACCTTTAACTATTCATTTTGGGACACCGTCCTTTTTGAAAAGGCAAAGGCAGAGCCACTGCTTGATGTTTACTTTAACACGGTAATGTATGATGTTGAGACAGAGGACGACAGGATAATTGCCATCCGTTGCTTCCAGGAGACAACAGAGATGCGCTACCGCATATCCGCGCCGATATTTGCCGACTGCACCGGTAACGGCACACTTGGCTACTTTGCGGGCGCGGAGTACAAGCAGGGCAGCGAGTCCAAATACGAATACGGTGAACCGCACGCTCCCGAAGAGCCCAACAACGAGCGCATGGGTAACACCATACTCATGAAGGCTGTAAACATGGGTCACCCCGTCAGCTACACTCCCCCCAAGTTTGCCAAAAAGCTGACCGAGCATCAGCTCCGCTATCGCGTACACTCCAAGACCATGAAGGTGGATGCCAGCATGGCACCCGACCCCGAGGAGTGGCTGCGCCTTTCCGCCTGCAGCTGTGCCGCCGTTGACTACGGCTACTGGTGGCTTGAGCTTATGGGAGACGGCGATGATATAATCCTTGATTACGAAAAGATCCGCGACGATCTTTACGCCTACGCCTACGGTCTTTGGGACCACATTAAAAACGGCGGCGATCACGGTGCGGATAACTACGCCCTGCAGTGGGTGGGTGCGCTCCCCGGAATGCGCGAGAGCCGCCGCCTGATGGGTGACTATGTGCTGACAGAGAGCGACATCCTTGAGCACCGCATGTTTGACGATGCCGTTTGCTACGGCGGCTGGTGCATAGACCTGCACGCCGCACACGGTCTGCTTGATTTTGACCTGCTCCCCTCCGACTGCCACCACTTCCTTGGTGTTTACACCATCCCCTACCGCTGCTACTATTCAAAGAACATAAAGAACCTTTACATGGCCGGCCGCGATATAAGCACATCAAAGCTGGGGCTTGCCTCCACTCGTATTATCGGCTGCTGTGCCCTTGGCGGCGAGGCTGTCGGTAAGGCCGCCGCGCTCTGCCGCAAGTACGGCTGTGAGCCGCGCGCGCTGACACCTCACATCGGCGAGCTGCAGCAGATGATACTCCGCGACGGCGGCTATCTGCCCAATGTTAAGAACACAGACGGCAAGGATCTTTGCCTGCGTGCCACCGCTACGGCATCCTCAAGCGTTGCGGGCGGCGAACCCGAAAACGTTATAAACGGCGTATCGAGAAAGATAGGCGAGGACAGCAACGCATGGATCACCGAGGGCATATCGGCGGACGGCGAGACCCTCTCCCTGAAGCTTGACGGCAAGTATGTTGTAAAAGAGGTCGCCCTTGACTTTGAATCCAACTTTGCCTACCCCATTCGCGTTACCATGTCCGCAAACCGTCAGGAGCAGCAGCGCATAGGCGTGGCACCCGAACTTGTACGCGACTATGATGTTATCTGCATGCTTGAGGGACGTGAGGTCTCCCGCACCGAGGTGCGCGGCAACTATCAGAGACACAATGTTGTAGCCATCAATCCCGTGGGTTGCGATGAGATAAGGATCTGCGTGCATGCCACAAACGGCGCACCCGGCATCGTTATCCACGAGGTAAGAGCCTACGCTTGATCGATCGCTTGATCGAACGAGCCAAGGCAGATCATTTTAAAAAATATATTAAAAGCATACCGGTCGCCCCGCGGGGTGACCGGTATGCTTTTATTCTTTTGATGGGACACAACTATCTGCTATCACCACTTATCGCTTCCGTCCTCAGGGATAACGTGGCGCATGGCCTCGATGGCGCATTCTATCATGCTGTCATCCGGCTCGCGGGTGGTGATATGCTGCAGCCACACACCGGGAGCTGATATGATGCGGGTAAAGAGGTTATCATGTCTGCCGGCAAGCTTTAAAAGCTCATAGCCGATGCCCATGATCAGCGGCAGGAGCGCAAGGCTTATCAGCGTGCGCAAAACAACGTTTAAAACGCGGCTCTCAACGATAGTTGCGGGAATGAACATCGTAACGAGCATTGAAACGAGCAGCATAAGTATCAAAAAGGATGTGCCGCAACGCGGGTGAAAACGCCGCTGTGCGCGAACGTTGGCCACTGTAAGCTCAAGTCCCTTTTCATAGCAAAAGATGGTCTTATGCTCGGCGCCGTGGTACATAAATGTGCGCTTTATATCCTTCATTAAAGATATAAGCGCCATGTAGGCCACGAGGATGATTATCTTGACCACGCCGGTAAACGCGGCGCGTATCAGCGAGTAGCCGTAGCCCGGGCCGCCGAGCGATGGGACGGCGCGGGTGAGCAGCTCGTAGAGCGTTTCGGGTATGACCTTAAAGAGGAACAGCGCAAGCAGCAAGCCTATCACGGTGGCGCAGATCATTATCGTGTTCATAAGCCCCGCCGAGATCTCGCCGTCGTCCTTTGAGGCTTTGCTGTCCTTTGCGGATGCTTTGAGTCCTGCCTTTTCCGTTATTTCCGTTGCTTCCGTTTTCTCTGTGTTTTCCGCGTTTTCGGTATCGATGGCGCTCTCTGCGGTCTCCTCAAAGCCCGCTATCTCTGCCGAGCGCATAAGCGAACGATAACCGTCGATCATTGAATCAACAAAATTAAAAACACCGCGAATTATCGGCCATTTTGTAATGGCGGGGCGGGTGTTGACCTTGTTTTTGCTCTCCTCAAGGCAGATCGAGCCGTCCGGGCGGCGCACTGCCATGGCGGTCTTTTGCGGACCGCGCATCATGATGCCCTCAATGAGTGCCTGCCCGCCGATGGAGGTCTTTATAGCGGCCTTAGATCTTTTATCTTTTCCTGACATGTTTTATTTCCTTTCACACCGACCCTGTGGGTCGATACTCATATTATAAGCTATCTTTGTGAACACACCATGAATTGCAAAGTACACAAGAATAAATATAGATCGCGGCGCAAAAAAACCGCGCGGCGGGATATTCGCCCGGTCACCGCGCAATTACTACATATTGCGCCCCAAGTTATACTTTTTCGGCACATCTTGCGTTTTTACTGGAAAATTTTGGTAATTTATAACAAATATCGAGCCGCATTTTTGTGCAGGATTTTATCATTTTATTCTTGCATTTTTTGGTATTATTTGGTATAATATAAATGTCAAATACCGGTAAATAACGGAGGAAAGAGAATGGATAACACGACAAAGATAGTAATAGCTGATGAAAATGCGCAAATGCGCAGGACTATTGGCGAGGGTTTGCGCCGCGCGGGGCTGACTGCCGTATTTGAAGCCTCAAACGGCGAGGAGGCGATAGAGCTGATATCCCGCATACATCCGGCAGTGGCGCTGGTGGATATATGGCTCTCAAAGCTTGACGGGATAGGCGTTGTAAGGAGCGCCGCGGGACTTCGGTTTGAGGAGGATGAGCCGCCCGCGTTTATAGTCATGTCCGCGATTTCAAACCAAAACATTTTTATTGAGGCGATGAATGCGGGGGCTGACCTTTGCCTTATCAAGCCGATAGACAGTGACAGTCTTGCCGACCACATTAAAAGCATTCTGCGCACGCGCTCGGGAAATGCGGGTGCGGGCGGGCTGGATATAGACCGCACACCGGATATTGAAACGCAGGTGACTAAGATAATCCACCAAATAGGCGTACCCGCACACATAAAGGGCTACCAATACCTGCGCACTGCTATACTTATGACGGTAAGGGACAGCGAGGTGATAAACTCGGTAACCAAAGTTCTCTACCCCACCGTGGCGGAGAAATACCAGACCACCACCTCGCGGGTAGAGCGCGCCATACGCCACGCAATAGAGGTGGCGTGGGATCGCGGCGATGTTGAAACGCTGAACTCATACTTCGGCTACACGATACAAAACGACCGCGGCAAACCGACAAACTCGGAGTTTATCGCAATGATAGCAGACAATTTGCGCCTGAAGTATAAGCTTTTTTAATGCAATTGAATGCCCAAAAAACTAAACATCGCCCCGCTCGGAAGCACAGCTCCGAGCGGGGCGATCTCAGCTTGACAGTTATTGTTTATCAAGACGGCGGAGCATCCCTTTTGCTCTCGCGGCCAAAGGTTCGGCTGATGAGCCACGCGCAAAGCTCACTGTCGATCCCGCCTGTGGCGTACAAAAATGCCAAAAACAAAAGAAGTGCTGCAATGATATGCAAAGCAAGCGTCAAGGCCGCGGGGAGGGTGACACAAAATGCACCTCCCGCCGCGCCATGCCACACACCAAAGAGCAGGGTGGCGGTGGTGGTGGCTCCTATCACCGACAAAAGTGGCGCTACCACCCAACGATATATCCGCGGGCGTATGCCGCAAATGCGCAGCAGCCTTGCCGCACTGAGCCCGAAATTTACAAGCTCGCTGATATACAGCACTGCGATATACCCATAGATTCCCAATGCCGGGACGAGCAATGCCACCAGCCCCGCCGACAGTGCGGCATCCGCGATATTGACATTCATTGTAAATACCTGCTCGCCAAGCCCCTTGAGCATTGAATCCGTCACGGTATCAAGATACATAACAGGCATGAGCGGACCGAGAGAGCGTATGAGCCGTGATGCCTCAGACGAGCCGTAAAGCACCTGCCCCAGCTCATCCGCAAAGCAGATAAACACCCCCGCCGCGCCGATGCCGAATATAAGAGTGAGCCGCCACACTCTGGCTGAGATATAGCTTATTCTGCGCCGCTGACCGAGCGATGCGGCGGCACTCATCTCCGGCAACAGCATACCCGTGACCGAGTTTATCATGGCATAGGGAAACATCACCACCGGCATTACCATGGCATTCAGCATGCCGTACGCCGCCAGTGCCTCGCCGCGCCCCGCGCCGTATTTTTGCAGACCGCGCGGGATCAGGATATGCTCGATGGTGGTCAAGGCGGATCTTACATACGAGCTGACCGACACCGGCAGTGCGTTTTGCAGCAGACGGCGGGTGCTCTCCCTGCCGCCAAAGCGCGACCTGCCCCGCCCCATATGCGCCGAAAGATCCAGCCGATATAATATGTACCCAACGAGCGCGGAGGCGACCTCGGATATCACGCCGCCAAGCACCAAAGCGGTACAGCAATGCTCCGCCCCAAGCGGCAACAGCCGCGCTATAAGGCGGGTAACGCACACGATCTTTACCGCTTGCTCACACAGCTGGGATACGGCGCTCTTCCAAACTCGGCGCACGGCGGAAAAATAGCCGGACAGTGCCGAGGATACGGCAATTGCCGGCAGTGAGATGCCAAGCAGGCGAAGCGGCAGGACGGTACGCTCCTCCGCCAGCCACTGCCGCCCGATATATCCGCCGCCAAATATCAAAAGTGCCGCCGCGGCAAGCCCGAACACAGTGGCATAGCAAAGAGCGCGGCGAAGCGCCGCGCGCGCCGTGCCGCCGCCCAACTCCTCACCCTCTCCTATCGCCTCGGCTACTGTCCGCGCCGTGGCAAGATTTATACCGGAGGTGGCAAGCGTGAGGGCAAACCCCCACACGCCCATGATGAGCGAGTAAAGTCCCATGACCTCCGCCCCCACGCGGTTGGATATCCACACGCCAAAGCCGACCCCGACCGCCCGCATGACGATGGCCGCCGCCGACATGAGTATTGAATTGTAAATAAGGCTTCGCGCGCGCCCCCCACTTGGCTGTGGCATATACCCCTCCCCTGCCACCCGTCGGCGTTTTTTTCCGACTTGTTATATATCGCATATTTCACATATCCACATAACAACATGGCACCTTTCGCTTTAATCCTATGCAAGATCAGCCGGCTTCATGCGCTGACTTCTTAATCTGTACCAAAGCTTAATCTACACTGTGCGGGATCTTTTGTCCGCAGACTTGCGTTTTTTGATATGTCTATTGTTGAACCTACACCTAATATACTTGGCGCGAACATAGTGCAAGGCATTAGGTCACCGATCAAGCGATCCACGATCAAAAACTTGTTTTCGGCCAAGAAAAAATATCTTTTTTTATTGCATTGGCGGGCAAAATACTGTATAATTAAGCATAGGAGCTACCGAGCCGGCCAGTGTTCGGCGCGGGCACAGCCTGCCCCGCAGGGCAGGACTTTCGAAAGGAAAGGGTATATAAAATGAAAGAAGATCTTATCTATAACAACGCGCGGGAGCGCTACGCCGCATTCGGCATCGACACCGAGACGGCGATAGAGACTCTGCTTGCCACCCCGATCTCCATGCACTGCTGGCAGGGGGATGACGTGCGCGGCTTTGAGGGCGCGGGCGCGCTTGACGGCGGTATTCAGGCCACCGGTAACTATCCCGGCGCGGCACGCACCCCCGCCGAGCTTATGGCGGATATCGACCGTGCGCTCGCCTTGATACCCGGACGGCACAGAATAAACCTGCACGCATCCTATGCCGTGTTTGGTGACTCCCCCCGCGCAGACCGCGATGCCCTTCGACCCGAGCATTTTGATGCTTGGATAGAATTTGCCAAGGCGCGCGGACTGGGGCTTGATTTTAATCCCACATTTTTTGCGCACCCCATGGCCGCATCCGGACTGACGCTTTCAAGCCCCGATGAGAATGTACGCGCATTTTGGGTGCGCCACGGCATTGCCTGTCTGCGCATTGCCGAGCATATGGCCCGCGAGACCGGGCAGCGCTGCCTGATGAATATTTGGATCCCCGACGGCTACAAGGATATCCCCGCCGACCGTCTCTCCCCCCGCCGCCGCTTTGCACGCTCGCTTGACGAGATCCTTGGCGCGGGATACGACCGTGAGCTGGTGGATGTCTCCCTTGAATCCAAGGTATTTGGCATAGGGCTTGAGTCCTACACGGTGGGATCCTCCGAGTTTTGCCTTGAATACAGTGCCGCGCACGGGCTTGTGCCGCTGATGGACAACGGACACTACCACCCCACCGAGCTTGTAAGCGACAAAATATCCTCGCTTTTGCTGTTTGCCGACCGCATTGCCCTGCATGTGACTCGCGCCGTGCGCTGGGACAGCGACCATGTGGTGATATTTGATGACGAAACACGCGAGATAGCCAAGGAGATTGTACGCTGCGGTGCGCTTGGCTCATCCTATCTTGCCCTTGACTTTTTTGATGCCAGCATAAACCGCGTTGCCGCGTGGGTGATAGGCATGCGCAACCTGCAAAAGGCACTGCTTTATGCCCTCCTGACCCCGCACCAAAAGCTGGCCGCCCTCCAAAACGAGGGCAACTTTACCGATCTTTTGGCCATTGGCGAGGAGCTTAAGACCCTGCCGATGGGAGCTGTGTGGGAGGAGCTTTGCCGCCGCGCGGGCGTGCCCGCCGATGCCGCATGGCTTGATGAGGTAAAAAAATACGAGGCGGAGATACTGCCGCAGAGAGGATAATGCTATGCTTTACCCGAAAAATCAAAGCAGTGAGCTATCCCGTGAGCTGTTCCTATCCCCGACCGCAGAGTATCGCGGCGCACCGTTTTGGTCATGGAACTGCCGCCTTGACCGTGCTGAGCTGCTGCGCCAGATAGATGTGCTTAAAAAAATGGGCTTTGGCGGATTTCACATGCATGTGCGCTCCGGCATGGCAACACCGTATCTTGGGGAGGAGTTTTTATCCCTTGTGCGCGACTGCACCGACAAAGCGGAGCGCGACGGCATGCTTGCATGGCTTTACGACGAGGACCGCTGGCCATCGGGCTTTGCGGGCGGGCTTGTAACGCGTGAGGAAAAATACCGCATACGCTATCTGCTGTTCACCCCGCATTCCTACGATGAGCAGGGCGGGCTTGAGCGCCACGGAAATGAGCAGGCAACGGCCCTGCGCAGCGGCAACGGCAGGCTTATCGCCCGCTACGCCGTAGCGCTTGACGAGGCGGGCGCGCTTGCCTCCTACCGCCGTTTGCTTGACGATGAAGCACTGACGGAGGAGGACATCGCGGGCGGCGCACAGGTGTTTTACGCTTACCTTGAACAGCCGCACCCCTCTCCGCGCTACAACGGCTACACCTACGTCAACACCATGGATCGCGCTGCGATAGAACGCTTTGTTGAGGTCACGCACGAGGCCTACTACAGGGAGATAGGTGACCGCTTTGGCAGGACCGTTCCCGCCATTTTTACCGATGAACCGCAATTCACCCACAAACAGACATTAAAGTTTGCCACATCCCCGGAGGATGTCGCCCTGCCCTTTACCGATGATTTTGAGGATACATATCGCGAGGTCTACGGTGATTCTCTGCTTGACAGCCTCCCCGAGCTTATTTGGGAACTGCCGCAGGGCGTTTCGGTCACGCGGTACCGCTACCACGACCACGCCTGCGAGCGTTTTGCATCCGCCTTTGCCGACACCATAGGCCATTGGTGCGATGCTCACGGCATTGCGCTGACGGGACATATGATGAAAGAGCCTACCCTTGCCACGCAGACAGGCGCTGTAGGGGAAGCTATGCGCTCTCTGCGCGCTTTTGCCCTCCCTGGCATAGATATGCTTGCCGACCGCCACGAATACACCACCGCAAAGCAAGCGGCATCCGTAGCGCATCAGTACGGCCGCGAGGGTGTGCTGAGTGAGCTTTACGGCGTGACAGACTGGGATTTTGACTTTCGCGGTCACAAGCTCCAGGGCGACTGGCAGGCCGCACTTGGGGTCAGCGTGCGCGTGCCGCACCTCTCATGGGTATCGATGGAGGGTGAGGCAAAGCGCGATTATCCCGCATCGATCAACTATCAATCCCCATGGTACGAAAAATACTCGCTGGTGGAGGATCACTTTGCCCGAGTCAACACCGCCATGACACGCGGAGAGCCGATGGTGCATGTGGGTGTCATCCACCCGATAGAATCCTATTGGCTGCACTGGGGCCCCGCCGAGCAGACGGCGCTTGTGCGCGACACGCTTGATCGCGGCTTTCAGGATCTGACAGAGTGGTTGCTTTTCGGCTCGATAGACTTTGATTTTATTTCCGAATCCCTCCTGCCGTCCCTCTGCACGCAGGGCGGCGCACCGCTCAAAGTCGGCCGCATGCTGTATGACGTGATAATTGTCCCCGCGTGCGAAACGCTGAGGCGGACGACCTACGAGCGGCTTTTGGCCTTTAAAGCTCAGGGCGGCAGGCTGATATTTATGGGAGATGCGCCGAAATATCTTGATGCCGCGCCCTCCCCGCTCCCCGCCGAGCTTTATGAAAGCTCCGAGCATATAGGTTTTTCGCGCGGCGCGATACTCGGCGCGCTTGCGGGGGCGCGAGACATAGATATCCGGCGTGCGGACGGCTCGCTTTGCAGTAACCTTTTGCACCGCCTTTGCCGCGACGGCCAAAGCACATGGCTATTTGTGGCGCAGGGTAAGCTCCCCTATAACAAGGATATATCACAAAAGCAAAAAATTAATATCACACTGCGCGGCCGACATCGCGCCACGCTGTATGACACAATGACGGGCGATATACGCCCATACCCCGCTGTGTGCCGCAAAAACGACACCACCGAGATCGAGGCCGAGCTTTGGATGCACGACAGCCTGCTTTTACGGCTGGATCCGCCGTCAGACATGGCGGAGGACATCTCAAACGCCACGCCCGCCGCGCCGCAAAAGCGCAAGAGCCTGCCGCTTGCCGTCCCCGCCGAGCTGCCCTTTGAGCTTTCAGAACCGAATGTGCTGTTGCTTGACCGTGCCGAATTTGCGTTTGATGACGGCGAATTTGAACCCTGCGAGGAGCTTTTGCGGGTGGATACACTACTGCGCCGCCGTCTTGGCTGGACTCCGTGGGGCGGCAGCTCAAATCAGCCGTGGTGCTTGCCCGCCGAGCCGCCCGCACACCGTGTGCGCCTGCGCTTTACCATTGATTCTGCCATTGAGGTCTGCGGAGCACACCTCGCGCTTGAGGCCGCCGAGACCGCCAAGATAACGCTTGGCGGCGAATCGGTTCCCGCCCTGCCCGACGGCTATTATACCGACCGCTCGATAAAAACGGTAAAACTGCCGCCGATCCCCGCGGGTCGCACTACCCTTGAGATAGAGCTGCCGTTTGGTCAGCGCACCGCAATTGAGTGGTGCTATCTGCTTGGTGATTTCGGGGTCTGCACACGCGGCTCGCTGACCGGGATCATCCCGCCGCCGACCGCACTGGCCTTTGAATCGATAACAAAGCAGGGCCTGCCCTTTTACAGCGGCGCTGTGAGCTATATCTTGGAGACGGAAACGCACGGCGGCGAGCTTTGCGTTCGCCTGCCGCAATACCGCGCGGCGGTGTTTGAATGCTCGATCGACGGCGGCACGCCGATACCCTGCGCCTTTGCACCCTACACCGTGTCCCTCGGCACGCCGCCTGCGGGTCGCCACACGGTCAAGATCACCCTCTACATCTCCCGCGCAAACACCTTTGGCCACCTGCACTGCGCCGATATCCGCCTCTCCTATGCCTCGCCCGGCGCATGGCGCACCTCGGGCGACTCTTGGTGCTATGAATACAGGTTAGCGGACGAGGGTCTGCTTACCGCTCCGCAGCTAACCGAGATAATTGACGAGGAGACGGTCACAAACACGTCCCCGGAGCTGACCGAAAAATAAATTTTCGCGTTTTTCAAAAAAAATCGCAAAAAATCTCAAAAAGGGCTTGCTTTTTCCCCCGATATGTGATATAATATCATCTGTTGGACGGAGGCATAGCTCAGCTGGTTAGAGTACATGCTTGACATGCATGGGGTCATTGGTTCGATTCCAATTGTCTCCACCAGGGTAGATCCCGCACATATGTGCGGGTTCTTTTTTAACGAAAACGCACACGCGGCCAGCCGCGTGTGCGTTGTTTGTTATTTCAGCATATTGATCACATATTCTTCGATGCCATCAATACCTACGGCATAATACTCAAAACCGACTCTCACTGAAAAGTAGCGCATTTTTTGTATTAACTTTTCAATGAAATGATCCCCCGCCATCGCGCATGCGCGATGGCGGGGGCTTGGTCAAGCGGTTTTGGCTTTGGTATCAGCCTTGCGCATTTCTTTTTCTTTTTGTTTTTTCAAATTACTTCCGCCGCGCAGTTCAGAAGACCACCAGCTCGCGGGTATTGATAGCATCAAGGCCTGTGGTATTTCCGTCAACATCACCGCCGCGGATGATGCCGATCCTTATATACTTGCCGGCTGTGCCCGCCATTGAGAACAGCACCTCGACCGTGGGCTTATTTTGGTTCCAAGGGTCAAGCTCCGGGTTGCTGACGCTTGCGAGCGATGTAGATGCTGCATCATAGCACGCGCCCTCTACCTTAGTCCAGTTTACGCCGTCATCGCTTACAAAGACATCCTGCGCTTGAGGGAAGCCCTTAAGGCTGCCCGACATATAGCCGATAGCGGTAAAGTCCTTCTTTTCACCAAAATTGAGGGTAATGAGCGCGGTGTATGCGCCGCCCTCCGTCTTCTCACCGCCGACATTATAGCGGTCGGTATCAAAGAACATTGCCGCCATGTAGGAGCTGCCCCAATGTCCGTTTACAAGGTTCATCACCGAGTTTGTAACGCCCGCCGCAGTGCTTTGGTTGATAGTTCCCTTTTTGCTGGCATCCATATGCGTAACACCGATCACGGAGACACCGTAGCCGATATCCGCGATATCCGCCTTTTGCGCGTCCGTCATGGGCTCGGCCGAGCATTCGGAGGAGGCTATCTTATCCTTATCGCCGCGAATACCCGAAAAACTGCGTGTGGGGTCATTTTTGAACACATTCCAGCCATCCCCCACCTCGGCGGAGTCGCGCGTAATGATCGATATCGGCGCGGTATCCGGCTGCTTTTTGAGCAGGACGGTCTTGGATGAATCAACCTGTGGGACCTCGGCCTTGATGCCAACAGAGCTTACAGCATACCCATCGGACACAGGTGCGCCGTTCATAACTATATCGGATGCCGCGGCGCGGAGGATATCGGCGTAGCTTGCGTTGACATCTCCGTTATATGTAAGGGTGGCGGGGTCAATGCCGAATATACTGCCAACCAGCGTGTATCCCGCAAGATAGCTGCCGTTGATGCCGGGGTGCTTTTTATCTGTGTCGTAAAGCTCAAGCTTGGGATCCTCGGTGTAGACCTTGGAGAACGCCGCGCCAACATTTGCAACATTTATGCCAAGCTCCTCGGCTATGGCGGCGCTGGAGGCACGCAGCTTCATCTCCATATCAACGGTATCCCGACCGTATTTGCCAAGATCGGCATGTCCATCCTTGTATCCCCAAGTGGCATACAGCCAAAGCTCGGCGCCGTGGTCATCGATAAGCTTTTTAAATTCGCGGCAAGAATCATAAAACTCGCCGGCGTTGGATATGGGAGCATTGCTTTGCTCCTGAATGACCACGATATCATAATGATTAGCCGCCAAATTGGCATAGACCTGCCGCCCGTACTCGTCATTGGGATCAAGGAACTTTTTAAGCGTGTACGCACCCTTGTAAACGCAATCAACTGTTACATTATAGCCGGCCTTGCGGGCGATCTGAAAGAATATGCCGGTGCGCTTGTTAAGGTCGTTATAAAAGGAAAAGCTGTTGCCTATCAAAAGCACGCGGTAGGGAGTGCCGATATCCTTGGGTGTAAGCGAGGATGCGACGGCACCTGTGGTCACGTCCGCCGCGACCGTGGTCTCCGCCGTCGAGGAGGAATCCTCGGTGGAGGTGGTATCGGGAACGCTTGGGGCATCTGTTGTGTCGTCGGTTTTGTCGGATGGATCGTCGCCGCTATCCTGCACGCAAGCGCAAAGGCCGGTAAATATCATCGTAGCCGTAAGGCAGGTGGCGATAATTCGCTTAATTTTTTGCATGGTGATTCTCCTATCCGCCGCCGTTTTGGCGGCATTAATTGTTTTTTCACGCGAGCGGAGTGACCGCGGGGGCGCCGCTCTCGCTCTGCGCTCTTTTGCTGTCGGTGTTGGATGCCCCTTTGCGGCATCCCTATTGATTATATCATAAAGCCGCGCCGCCAAAAATCAAAAGGGCGAGAAGATGACCGCGCGGGTCATCCTCTCGCCGATATATTACTTTTTGACCTTTGTAAAGGTGATGGAGTCGATCTTTATGTAATCGGAACCGATCTCAAGCGAGGACTCGCCATCGTATTCCTTTGCGCCCTCATCACTGAAATTAAATGTGATGGTGGACTTATCCTTGCTGATCTCGTATGTGCCCTCACTTGTGGCGCTGTTGATAAGGCCTTCGGTGAGGATGCTTGAGGAGATGTTGAGGGACGGGTAAGTAAAGCTGACCTTGCCGCCTGACTTGAACTCAAAGCTGAGGCCAAGCAGCTCGCTCTCGTAGGTTCCGGAAAGTGTTGTGCCGCAGGAGGCCAGCATGCCGGCGAGGAGCACCAGTGTCATCAGAAGTGCCGCGATCTTAAGGGTCTTGGTTTTTTTCATAATAAAATCCTCCGTTTTTTGCCGCAAGCATCACACGCGCCGCGGCTTGTTGTTATTATTATATCATATTTGCGCGCGGTCTGTCAATATTTTTTTAACATATCCGAACAGTTGCGGGCAATGTGTGCAAAAAACATGCATATGCCGCGATATGCCGTCAAAAAAAGAACGAGGCTTGAGGGAGTTCGAGTCGTGGGGGTAGCAACAAAAAAGGACGGTCGAAGACCGTCCTTTTTTGTTGGTGACCCATCGGAGACTCGAACTCCGGACACCTTGATTAAAAGTCAAGTGCTCTACCGTCTGAGCTAATGAGTCATCAGAAATATCGGCACTCTCAATGAGTGCCTATATATCATATCACAAACGGCGGCTTTTGTCAATATTTTTTTTGATTTTTCTCGTTTTTTTCTGATTTTTTTATCAGTTTGGCGGTGCGGGGGCGATCTTTTTACCTATAATATCCGTAAGCGTTAAAATAAAAGACTCTGCCGCTGTCCCAACGCACGCCAAGCAGCACGCGCTCCCCCTCATCGGTGAATATCCAACCGCCGCACAGCTCATCGCTCCGCAAGCACCGAAGTGACCCGACCGCGCCTTTATCGATCCCTGCGCGCACGGCATAAGCGGCGGCCGCCTCACCGCACTCGGCGGCGGTCAATCTTTCATCCCCCGCAGGGCGGTCAAAGTACAATTCAAGGAGCTGCCCGCGCGCCCGCGACACAGTGACCATCAAATTTTCGCCGCACAGTGTCAGCGATGGCGGGAACGCCACTCCCTCCGCCGCGCCGAGGACCGCATTTTTTGAAAAAAATGATGCCGCGCGTTCGCGGAGCGCCCCCTCCGTCAGTGCGGCGGCGTGATCGAGGGATGCAAATCCGCGGTCAAACTCGCCCGCGGCATTATCGACGCCCATTGCGCGGATCTCGTCCGCAAGACTCCCCGCCGCCTCGCGGTTAGATTTTTCAATTGCCTCGGCAAGCCGCCGCGCAAGTCTTGCAAGCTCGGCCGCCGCCCCGCCGTCCGATATCAGCACAACCGTTCGCTCTCGCAGGGCGCGGACGGCCTCAAGCTCACGCCCGCCGTCAACATCGGCACGCAAAAGCGCCGAGCCGGCACACGCCAACTGATCGAGCGCACGCGCCGCGCCGTTGATATCCGTTTTATCCCCCGCGGCGGCCGCCTCCAAAAGTGCCGCGGCGTTTGATATATAATTTTTTGCATCGTCCCGCGCCAGTGCACGCTCAAGCTCCGCCGCCCGAGCCGTCCCCGACCTCGCCGCGCCTGTAAGGCAAAGCGCGACCGCCAGCGTCGCGATGCCTATCACCATCATTGCCGCGCCAACCGCCAGCGCCGCGCGGTCGATCAGCATCTTTTTTTCCTTCATTTTTGCCGTCACTCCTCTCTATCGATATTATTTTTCGTTTTTTGCAAAAAAAACAAAGAAAAATTTGAAAAAATGCGATCAGGGTATTGACAACGTAACAATGTTATGATATAATCATGCCATAACATTGTTACGTAACGTTGTTACACAGCTTTACAGCACAACGAAGTTGCGGAGTGATCCGACTAAAAATGAAAGGTGAGGACTATGGCAGACGATCTGATAACAAAAAAAGAGGTGCTTGAGCGGTACGGCATCTCCTACGGCGCGCTTTATCGTTGGAAGCGTATGGGGCTGATCCCGGAGGACTGGTTTATAAAACGCGCGGTCTCGACCGGGCAGGAGACCTATTTTGACCGCGCGGCGATAACCGAGCGCATTGACACGATAATGCGGCTAAAGGACAGCATGTCGCTTGAGGAGATAGCGGCACAGCTTGGCTCAAAAAAGGCCGCGGTGGAGCCATCCGGCGGTCAAATAAAGATCCTTTGGCGGTATGGCGAGCGCACTATTGCGCTTGAGGACCTTGAGGGTGTATTTTTGATAGACCCGCAGGGCGAGGCGACAGACATCACAGAAATAATTAAAGATATGCACAAGGGGGCAGAAAAATGAATGATCTTAAGATAAGCGGAGCCGGCAGCTTTGGCGGCGGTGAATTTAAAGACGTAAGAATAAGCGGCTCGGGGCGCGTTAACGGAGATATCAGCTGTCAGAGCTTTTCGGCATCCGGCGCGGCTCGGGTGGAAGGCAGTATAAAGTGCGACAGCTTTGGTTCATCCGGCTCGGTACGTGTCAACGGCGGTGTTGAATGCACGGGGGTGATGCACTCATCCGGCGCGGCCGCAATAAACGGCAACGTGCGCACAGACGAGCTGCGCAGCTCAGGCGCGCTGAAGATAGGCAAAAATCTTGATGCCAAGACCATACGCTCCTCCGGTGCGCTTAAAGTCTCGGGCGATGTTTCGGCGGAGTATGCACGCATGACCGGCGGGACATCGATCAGCGGTCTGCTTAACGCCGAGCATGTTGATATTTCCTTTGGCGAGGGCAACGGACTTGATGTTGGATCTATCGGCGGCGGCCGAATAGAAATAAAAAGCTCGCTTGGCGGCGGCGGTTGGTTTAGGCGACTCAGCGGCAGTTGCGGGCATGTGACGTCTATTGAGGCTGACAAAGTTGAGATAGAAAACATTCGCGCCGAAACAGTGCGCGCCATTGACTGCGTGATAGGCGACCGCTGTGTGATAGACACGGTAGAATACAGCGGCACGCTGACGGTCAGCGAGCGCGCAACAGTTAAAAATATCGTTAAGCTTTAATAAAAAAGGTCCCCGAACGGGGACCTTTTTAGTTTAGGTATTCGGAATTTTCGGGGCCGGTGGAGTGCTCCTCAACGATCAGCAATTTTGCATCACGACTGCAACGCACGCGGTGCCAAACTCCGGCGCGGACATTATAAAGCCTACCCGGCTCAAGGGTTACGCGCTCGCCGTGCTCGCCGATCTCAAGTGCGGCCGAACCGCAAAGCAGAACAAAAACCTCATCGGTCAGCAAATGTCGCTCCGGCGGGAAGTTTGATGCCTCGTCAAATTTTTCGGCCCAGTTTAGTATAGCCACGCGCCACGCACCGTAATGCATGGTGCGCTCATACCCAGGCGCGGTGTTTTCAAACACCTCAAGCCCCGCGGGGAGAGTTTTGTCAAGTATCTGCATTTTATAGCTCCTTTTTGGGTCGCATAAAACGCGACCCGATATTTATTATAACGTGCATTGGGCAGATTGTCAAGCGGCGGGGATAGTTTAAAAAAAGAGAAAGAAAAAAAGTAAGATTTCCGCATGGCGGGAATCACAAGTGAGTTAATAATAAAAAACCAATCCCGCAGACGGAGCGTTAGCGCCGCCTACGGGATTTCAGGAATGCAGTTATTTATCCTACCGACCGCCACTGCATGACGGCCGGTATTTTATCTCACCTTGCGTGAGAGGATCTCTTTGTTAAGCTTTAGCTATCAGCCGAGAAGAGCAGCCTTAAGAAGGGCTATTGCATCGGCAGAATCAGCCTTGCCATCACCATTGTAGTCGAGAGGCTGGTTGCCTTCGCCGCCAAGGAGGATGAGCTTAAGGAGAGCGATAGCATCGTCGGAAGAAACTTTGCCATCAGCGTTGAAGTCGCCCTTAAGAGCGGCAACGCCGGTCTTAGGAAGAACTTCCTTGCCTTCGGTTGCGCCGCATTCGGAGCAAGCGAAGTGCTGGGTGTAACCATCCTCGGTCTCGGTTGCGGGCTTAGCAGCTACGAGCTGGAAGCTATGACCGGTTGCGGGGAGGATAGCACCGCCGTAAACGTACTCGCAACGAGTGCACTTAAAGCCGGTGGAATGACCAGCTGTGGTGCAGGTGGGAGCAACAGCAGCAACCATGTCGGAGAAGTCGACATCGTGGGACTTGTAGCCCGCAGCAACGACGAATTCGCAAACTGTGCACTTAATGTCGGCTGTGCAGTCTACAACCTGGATGTTGTAGATGTGAGCCTCGGTAATGGTCTTGCCGCAGTCAACGCACTCAAAGCCGTGACCGGAAGCGGTAACAACCTTGCCATCGGCGGGAGCAGTGTGCTTGCCGGTAGCCTTAATTACATAGTCGCAAACAGCGCACTTGTTATCAACGCAAGCAGCAGCGCCATCGGGAAGCTTGTGAGCCTCAACAATGGTCTCGTTGCAGCGCTTGCAGGTTACACTGTGGGTGGACTCGGTAACAACAGTCTTAACGTCCTTGAGGTCGTGGCCAAGAGCAGCCTTTTCAAGCTTGAAATTCTTATCAAGAACGGGGAGCTTGCACTCGGTGCATCTGTTGGGATATACGCAGTTAGCAGCGTTATCGGATGCAGACTTGTGAGACTCTACCTTGTTGCAACCAGAGCACTTTCTCCAGTGGTAGGAGTTAGCAGTACCACCGTTACCGTTGCTGGTCTTGCCGGATTTATCAGCATAGCCCCATGCACTCCAAGTGTGAGCACCGGTTGCAGGATACTTGGTGTATTCCTGAGGAGCATAGCCACAGGCGCAAGCAAGGTGGCTATCGTAACCGGCAGCGCCGCAGGTAGCTTCCTGGGCCGCAACTGTTACTACAGTGTGAGCAGCCTTATCTGTGATCTTACCGCAGACCTTGCAGACTTTCCAGTGGTTAGCGGAATCGAACTTTTGCTCTTTGGAGCAAGTGCCAACTGCAAGCTTGTCGCCGCAGACGCAGACAGCCTCACCACGGCAATCAGCCTTGGTAACAGCAACTTTCTTGCCATCAACGGTTACATAGTAAGCATGCGCTTCAGCAGTACCTGCCTCGCCGCACTGCTTGCCATCAAGGTTGATATTGATGCAATAGTGGTAGTGAGACTTACCATCGGGAGTTTCACGATAGTCGGAGCTCCACTTGTGAGCGGTAGCATCGACACCGGTGTCAACAACCTTATCCCAAGCCTTGCAGGTCTTGCACTGACGGTTCTTCTGACCGGAGATAACGCAAGTAGCCTCACGGGTTACTACGTACTCGCCCCAGTCGTGACCGGTCTTTTTAACAGTCTTAACATCGCCACCGGCCTTGCACTCGAGGGTCAGTTCCCATTCGGTGCCGGCATAGATGGTGATGGTGTGCTGGCACTTGTAACCAGCGGTGGTTCCATCGGTGGTGCAGGTAGCAGCAACAGCGGCGACCCACTTATTGTCGTGACCGGTGGAGTAGGTGTTTTTAGCTTCGGTGAATACGTTCTTGCAGTTTACGCAAACAACGTTGAGAGGCTGTGTGCAGTCATACTCAAAGTTATCAGCAAGCTTGTGATGTGTTTGGAAGAGCTGCTTGCAAGCAGAGCATTCTACCTGCTGCTCGCAAGGATATGTGCCGAGAGCGGGGTAAACGTGAGAGGTCACCTCGTTCTCAACGTAGTTACGAATATCGTGGCAGAAGGAGCACTCGTTCCAGGTTGCATAACCCTTCTCGCATGCGCTCTTATCTTCGGTCTTCTTTGCAACATAGAAATGCTTATCACGTACAGCACCGCAGTTTTTGCAAACAGCTGTGCAGGAGTATTTGCCGGCATCCTTGACGGGCTTGCCGTCTTTGCCGAGAGGATAGTTGGAATCCTTATTGGAATCAAAAACGTGATTCTCGGAAGCCTCGATCTGCTTGCCGCAAACCGAGCAGAGGCCGGGGTTGCAGAGAGGAGCATTCTTATCAGCCTGCTTGTGGCCGGTAGCCGCAACAGTTATCTTATCCTGTGTGGTGGCTTTTCTCTCGGAATCGAAGAGGCCATCGCACTCGGAGCAGGTGTAGTATGCCTTGTTACCGTTGGTATCGCAGGTTGCGTCAACGGGTGCATGATACTGATACTTGTGAGCAACGGTCTTACCTTCGAAGCCGCACTCATCGCAGACCTGGGGATTTGCGCAGGTAACATCCTTATCGGCTACGCTGAAGCTGTGCTTAGCGGAGGCAACGATGGTGTTGCAAGCGGTGCAAACTGTCCAGTGAGCATCATCATTGTAGGAACGAACGATGTAGTTATCGTTCGTGTTGTGGATAGCAGCGATGAGAGCTGCAAGAGCCTCGGGGGATTCTGCATTGTAGGTGGTCTTGGAAGTAAGAACATCACCGCACTCGGTGCAGAAATCATAGTACTCGGAAGCGAGACCACAGAGAGAGCCGTTAACGGCGAGGTCTGCAACAGAGAGGCCGGCAGTGGTCATCTGAGCGGTGAGTGTACCGTTGAAGTGCTGAACTTTAGCAGTGGGATGACCGTATGTAACGGTATCAACTATAACTGCGCTATCGCTCACAGCACCGCAGGCGCATTTTGCTTTGAACTGCTTGAGCTTGTTGCATCCGCCTGTAGGCATGTCAATGAGTGTGCCTTTGCTGTTATATTTATGCTTGGCACCGCCATCGACACCCTTAAATTCAGCGGAGCTTACAGCGCCGCAAGCAGAGCAGCTCTTGTAGTAGGTGCTATTTGCATCGCACTTATCAAACTTTTTGAGGTATTTAGCATCAACAACGTTAGCCCATGTGTGTTCACCGGTTGCTGCCTTTGTACCTACCTGTCCGCAGAACTGGCAGACACCGGCAGTGGAGCACTTAGGGCCTACGATCGAGCAAGCTTCGCGCTGTGTCGGATCATTATTCACGTAGTGATAACCGGGGAAGTCATTCGACGGTGTATAAGTAGCCGACGGTGCCGCAACTGCGCTTGCGCAGACACCGATACAGAGTATTGCCGCGAGCAGCAGAGCTACAGGGAGCAATACCTTCCCTATGCTTTTGACCGCATGCACGGCCTTAGCATGAGAGAGAGTAGAAATTTTCTTCATTTCTTGTCTTTCCTCCTGAAATTCTTATGTACAATGATAACCCTCCGCGCGGCGTTTGCTACAGGCCATGCTCAAACACACGTGGTGCTTAGCCGACGAGCCGGTCTGCGTTTTGGAGCTTGCGCGTTACCTCAAATCTCCCGTAGGAGCTTTAGCCGACGAGGTCACCCGCATGCCCTGCAGTGCTTTGCAGAGTGCCAACGGTTTTGCCCTTTGGGCCTTTGTTGTTTTTCCGTTAGCATAAATCATCAATTGTCGTGGTTAGAGACAGATACAGTGTGCCTTTTATCTATCTTCTCATATATTCTATCACCAAGCTGGCGATTTGTCAACACCTTTGCGCAATTATTTCTTGAAAAATTTATCGAATTTTTTGTTTTGGGGTAGCGAGGGATCGGCGGGCGGGGCGGTGGATGCTCCCAATGCGGGCAGTGCGTTCATAGTGCGTAGCCCACCTCATCCGTCAGCCTGCGGCTGACACCTTCCCCCACTGGGGAAGGCTTGGCAAGAGTTTGAGCTATATATTATAGATGTGGAGATACCATCAACTATCATTGCGGGCGATGGGCGATGTTTGTGCGGTGCATCCTACCAAAAAAGACTGCCGCGGGGCGGCAGTCTTTTTTCGGCATCAGGCCTCGAAGCGTTTGATATCGGCTTCGAACGCCGCGCGCTCGGCCTCATCGGTCACGTTTGCGGTGAGCTCGATGGGGTTCATAAGGTCAAGGCTGAAGATACCCATGATCGACTTTGCATCGACCACATATCTGCCGGAGCGGAGGTCGATATCAAAATCATACCTTGCTGCAAGATTTACAAAATCGCGTATGTCGGATATTGTGACAAGACGAATGTTTTTTGTGATCATTATTTTATCCTCCAAAAAAGATATTTACCTATAATAATTTTATCACACACCGCGGGTGCTGTCAAGTACCGCGGCGATTTTTATTTTTGTTTTTTGAGACTCTTTGAGACTCGGCGCGACTATCCCTGCCCGCGCCGCGGGTTAGAATATCCCTGCACCGAGGGCGGAGCCGCACCTCCCCGGTGACGAAAGGAGGCCAAGATGGAATAAAAAACAACGAAAAGAAAACACGCAGGCTCTGCCGGCCGCGCCCGGGCAGTCTTATCCGCGCCGCCGCGGACGGCACCGCCCTGCGACTTGCCGCCGACTACATTGAGGCGAGCGGGCGGGACACCCTGCCGAACATTGCGGGCTTTTGCCGCTCGCTGGGCGTTGGGGTGAGCGAGTTTGACGGCCTGCGGCGGTCACACCCGGACATTCACGGCATTTTGCTTGCCGCGTTTGAGGATGTGGCGCTGAACGCCGATGTGCCCGCCTCGATACTTTCCCTTTATCTGCGCGGGCGGCTTGACTACAACGATCGCGGGCGCGAGGAGGCGGACGCCCCGACCGCGGTGATGTTTGAGCATGATGTTATGCGGGACGGCGAATGACGGCATCCTGCGCATAGGCGGTCGCCCCACCGCGCGGCAAGCCGAATTTTTTGCGGCGCGCGGCAAGTACATTGCCTACGGCGGGGCACGCGGCGGGGGAAAATCATGGGCGCTTCGCCGCAAGCTATGCGCCATTTGCCTGCGCTACCCCGGGGTGCGCTGTCTGCTTATCCGCCGTTCCCTCGGCGAGTTGCGGGCAAACCATCTGCGCCCGATGCTTGCCGAGTACGCGGGGCTTGTGCGCTACAACGATGCGGAGCGGCGGCTGAGCTTTCCCGGCGGCTCTGCCATCTACCTCGGCTACTGCTCAAGCGAGCGGGATGTACTTCAATACCAAGGTCAGGAATACGACATTATTGCCATCGACGAGGCAACGCAACTGAGCGAATATCAGTTTTCTGTTTTTAGGGCCTGTCTGCGAGGCACAGGGGACTATCCCCGCCGTATCTACCTGACCTGCAACCCCGGCGGCATTGGTCACGCCTGGGTAAAGCGACTGTTTATAGATCGCCAGTATCGCGTGGGAGAGCACCCGGAGGACTACACCTTTATTCCGGCTACCGTTTACGACAACGACATCCTGCTTCGTTCGGCTCCCGATTACCTGCGGCAGCTTGAGGGGCTTCCCCCGCGATTGCGCGATGCATGGCTGTACGGTCGCTGGGATGTATTTGAGGGACAGTTCTTTCCCGAATTTGACCCCGCAAGGCATGTTGTCTCGCGGGCGGATATGCCGCGGGCGGTATTTAGATTTGCCGCCGCCGACTACGGGCTGGACATGCTGGCGTTGCTGATAGTGGGCATTGCCGAGGACGGGCGGATGCTGATCGAGCGCGAGCACTGCGAGGCGGGGCTGACCCTCTCCGAGGCCGCGCGACGGATAGCCGCGGTAGCCGAGGAGTATTCAAGCGCCGATGACCCGCGACTCAAAAGCAACGGTGGCGTGCCGGTAGGCTACCTGACGGCCTCCCCCGACCTTTGGAACCGCAGGCAGGACAGCGGGCTTTCCGGCTTTGAGATAATGCAGAGCATCGGCGGCATGCCGCCGATGCGGGCGGCGGACAACAGGCGCATTCCCGGCTGGCGCGTTTTACGCGAGGCACTGACGGAGGGGCGGCTGTTGATATCCGATGACTGCCGCGAGCTTGTGCGGTCGCTCCCTGCCCTGCTTTTTGACAAAACGCGGGTGGAGGATGCCGCGAGCGAGCCACATGAGATCACACACGCGCCGGAGGCCTTGCGCTACGCCGTGATGAGCCGTCAGCCACCGCCCGCCGAGCGTGCCGAGCCACCGCTTGCGAACTTTAGGTTCAACAAGAGGGGCACCCGCTCCACCACAGATCCGCTGATGTGGGATGAATAAGCCCGCCGCCGAGATCTGAGCGAACACAAAAACGATAACATCAGAACAAACTCACCGAAGAAAGAACAGGAGAGATCATCATGAGAAGATTTGATACCGCGACCTGCGCCGAGACGGCACGCAGGTGTGACCGCGGATTTGCGCCAACGGCGGAGGGCAGCTTTGAGCTTGAAAACATCCGCCTGTTGGATGACGGCTCGGCCATCCTGCGCGATGGTTTTGCCTACCGCTGTACCCTGCCCGCCGACGTTCGCGCCGTGCTGGAGGGGAGCGGCGAGACGAGCGGCTGTGTATACATAGTGGCCGGCTCCTCGCTTTATATTGCCGATACCGCCGACGGCAGTGTTGAAAAGCTTGCGGATATTCCCAAGTCGGGCGGCAAATGCGCGCTGTTTCGCTACGGCGGCAAGCTGCATCTTTTGGATGGCGGCGAGCTTTGGCAGCTGGACGGCGGCACGCTGACCGCCGCCGCCGGGTATATTCCCCTTTACGGTCGCAACTGGCACCCGCACAGCCGCGGCAATGTAAACGAGGAGCTTAACCTGCTGACCCGCAAGATACGCATCCACTACAAAATAAACGAGCTGACACACAGCTTTGAGCCGGGCTTTAAGCTATCGTCCGTTGATTATTTTGAGGTCAACGGCGTGAAGATAACCGGGGATGCCACGCCGCGTTGGTACCTTGAATCCTCCGGACTCAGCATAATGACGACAGGCGTGGCGGCGGAGGACTCGGTAGTGATATGCGCCACCGTGGCGGCGGATGTTATTGACCGCTCAAGCCTTACAGCCTGCACCGCGGCAAGTGCGGTGGGGGATGGCGGAGCGGCAAGGATATGCTGTTACGACGGAACGCACGGAGAGCGATTTTTTATCTCCCGCCCCGTGCCCGCATCGGATATTGACGAGGCGCGGCGTGCAGATTCCGCATCCGGTGAGCTGTACTTTCCGGTAGACGGCAGGATAACCGTTGGGGACGGCGGCGCGGCCGTGCGTGCGATCCTGCCGATAGGGGACGATGCCCTGCTGATGAGCGAGGGGAACATCTACGCCATGAAGCCCGGGCGGGACGGCGCACCCGCGCTTACCCCGACTGACGGCGGCGTAGGGCTTTCAGTCTCCTCGCACGCGGCATCCACCGCCGCAGGCGCCCTTGCCGAGTTTGGCGGGCGGATACTTTTTGTAGCCCCAAACGGTCGCGCAACAGAGCTTTGCGACCTTGCATCCCGCACACTGGCAAGCGAGGTCAGATCCGCCGCGCCCTGCCGCCGCTTTGGCGAGCTGTGGCTAAGCGCCCCCACAGACCCCGCGGGGAGAGTGCTGGTATTTAACCTGACTCACAAATGCGTATCCACCTTTACCGGAGTGTATGCGGACAGGCTCTTCCCGCTCGGGGACACCGTTGGCTTTTTGCGCGGGCGGGATCTTTACACATTCGACTCGGAGCTGAGCTACGACCAGACCCTCACCGCCGCGGACGGCGCATCCGCCGCTTCATCCGGCGGCACGAGCGCTTCGGCCGCCTCTACCACCCTCTCCCCCATTGCGGGGCTTCTTACATCTCCGTTTTTTGACCTTGGCAAGCCGCGCACGGCAAAGCGACTTAACTATTGCATGCCGGAGATACGCGACGGCGCAGTGGATATCATCCTTGAATCAGACAGCGGATATACAGACAGCGCAAGGGTCAGGGCCGACATCTGCCATGATCTCTCCCCCGCGCGCCCCCTGCCGCCGCCCGCCTTGTGCCCAAACATTGGGCTGTTTGATGCCATGCGATACAGGATCTGCATCAGTGACATCTCCCGCCCGCGGATGATCGGCATGACTATCTCGGTGCGCAGGTGATGGCGCTGCAGCTCGGCTTTATCCTCCGTCATGCGCCATATATGCCTATATATATTTAATTTAGAAAGGAACATCACCATGAAAAACACTGTTACCACCTCCGCGTGGCGGCAATATGAGGCCGGGCGCGAGCTTTTGCGGCGCATAGGTCTTTATGAAACGGTACGGCAGAACGACCGTTTTTACCGCGGCGAGCAGTGGCGTGCCGGCGAGGGGCGGGAGCTTCCGCGCCCGGTATTTAACATAATAAGGCGAATTGCGGATTATCTTATCAGCAATGTAGCCGAAAACGATCTTAAGATCACCTACTCAAATGACGATCCCGCCGCGGGCGTTGACACCCGCGGGGCGGCGGCCATGGCGGCGGCGATAGATGCACTCAACCGCGGCACGGCCTATCGCTGGCGGCGCGAGCATATGGGCGAGTTGATATACAGGCTGATATCCGATGCCGCCGTGAGCGGTGACGGCATCATCTACTCGTATTGGGATCCGGATGCCGACGGCGGCCGCGGCGGGATAGCCTCCTCTACCGTGGACAACACAAATATCTTTGTCTCCGACGTCAACAGCCGTGATATTCAAGGGCAGGAATACCTGATCCTTGCCGGGCGCTCTACCGTCAGCTCTCTCCGTGCCGAGGCTCGCCGCCGCGGTCTTTCGGAGAGTGAGGCGGCAAAGATCGTGGCGGACGGCGAGGGCGATGCGCCAGAGCTTGAGGACGAGGGGAGCGAAAAGGCGACCTATCTTTTAAAGTTCTATCGTGTGGACGGCAGGGTCCACTTTGAAAAGTCCACAAAGAGCTGTGTCATCTGCCGCGCCGAGCTGCCCTGCAAGCTCTACCCAGTAGCCTATTTCAGCTGGTACCCGCAAAAGAACAGCTTCCACGGCACATCCCCCATCACCTCAATGATACCCAACCAACGCTATATCAACCGCGCGTATGCGATGGTGATGAAGCACATGACCGACTCGGCCTTCTCAAAGGTCATATACGACCGCACGCGCATTCCCGAGTGGACAAACGAGGTCGGCGAGGCGATAGGAGCCGTTGGCGGCGGAAATATTGCGGATGCCGTGGCGGTGGTTGGCTGCGGCAAGCTTGAGAGCGGGTATCTTGACCTCATATCAAGTGCCATATCCACCACTAAGGAGCTTGCCGGCGCTACCGAGACCGCGCTTGGCAACATCGCGCCCAACAACGCCAGCGCGATCCTTGCCCTGCGCGAGGGTGCCTCCGCCGCACTTGAGCAGGTGCGCGCCTCCCTTTATCGTTGCATAGAGGAGACCGCCGACATTTGGGCGGATCTCACCTTGGGATATGCGGGGGACACGCTCACACTGCGCACCGAGGCGGGATGCGAGCAGATAGACACATCGCTCATCCGCCGCGCAGTGCTTTCGGCACACGTTGAGATATCCGAGACCGCCAGATATTCGCTCTCCGCTACCCAAACGGTGCTTGATTCTTTGCTTGCCGCGGGGCATATCAGCTTTTGCGAGTATCTTGAACGCCTGCCTGACGGCATTCTGCCGGACAAAGAAAAGCTTATTGCGGCGCGCCGCGGCGACAGCGGAGCGCCCGCCGAGGCCGCGGCGGTCACACCGAGCCTTGCCGAGTCTCCCCACGAAAACACAGAAAAGAAAGGATAAAACCCATGACAGCCGAAGAAAACAAGACCGCAACCGCGAACGCGGCCGCAACTGCGGCGGATACCGCCGAGGTCACGCCGACCGCCGAGGCCGACACCGCGACCGAACCCGAAAATGATGGTGACCAAGCCGCCGAAGCGACAGAGCTTGTGCGGGAGCTTGGCACTCTCCGCGCTGAGCTGACTCTGATGCGGGATGAGCTTATGGCGGCGCGGCGTGCGCTTAACGAGCCGCCCGCCAGACCCACGCCGGGTGCGCTTGACGGTGCACCGGCAGGTCTCTACTCCCCCGGAGAGGTACGCGCCATGAGCCGCGGCGAGGTTCGGGCAAATCTTGAGCGCATACGCGAGTCGATGCGCCACTGGTCCTGACCGCACGCCTGTCCGTTCTGCCCGCTTTTTTAAATTCAAATTCAAATTCAAATCCAAAATTCAATTCTATTTCAGATTCAGAAAGGAAAAAACAACATGGCAATCAGTAATTTTATCTCTACAGTTTGGAGCGAGAGTCTCCTTTCCGCACTTGACGGCAAATACATCGGCGTATCGCACTGCAATCGCGAGTACGAGGGCGAGATCAAAAACCGCGGCGACCGCGTAAAGATATGCGGCGTTGGCCCCGTGAGCCTCTTTAACTACACCAAAAACACAGATTTCACCTCCGCCGCCGAGACCCTCTCGGATGCCGAAAAGACACTTATCATCGATCAGGCCAAGGCCTTTAACTTCCAGATCGATGATATAGATCTGGCACAGTCCACTCCCCGCCTTATGAACGAGGCAATGCGCACCGCGGCCGCGGCTCTTGCCTCCGCCGCAGATAAGCATGTCTACTCGCTCTACGCCGATGCGGGCGCTACCGTTAAAAACGATGCCGCAACACCGCAGAACATTCTTGACAGCATCATCGATGCCCGCACAAAGCTCCTCGAGAACAATGTGACCGACCCCGGCGACATAGTTATCGAGGTATCCCCCGCCGTTGCCTCCCTTATCTTTAAGGGCAAGCTTGCATACTCCGGGGATGAGATACTTGAGAGCGGATGCATCGGCAATGTTGCCGGCTGTCGCGTGTATGTCTCCAACAACATCGCGGTGGTCAAAAACAGCTCGGATAATAAGTTTTACTGCAAATGTCTGGCTCGCTCCAAGCGTGCCGTGGCCTTTGCCGAGCAGCTGAGCGAGGTGGATGCTTACCGTCCCGAAAAGCGTTTTGCGGATGCCGTTAAGGGACTTCACCTTTACGGCGCAAAGGTGGTATACCCCTCCGAGATGGTACTGCTTGATATCAGCGTATCCGCGGGTGCATGATCATGACCTGCCGCAAGATCATGACCTGCGCGCGAAAATTGCTTCGCGACCCGCAGGGCGGACCGCATTCCTGCATCCTCTCCTCCGCCGAAGCAGAGGATGAGGAGCGCGCGGGGTATATTCTGGCCGCCGCCATCTCCGAGATGGCGGATACCGACGACGAATACCGCCGCTCTATGGGTCTGCCCGCGCGTGCGGCCGCCGAGGCGATATCCGTTGATGCGGATGATGATTTTCCCCTCTCCGCTCGCTTTGCGCATCCCGCGGCATATTATCTTGCCGCAATGCTGGCGGCGGACGAGTACCCGGAGCTATCCGACACGCTGTTTGACCGTTTTTCCGACGGCATGGCGGCGATACGTGCCTCCCTCCCCGCAACGCTCGGCAAGACCGAGGATGTATACGGCTGATCATTAACGCCCCCTCTCCCCGAGGCCCGGCCTCGGGGAGAGGGGGCAAAAGCACCCATTGGCATCGAACAATCCCTCCGACCTCGCTACAGCTCGGCCACCTCCCTTTACACAAGGGAGGC
>CAYLLA010000013.1:0-35011 GCA_964384555.1 uncultured Ruminococcus sp. | reverse complement strand
GCCCACCTCATCCGTCAGCCTGCGGCTGACACCTTCTCCCACTGGAGAAGGCTTGACAAGAGTCCGTTCTTTTGCCTACAGCCATAAACAAATGCGATATTTTTTGAAGCGGGCGACCACAGGTCGCCCCTACGGCAAAATATGTTTGTCTTACCTGCAGACGGTGCGGCGATAAGGCTCATCGGCGGTGCGATGCGTGGGACGTGCCCTACACTTTTAATCCGACATTCGCTCGGCGGATTTCTTCCGCAACCGCACGCCCGGCGTTCGCCCGCGTGCGATCTCACCTGCGAAGCAGATTTTACTCCGCGCCGCGCGGGATTTCACTTCCTATATATCTCCCTCACAGTCGTCTCCGCCGCGGCGGGGTCGCCGAGGTTTGAAAAATACGCCTTGAGCGCCTCATCAAAGCGCCCGACATACCCGGCTATCATCTCGGCCTCCTCATCAGGTCCGCCGCCGATGCGCCCAAACCGCCGCGCAAAGCTGCCATCCTCGCCGCATTGCCCCTCCCCGCCGTCAAGCGAGGCCCAAAGGCGGCAAAAGGCCGTCATATAAAGGATAAGCAGCGCGTTTTGCGTGCGCAGTCCCGCGCGAAACACTCCGCCCGCGGCGGTAAGCTCCACCGTGTACCTGACGGTGGGATTGTATTTGTAATCAAGCGCCGAGCGCAGGCAGAGCCGCGAGCCGCCGCCCGTCACGCGAAACACCTCCCGCGCGCCGAGGCATTCCTCCACCGCCGAAAATATCTCGCGTATCATATTCTCTGCCGTGTTGCAGGATAAATATTCGGCAAGTATGTGATCTATCAGCCCCGAGCGATTGGTCCCCAGCCGCCGCGCAAGCCTGTCTGCCTCCGCCACGACCTCATCCGAGAGCACCAGTGAATAAACTCTTTTTGCCATTTTATCGACTCCGTTCTTTTTCTGCATATACATTATAGCACGGTTTATATAACTTGTCAACAGTTTTATATAAAAAACTTTTCGAGTTTTTGAGTCTCTCCCGCAAACAGTAAATGATATTTACCACCCCGCCGCAAAACACGGCATTTTGTTTGTCATTATAGACAATCTGCCCGCCGCCGCCGTAAAAAATAAAGTTTAATTTGTAAATTTCGCTGTTCATGCTTGACTTTTTTTATTGGATGCAGTATAATATGCTTGAGCAAAATATATTACCGGAGGTAACTTAAAATGAAAAAGCTCACCGCAACCATAGTTGCAGTACTTATGCTTATGTCCATGATGGCCACAGCCATCAGCGCCGCTGTTGTAACAGCCGAGCCCGCTCCCGAGTACACCACTCGTCAGCCCGACCTCATTATCACCGAGTTCTGCCCCGATACACAGGGTGACGGCACCGGCGGATACAATGACGGTAAAGACCCCTTTGAGATGTTTGAGATCTACAACAACTCTGAGTTCACTCTCAACCTCTACGACTACTGCATCACCTACAACGGAAACGGCGCCAGCAACGAGAACTACGAAAACATGATCGTTGAGTGCACCCCCTTCCTCACCAACAACACTTGGGAAAACAAGCCCGGCAACTACCTTGACGGCTCTACTCTCCAGTGGACAAACGATGATGACGGCAAGAACCCCGCTCTTGACAACATGCCCACCAACCCCGAGACCTGCATGATCGAGCCCGGTGAAGTTGTTGTTATCTGGTGCATGTACTACGAGGCTTACTACAAAATGTGGAATGAAGGCAAAGGCCTCTCCATCGAAGACTTCCGCACATTCTGGAAGGTCCCCGCTGATGTTAAGGTAATCGCTTTTGACGGTAACTCCAACACCAGCTACGGCGGCCACAGCAAGAACTTCAACCTTAAGAACTCCGCTTGCGGTTCCTACGGTATCGCCAAGTACAGCGACGTTATGGCCGCTGCTTGCAATGTTGACGGCAGCACCTACGAGGTGACCTATCGCGATTGCGCGGATCTCGTATCCTGGATCAACGTTGACTTCAACACATGGGGCATGTCCACCATGGCTAACTACACCTACAACTTCGTAGTTGACTCCACCGGTAAGGGCGCAGCCGATCTTACCAACCTCTCCGGCAAAGAGCACCTCGCAGATATGCGTCGCGGCGCTTTCCTTGAGATGTACTGCGAGCCCACTCCCGGTACTCTTACCGATCTCCAGAAGCTGACCCTCGAGAACTACAACTGGAAGGCCGGCGAGACCGCCGTTATCCCCGAGGCTGACACTGTTGAGTCTATGCTCTACAGCGTATGGGCCGCCGACGAGGGTAAGGTATTTGCAGGTCTTAAGATAAACGGCACCGAGTACGCCGCAGGCTCCACCTTTACCGCTACCGCGGGCAAGGCCACCGTTGAGGCTGTATTTGCTGACAAGGCAGAGACCACAAAGGCTCCCGAGACCACAAAGGCCCCCGAGACCACTAAGGCTCCCGAAGAGACCAAGGCTCCCGAGACCACTAAGGCTCCCGATGCCGAGACAAAGGCTCCCGAGACCACTGCCGCTCCCGCCGCTTCTTCCGGCTGCGGATCCTCTGTTGCAGCAGCTGCTGTCGCTATGACCGCTATCCTCGGCTCTGCTATCGTTCTCAAAAAGAGAAAATAATTTAATGGGTAACTGATCCCATGATTTTGGGCTGATGCGTAAGCATCAGCCCTTTTTTATTCCTTTATTTTAACGGCCTTGGCTTTTTACGTTTGACAGTCAGTTGCAGCCGCAGCCACAGCCGCCGCAGCTGCCCTGGTTGCCGCAGCAGTTGCCGGACAGCGCGGAGATGACGATAAGCGCAACGATTATCCAAATGAGGCACTCGTTGTTCTCAAAAAAATTGCAAAGGCAGTTCATGATGGCCCTCCTTGTGTTTTTTAAGCTCGACATTTTGCCGCTCTCAATAGCATAATATGCCGCCCCGCGGCAAAAGGTGACAGGATGCATGGCGCTTCGCGCAGTGAAATTCCGCACCGCGTGCGGAGCATGGCGCTTTGCGCAGTGAAATTCCGCACTGCGTGCGGATCGCGGCATCTCGCTTTCCAAAAACTTCGCGCAGATTTAAAAAAACTATTGTTTTTAGTTGAGATTTGTTATATAATATAATAAGGAGAATACTGCTTATGCAAAAGGAAGGCACGGAGGACCAATGGAGAGATCCGACCGCACACATATTAGAAATTTTTCGATAATCGCACACATAGACCACGGCAAGAGCACGCTGGCCGACCGTTTACTTGAGGCCACCGGCACTGTTGCCAAGCGCGACATGGAGGAGCAGGTCCTTGACAACATGGACCTTGAGCGCGAGCGCGGCATAACGATAAAGGCACGCGCCGTTCGTCTTGACTACATCGCCCCCGACGGCGAGCAATACGAGCTTAATCTTATAGACACTCCCGGCCATGTTGACTTTAACTACGAGGTCTCGCGTTCACTTAACGCCTGCGAGGGCGCACTGCTGGTGGTGGATGCCACACAAGGCATTGAGGCACAGACCCTGGCCAACGCGTACCTTGCAGTTGATGCGGGACTTGAGATAGTTCCCGTTATAAACAAAATAGACCTACCCTCCGCCGATCCCGACGCTTGCCGCCGCGAGGTGGAGGAGATAATCGGCATCCCCGCAGAGGGCTGTCCCGCCATTTCGGCTAAAATGGGAATAAACATTCCCGATGTGCTTGAGGCTGTGGTGCGTGAGATCCCCGCCCCGGAGGGCGACCCGGATGCGCCGCTTAAATGCCTGATTTTTGACTCCTACTACGACAGCTACCTTGGCGTGGTGGTTTATGTGCGGGTCAAGGACGGCACGCTTCGCCCCGGCGACCGCATATCGCTGATGAACACCGGCACATCCTTTGATGTGGTAGATGTGGGAACGATGGAGCCGTTTGGCCTCCAGCGCCGCGAGCTGCTGTCGGCAGGGGATGTTGGCTACATCACGGCCTCCATCAAAAACGTGGCGGACACGCAGGTGGGTGACACGATAACCCACACCTCCCGCCCCGCCGCCGAGCCGCTGCCCGGCTTTCACACGGTGCGCCCGATGGTATATGCCGGAATCTACCCGGAGGACGGCGCAAGATACTCCGACCTGCGCGATGCGCTTGAAAAGCTTCGCCTCAACGATGCCGCGCTCTCCTTTGAGCCGGAGACATCCATCGCCCTCGGCTTTGGTTTTCGCTGTGGCTTCCTCGGTCTGCTCCACATGGAGATAATCGAGGAGCGGTTGGAGCGCGAGTTTAATCTTGATCTTATCACCACCGCGCCGAGCGTTATTTACGAGGTAAAGCTCAAAAACGGCGAAACGGTACGGATAGACAACCCATCCAGCTACCCGCAGCCTGACGAGATAGACACGGCACGCGAGCCGATAGTTAAGGCAAGCATCATCACCCCCGTTGAGTACGTTGGCGGGCTGATGGAGCTGTGCCAAGACCGCCGCGGTGTGTTTATCGACATGAAATATCTTGACGACATCCGCACCGAGCTGCACTACGAGCTGCCGCTGAACGAGATAATATACGACTTTTTTGATGCGCTCAAGAGCCGCTCGCGCGGTTATGCCTCTCTTGACTATGAATTTTTGGAGTACCGCGACTCAAAGCTCTGCAAGCTTGACTTTTTGCTTAACGGCGAGCGGGTGGATGCGCTCTCCTTTATCGTTCACGAGGAAAAGGCCTACGCCCGCGCGCGCAGGATAGCGGAGCGGCTTAAGGACAACATCCCGCGCCAGCTGTTTGAGATACCGATACAGGCCGCCATAGGCTCTCGCATCATCGCCCGCGAGACTGTAAAGGCCATGCGCAAGGACGTGCTTGCCAAGTGCTACGGCGGCGACATCACCCGCAAAAAGAAACTGCTTGAAAAGCAAAAAGAGGGCAAAAAGAAGATGCGCCGTCTCGGCTCTGTTCAGATCTCGCCCGAGGCCTTTATGGCAGTGCTCAAGCTCGGGGATGACAATAAATAACGCGGTGTATCAAAGTATCATGACAAAACCGCGACCGCGTTTTGCGATCGGCTAAAATAACTGATCTTGGAGGAATAAGACCATGTCACTTTCAGACATATTCGGCAAAAAAGAAAAAAAGCCGCTGGGGCTTTATCTGCATATTCCGTTTTGCCGCAGTAAGTGCGAATATTGCGATTTTTGCTCCTTTGTGCCAAACAACAGTGCGGTGGTGGAGCATTACACCGATGCACTTTTGCTCCAAATGGAGGACTGGCGCGATAAATGCCGCCCGTATGAGATAGATACCATCTACATTGGCGGCGGCACGCCCACATATCTTGATCTGCCCCACCTGCAAAGGATAATTGACGGCATATACCGCAACTTTAAGGTGGCTCGCGGTGCGGAATTTACCATTGAATCCAACCCCGCCACGGTAGAGCTTGACTCACTGCGCCGCATTCGCCGCATGGGTGTGAACCGTCTGAGCATCGGCGTGCAGAGCGCCGTGCCGGGTGAGCTTACCCTGCTTGGCCGCACGCACAGCGTGACAGATGCGGAATCTGCCTTTAACGATGCCCGCCGCGCCGGCTTTGACAACATAAGCCTTGATCTTATGTACGGCATTCCGGCTCAAACGGTGGAATCCTTTATGCAATCCCTCTCCTTTGCCGCATCCCGCGCGCCTGAGCACCTCTCGCTCTACGCCCTCAAGATCGAGGACGGCACCCCCTTTGCCCGCCGCCGCGAGAGCCTTGCCCTGCCCGGCGAGGATGCCGAGTATGATATGTACATGCGTGCGGTGGACTACCTTGACTCCCGCGGCTACAAGAGATACGAGATATCCAACTTTGCAAAGCCGGGGTACGAATCACGGCACAATCTTAAATACTGGCACTGCGATGAATATCTGGGCCTTGGCGCCGCCGCGCACTCCTATTTTGGGCGTGAGAGATTCTCCTCCACCCGCGTCGTGCGCGACTACATTGACGGCATGGAGATAATCGGCTCGGATATCAACATCATCGCCTCCTGCGACAAGCTGCGCTCCCGCGAGAGCATGGACGAGTATGTAATGCTCGGCATGCGCCTTGATGAGGGTGTGAACATTCGCAAATTTGACGCGCGCTTTGGCGTTTCCTTTAAGGAAAAATACGGCGTTCTGCTTGACGAGTATATAAAGGACGGCTTTGTGGTGTGCGACGGCGAAAGCTACCGCTTTACCTCCAACGGCATGTTTGTTTCAAACTACATCCTCTCCAGCGTGCTGGATCTGGGGATCGCTTTGGAATAGTCTGAATTTTTAAAATTCGTTGAATATTACCATTGACAAAACGCCCGCTATCGGGTACAATATTATCAGATTGAAAGGATCGAGGAAATCATGGAAAACAACAAAGATAAAAACGAAAACAACGAGCTGCTTGAGGCCGAGATCGTGACCCTCCTTGATGAGGACAACAACGAGATAGAATTTGAGGTGATCGGCGGCTGTGTGGTTGACGGCGTGCAATATTTTGCACTGATCCCCGCAGGCTCGGCCGATGATGACGGCGGTTTTACCGAGTACATCATCCTCAAAAGCATTCAGGGCGAGGACGGCGAGGAGCTTGTTGAGATAGAGGACGACGCGGAGTTTGACCGCGTGGCCGCGACCTTTGACGATGCATTTGATGCCGAGTACGACTACGACGCCGAATAACATCGCCAAATAAAACATAAAATATTAAAAACCATCCTGCTTAGTGCGTGATGGTCGTCAAAACGGAACCGACACTACTTTTAAGGGGTCCGAAACAGGAAATCAAGGGTGGTTTGCAGACCTCCCCCAACACACCCCCGATCGACTTGTCTCGCGGATGTTGGGGACGCTGGGAGCAGTAAAGCCCGCGATAGGATCCCACCTTGCTCGGCAGGGTTTCCACATGGCGACCACACGGCTCGGCGGGTTTTTTTAAATCTCGGGTGAGCGAATGCGAACCCAAGATTTATACCTCGATGGTGGAGAAGATCAGAGTCGTGTCTTCCTTTGTCAATTAAGTCGGTGCGGAACATTATCACCTATCAAATTTTGCTTTCTATCCGTCTGTAGGCGAAATTATATCTCGTTGCCGTAGGGCGGGGGTCGATGCCTTTATTATACCATAAAACTGTATACTATGTCCTTACTATCTTACTACACTATACAGCTTGCTCCCGCCGAAAACGATGGATATGGATATTCTAAATGTCTATAGGCAAAAGAATGGACTTTCGCCAAGCCTCCCTCCGAGAGGGAGGTGCCCGAGCAAATTGCGAGGGCGGAAGGAGCCTGCGAATCTAAATAATCTGTTCTCGGTAAAGAACAGCGCACTCCTTAGTGCCGCGCTCTCCTTCAGTCGCGGTCAGGCCGCGACAGCTCCCTCCCGGAGGGAGCCTTGATAGAGTTGTATCTTTTATCTACAGCCGTAAACGATTGCGATATCCATCGTTGCGGGCGACCGCAGGTCGCCCCTACTCATCATTGCGCGTAGCGCACATCATTGCGCGAAGCGCACATCATTGTGCATCGCGGCACATCATTGCGCGTAGCGCACATCACTGCGCGAAGCGCACATCATTGCGCGCAGCGAATGCTGCTCCTCCAGCCTCCTTGCCACCTCAACGAGGGCGGCGCGGCGGAGGCGGAACGCTCCGGCCCGCGATATATGCAGCATCTCGGCGCACTCGGCGACCGGTATGCCGCGTATGTAATGATAATAAAGCAGCGCCCGGCCGTCCTCACCGCACTCAAGCGAGGATATGAACCCGCGCACCTCGCAGAGCCGCGCACGAATGAGCGATGCATCCAGCTCGTCTGCCGCCGCCTCCTCTGGGTCGCGCTCCTCACAACGATCCGGAAAATACTCCCGCGCATATTTGTCGGCACGCAGCATCCGCGCACCGTGCCTGTAGCTTTCCAGATATCGCCGCGCTTCGTCCAGCCCGTCATCCCGCACGCGCCCGCCGACCCTCAACCGTTCAAGCTCCGCTGCGGCAGAGATATTTTTTTCATCCATTTCTTTTATCATCCCTTTCTTTTTAATTATTTGTTTCGCATTCACGAAATATTACGTTTTATGAGCGCATTGTCGAGCGGTCAGGCATTTCGACAATATTCGCTCTTTTTTTCATTTTTACTTGACAAAAGCGGCGTTTTATCATATAATAAAGGGGACGTGACAACGCTTTCGCTTTTGCTTTGACAGCATTATATCACATTTGCGTAATACTGTCAAGTACTATTCCGCAAAAACGTAATATTTTTATGAATCCCGCAAAGGATAGCCCCAAAGATGGATTATCAGGCATTTGAGCGGCTGCTGGCCGCAAACAAAACAACCGCATACAGGGTAGCCAAGGAGACCGGCATTTCCAACTCCTCATTTTCGGATTGGAAGCACGGCCGCAGCTCCCCAAAGCCCGACAAGCTGCGTCTGCTTGCCGAGCATTTTGGCGTTCCGGTAGAGGAGCTGATGGGCGGCGAGCGGCCCACCACAGACCGCGGCGGCAGTGCCATGCTTGCCGAGCGGATGGTACCGGTCATTGGCGAGATACGCGCGGGAAGTCCGATAATCACCAACGAAACGCTGATGGGCTACGAGCTGGCGGACATTCCGGATGCCGACGAATTTTTCTACCTGCGCGTGCGCGGGGACAGCATGAAGGACATTGGCATGGTTGACGGCTCGCTGGTGCTGTTTCACAAACAGCAGTACGCCGAGGAGGGGCAGATAGTGGCCTGTCTTGTGGGCGGCGAATCGGCAACCGTCAAGCGTTTTCACCGCAAGGGGCGGATGGTCTATCTGCTGCCGGAAAACCCGGATTACGAGCCCATCCCCCTCTCGATGATAGATTTTGAGACAGGCGAGGCGCGGATACTCGGCGTTGCCTGCGAGATAAAGATAAAGCTTTAAAAATATATTTTCAATTCAAAAAGGAACAAAATGACGATAATAAGCATAAACGGCCTTGGGATCTCCTTTGGCCCGCGCGATATACTAAAGGACGTATCCTTTGCGCTCAACGAAAACGACCGCCTTGGCATTGTCGGCGCAAACGGATGCGGCAAATCCACCCTGCTCTCTGTGATAATGGGGCGCACCGAGCCCTCCGCCGGCAGTGTTTTTATAGGCCGCGAGACCACACTTGGGCTTTTGGCGCAGGACAGCGCGTTTAACATCGACCCCGAATGCGGCGGCAGCGTGCGCGAGCAGATGTTTGCCGCCTACCCCGAGCTGATAGCGGCGGAGGCGCGGCTTGACGAGCTGACCGAATACATGAATGCGCATGCGCATGAATCCGAAACGCCTGAATACGAGCGGCGCGCGCGTGAGTATTCTGCCCTGCACGAGGAATATGTAAGGGGCGGCGGGCTGACCTTTCGCTCGATCTGCGACTCCACCCTCACCCACATGGGCTTTTCGCGTGAGGATGCCGAGCTGCCGATAGATTCCCTCAGCGGCGGCCAGCGCACCCGCTTGGCACTGGCGCGCCGTCTTTGCCGCGAACCTGATATTTTGATACTTGACGAGCCGACCAACCACCTTGACTCCGAGACCCTCGGCTGGCTTGAGGGCTATCTTGCATCCTACCGCAAGTGCCTGATAGTGGTATCGCACGACCGTTATTTTCTTGACCGCGTGACCACCAAAACGCTGATGATAGAGCACGGCACGGCCAAGCTCTACCGCGGCGGATACACGGCATCTGCCGAGCAGCGGCGAGTGGACCGCGAGATATACGAAAAGCACTACCGCGACCAGCAAAAGGAGATAGCGCGGCAGGAGGCGTACATTGCCCAACAGCGGCGTTGGAACCGTGAGCGCAATATAATCGCCGCCGAGAGCCGCCAAAAGCTGCTTGACAAAATGGAGCGGCTGGATGCTCCGCAAAGCGAGGCGCGAACGGTGCGGATGCGCTTTTCCCGCGGTCTGCCCAGCGGCAACGAGGTCATGACGGCACGCGGCCTGCGCTTCGGCTACCCGGGCGGCGCGCCCCTGCTTTGCGGTCTTGACTTTCTTATAAAGCGCGGCGAGCGGGTGTTTATCGTCGGCCCCAACGGCTGCGGCAAGTCCACCCTGATAAAAATAATGCTTGGCCGACTGCACCCCACGGCGGGCGTGCTGGATCTTGGCCACAACCTGCAGATAGGCTACTACGACCAGGAGAACCAAAAGCTTAATGACGAAAACACCGTGCTTGAGGAGCTGTGGACGCAGTATCCCGACATGAAAGAGCATGAGGCGCGTGGTGCGCTCGGCACGTTTTTGTTCCGCGGAGATGATGTATTTAAAACGGTGGATGTGTTATCCGGCGGCGAGCGTGCAAGGCTGACACTGGTCAAGCTGATGCTCTCCAAAATGAACACCCTGATACTTGACGAGCCGACCAACCATCTTGACATCGGCTCGCGCGAGGCGCTTGAGGCGGCGCTCGGCGAATTTGACGGCACGCTGATATGCGTTTCGCACGATCGTAAGTTCATCTCCAACACCGCCACGCGGATACTCGGCTTTGACGGCGCGGGCAGACTGCACAGCATGCCGGTCGGGCACGCGGGGCAGGCTTGGGAGGAATGGTGCGCCGAGCGGGAGAGGCTATCCGCTGCCGACTCGGACACCGCAAGCACCGGCGACACGGCCAACGCCGCGCCGACCAACAAAGAGCTTTATCTTAAAAATAAAAAAGAGGCGGCGGATGCTCGCCGCGCCGCGGCAAGGCTTGAGCGAATGAAAAAGGAAGCGGCGGAGCTTGAGGGCGAGCTGGATCGGCTCAACGGCGAGCTTTACGGCTCGGCGGCATCGGATTATCAGCGCGCAGGGGAGATATCCGAGCGCGTGGCCGAGATCGAGGAACGCCTGCTGGAGCTTTACGAGGAGATAATTTAAACGCCGCGCGGCAGTGAGATTGTGCTTCGCAGGTGAAATCGCACGCGTTGCGTGCGGTAGCGGAAGCGACTCGCCCCGCTATTCGGGTAGAGTCATCAAAAACGACGAGGCGAAAGAAATTCGCAGTTTTGCAAGCAAAAACGTCGTTTTTGTGGGTTTTCCGGTGATCCATGACGGATGAGGAGGTAAAACTGAGATTTCCGCCGCGCGGAAATCTTCATTATTCCTTATTCCGTTCTCTTTTTTGCGGCACGTTACGTGTGATGCGTGACCTACGTTTTTAGGTAATGTTTGTGCACTCGCCTATTACTAACCTTTATAATAATGACTGCATTTTAATATGAAATTTTTGCTCGCGCAAAAATCTAATTTCACCTCCTCATCCGTCATGTCCGCGATTATTGTTAATGCAGAATTTAAACATATCCCCCGCGAGACATGACACCTTCTCACACATGAGAAGGCTTGGCAAGAATCGCATCTTTTGCCTATAGACATTTTTGAATATCTAAATTCATCGTTTCAGCACGACACTGTGGTGCGTGCACTACATTTTATTTTGAAATCCGCTCTGCGGATTTCTTCCTCAACGCGCCGCGCGGCGTGCGTGATGTGCCGCGCTCGTAATATACATAAATAATTTAAATAATTTCGGTTGACACGCTATGCTTTGTAGGTTATAATGATGTGATAAGACGACACGCCATCATTTCAAGTGAATACCGACTGACGGAGGATGCAAAAATGCAGGACATGACCTCTCCCTTTGAATACGTTGTGGCAGAAAAGCCCACCCCGCGCCTGCGCCGCAAGCGTGCGGGACTTATTGCCCTTTATATCCTTTTCCCGCTCACCGCGCTGGTGGTGACCGCCACATCCGCCCTTGGACCGTTGCTGGCGGCCATGTGTACTTTTTTGGCACTGGGCACCTGGATGCTCGTATTTTTCACCTGGCGGTATGTATCGGTCGAGTTTGAATACACGGTGGTATCCGGCCGCGTGACCTTTTGCAAGATCTTTGGCGGACGATCCCGCAAAAAAATGCTTGAATTTATGATCCGAGATGCCGAGCTGATAGCTCCCCTCGACGACGTTGGCCGCACAAAGATAAAGGATTTTGCCCCGGAGCACAGCTTTAGCGCCCTCTCGGCCGAGGATGCCGAGGACGGCTATTTTATGCTGTTTGAGGACGAAAAAAACGGCCGCTGCGTGTTTTATTTTGAGGCGACATCTCATATGCAAAAGATATGCCGCTATTACAATCCGCGCGCCACTATGATGTCAAAGGTGAGATTTTAAATGGCTGATAATAATAATTTTAAAGATCACGGCAATGCCCTGCCCCGCATTGCAAGCTTTACGGTGGATCATGACACACTGACCCCCGGCATATACATCAGCCGCCGCGACGGCGATTGCGTGACCTACGATCTGCGCATGCGCCGCCCCAACCGTGGCGACTATATGACCCCGCTTGCCATGCACTCGCTTGAGCATATGCTGGCTACCTACCTGCGCGGCGGCGAGCTTTCCCCGCGCGTGATATATGTGGGTCCCATGGGCTGCCGCACCGGCTTTTATCTTATCGTCCGCGCCGCCGACGGCGAGGGTGAGGCAGAGATGAATGCCACAGTGCTTTCCGCCCTGCGTGCGGCACTTAGCGGCATCCTATCCCACAGCGGCGGCATGCCGGGAGCGCACAGGCGCGAATGCGGCAACTACCGCGCACTTTCGGTAGCATCCGCCAAGCGCGAGGCGGAGCGCTACCTTGCCGCCCTTGACTGCCGCGAGCAGAGCTTTAGATATGACTGAACTGACTTCAAGCTTTAACGAAGGAGACCAAAAATGATAGCAATACTTGGAGCCATGGAGTGCGAGATCACTCTGCTGCTTTCAAAAATGCAGGACGTAACGAGCGAGCGGATCGGCCGCCACACCTACCACCGCGGCAGGATAGGCGGGCAGGATTGCGTGCTGGCGCGTTGCGGGGTGGGGCTGGTCAATGCCGCCGTCTCCGCCACCGTGATGATAGAGCACTACCACCCCGATATGCTTATAAACATAGGCGTTGGCGGCGGGCTTGCGCCCGACCTTTCGGTTGGTGAGGTGATAGCCGCCGAGTCGCTTTGCACACACGATCTTAAATACGGCGTGCTGGGAGACGAGCGCGGGATGGTGTTTTATCCCGACGGCGAGGCGATAAAAATGCTCCCCGCCGACAAAAATATACGTGAGGCGATACTCCGCGCCGCCGCCGAGCTTGGCATTAAATGCCGCGCGGGCGTGATAGCCTCCGGTGACATGTTTGTATCCGACAGCGAGACACGGCGCGACATTCGCGAGGCCTTTTTGGCGGATATATGCGAGATGGAGGGCGCGGCGGTGGCTCAAACCGCCTACGCATTCGGCACACCGTTTGCCGTTTTGCGCTCGGTATCCGACCTTGCGGACGGCACCGCACCCGAAAGCTTTGAGCGCTTTGCCGCGGCCAGTGCCGACACTGCGGCCGCCATCCTTGAGCGTGCCATTGAATATCTTTGCAAGTAACCAAAGAACGATAAAAAGCGATAAAAAAACTAAATTATTGCGTGCAGGCGGCAAAACGTTTGCACTATGGGGACGGAATGTCTCCGTTTGGGGGTAACCATGCCAAAAGTAAAATATCATGAGAGCAGAAAAATAGAAAACATCCGCTCGGCTCTGCGTGCCAGCGAAAGACTTTACGGAGAGCGCCCCGCGTTTATGCAAAAGCGGGACGGCGAATACCGCACGGTGACATACTCGCGCTTTCGCGACATGTTTGAAGCGCTGGGCACCGAGCTTTGGGCGCGCGGTCTTGAGGGGCGGCGGATAATCGTTACCGGCGACAACTCGCTTGAGTGGGCGACCGTTTATATCGCCACGGTATCCGGCCTTGGCGTTATCGTGCCGGTAGATAAAGAACTGCCGGCGGAGGAGCTGCGCAATGTGGCCGAGATAAGCGAGGCGGGGGCGATATTTTATTCCCCGCGGCTTGCCTCAAAGGTGGAGACACTGCCGGACAGCATTGCAAAATTCTCCTTTGACGAGATAGAGGGGCTGATAGAATCCGGCGCGCGCCGCCTGCAGGACGGTGAGCGCGAGTACCTGCGCGCAAATATCGACCCCGATGCCATGGCCGCGCTGATATTCACCTCCGGCACGACCGGCACCTCCAAGGGCGTTATGCTCTCAAACCGCAACATCTGCTTTTGCATGAGCGAGGTCGCTCGCATGGCGTATATCGGGCCGGAGGAAGTCTTTTTGTCAGTCCTGCCCATGCACCATGTGTACGAGTGCACCTGCGGCTTTTTGTTCCCGCTCTCCCGCGGCTGCTGTGTGGCGTTCTCCGAAGGACTGCGCTACATCACCCGCAACATGCAGGAGGTACGCCCCACCATCGTTTGCTGTGTGCCGATACTGCTTGAGACCATCTACCGCAAGATATGGGCAAATATCCGCCGCAAGGGGATAGAAAAAAAGGTGCGCACCGCCATAAAGCTGACCTCCCGCGCCGGCATTGCAATAAAACGCCGCGTGTTTGCCGAGATACATGACTCGCTCGGCGGCAGGATAAGACTGCTCATCTGCGGCGGCGCAGCCGCCGATCCCGAGGTGATGCACGGCCTGCGTGACTTTGGCCTTTTGGCGCTTCAGGGCTACGGGCTTACCGAGTGCTCCCCGCTGGCGGCCATCAATAAGGATGATTTTTACCGCGATGATTCGGCGGGACTTGCCACCCCCGGCGGTGTGCTGGACATCTATGACGTTCAGGACGACGGCACCGGCGAGATCCGCTACAAGGGCGACAATGTGATGCTTGGCTACTACCGCGCGCCCGAGCTTACCGCCGAGGTCATTCGCGACGGTTGGTTCTACACCGGCGACCTTGGATATATCGACAGCGACGGCTTTTTGCATATCACCGGGCGCAAAAAGAACGTGATAGTCACCCCCGGCGGCAAGAATATCTTCCCCGAGGAGCTTGAGACCTACCTTTGCCGCAACAGATACGTCAGCGAGGCGGTGGTGGTCGGCTATTTTAACGACCAGCGCGGCGTGTGGGACATCGTTGCCCTGCTCCACCCGGATGATGCCGCGTTTTTGGAGACCTACGGCCGCGGCTACACGCAGGGGCAGATCGATGCCGAGTTCACCCGCGCGGTGGATGAGGTCAACGAGATCGTACAGCACTATAAGCGGATAACGATGTATATCGTCCGCCCGGAGGAGTTCCCCAAAAATTCCTCGCGTAAGATCAAACGTATGGGACTCGCCGAGGAGGCCGAGGCCGAATATCGTAAAAAGCTCGCAAGAGTTTGATCGATCAGACTTGATCTTGATATTTGATGACAAAAAGACAGCAGGAGATCCCTGCTGTCTTTTGGTTTGAATATAATGTGACTATGGTGACGAGGGAATAAGGAGGATTTTCGCGCGGGGGAAATATCCTTGTTTTTACCTCCCCCGTCATGTCCGCAACAAAACGCAATGCAGATTCCAAAGACACGTACCGCGAGACATGACACACATGAAAAGGCTTTCTATGTGTCTGCTTACATACATCAAAACCGTATGGATAACGTGCGATAACAAAACAATATTGATTTGCTTTCTATCCGTTCTATACCGTAGGGGCGACCTGCGGTCGCCCCTACGGGTTGCGTTTAACTTGAAATTCGTGCAGCGGATTTCTTCCGAATCTTTCCTCTCTTCTCCGGAAAAGTGTTAATAGGATTCTGAACCTCTGTTTTGCGCGTATGGACATCAGACTCCCGGCTTCACCTTGGCGCAAAACTTTTCAAACACGCCGCGCCGGCGCGGCGCGTTTGAGTAGGTTCGATCCGTTAAGTAATACCGGCAAAACAAAAAGAACGGCCAAGGCCGTTCCTTTTGTTTTGGCAGCGGTACTAGGATTCGAACCTAGGTAATGACGGAGTCAGAGTCCGTTGCCTTACCGCTTGGCGATACCGCTGTACTGCTATTGATAACATATCTATTATAGCAGAACGCGAGCGTTTTGTCAATACTATTTCTCAAAAAAATTGCGATGATTGCAAAAAAACCGCGTTTTATTTTGCGTGGCGCGGGTATTTGCCGCGCGTGGGATCAGATCTTTTCAAAAAATCTCGTCCGTTCGGCATCCGTGCCGCAAAGATCTCTTATTATGCGCATCTGCTCGTCGCTTGGCTGAAAGCGCAATGCCGCCCTCTCCTCGCGCCGTGCATTCTCAAGTCTGCCCTCCGCGGCATCAACAGCCGTGCGCGGGATGAACACCGCGCTGTGCGCGGGGATGAGATCCACCCGCCTATCCGCTATCGTAATGCCCTGCCGCCGCAGCTCGCGCACGAGCTTTTTGGAATATTCCCGCAGCTCGCCGCCCTCGATGTACATAGCATCGCTCAGGATCTCGCGGCGCTCGTCCACCACCAAAAGCTCCGCGCCGCGCTCGCCGACCGTCACCCTGTAGCTGACCGTGTACACCGCAAACCGCGCCGCTGTCATGATCGCGGCCAGTGCCGCCATGGCGGACACCGCACCGCGCACACTGCTCCACGCCTCGCCGCCCGGCAGAGGCACTATCCCCGCGCAGGCTACGAGCGACAGCGCCAGTATCAGCCCGACCGCCGGGCGGCGGTCGGGCTGCGGCGTATGCTTTGATATCAGCATGCTTATCTCAGCTCGGCGATATCATATATCAGCCGCTCTGTCTTTTCCCAGCCAAGGCAGGGGTCGGTTATAGACTTACCGTACACGCCCTCCTCGACCTTTTGCGCGCCGTCCTCGATATAGGATTCTATCATAAGTCCCTTGACCAAGCGATAGATATCCTTTGAGTGGCGCGTGCTGTGGAGTATCTCCTTGGCGATGCGGATCTGCTCAAGATATTTTTTGCCGGAGTTTGAGTGGTTGGTGTCAACTATAACGGCGGGGTCCTCAAGCCCGCTCTCGGCATAGACCTCGGCCAGATGCGCGAGATCCTCGTAGTGATAATTGGGGAAGGACTTGCCCTGCTGATCCACCCAGCCGCGCATAACAGCGTGCGCCAGCGGGTTGCCGTGGCTTTCTACCTCCCAGCCGCCGTAGCTGAATACATGCCCTGCGTGCGCCGCCTTGATGGCATTGACCATTACAGACAGGTCGCCGCCGGTGGGGTTTTTCATGCCAACGGGCAGATCCAGCCCGCTGGCGGTCAGGCGGTGCTGTTGGTTCTCCACCGAGCGCGCGCCGACCGCCACATAGGACAGCACATCGGCAAGGTAACGGTGATTTTCGGGGTAGAGCATCTCGTCCGCCGCCGAAAAGCCTGTCTCGGCCAGTGACTTTACATGCAAACGGCGGATGGCCATAAGTCCGCGCAGCATATCCGGGGAGGCGTGCGGGTCGCTTTGATGGAGCATTCCCTTGTAGCCGACACCGGTCGTTCGGGGCTTGTTGGTGTATATGCGCGGGATGATAAGGATCTTATCCTTGACCTTTTCCTGCACCTCGCGCAGGCGGGAGATATAATCCAGCACCGCATCCTCACGGTCGGCGGAGCAAGGACCTATCACCAGTACAAAACGGTCGCTCTCACCGCTGAAAACGCGGCGTATCTCGGCATCGTTCTCTGCTTTTTTTCTTTTCATCTCCTCGGTCACGGGGTACATGTTCATGACCTCCGCGGGCTCGGGCAGCTTGCGCTTAAAATCCATATTCATGATAAAAACCTCTCTTTAGTAGTTTTGCGTTATTATTTTTTATTTATCAAAATAGCGGCGGCGTTCGGTGGAGAGCCGCATTATCTCCTTCATTTTCTCCTCATCCCCCTCCGCAAGAGCGCGGCGCAGGGTGGCAAAATGCTCAAGGAACAGATCCATTTGCGACAGCAGCTCCTCGCGGTTGAGGCAAAACAGCTCCCACCACATATCCTCGTTTATCTTGGCTATGCGGGTAAGATCGCGAAAGGAATCGCCTGTGTAGTCCACAAGATGGCGGGACTCCTTGCAGGTCATCAGCGCGACCGCAATGCAGTGCGTGAGCTGGGAAAGAAAGCCTATCATCTCGTCATGCCGCTCGGGGCTGAGGCGGCTGATGTTTGAAGCACCGAGTGCGCGGCCTATAGCCTCACAGCGGGATATTGCCGCCTCCGAGTTTGCGGCGGTAGGCGTGACTATAAAGTTTGCGCCGCAAAACAGGGTGGGTGTGGCGTTCTCCACACCGCTGACCTCCCGCCCCGCCATGGGGTGAGCACCGACAAATTCCGCGCCGGCGGGCATCAGCGCCTGCATTTTGTCCACTATCGCCGCCTTGACGCCGGTTGCATCCGTCACGAGCGTGCCGGGGGAGATATATGCCGCGTAGCTCGGCGCGACCTGCAACAGCGTGTGCGGGTAAAGGGCAAATATCACGGTATCAAATTCGGATACAAACTCGCCGGGTGCGGTGTAGCCGTCCTTTATATAGCCGCGGGCAAGGGCAATATCCAGTGCCTCCCGCCGCGTATCCACCGCCGCGACCTCATATCCTGCCGCCGACAGTGCCGCGGCCATGCTGCCGCCGATAAGCCCCAGTCCCACAATAAGTATGCGTTGGTTTTTTTCAAGCATTGGCGGTCGCCTCGCTTTCGTTTTGTTTGTTATTATCATCGCCGACCTCGTCATGCAGGGAAACATCCCCGCCAAGCGCGGCAAAATCGGCAAAAAAGTCGGGGTAGCTCTTGCCTACCGCCTCCGCGCCCTCTATCACACCGCCGTATCGCGCCGCGGCAACGGTAAGCGCCATCACAACGCGGTGGTCACCGTGTGATAAAAACGGAACGCTCGGTGCGTGCAGCTCGGCGGGGGCTATATCTACGCTGTCGGGGTGAACGGTCACGCGCGCGCCGAGCTTTGCAAGCTCGGCGGCCATCACATCGGCGCGGCGGCTCTCCTTTATGGCAAGCCTACGCGTGCCGCTAAAGCGTGCGCCGCGGCCGCCCATTGCAGCGGCGGTAAAGAGGATGGGCGCAAGGTCGGGGATATCAGAGAGATCCGCCACGGTATACCCGCGGCGAATTTCCGCCAAAAGCCGAACTATCGCGCGGTCGCCCTGCAGGCTCTCGGGGTCAAGCCCCGCCACACTGACGCTGTCCCCCATTGCAAAAAAGAACGCCGCCTGTGACCAATCCCCCTCGATCGTCGCCTCGCGGGGGCGATAGCTCTGCCCGCAGGGAATGAAAAACTCATCCCCCGCACGCTCTATCACCGCGCCGACGGATGCGAGCGCGCTGATGGTCATATCGATATACGCGCGGCTCTCGGCGGGGGTGGAGAGGATGATGCGACTGCCGTCGCGCTCGCCCGCGCGGGGCAGGAGCGGCAGTGCCATTAAAAGACCCGAGATGAACTGACTGCTCACATCCCCCGGGAGGGTAAAGTCCCCTGCCGAGAGACTGCCGCGCACGGTGATGCTGTCGGCGCATGCCGAGAATTCAACGCCGCGCGGCTCCAGCAGGTCGCGATATATGCCCACGCCGCGCTCCATAAGTCGCGCACTGCCGCAAAGCTCCGCGCCGCCGAAAAGCAGTGCGGTGGGCAGTAAAAAGCGCAGTGTACTGCCGCTCTCACGACAGCAAAGCCGCGGGAGGGCGGTCTTTTCTTCATTTTTTTCGGTATGATTGAGCAAGCCGCGCCGCGGGCGCACCCCGTGCACAACTGCCGTGCGGCCGCAAAGCTCTATCTCCGCGCCCAGCGCACGCAGACAGTCTATCGTTGCCGCCATGTCGGCACTCCCCGAAATGCCGCAAAGGCGGCTCTCACCCTCCGCGAGGGCGGCGGTTATCAGGGCGCGGTGCGCCGCACTTTTTGAGGGCGGGGCGCTCACGCACCCGCCAAGGCGGGAGGGGCGGATCTCAGCTCTCATGGCCGTATGTGTTGATAAGATAGTCCATCGCCTCGATGTAGCCGGCAAGGCCGTGACCCTTTACGGTCAGCACGGCGATATCGCGCAGGTAGCTTGTGTGCCTGAACGGCTCGCGGCTGTCGGGGTCGGAAATGTGCACCTCAACGGTGGGCAATGAGACGGCGGAGATGGCATCCGCTATCGCCACGCTTGTGTGTGTGTAGGCGGCGGGATTTATCACGATCCCGTTGGTGCCGTCAAAATAGGCGGCTTGGATCCTGTCCACTATCTCGCCCTCGTGGTTAGATTGAAAGGTCTCGCATCGCACGCCGCGACGCGCCGCGTGATCCTCTATCATGTTCAAAAGCTCGGTGTAGCTCGCGCGGCCGTAGATCCCCGGCTCGCGAATGCCAAGCATGTTTATGTTTGGACCGTTTATGATCAAAAGCTTCATTATTTTTGTTTCCTTTGGTTGTTTTGGCGCCCCGCGGAGATCTTACACATTCCCGGCGGCTTTCCTCACTCAAAGCTCTGAATTTTTTCAAGCAATCTTTTTGCCGTTTCCTCAACGGTGCCGTCGCCGGGGACGGTGATATCCGCCGCGGCGGTATAGATGGGATAGCGGCGTGCGTACAGCTCGGCAAGTGCGCGGTCGCTTTGCGCCAACGGACGGTCGGGCGTGCCGCACAGCATTGAAAGCGGACGGTCGATAAAGCATATCACGCCGTTTTGCCGCAGTGCGCGGAGATTTTTTTCATTCAGCACCGCGCCGCCGCCGGTGGCTATCACCGTACCGCTCTCGGCCGCCGCCGTGGCGACCGCCTCGCATTCCAGTGCGCGAAAGCCCGCCTCGCACCGCTCGGCAAATATCGCGGGAATATCCCGCCCCGCGGCGGTCACTATCCGCTCATCGGTATCGATAAACCGCCGCCCGGTCAGCTCGGCTATCCGCCGCCCCACACTGCTTTTGCCGCAGGAGGGCATGCCGATAAGCACTATATTCTGCTTGCCGCGCCGCACCTCGCGCCACACGCGGTCGATATCGGCAGGGTCTGCCTCCCGCCCCAAAAAGAGCGCGGAGGCGTACACCGCCTGTGCCGCCAGCATGTAAAGTCCGCCCTCGGCGGGGATGCTGCGTGCGCGTGCCTCAAGCACCGGCAGAGTGCAAAGGGGATTGTATATCACATCCGCCACCCCGCAAAGGCGGGGGAAGCGCGAGATATCTATCGGCGTTTGCCCAACGTTTGGGTACATGCCGACAGGCGTGGTGTTTATTATCAGCTCGGCATCCGCGTGCGCGGAGTAGGCATCCTCATAGCTGATCTGGCCATCCCTCGGCGTGCGCGAGACCACCTGTATCTCGCTCGCGCCGCTGTCTGTCAGCACGGCGCTGAGAGTTTTTGATGTTCCACCGCTGCCAAGCACCAAGGCGCGCCGCCCGCGCGGGTCGATCCCAGCGTGAGCCAGCAGTGCCCGCGCGCCCGAGTAATCGGTATTAAAGCCGTAAAGCCGCCCGCCGCGGTTGACGATGGTGTTTACCGCGCCTATCCGCCGCGCCTCAGGCGAGATGCAGTCAAGCAGGGGGATGACCGTCTCCTTGTAGGGGATGGTCACGTTTATCGCGCGAAAGCGGCGCTCGTCAAGCAGCTGTACCACGCCGCGCGGGTCAAGCTCGCAAAGAGTGTAATCATAATCGGCTATCAGCGCGTGTATCTCGCGCGAAAAGCTGTGCCCCAAGCGTGCGCCTATCAGGCCGTACTCCAAGGCGGGCGTTTTTTTATCTTTTTCACTGTTCATTTTGTTTTTTTCTTTGTTTTTTTATAGGATCGAGCGACATCACAGCGCACCGCGACCGCCGCGCAGTATCTCCGCGCCAAAGCGTGTGGTGATCATATCGCATATCACGTGCGCCGTTACGCTCTCAAGCACCGGGCAGATGCGGCGAACGATCGCTGGGTCATGCCGCCCGGGGATGGACAGCTCAGCATTCGCCATGCGGCGAAGATCGACCGTGCTTTGCGCCCGCGCGATGGACGGCGTGGGCTTTACCGCGGTGCGAAAAACTATCGGCATGCCGTTTGATATTCCGCCGACTATGCCGCCGGAATCATTTTTGGCGGTCACCACGCGCTCGCCCTCCATTTGCAGGGGGTCGTTTGCCGCACTGCCGCGCATATCGGAGAGCGCAAAGCCGCCGCCAAACTCAATACCCTTGACGCCGCCCAGCGAGAAGGCCGCGTGCGAGAGGACCCCCTCAAGGCTGTCAAACCACGGCTCACCGACCCCGGCGGGCATGCCGAGGATCACGGTCTCGCAAACACCGCCAACGCTGTCGCCCGCGCGTTTTGCCTCCTCAATTGCCGCCAGCATGCGCGCGCCCGCCGACTCGTCAATAACCGGAAAGCTCCTGCCCGCGGCGGCCGCCATTGCCGCCGCCATGCCACCCTCGTCCTGCGGGAGCGGGGCATCATCGATCCCCGCACAGCGGCATATGCGAGTGTGGATGTCGATACCGAGTGCGCGGAGGGTGGGCAGAAATATTCCGCCCGCGGCGACCAGTGCCGCCGTTATCCTGCCGGAAAAATGACCGCCGCCCCGCGGGTCGGCAAAGCCATCGTAACGGCGGTGCGCAGTGTAGTCGGCATGCGACGGGCGGCAAAGCCCGGCCATCGCCTCGTAATCCGCGGATCTTTTGTCCTCATTGGGGATCAGTATCGCCAAAGGTGTGCCTGTGGTGCGGCCGCCGTATACGCCGCTGACTATGCGAAAGTGATCCGGCTCGCGCCGCGCGGTGTCGGCGGCGGTGGAGGGACGGCGGCGGGACAGCGCGGCGGCTATCTCCCCCTCGTCTACCAAAAGACCGGAGGTGAGACCGTCTATCACCACGCCTATCTCCGCACCGTGGCTCTCGCCGAACAGCGTCAGCGTGATCGCATTTCCAAATACGTTTTTCATGTTTTTATCCTGTCATCGGCCACGGCCGATATTTTTTCGTTGGGGCTGTTTTAGTTGATGAATGCATGCAACATCACTCGCGCACGCAGTGATGACATCACTGCGCAAAGCGCACCTGCGCCAGCTCCTCGGCGCTCATCATTTTAAATTCAAACTCGCCGATCCTATCCACCCACACGGTGCAAATGCTACCGCCGGCGGCCTTTTTATCGCGCAAGAGGAGCGAGATGAGCCGCTCTCTTGCGGCATCCTCCCCGCCGCCCGGGATATCCCGCGGCGGCTCGGTGGGCAGGCCGTATTTCTTCAGCACCGCCAAAATGCGCGTGCGTGCCGGCTCGCCCGACATGGCAAGCATGCCAAGCCCCACGCACTCGCCGTGCAGCAGTCGCCCGCCGGCCATGCTCTCAATGGCATGTCCCACGGTGTGACCGAAATTCAGCACGCGGCGCAGGCCGTGCTCCTCCGGGTCGGCCTCCACCACCGCGCGCTTGACGGCAAGCCCGCCCTCGATCACGCGCAGGATAAGCTCGGGGGTGGCGAGCACATCCTCCCGCTCGATCAGCTCAAAAAGCTCACGGTCGGAGGTCGCCGCCATTTTTATCCCCTCGCAAAGCCCCGCCGCAAGCTGACGGCGGTCAAGCGTTTGCAAAAGGGTGGGATCTATCAGCACCCGACGCGGCGGATAAAACGCGCCAACAATGTTTTTTACCCCGTCCATATCGACAGCCACCTTGCCGCCGACAGAGGAATCAAGGCAGGCAAGCAGAGTGGTGGGGATGTTATAAAAGCTCACCCCGCGCATATAGGTTGCGGCGGCAAAGCCGGCGAGATCCCCCACCACGCCGCCGCCCACGGCCAGCACGCTGTCGGCCCTGGTAAAGCCGAGGCTTGCCATGCGGGAGAGCAGGCCGCGGTACTCCTCAAGCGATTTTGATGCTTCCCCCGCGGGGATCGTCAGGATATCGGCCGCAACACCGCGTGCCGCAAGTGCCTCGGCAATATCCCGCGAGTAGCGACAGGGGACGCCGCTGTCAGTCACGAGCAGCGCACGCGAGCCGCCCGCAAGCGGCAAAAGCTCCCCCGCCCGCGCGGCAACTCCCTGCCCGAGGACTATATCATATTCTCCGTTTTTTTGTCTTACAGGTAGGATCATAAGATCTGCTCCCTTGCTTTAAGTCTTTTTCGTGCCGCCCGCTTTAATCTTTAATCTGTATACGCGCCGACGAGCTTCAGCTCACTGCAGACCGCGCCAAGCTCGCGCAGCATGTTTTGCCCGTCATAGGAGGCGATATTGCCGTCCGCCTCGACCAGAAAATAATAGCTCCAAGCCGAGCCGCGCAGGGGGCGACTGCGAAGTCCGCGCATATTAAAGCTGTGCGCGCCTATTATGTTGAGCGGTTGCGCCAGCGCACCCGCCTCGTTTTTGGTGGTGAAAACAAGCAGAAAATGCTCGTGTCCGCTGCGTGCCTCCGGGCTCGGCATACTGAGCGAGCGGGAGAGCACCGCAAAGCGGGTGGTGTTGGCACGCTCGGCATTGATGCGCTCCGCCAGTGTCTCAAGACCGTATATCTCCGCCGACTCGGCCGAGGCTATGGCCGCCACCGAGCTGTCGCCAAGCTCCAAAACATGCTTTGCCGCCAGCGCGGTGTTTGAAAAGCTTACGGGAGTGATCCCGCGCTCGCGCAAAAATTCGGCGCACTGCTCAAGCGCTTGCGGGTGGCTTACAACGGTGCGGATGCCGTCAAGAGTCGCGCCCGGCAGGCCCAACAGGCTGTGATCCACCTCAAGCTCTATCATTTTGCTGACATACAGCGAGCCGGAAAAGATAAGATCCATAACAGATCCCACATCCCCCGCGTAGCTGTTCTCGATGGGCAGTACAGCGCAATCAAACTCGCCCGCCTCCACCGCGTGATAGGCGGCGGCAAAATCCGGTCTCGGCGTGGGGTGCGAGCCGGGAAAGAGCCGCAGTGCGGCAATATGCGCAAACGCGCCCTCCGCCCCGCTGTACACCACGCGCGCGCCGTCCATAAGCCGCGTTTGGTAGGCGCGGGAGGTCTTCATCACGTCCCCCACAAAGCTGGTGTAGTACTCGCGCATCACCGGGTCGGATACCCGCGCCGATGCCGCCGCTATCACCGCCGCCTCACGCGCGGGGTCGCATATCGGCAGGGCGTGCGCCTGCTTGTATTCCGCTATCTCGCGGCACACATCCATACGTGCCTCAAAAAGACGTGCCATCCCGCCGTCTATCTCGTCTATCTTGAGCCTCAGCTCATCGATCGTTTTGTTCGTCATTTTTTCTTCTCCTGTTGTGGTCTTGTATCTTATAAAATAATTGTTGATAAAGCTCGGTCGCTCCGCCGCCCGCGCACGGCGGAGAAAACAAAAAAGCGATCCCGCAAAAGAGACCGCTCACATTTTTGTGATCATCACGCCGCCTCGGCGCTCCCTTGCGGATATAACTTTGGGGTGCGGTAATAATAAAAAAAGCAGTTCGCAAAAATGCGCACTGCGAGTATAAAGGCAAAGGATACCACTGCCGCCACTGCGGCATTGGCAGAATTATCGGAGGTGGAGATGGCACGGCATTCGGCCGCTGTTATTTGGCGTCGCTCTTGCATTTCATACCTCCCAAAGACTCGGATCAGCCCGCCGCCGCTCACGGCGCGACAGGAATCTTCTTATAACGCTATTATACAACGTAATTCGGATTTGTCAAGCACCGCGCGGCAATCTTTAAATTTTGTTCACAATTTTCTCTCTCCACCGCCCCGAAAGACCCACGCGGGGTATTCTAAAAGAGATTTTTGCATCATGATGCAAAAATCTCTTCCTAAGATCCCGGCGGGCGGCGCGAAAGTCACAAACTCTCCTGCCTGTTTTACAATATATTTCTTGACAAAACGGTATTTTATGTGATAAAATAAAATGTAAAATCATCTTTGTATTCCACCTGCGCGGAGAGTCCGAAACCGCCGTGCCGATATTGCGCTCCCGAATGCCGCAGGGCGGCGGGGCGCATCCCAAAATTTTATCTTTTGGATATGAATGTATGTTTATTTAACGATTCCTTTCCGCCGCTGATAGACGGCGTGGCCAACACCGTTGTAAACTACGCAACGGTAATACAGCAAAAATACGGCGCGGCGATGGTCGCCACCCCCAAATATCCCGACGTTGTCGATGATTACCCATTTGAGGTCGTGCGTTACCCCAGCCTTAACACGGTAAAAATGGTGGGCTACCGCACGGGCAATCCCTTTGATGCGCGCGCCATGCGCCGCATGAGCGATTGGAAGCCGGATATTTTACACGCGCACTGCCCCATGGCATCACTTTTTATGGCGCGTGAGCTGCGCAACCTTACGGACGCGCCCTTGGTATTTACATATCATACAAAATTTGATATCGATATAAAGCAAGCCTTTAGGATCGGCGCGGTATCCGATGCCGCCATCCGCGCAGTGGTGGACAATATTGCCGCCGCCGACGAGGTGTGGGCGGTCAACCGCGGCGCGGGGGATAATTTGCGCAGTCTCGGCTTTGAGGGCGAGATAAAGATAATGCCCAACGGCGTGGAATTTCCGCGCGGGGCGGCGCCGGAGGCGGATATTGCCGCCGTGCGTGCCGAGCTTGGCATACCCGCCGACCGTGTGCTGTTTTTGTTCGTTGGCCGCATGAAATGGTACAAGGGACAGCGCACTATCCTTGACGGACTCAAACGCGTCCGCGCGGCGGGCGGCGAATTTTCAATGCTTTTTGTCGGCGATGGACAGGAGCTTGAGGAGATACGCGCCTACGCGGCAGAGTGCGGTCTGGCGGATGCCTGCATATTTGCGGGCAAGGTACTGGATCGCGACCGCCTGCGGGCGATATATTCGGCAGCCGACATGCTCCTCCTCCCCTCGGTGTTCGATAACAACCCGATAGTGGTCAAGGAGGCGGCGGCCTGCGGCACAGCCAGCGTGCTGGTGCGGGATTCCAGCCCCGCGGAGGGCGTGGAGGACGGCTACAGCGGTATTTTGATCTCGGATGACGCCGACGATATGGCACGGGTGCTTTTGTCGCTTTGCACCGACCGCGAGCTTTCGCGGCGGCTCGGTGAGGGCGCGATGGATGGGCTTTATGTCTCTTGGGACGACATGATAGCGCAGGCTGTGGGTCGTTATGACGAGCTGATAAAAATGAAGGAGCGCGGCGAGCTTGAGGCGCGCCACGCAAAGCTTGACCGCGCCATAGTGGCCATGAGCGAGATACAAAACGGTCTTGACCGCGTGCATGACTTTTTTGCGGGCAACGGACCGCTGTTTTGAGAATCTTTAGGAGCAACTACACAAAATATGCTTGAATCTTTTCTTGATGCACTGCTTGATGCGGTGATCGACACGGCAAAGCTGTTGCCGATACTTTTTGTTACATACCTCGCCATGGAGGCGCTGGAGCATTACGCAGGCGAGCGCACCTACGCATGGATAAAAAAGGCACGCTCGGCAGGCCCGGTGCTTGGTGCGCTGATAGGGCTTATCCCCCAGTGCGGCTTTGCGGGTGGAGCGGCCGGGCTTTACGCGGCGGGGGCGGTCAGCCTCGGCACGCTGATAGCCGTTTTTGTGGCGACCTCCGACGAGATGATACCGATACTCATCTCGGAGGGCGCGGCGGGCGAGCTGTGGATGATACTCGGCATCAAGCTTGCGGCGGCGGTCATTGCCGGCTTTGCGGTGGATATCTTCCTGCGCCTTTGCGGACGCGGGGCGGCGCAGGTGGATGTTTGCGCCGTTTGCGAACGCGACGGGTGCGATTGCTGTGAGCATCATGAGGATCATGACCACGGCGAGCACGGCCGCGGTCACGGCCACGAGCATGGTCACGGTCACGGCGGGATATTCCTGCCCGCGCTCCGCCATACCGTAAAGATCGGCCTTTTGATTCTGGCGGCATCCGCGCTGATGGGCGTGCTGTTCTGCTTTGTGGGTGAGGAGGAGCTATCCCGCCTGCCGGTGCGCGTGCCGGTGCTGGGCGAGGCGATAGCGGCGCTCTTTGGGCTTATCCCCAACTGCTCGGTTTCGGTGCTGCTGACAAAGCTCTATACATCCGGCGTGATAGGCCTTTCGCAAATGATGGCGGGGCTTTGCGCCAACGGCGGCGTGGGACTGCTCGTGCTCTACCGCCTCAGCGGCAGTGTAAAAAAGAATGCGGCCATCACCGCAACCCTTTGGGGCGTGTCCTTTGCGATAGGACTGGTACTGCGAGCGATCTGACCAATGCCCCGAGGATGGCCGGGGATAACACTGTAAAAACAAAAAGCGGCAGGGAGCCCCCGCCGCTTTTTGCGTTCTAACGTTGATCTTGCTTTTGTTTTAAGATTGCATTTTAATCGTAAGAAATCCGCAGGGCGGATTTCAAATTGAATGAAGATGTTCTGTATTTTTTGCCGTAGGGCACGACCTGTGTGTCGTGCCGAAAACGATGAATATTGATGTTCGTTCCGTCTATAGGCGAGAGTCATCTCTCTCGCCTATAGACGTAAACGAGTGCGATATTCATCGTCTCGGGCGACCTGTGGTCGCCCATATGATAAAAAACAAAAAGACAGCGGCAGGCCGCTGTCTTTTTGTTTTGATTCTATTCGATTCCGTCCTGCGATATCGTTTATCTGCGGTCGTTATCCGCCGATGTTAAAGAAATCGCGGGGCTTTAGGCGGCGTATCAGGCGCATAAGCTCCCGTAACATTCCGTCAAGCTTGCGTGCATCCTCGCCGGCCGTCTCGTCCGCCAAGGCTGCGTTATCATACTCGGTGCGGTGCAAGCCGTCACGGCACCTGAAATACACGCGCACGCGGTGCGGGTCGTCGCGCGGGGTTATCTCATCCACCTCGCTGACCGGGGATGACCCCTGCGCTATCTTTTTAAGACAGCAAAGCATACGCTTGCCCGCCTCCGGCAGTGATTTTGCCCCGCGGCCAACGCGCGGCAGCTTTTCGCCGGAGCTGTAATACACGCCAACAGTGCCGTCGTTGGTGCAGGTGAGGGTGATAAAGCGCGAGCGCACCGGAATATCGGCAATAAGCGCTATAACATCGTCGGCCACATCGGCGGCAGTGCCGAGATCGATATGCATGATCTCCGCCACCGCTTGGGCGCGACTTGCAAGATATTCACTTGAGGGTACAGGTGCTTCCCTGCGCATAGATCTTCTCATGTCCTTGACCTTTTGGGGCCGCTCGCGACCTATTAAAGCACCGAGCGGAGTTTTTCTGCGTTTTCCTTTACCGTGCCGGTCTTTGCATAGATGCTGGAGGTTCCGGCAACAAAAATATTGGCACCGGCGGCGCTCATCTTGGCGGCGTTCTCAAAGCTTACGTTGCCGTCAACCTCGATCTCAACATTCTCGTATCCGCGCTCGTCAAGCATGCGGCGCAGGCGGGTGATCTTATCAAGTGTTTGGGGAATAAGCTTTTGGCCGGCAAAGCCGGGGTTGACCGTCATAAGCAGCACGGCCTCAATATCGGGGAGTATCTCGTCCAGCACCGAGAGGGGAGTGGCGGGGTTGAGGACTATCATGGGGCGGGCGCCGCGGTCGCGAATTGCGGCAAGCGCGCGCTGAACATGAGGCTCTGCCTCATAGTGGATGCCCACAAGATCGCCCGGGCGCATCTCAAACCAGTCAAGCTTGAGGTTGGGCTCGGTTATCATCAGGTGCAGATCGAGCGGGATGGGGCAGTTGGCATGCAGGCGGCGGATAAAATCTGTACCAAGGGTATAGTTTTGAACAAATACGCCGTCCATTATGTCTATGTGGAGGTATTCAATACCGCAGTCCTCAAGCACGCGGAGCTCATCGCCCAGGTGGAGGAAATCGGCACACATAAGTGAGGGGGATATCTTTTTTGTAAGTGACATTGCATTGATCCTTTCAAAAAAACAATCTTACTGCTGACATTATACCACACATTGCGCGCTTTTGCAATGCCGCCGACAGACTTTAGCGAGTTTTTTAATTTATTTATTACTTTGTGTTTACAATTCAACCGATCGTAAAATTTCGCGGCGGCGTATATATCGCCCTGCGGCGGGGAAAGATAAGTGCGAACCGATGATCCCCACGGGATCAAATAAAAAAGTGAGGTATAACTTTATGGTAAGTGACAGGATCGCTCTGATCATCGCCGTGATAGGCGCGCTGAATTGGGGCAGTGTGGGACTTTTTAAGTTTGACATAGTGGCGTGGATATGCGGAGGGCAGACCTCCATTGCCGCCCGCGTGATATATACCGTGGTCGCGCTGGCGGGGCTTTGGTGCATATCGCTCCTTTTCCGCTCCCGCGAGAGCCTGGCGGAGATATCCGACTGACCCCCGAATACTACCACCCCCGCGGCAAGGCTTGCCGCGGGGGTGTGTGCTTTTATTTTATTTGACCGTTACATCCATATGCTCCGCATAGGTGTACATGCGGGTGGTAAAGCTGCCGTCATTTGAAATATCAAATATCCGTCCGCCGCGGCGGTCGTCAAAGGATTTGGGCGCAAAGCCGGCGCAGGCGTCAAGCGTGAGAGTCACACCGCCGTAAACGCCGCAACAGTCATCCTTGTGCAGGTGACCTGCCGCTATTATATCCACGTCTCCGCGCTCAAGCATGGTGCTGAACACGCCGGAGTTCAGCATGGGGCAGTGCATGCCCTCGTCCGCGTGTCCCTCAAGGCGGCATTCCTCGGGATTGTGCACCGCCATCATTATCTCATGCGGCGGAACATGCATTACTGCCATGGCGTGCACAAGGTGCCCCTCCTGCCGCTCAAGCTCGCAGGAAAGCTCCCAGTACCAACGCTGCTGTTCAAAGCGGATCGAGTCCCACTTTTTATAAAACTTTTCTCTTACCGGCAGCATTATATCCTCGTGAGTGATGCCGGGGCGCATTTTTGCCTCCTTGTGCTTGGAGTCAAATGCGTAGATAGCGTATTCAACATGATCCGAATCATGCGCAAGTATCGGCACCATGTAGTTTGAAACTCCGGGAATGCCCTCTGTGTGGCCGGAGATGCAATAGGGGTAGGCCTCGTACATTGCCTGCTGTTCGACGGCGGGAACGTTTGTATCATAGTCGTGGTTGCCGAACACGTGCATCCAGGGGATGCGGCGGCTCTCCATGGGCGCGGTAAAGATCCTGAGGTACTCCTCAAGCTCCTCGCGCGGCTTAAGATATCTGCCGTCAACGTTGTCGCCGCCCCAGATGACCAGATCCGGGCGCACATCGTCCATCATCTGCTCAAGCCCTTGCAGGGTGCGGGGGTCGTAGTTCAGCGTTTCCTGAATATCGGAGATCATCAAAACGCGAAAATGCCCCGACTCGTTAAAGCGCAGTGTGTGTTTTGTACTTGGTATCATTTTTTCTTCCTTTATTATCTTTATATTTATTTGCAACATAAAAAGAGGGGCTGTCGCAGATGCCTGCGACAGCCGAGAGGGATCAGTCCTCTTTCTTGAGGAGCTCTACCTCTGCCTCGGGAGCGTTCTTTTTGACCGATGCAATGCCGTTTTCGCAGCCTGCTTTGGCCTTGTAGCCCTCGGAGGTGGCAATGACCTCGCCGTTTTTCGCTTTAAGTCTAAAGCGGAACTCACCGGCCTTGTCGGTGTACATCTCAAACTTCGGGTGCTTTTCTACGGTGTAGCCCTCAACAGTTTGGTCCTCAACATTTGCGATGGGAGCGTTGTTTTTTACCGATGCAACGCCGTTTTGCGCCGATTTGAGTGCTGTGTAGACCTCGGAGGTTGCAATGACCTCGCCATTACCGGCCTTAAGGTCGAATTTAAAGCCTGTCTTTGTCTCTTTAATAACAAATTTTCCCATTGTGATTCCCCTTTCGGATTTAAATGTCATGGAGTTTGTTTTGTAATATCATTATAACACAGCGCATGTGAATTTTCAAGACAAAATCAAAGAAAAAACGCGTTTTTTGCCGTTTTTTTGCGAAATTCGGCCAAACCGCATTTTGAAAACGGCAGGAAGAGGCGCTCGCCGAAGTTCGGCGGGATCTCTGTCCGTAGGCGAGGATCGAATCCTTTGCCTATAGACATTTAAACATCACAAAGGTCATCGAACAATCCCTCCGACCTCGCCTACGGCTCGGCCACCTCCCTTTACACAAGGGAGGCTTGGCAAGAGTCCGTTCTTTCGCCTATAGACATTTTGAATATCTATATCCTTTGACGCGGGCGACCACAGGTCGCCCCTACGGCGAAAAATACAGAACAAATTCATTCAATTTGAAATCCGCTCCGCGGGTTTCTTCCTCAACCGCACGCGGAGCGTGCACATCACTTTGCGGCGCGAGCCGCAAAATATCACTGCACACCGTGTGCGCAACATCACTCGGCGCGAAGCGCCGGCATCACTGCGCGGAGCGCCATGCTCCGCACTCGGCATCGCCGATGGCTATCACGGCGGCGGAGGCATCGTCCCTGCTGCCGGCGATGCGTGCCATGCGCAGGGCGCGGCGGGCGGTCTCCTCAAGCGGGCGGGAATCGGCGGAGGCCAACAGATCCAACAGCCACACATAGCTGCCGCCCTCGTCCTCATCGGTACCTGAAAGCACGCCGTCCGAGACCATCAAAATAAGATCCCCCGGCTCAAGCGCAAATTCCGTCCTGCCCGCATCCAGCTCGCCGATTATCCCCAGCGGCACACTGGGGGTGGAGAGCGAATATATCTTATCCCCGCGGCGCAGGTAGGATGGCGCCGCACCGCCCTTGTAGAGCGCGGCGCGACCGGTGATAAGATCCACCTCCAAAATATCCACGCCGGCCGAGCATTCCTCCCCGCCCTTGCCGCGAATTATGCTGTTGAGCAGGCGCAGTGAGGTCTCCACCCCGTTGCCCGCGGCCAGCATCCGCCGCAAAAACACACTGCAAACGGCGGCGGTAAAGGCGGCCTCACTGCCGCGCCCCATGCCGTCACAAATGCAAACATAAAATGACCCATCGGCGTTTTCGGTCTTTATCACCGTGTCGCCGCATATCTCGCGGTCGGGCGCGCCACGCGCGGCGGAAAACTCCGCCCTCAACCGTCTGCGCGAGCGCAATCGCATCAGCATTCCGCCGCCGCTCGGCTCGATGGCGGGGGAGGTCAACGGCATCCCCACCGCCACCTCAAGCGCATGGTGCAGCTCCCCTATCTTCATGCGACAGCGTGAAAGATCCACCCCCGCCGCATCGATGCGCAGTCGCCGCTCGCCAAACACGCCGACCCGCGCGGCACGCACGCCGAGATCGCCGAGTCTTTGGCGTATCCGCTCGGTCAGCTCCTCGTTTGGGCGACTCTCCCTCTCGTCCGCCTCCGCGGCATCCGCAAGAATGGCGGCCACGGCGCGATAATCGCAGGCAAAAAGCGACAGCCGCTCATCCTCAAGCGTGCGGCGAAGCCCCACGGCGGCAAGCGCCGCGGCACGCTCGCGCAGGCTCTCCCCCATCTCGCATCCCGCAGGCAGAGTGACCGCACTGCCGTCGGCGGATGCGGCAAGGCGGCAAAAGGCATCAAGAGTTGAGTCATATTCAAGCTCCCAGCACCTACGCCGTCGCGGGCAGTCGGCGCATATCTCGTCGCCAAGCGCGTCCGCTATCCGCCGCAGTTCTGCCTCACTCGGGTGTCGGCGGCGCTCGGAAAGCTCAAAAAATTCGCCCGCAAGCTCGCCAAAGGCATCGGAAAGCTCCTGCATCCGCTCCCGCGCATTCGGCGCCAAGAGATCGGCTGGTGTGTCCGCATCCTCCGCCGCCAAGGTCTGCCCCACCGCCCGACCGCGCGGCCGAGCCTTGGCTTTTATGTAGGCGGAGATCGCAAAACAGACCGTGAGTGCGCAAAGCCCCGCGGGCAGGACCGTCAAAAGCGAGGCAAAGCCGCCAAGCGGGAGCGCACCGAGCGCGGCCGCAACTATGCCAAGCACGGCACTGCCGGTCTCGGATATTCCCCGCGCCAGCGCCGCCGCCGCGCCCGCCGCCGCAAAGGAGAGCGCACACGCAGCTCCAAGGGGCGCACCGAGCACGGCTCCGAATATCGTCGCGGGGAGTGTGGCACGCCGCCCGCCGCGGGAGACTGCGAGGGTGAGGGTCAGCGCCGCGGCGTGGGCAAGCGAAACGCCCGCGGGCATCTCCCCGCGCAGTGCCATAACGGCGCAAAACGCTAAGCAAAGCAGTGCCGCGCTCTGCCGCCGCGCCGGAGTGATAGGTCGGCGCCATTCAAACGGCCGCCGATCCTTGGCGCTTTCCTCACCGCGCCCCGGCAGAGTGATGATAAGCCCGGGCGGCGAGCCGACACTTGTATCAAATATCGGCTCAAAAAGCCCCGCCGCGATGGGGGATAACACCATTGCGGCTATTGCCGCGCGCAGATCGTAAAAATAAAAGCCGCCGCCTATCAGCCGCCACAGCCCCGCCGCAAAGGCGGCGACGGATGCGGTGGCCATCCGCAAAAATATGTTCTCGCCGAATGCCGCGCCGCCAAGGCTCTCCCCGCGCCGCGGCGGATCTATCACCGCGCGTACCAAAATGCGCAACGCCACTGTGGCTAATGCTATCACCGCCCGCGGCAAGCCGCCGTCCACCAGCGAGGATACTATCATCCCCGCCGTTATCGCGCCAACGCCGCAGGGCGCGGCGGATAAAAACGCAAAGCCAAACGGCGTGCCGCCCATTACGGTGGCGCGGCAAAGGATAAATGAAAGCCCGCCAAGCACCAGCCCGCGCGGCAGGGTGGCGCACCACCCCGCAAATGCATCACGCGCACGACTAAGAAACGCAGGGATCGCCCTCCCCCGCCGCGGGCGCGCCCTGCCCGCCGTTTTGTTGTTTTCCCATCTTCCGTTCATTTTTTCGTCCTGTCCTTTCGCAAGATCAATGTGATTTTTTTCAATTATACATCACGGAGAGAGAAAAATATGTCAGTATTCGGGAGTGATCCGCAGAGCGGATCTCAAATTGAATGTATTTTTGTAGGGCACGACCTGTGTGTCGTGCCGAAAACGAGAACGGGATGGAATAAGGAAGATTTCCGCGCGGCGGAAATCTTAGTTTTACCTTCTCATCAGTCACGAAAAGGCTTGGCAAGAGTCGCATCTTCTCCTACAGACGGGGAGAATACCGGATCTTACAATCCCTCAGGCGCAAGCGCCAGCTCCCTTTACACAAGGGAGCCTTGACGAGGGGCCATTCTTTCGCCTATAGACATTTAAAATATCCATATCTTTTGACGCGGGCGACCGCTGGTCGCCCCTACGGCAAGAGTGTGTATTTTATCCTACAGACGAGTGGAAAGCAAGATTTTGATGTTTTGATATCTATC
>CAYLLA010000012.1:2474-38411 GCA_964384555.1 uncultured Ruminococcus sp. | reverse complement strand
CCCTGTGAAGCCCGGACTTTCCTCACGGTAAGACCTTTCGGCATGATACCGCGCGGCCGTCCGACCAAGTGACAGCTAATATTATAGCATCACGCGCCGCATTTGTCAAGTTTTTTGTCGGCGGCACTGCGTATTGGCGGTGAGACTCAGCGAATGACCCCGCGTGTGCAGAGCCATTCCGACCAACGGCGGTAGTATTTGCCGTAAACATGCACGCCGTCACTGCCATAGGAGGCGGTAAGCGCGTTTGATGCATCATCAAACAGCGGATTAATATCTATAAAAAAGCTGTTTTGGTTATCCGCCAGCGCGGCTATGCCGGTGTTTACCTCGTTTATCTTATCGTTGTTGATATATTTTTTGCTGCCGTTTTGCGAATACTCGGCGGTAACATGCAAATTGGCGCACATAAATATTATCGCGTTCGGCTCAAGCCGTGCAACGGTATCCCGCAAAAGGGTAATGTTGCGCAGGATGTTTTGCGTGCTGTCCCCAAGCTCGTTTATGCCTACCATGATATAAACTTTACCGAAATCGCGCTCGGTCAGCAGTGTCTCAAGCGTGCCGCGGCCGAGGGTGGTCTTGCGGCCGGAGGCATCCACACCTGTGGTATAATCATACTCACTGCGGCGCGCATAGGAGGCATTCATGCCGCTTGAGCAGAAGAAGGTTGCAGAGGCAAGGTTGCCGGCAGTGTAGTCACGCAGACCCACGGTGCGGGAGTCGCCTATAAACAGCGCATCGCTGAAGTAGGAAAAGTCAACGTCAACAAAGCCGGTATATTGCTCGGTGGGGCCGGTAACTGCCGGCTGCGGCGGCTCGGTCACCGGTGCGGCGGTGGTCTCCGGTGCATCTGTCAGCTCCGGTGCGGTCGTTGTATCATCCGCAGGGGCGGAGGAGGGCGGCGGGGTCTCGGTCTCCGGCGGTGTAGTGGTTATATCAGGATCGCCGGATGTAACTGCGGGTGGGGCTGAGGTATCGGTCGGGCCTTCCGGCGGCAGATCCTCCGGATCCGTGTCTGTGGGCTCGCCCCAAAGGTGGTATTCACTGCCTGTCGTGTATATCACCGCGGGCAGGCAGAGGATAAGCACCGCGGCAAATATCAAAAGCGTGTGTAAGGGTTTTATCTGTTTCATTGTTTTTATCGATCTTGATCTTTTCTTTTATCGTTATAAAGGCATATGCGGTCGGTCAAAAGCTGCCGTACATAAACGGGTCGCCGGCGTTCTGTATCAAAAAAATGACAGAGAGCAAAAGCAGTGCGGCCAGCACTATGTCGCCCACAAGCGTGCCGCGCAGCTTGTCCGTCAGGCGGCGGGGGAGGGGAGTGATGAGTAGTATGCCCGCGGCGATGTACGCACCGTATTGCAAGAGGTAATCCCAAAAGTCGCCGTGCAGTGCAAACACCTCACCGTGAGGCAAAAACGGAAAGAGGCGGGTAAAGAACAGACCCATGGTGGGCAGGTCGGATATCGCAAATACTGCCCATGTCAGCGGGATGATAAACGCCATGTAGATATGCCCCGCCACGCGATGCTCTGTAAGATAGCGACCGTAAATGAATTTTTCCGCCGCAACTATCAAAAACAAAACCAAGCCCCAAAGCAAAAAGTTCATGGATGAGCCGTGCCACATGCCTGTAAACAGCCAAACGGCCAGCATGTTTATCAGCGTGCGGGGAACGCCAAAGCGGTTGCCGCCAAGCGGGATGTATATATATTCTTTAAACCACTCGCCAAGCGTTATGTGCCAGCGGCGCCAAAAGTCGGACATTGTAAGCGAGAGGTAGGGATCGCGAAAGTTTTCGGGAATGCCAAATCCCAGCATCCTGCCCGTGCCGATCGCCATCAGCGAGTAGCCGCAAAAATCAAAATAAATGTAAAGAGCGTAACAGATCAGCGCTATCCATGCAAGCGGGGTGGATATGCTGTCATACCCGAGCGCCGAGGCGCGGCTCCAACATGCTGAAAGACTGTTGGCGATAAGCGCTTTTACGGCAAGGCCGGATATAAACAGCCGCGCGCCGTGGCAAAAGGAATCCAGCGAGTAGCTGCGCTCGCAAAGCTCGTGTCGCATCGAGCGATAAGATGTGATGGGACCCGCCGTGATGGTGGGGAACATGCACATAAAAACGGCAAAATTCAAGGGCGAGCGCTCGGCGGTGCAAAGCCCGCGCCCCACATCCGCAAGATATGCAACTGCGCGAAACGCAAAAAAGCTGAGGCCTATCGGTAAGGCAAGGTGCTCAATGTTAAAGGTCACGTTCGCTTGCATAAACGCGGAGGCGATGGTGCCTATCCCGCCAAACAGCGGTGCGGCGTATTTAAAGATGAACAGCGAACCTATGTTCCATATAACACCCAGCGACAAAAACAGTCGCATTCTGCGCGGGTATAGCTCGATAAGTATCCCAAGCAGGTAATTTATTATAGTGGATACGGCAAGTATTATGATAAACGCGGGTGTTTTATATGTCCCGATCGCGTAAAAGATAAGACTGCCCAAAAATATGGCCGCGTTGCGCATACGGTGCGGCAGGAGATAATACACCGCAAAAAACAGCGGCAAAAAAAGAAAAATAAATTCAAGACTGCTAAAGTTCAAATCAAATGCTTCCTTTCGGGTCGATGGTGCGAGTTTTTTGGTCGTGAGATCAAAAAATAAGATGTTTTTTTAAAAAAACGATGTCACAGCGGCATTTTTTGTGCATTTGGATATTGACAAACGCAAAAAAACGTGCTATAATAACAAAGTCGTTGGTAAACAGCGCAAAATATGCGGGTATGGCGGAATTGGCAGACGCGCTAGATTCAGGTTCTAGTCGGGGCAACTCGGTGAAGGTTCAAGTCCTTTTACCCGCACCAAAAACAAACAGGTGGGTTTTACCCACCTGTTTGTTTTTGGTGGGTATCTAAACACTTGAACTTTCCTGCAAGCCGCCCCGCGGCTTGCATAGCTTTGCGCTTGTACGAAGCGCGGGATCTGCAATCATTTCGGCGCAAAGCGAAGGTTACAAGTCCTTTTACTTGTCGGATCCTGCGAGACCTGCAAGCCGCCCCGCGGCTTGCATAGCTTTGCATCGGAGAAATATGCTATACACAAATCTGAGCGAATGTGCAATAGGATCTTACATTTTTCTGAGCGAATATTGGCGCAGATAATACATTTTCCCTGCATTATGATCAAGATCGGCGGGAATTCACAGCTTTTGCCGATCCCGCCGAGGCGCCAAAGGTGGGTAAGCTTAGGCGTGTGCCGCCGCGGGAATATCCCCCACGCCGTCAAGTATCAGCCGTGGGCGGTAGGGGAAGCGTGTGCACTCCTCGCGCGTTGTGACGCCGGAGAGCACCAGCACGGTATCAAGACCGGATTCTATACCCGCCACGATATCGGTATCCATTCTGTCCCCGATTATCGCCGCCTCGCCGGAGTGTACGCCAAGGAGCTTAAGCCCCGTGCGCATCATCAGCGGGTTGGGCTTGCCCACGTAGTATGCCTGCTTGCCTGTGGCAAGCTCTATCGGCGCCAGCATGGCGCGGCATGCGGGGGCAATGCCGCCCTCGTTAGGATATGTCAGATCGTAGTTCGTGCCTATCAGCTTTGCGCCGTCGTTTACCAGCCTTATCGCCTTTGTTATCGATTCAAGACTGTACCCGCGATCCTCGCCCACAACAACATAGTCGGGGTTTACATCATTGTAGGTGATGCCCGCATCGTACAGCGCGTTTTGTATTCCGTGCTCGCCTATAACAAATGCCGAGCAGCCGGGCGCTTGGCTGTTTAAAAAACGAGCCGTGGCCAATGCGCTGGTGTAAAAGTGTGATTCATCCACATCAAGCCCCAAACGGCCCAGCTTTTGCTGCAGCTCGCGCGGGGTGTATTGGCTTGAGTTGGTCAAAAACAAAAACTTTTTATCGTTTTGCTTCAGCCAATCAAGAAATTCCACAACCCCCGGCAAAAGTCGGTTTCCGTGGTATATCACGCCGTCCATATCGCAGATAAAGCCTTTTTTCTCAAGCAGTTGCTCCATATTCGATACCAATACATGACCATCGCCGCGGCGGTGGTCTTTCCTTTCATATCATCATGTCAAGTCATGTCGCGGTGCGCAAAATGTTGACATACCGCGCATTTTGATCTATAATTATCACAGTGGTATTATTTGATGCCCGACTGATATTATGTATGCTTTGCACGTGCGCCGAGTGTGCGCCGTAAAAGCTCAAAAAAGCATTCTCCCGCCTCTATGGCCATATCCGAGTTCGGAAGGGCAAAAAAATCATCGCGGCGGCAGGGGGAATTGCGCGGCTCCTTTAAATAGCCGCGAATGTCGCCGTGCCAGATCTCCTGCGCATCCGGGTGCTTTTGCAGGAAATAAAAAAGATCATCGGGGCGACAGCCGGGGGTCCGCCCGCCCACATCAATGCCTATCAGGTGCAAAAGCACGGCAACGAACTCGGAGCAGGAGTAGGCCTTGTAGGTCTCAAAGCCGCCAAGCATCGGGTAGCTGGCTACCGACAGCAGGTTGTAGATATACTCGTCGTCATTGAAGATGCGGCGCACGATCCGCCGAGCGCGTCGGTAGGTCTCGGGCGTGACGGATATCGCAAACACCGCGGCAGGAACTCTTGCCTGCCCACCGTGTGTAAAGCGGCAAAGATATTCTGCCACAGGGCCGCCCACGAGTGGGGAGATATTGTGAATGCGCGCAAAGGAATAAAGCAGGTGCGGTGTGGCCGAAAACGCCACCGAGGCATGGTTATAGCAGTCCCCTGTCACCGTGCGTATCATTTGCGGTATCCCGCCGTTCGTCCTTGTGAGAACTATATAGATATATTTGGTTTTGCCGTTTCGTCCCGCACGCGGCGGGAGCTTTGCAGATGTTCCGTTCATGTCTATCATTATATCGCATAAATTTTGATTATTCAAGTGCCGAGTGTGAAAAAACTCATTTTTTATAAAAAAAGCTGAAGCGGATGTAAGATTTCTTGAAAAATTCGTACTTATAAGGTGAGGGGACGGCGCGAGCGGTCACGATTACCCATTGCCGCAGTCGCGCAATCCCGATCTGTGGTTTTGATTACGGATCATTTCGATCACGCTCGGTCGTGGTCGGTTCTGTATCCGATCTTTTGAGGAGGTGGTAGTGTGGAGGATGAAAGGATCATAGAGCTGTTTTGGGCGCGTGATGAATCGGCACTTGACGAGGTGGCACGCCGCTTTGGCGGGCTGTTGATGTCTGTTGCCCGCGGGATCACGCAAAATTCGCAGGATGCCGAGGAATGCGTAAATGATACATATCTTGCGGCATGGCAGGCAATACCGCCCGCCCGCCCGCAGGATCTTTCGGCGTATCTTTGCCGCATAGTGCATAATCACGCATGCCATGTTATCGAGCGGCGCACGGCAAAGCGCAGGACGGCGGAGATCCTGCCGCTGACGGATGAGCTGGCGGCGGTGCTGGGGACGGAGGAATGCGACCCGACCCGCGCGAGCTTTGATGATGACGGTGAGCTTGGCAGAGCCATTGACAGATTCCTGCGCACTCTGCCGCGTGAGGCGCGTGTATTTTTTGTGCGCCGATATTTCTATGCCGATGATATAGATAGGATCGCAGAGCTTTGCGGTGTAAAAGAGGGGTGCGTGTATACATCCCTCAGCCGCACCAGAAAAAAACTCAGAGCCTATCTCTTAAAGGAGGGATTTGAATTATGACGAGAAATATAACTCCGCATTCATTGCTTGCCGCCGTGGGCGGTATCGGCGATGATATAATATGCGAGGCATCGGATGGTGCTGTATCAAATATCGGATCGATCGAGCGCCGAAGAAGACGGCGTGTGTATACCGGGATACTTAGCGGCGCGGCGGCATGCTTTGTGCTGGTGGCGGCCGTGGGGATGGTGACGCGGCAGGCGTCGAACGCGAACGGCAATGCGGACGGTCCGGATATCAACAATGCGATGGTGGGTATTGAAGACCCGTGCTATGATGTCAATGGCAGTTACACAAAAAATCAGTACGGTGTCGGCTCGCGCATTATTTTGGCGGACGGTAAGTTGCAGCTCTCATATGTCGGCTACCGCCCGGGCGGGGTCGTGCTGAAGCTTGAGATATTTACGTCATCCATAGATATGACACAGCTCAGCTTTTATGCCAGATCGGAATCCACCGGACGGTCGGGGGAAGCGGTAGTCTCAACACATGGCTGTGCCGCATCGTTGAAGCTTACCGTCAACGGTCAGCCGTCGGTAATGTTGCCGTGCGCCCCCGGGACATATAATATCGATATCGATTACTCGGAGCTTGGTAGCGCCGACACGATAGACGGCGGGATCCAATTTGAGGTATCATTCGGGGATGGATACTGCGCACGTGTCGATCTGATAAATCATAACAGTATATCATCGATAGTCATTGACGATGATACGGTGGTCGAGACCCCCGGCAGCTATACCGCCGATGAGTTTACCGATGTTGTGATAGTTCCCGATAGCCGCTATTGAGGATGTCGCGCATCACCATATCGAACGATCCCTCAGGCGCAAGCGCCGGCTCCCCTATCGAGAGTGCTCCTAATATAAACAGCACATACATAGTGCACATCCCACCTCATCCGTCACAAATCACAATAAACCCGCAAAACGGCGAATCTCACTCGCCGAGTCGTTTTTGACGACTCGACCCGGCAAACGGGGCGAGTCTCTTCTCCCACCGGAGAAGGCTTGGCGAGAGTTGCAGTTTTAACTTATGAACATATAGAAAGCAAAATTATAATGTTTTAATATCTACGGTTTTCTAATGGCTTTGCACTATGTTCGCACTAACAAAAAAAGCCTCCCTTGTGCAAAGGGAGATGGCGCGCGAAAGCGTGACGGAGGGATCGTCGTTGCTGCTCTGCAATGTTTGGGATGATACAAGACAGTAGATCTGTAAATCAATAAACTAAACAAAACAAAAAACAAACGGAGGAAGATACCATGAAAACAAAAAGAGTTTTATCCGCCATTGCCGCGTGCCTTGCAGCAGCCATGTGCTTGCCGCTCTCATCTTGCGTGACCGGCGTTTCGGCAAAGGAACTGTCAGCGGGGTATGAGAGGCAAGCCACCGACAGCGGCGAGGAGAACGAGGCGCTTTGGGCGGCCATGTGTGACTTTTCTTTTAAGATCCTCGGCGAAACGCTCGGGGCGGATGCTCAAAACACCATGCTCTCGCCTTATTCGATAGCCATGTGTCTTGGTATGCTGACAGAGGGAGCCGACGGCGAGACCCGCGCACAGCTTGAGGCGCTGTTTGGTATGGACAGCGATACCCTCGCTCGCGCACTCCACGCACTTACCGTGCGCCTTAGCGAGGGGGATGACGCCGCGTTGGCGGTCGCCGATTCGATATGGATGCGCGATGGCTTTGACGTTAAGGCCGACTTTTTACAGCGCAATGCCGACTGGTATTCGGCACAGGTCTACAGTGCGCCCTTTGACAGTACAACGGTAAAGGATATCAATGCCTGGTGCTCCAAAAACACGAACGGCATGATAGATAAGATTATAGACACTGTGTCCGCCGATACCATTATGTATCTCATAAACGCCGTTTGCTTTGATGCGGAGTGGCAGGAAAAATACGAAAAGTCGGATATCACAGACGATATCTTTAAAAACCGCGACGGCAGTGAGAGCAATATTAAGATGCTCAGCTCGTCCGGTGAGAAATATCTTAAATCTGATGACCTTTACGGCTTTGCACGCAACTACAAGGGCGGCCGCTTCAGCTTTGTGGGTCTCTTGCCCGAAGATGAGGATGCGGATATAATTGATGCCGCAAAAAACCTCAGCGGTGCGACTTGGCGGCAGATGTGGCAGTCAAGCAAGGGTAGCACCTACGCGTATATTCCCGAGTTTAAGATGGAATATAAGGCCGAGCTTAACGGTGCGTTGCGCGAGCTTGGCGTGAGTGATGTGTTTGACGGCTCGGCGGCGGATCTCAGCCGCATAGCCGGCGCGCGCGGGGCTCTGTTTTGCTCAAAGATCGAGCATAAGACCTATTTTGAGCTTGATCGCCACGGTACACGCGCCGCGGCCGTGACTTGGGGTGCTGTCAACTGTACATCGGCGGATATCAAGGATATCAAGGTGGTAAAGCTTGACCGTCCGTTTATTGCAATGATAGTCGATAACGAGAGCGGTATACCTGTATTTTGCGGCGTTGTAACATCGATAGGGCAGTAATGCGGGCGCATCTTTATGCAGGATACAGCGGATCAGGCAAAAAATATCCAAAAAGGTCTTGACGGCGCGGACTTTATGTGCGATAATATCAGTGTGACCGACAGGGTGACCAATATGATCGCAAAGGAGTTCTTGTTATGCTTAAAACCAACGATCTTCAATACCATATAAATTGCCGTCCCGGTGATGTTGGCGGATATTGCATCCTCCCCGGTGATCCCGGCAGGTGTGAGCTGATAGCACAGTATTTTGACGAGCCGCGCCTTATATCCTACAATCGCGAGTATAAGATATATACCGGCAGGATACTCGGTGAGGCGGTCTCGGTCTGCTCGACCGGCATTGGCGGACCGTCCGCGGCCATTGCAATGGAGGAGCTTGCCGCCTGCGGTACGCATACCTTTATCCGCATCGGCACCTGCGGCGGCATATCCACCATGGTGCGCACGGGTGACTGCGTGATCGCTACAGGGGCGGTCAGGCAGGAGGGCACATCCCGCGAGTACGCGCCGATAGAATTCCCCGCAGTGCCGGATGCCGATGTGCTTTTTGCCCTTATAGGCGCGGCAAAGGAGCTGGGGTATGTATATCACACAGGCGTGGTGCAGTGCAAGGATTCGTTTTACGGTCAGCACAGTCCCGACCGCATGCCGATATCGGGTGAGCTGCTTGCCAAATGGGAGGCGTGGAAGCGCCTTGGCGTTTTGGCGAGCGAGATGGAATCCGCCGCGCTGTTTACCGTCGCCTCGGCACTTGGGGTGCGGTGCGGATCTGTATTCCACGTGGTGTGGAATCAGGAACGCGCAAAGCTGGGGCTTGACGGCGATACTGCCGAAAGCCATGATACCGACCGTGCCATACGCGTGGCCGTGGGTGCTATCAGAAATATGATCGAAAATAAATAAAAACCATACAAAAACCACACATCCGACCTCGGGGCATGCTCCGTGGTCGGATGTGTTTTATATAGTGCGCATACGTTACCGCCACCGCTGCTTTGCGTGTGAGCGCACTATCGCCGCCGCAGTACGGTAAAGCCCCGCCGCGCCGGTGTAGGTCAGCATGCCGCCAAACAGGATCGAGAGCAGTCTCGGCTCTGCCGCAGCGGCAAGGGCTGTGCCTATCAGTGCCCCCGCAACACCGCCCACACCAAGCAAGGCAACGCATCCCCATGCTATCCTGCGGCGGCGGATGTTTACCGCTGTGGAGGCTCCTGCCGCAAAAAGAAAGAAAAAAAGATTAAGCATCTGTGCCGCGGCCTGCTCCATTCCCGCGCCAAGGGTGAGGTATACCACCAAAAGCCCGCCGCTGCCAACGCCCATTCCGGACAGCACCGCTATCGCCCCGGCGACCAGCGCGCCAAAGATGCCGCCCATCACCGCAGAGCACCGCGAAGCATCGCGACCCCTGAATATACCGCCACCGCCGAAAAGATCATGCGCAGTATATTCGTGTTCAGCCTGTCAAGCAAAAGCGCACCCGCCGTGCCGCCAAGCAGAGCGGGCAGTATCATCGCGGCCGCGCCCTCACCCTGCCAAACGCCAAGCCTCGCGGATGCTATCGTTGATACAGCGGATATAGGCAGCATTACCGCCAGTGCCGTGGCGTATATATCCCGCGGGTCGCGGGAAGCCCCGCGCGGGAGCAGTTGCCCTGCGGTGCGAACGATAAAGATCCCGCCGCCCGCACCCAAAAGACCGTTTATAAGTCCGCACAAAAGCCCTACCAGCACCAGTGCCGCGGGCGAGCCGCCTGCCGCAGGGGCGATACAGCTCCATGCCGCCCGCACCGCCGCCGAGCCTCTTTTTTTCACCGATCTCAATTTTATCTCCGTTTTGTTGTTGCAAAAATCGCCAAAGAGTGGTATACTATATATAATAGATCTATCAGTTTAATGCAACAGATCTTTTTGCATTCTATCATATTATTTCTGCCGGGACGGAGAATAATACATGCCTCCGCCTTTTGGCGTCTCGTTTTCTCGGCGCGGGCGGAATTCCGCAGTATGATATTTATAAAAAAGAGCGATAGAAGATCAAAAAACGACAGGCGGACAGTGGGCGCTGTGCCCGCCGCCGATCGCGAAAGGAAATAAAAGGGAAATAAGATGTCGGGTGAAAACAAAAGCAAAAACACCGCCCAGGCCGAGCGCAAAAAAAGCACCGCTCAAGCGCGCGGGCAGAGCAGAGCAGTTGCCGATAACCGGGACGGTAAGAATAACAATAAAAACAATAAAAACAATAAAAACAATAAAAACAGCAAGGGCGGTCGCTCTGTAAGCGAGCAAAGGTCCGGGCGCGGGGCGGCGGAACAGCTGCAGATCGACCCCGTGCCAAAGTCCTCGCTGTTTAAAAACCAGCTCCTGCCGTTTGTATTTTTTGTGGTCGCCATACTCTTTGCGGCTTTCTTTTTGCTCTCAAGCATTGATGGCGCGGTAGGCTCGGTCGGAGTGTTCATACGCAATTTCTTTTGCGGCCTTTTGGGTTGGCCTGCCTTTTTAATGCCGCTTATCCTTATAAATCTTGCTATCTTTTGGCGCAAGTATGTGGATCTTGATATCGTTGGCAGTAAGATCGTAATGTCCGTGGGTTGCGTGCTTACGGTATCGGGACTGGTGCATGTCTTCTCCATCCCCACCATGAACCCCACGCATTATAACTGGGCGGATTACGGTGCATCGATCTTAGGTTACGGCGAGGTGGTATCAAACTGGACTTACGGTGTTCGCCTGACAGGCGGCGGCTTTTTGGGCGGCCTGCTTGGTGGGCTCGTGCGCTCCGCATGCGGATATGTCGGTGCGGTGATAATCCTTTTGGCACTGCTTGCCATTATGGGGCTTTTCCTTTTCGGCATCAGCCCCGCGCATTTTGTTGATACGATAAGATATAAGATATCCCAAAAGCGGGAGGCGGAGGCCGATGTGCGGGAGGAACGCCGTGAGGAGCGCCGCATTGAACGCGCCGAGCGCCGCGAGACAGACCGCGCGATAAAGGCAGACCGCCGCCGTGCGGCGGCAATAGAGGCACAGCTGTTGCGCGAGGATCGCGAGGCGGAGCTTGCCGCCCGCCGTGCGGAAAGAGCCAAGGCGGCCGCCGAGGTAAAGCGCCACCGCGTGCCGGATTTTGACGAGCTTTTGCCGGGCGGCGCAGATCTGCCGCCGAGCGGGGATGATGGTGATGCGGGAGATGCCCCGGTGCTTGTTACTCCCATGCCGGACGACCCTGCTCCCCTCTCACGCGCAGATAGCGTAAGAGCCGCCGCGGACGTTCGGGATATAGAGCTGACCCCGGCCGCGCCGGAGCCGCCTGTTACCGCTCAAATGAGCGCAACGGTCGAAGCACCCGCCGCCCCTGTAGCACCCGCTTCCGATCCGACAGAGGCCGAGGTGCGCCGTGTATCCCCGGTGCGTGAGTGCCGCCGTGCATCCGACCCCTACGGTGTGGCCGAGATATTCCGCGAGGCCGCCGAGGCCACAGCGGCGGATAGCGCCAAGCGCGCCGCCGCGGCAGCTGCCGCCACACCTGCGGCCGCAGCCCCCATCGAGCCGTATATCACTCCCGCCGCTGAGAGCGAACCTGCGCGGGATGACTCAACTGGCGAGCTTGAGATAAAGCTTACCCCCATCACAGATACCGAGCAGAGCGATGCCGATATCACCGCAGCCACCACAGCCGCGGCGGGGCGGGTGCAGGAACGTCAACTCTCCGATTATACCTTCCCGCCGGTCGAGCTTTTGCACCCCAACTCCGAGCCGTCGGCAGAGGATGTGGAGCTTGAGCTGCGCACCAACGCGCAAAAGCTGATGGAGACCCTCTCCTCCTTTAACGTAAAGATCAAAAAGATAGAATACTCCCGCGGTCCTACCATCACGCGCTACGAGCTGTACCCGGAGGCGGGAACGCGCATCCGCACCATATCAAATCTTGTGGATGATATCGCGCTATCACTGGCCACCACGGGCGTGCGTATAGAGGCGCCGATCCCCAATAAGAGCGCCGTGGGCGTTGAGGTCCCCAACCGCACCCGCGCCACCGTGTTTATTCGCGAGCTTATAGAATCCGAGACCTTCCGCAATTCAAAAAGCAAGCTTACAGCTTGCCTTGGTAAGGACGTTGCCGGCAATATGATAATATTCGATATTGCCAAAATGCCTCACCTTTTGATAGCGGGTACTACGGGATCCGGTAAATCCGTTTGCATCAACAGTATAATCATCAGCTTGCTTTACAAGGCACGGCCGGATGAGGTCAAGCTGATAATGATCGACCCCAAAAAGATAGAAATGAGCATGTACTCGGATCTGCCGCACCTCAAGGTGCCGGTGGTGACGGATACAAAGCGCGCCACGGGTACGCTCAATGCGGCAGTCAATGAGATGGAGCATCGCTTTGAGCTGTTTGAGGACGTTGGCGTGCGCGATATAGACGGCTACAATAAGATAACCGCAGGCGACCCGGAGCATCCAAAGCTCCCCAAGATCGTTATAATCATCGACGAGCTGGCGGATCTTATGATGACCGCACCGGATCAGATAGAGACCTCCATCTGCCGTTTGGCGCAAAAGGCGCGTGCGGCGGGAATACATCTGATAATCGGCACACAGCGCCCGTCGGTAGATGTTATCACAGGACTTATCAAGGCTAACGTGCCATCCCGTATTGCCTTTACCGTGGCATCGCAGGTGGATAGCCGAACCATCATCGATATAGCGGGAGCGGAAAAGCTTATCGGCAAGGGCGATATGCTCTACGCGCCCATAGGCTCGCTAAAGCCCCGCCGCGCACAGGGTACGCTTGTGGTGGATGACGAGGTGGAGGCTGTCAACAGCTTTATCAAGGATAATTACGGCTGTGCCGATTATGACGGCGACTTTATATCAGATATCGACCGCGAGGCGGAGCGCGTTGCGGCAGGCAAAAAGGGAGCGGCATCCATGGGCGGCGGATCTGACAGCTCGGGTGGCGGCGCGGCGGGCGGTGATCCGCAGTTCCGTCAGGCGCTTAAGATCGCCGTGGATAACGGCACTATCGCTACCTCCTACCTGCAAAGGACTCTCTCAATCGGCTACGGTCGCGCAGCAAGGCTTATCGACCAAATGGCCAAGCTCGGCTTTGTTTCCGGTATGAACGGCACAAAGCCGCGTACAGTCCTTCTCACTCTGTCGCAGTATATGGAGCTTGAGGCACGCGGTGACAGCCGCCTTGACGGCATCATCCCAAGCGAGGAAGAAGGCTGACCCGAACCGAAAACAAAAACCAAAAAAATAATAATAAATTGCCCGAAGCGCTACAAACTTCGGGCAATTTGTCTACTTGTATTAATGAAAGCGCTTTTAAAAAAACAATGGAGGGGATATGGTAAATTCAGATGCGGAAGTAGATATCAGATCCGACGACGAGATAATAAAGCTGTTTTGGGAAAGAGAGGAATCCGCAATAGACAAAGTGGCTCGCAAATACGGCGGGTTGATCTACTCTGTGGCGTATAATATTTTGCACGACAACGGTGAGAGCGAAGTATGCGTAAACGATACATATCTTGCCGTGTGGCGTGCGATACCGCCAAACGAGCCGGAGCATTTCTCGGCATATCTTTGCGGGGTGGTGCGAAATATCGCTCTTGACCGTTACAAGGCTCGCCACCGCCGTAAAAGAGTGCCCTCCGAGCTTACGGTATCCTTTGAGGATCTTTTGTGCGACATCGGCGATATCGCCGATGAGAGCGCAGAGGGGGAGGAACTCTCCGGTATTATCGGCAGCTATATCTCGGGACTTGATGAAAGACAAAAAAAGATATTCGTGGTACTCTATTATTATATTGCCGATCCGGTGGAGCATATAGCCTCCACGCTCGGTATCAGCACGTCCATGGTCTACGAGGAGCTGTCTGCCATAAAGCGCGGGTTTCGTGAACATCTGAAAAAGAAGGGCGTTTATTTGTGAGTAAGATATCTAAAAAAAGAACGGAGACAACGATATCGCTTGCCGCCGCCGTGAGCAGGATCGACCCGGCGATAGTTGCACTGTATACCGATATGCGCGCCGATGTCCGCACCATGAGCGCGGTGGATAAACGCCGCGCCGAAAAGCCGCGCCGCCGTGCCGTGCGCCGACCGCGCACCGTGGTGGGTAAAATAGTAAAATGGCTGCCCGCCGCGGCGTGTCTCTGCTTTGCGCTGGCGCTGTTTTTGCCGTTCTTGCTGACGGTCAAAATGGGCGGTGCGGAATATGGCGGCAGTAATTTCTCGGTGCCCGTGGTGGATATGATGCCGATAAAGCTTGGGTGCGTGCCGAGCGAGAAGGCCATTGAGTCGATGATAGAGGAAAGCGGCGAATTGGTGCTGGCTCATGCGGCAGAGCGGAGCGGAATTGATGTATCCGAGCTTCGTATATGCCGTCGTGGCTTTACGACCGTGACCGTTGACGGCTGGTGTAACTATTGCAATGGGCGGTATTATAATTTGATCATCGTCGATAGCAACAACAAGATAGTTGGTCGTGTTATAGCTCGCAGATCCTTGGGACAGTGGACTATGAGCATCAGCGAACTTTTTGTCGGATCAAGTGCGGATGTATTAAACGAACTTATTGAAAAATACCCGGGCGAGGATATTGTTATGGTAGATATATCCGGCTCATATGCCGCTATAACCTCAGATAATAAAGTGCACAAGCTGAACCCGGATCACGATCTGTATATTGATGGAAAATATATGGGTTCAAAGTATCTATCCTTCCCGAAGAGTTTGAATTATTACAAATTGTTTAATATAGGCACGAACACCTTGAATGCATCAAAGCTCAAATAAAGCTTTGACGAAAAATTATAGTAAGGAGAAAATTAAATGTACGAAAGATCCGACCGCGAAAAAACAGATTCTTAAAGATAGCCATCCTTTTGCCCGCCACCCTTGTGGGCATACTGCTTGTAGCCTTGATAGCCGTGAGTATCATAAGTGCTTCCGCGGGGAATGTAAAATATTGTTCTACATATTTCATGGGCATATGTCTTGAGGATCATATGACAAGGTACGATTACAGGGCCAAAACAAAGGTGAGGGCGGCAAAGCAGACTGCACTTACAGATGATGAGATATCCGCCGCGCAAGACATGTACGCCGAGCAGATGATAGGTAGCACGGCGCGGACATGGGGGCTTGACATCGAGGATCTGAAGATATCGGATGTGCGGTTTACCGCAGTGCGTGTCGATCGCTTTGGAAACAGGGTGATGCCGGGTGTGTTTGGTTATATATATAACGCAAACAGCGGCGATGTGCTTGGCGTGTTAGAATTCAGCCGTGCGGATAACGGCGCGGTGGTGTGCTGCCGATTTGAGGTCTCCGAGGAAAACAACGGCATCATGCAAGCATTTGCCGAGCATCCGGGCGAGGATCTGGTGTGCGTTTACCTGACCGACATACTGCACGGTTCTGGGCAGCTCGTGCTGTTAAGCGAGGATAATTCAGTTTACTCGATCTACAGCGGCAAGATTATTAACGGTGCAGGCGTTTTTGCCTCGGGTGCGGATTATTACGGGGCGTTCAACATCGGCAGTAATGTGATAAATTCAAGTATTTTCAAATATAAAGATAGGGACTGTCTCCGCTTTTGGCGGAGACAGTCCTCTTTTTTATTTAGCAAAATGCTTTGTGTATATCTCAAGCTTTTCCTCATCCGAGAGCTGATATGGGCTGTTTGCATAATTTTTTGCGCCGCGTATCAGGTCAACATGCTCGCGTATCTCGTCTGCGGTCAGCTTTACATCCACTGCCGCAAGGGCGGGGAGGTATTCGGCAAGCAGTCGAGTGCTCGTGCCGATGCCTGCAGCAAAGGCCTCAATAAGTTCTGCGCCCTCCGGGCTTTTTTTGTTGTATTCAATAAAATCGCCGTGAAATGCCGCGCAGGCACGACCGTGGGGAATGCCGTCAAGCAGTGTCAGGCTGTAGCCCAGCGGGTGCGGAAAGCCGGTTCCGGTAATGCTGATAGCCGCGCCCGCGGCGCAGGAGGCATAGGCCAGGCGGTCGCGCATATCGGGGGTGAAGGTATCAGGGTATTCGGAGAGCACATCCCATATTGCGCTGCCCGCGTATACCGCAAGCATGCGGGAGAGGGCATCCGACTTTGGGGAAAGGTAGGATTCCATTGCGTGCGCCATGGCATCAAGGGCGGTGCTGATAGTTCCCGCACGCCCCATCGATTCTGTGTAGCGCGGATCGAGGAACGCCACCCGCGCCCACGCACCGCGACCCGAATAGGTCTTTTTTTGCCGCCCGTCGGGCAGTGTCAGTACCGAGTAAGGGTTTGCCTCACTGCCTGTGCCCGCGGTGGTGGGGATAAGCACCAGCGGCAGGGGAGAGTGCTCTATCGCCGTGGTGTTGTAGATATCCATCGGTGCCAGTTGCGGGTTTGCCGCAAACGCGGCCGCCGCCTTGGCGGTATCCATGGCCGAGCCGCCTCCAATGCCTATCACCATGTCGGCATGGCAGTCGGATATCCCGCGCCCCGCCTCATATGCCGCCATAAGCGGGGGATCAGGCAGTGCGCTTTCAAAAATATCATATGTTGCACCGCAACCCTCAAGCGCGTGCACAACATCCGAAAGCGCACCCGATGCCGCGGCACTGTGCTTGCCGCAAACGATGGCGGCATGCCGACCTATGGCAAGCTCCGCAGGGTTGGCGGCAACGCAGCCGCGCCCCGAAATTATCTTTACCGGTATATCAATGGCAAATCTCATTCTGTCCTCCTTGCCGACCGCTCTGCGGCGGCTTTTTTGTTTTTTAAACCGCTTTGTCCTCGTATATGTATACTTCAAGTCTTCCCAAAACTTCCTCGCCGCCGGCTATCATACTATCAAAAATGTCATCTCTTAAGTCGTGGATAAAATCGATCTGGACCAGTATATTGTCCTTTACGGCTTTCACGTGGCGGATGCCATCGTTCCAGTACTCAACGCTTGAGGTGAATCCTGCAGCCTCCAAGACCGAGATATAGTCGGATGCAACACTGTAAGTGACTCGCACATCCGAGCCGAGCTGGGTAATTTCCTGCTTTAGGGTGCTGTCCTTTTGGATGATCTTCAACGCCTCCGGCACCGGGACCGATCCTGCGGCACTCGCCGTGGTTTCACTACCCTGTGCACCCTCGGCGGAGCTTTCGTCACCCTCGGCGTCAAGCAAGCCGCCCGCCGCATCCGACCCACCGCTCGGAAGCGTCGTATCCTCCGTACCGTTGTTGTTTCCTTCTTTTTGGCAAGCCGCGGCAAACAGCATAAGCGAACAAAGCATAATGGCTAATATCTTTTTCATGTTTTTCTCCTTTCGGTAAGCACCATGCCGCACGCCGGCGCAAGTGCGAATATCTTATATGCATATTATATAACTGCCCAGCGCTCTTGTCAAGTTTTTTCGCCGAATGTTTGTCGCGGCGGGGCAGGGCGATCCCTGCTCCGCCGCTTTTTTAGTTTTCCGGTGAGCGGGATGATCGAGTTTTTCGCGCCCTTTTGCTCCCGCGCGATATGTTTACATTATTTTTTATATATATATTAAAAAAACTATTGAAAAAATCCGCGAATTGTGGTAATATTATAATTGACTTTATCTATCGCTTTCGCTCCTGCAAAAACTCGGCCGTCATTTGGGTCGGGGCATGGGCGCGGTGGATAACAAAGCTTTGGGGTGGTTGGTCATATGTTGTTCCTTGCTTCATCTGCATCATTTTTTGACAGGCTTGCCGAGATATTTGGGCGAGCGCTTGAGTTTTGCAATTCATACGTGCTTGATGCCATAAAGGATATAGGCATCAGCGACATTATAGATATACTTATTCTCGCCGTGCTCCTGTTTTACATCTACAGGTTCATCCGCAACCGCCGCGCGGGCAGGCTGGCCATAGGCGTTTTGTTCGTTATTGCCGCCATGCTCCTCAGTATGGCGCTCAATCTGCGCGCGATGAAGTTTATCCTCCAAAACTTTTATCAGGTCGGCATGATAGCGATAATCGTTATCTTTCAGTCGGATCTTCGCGCCGCGCTTGAACGCTTTGGTACAACGCCGATAAAGGGATTTAAAAATCTTAACGCGGGCGAAATGAAAAAGATAGTTGAGATGGCGGATGTCATCAGTGAGGCCGCCGATGCTTTGGCGCGTACCCGCACCGGTGCGCTTATCGTCATTGAGCGGGATACAAAGCTTGGCGAGTATCTGGGGCAGGGAGTTATACTCAATGCTGAAATGTCCTCTCCGTTGCTGCGCAATATATTCGTCAACAAAGCTCCGCTTCATGACGGCGCGGTGATAGTTCGCGGTCAGCGCATATACGCCGCGGGGTGCTATCTGCCGCTGTCCGGCAAGGATGTAAACAAGGATCTCGGCACTCGTCACAGGGCGGCGTTGGGGCTGAGCGAGGCAAGTGATGCTATAGTTGTGGTGGTATCCGAGGAGACGGGTACGATATCGATAGCGCATGACGGCGAGCTTGAGCGCAATTTTAACTACGCCACGCTAAAGCAAAAGCTTTTGGGTTATCTTATGCCGGAGGACGGCACCATCAAAAAGATAAGCCGCCGCGCCAAACGCCGCGCCGAGCGTGCCGCACGCAGAAAAAACGCGGATAAAAACAAAAACGAAAATAACTGACGGAGGCTTGTATCGGAAATGAAAAGATCTAATGAAAACGAATACACCGAGTATGATGCCTCCGGTGAGCAGACGGAAAGCCGCGGCGGACTGCAGATATTTGCAAGGATAGTTTGCCTTTTGCTGGCCTTTGTTATCTGGCTCTATGTGGTGGATAACGACTCTGAAGATTACGAGAAGACCTTTACCCTCATACCGATCGATATCGAGGGTGCGGAGGTGCTGGCCGAGCTTAGCGGCATGTCTGTTATAAATCTTGAGGAGAGCGCGGTCAGTGTTACCGTTCGCGGTAAGCGCAGTGAGCTTAACGCGCTCACGTCAGAGGATTTTCACGCATATGTAAACGTCAGCACGCTTACCACGGCGGATAGGCATCTTCTTTCCGTGATGGTGGATATGCCAAATGGCGTTGAGCGGCGCAATACCGAGCCGTCGGCGGTAAATGTGTATACCGATGAGCTGGCCGAGCGGGATATACCTATAGAGGTAGTGCCGAAATATCGCATGGCGGCCACATATACCATCGACAGCATACAAAAAAGCATTGAAACGGTGCGGGTGCACGGTCCGCGCGAGCTGATAAACAGGATCGCCGCCGCACGTGCCGATGTGGAGCTTGGCGAGGTCGTATCAAGCGTTGAGGCGACCGGTGTGCTGATCCCTGTCGATAAGGACGGAGTTGAGGTGGATGGCAAATATCTGCGGCTGGATTCCCGCGATATAACGGTGCGTGTTTCGGTGCATACCGAAAAGAGCGTGCCGCTGACGGTCAAGGTGTCGCCGGATGTCCCTGTCGAGGGCTACCGCGGCTACACGCTTTCGGTACCCAAGATAACGCTGCGCGGCGACCCGGCAGTGCTTGCAGATATCGAGGAGCTTTCGGTACTCAACATCTCAACAAATCAGATAAAGGAGTATACCGTTCCGTTTTCAAGCGTAAAGCTGCCGGAGGGCGTTGCGGCAATAGCTCCGCCGGACAGCATAAAGGTATCGCTGATATTTGAGGCCGTAAAGCCGCCGGAAACGACACCGCCCGAGACCGAGGCGCCATCTCCGGATACTACAGCCGTGCCGGATCCTGTAATCACCCCGGATGAGACAACAAATCCGACCGGCACAAGATGACCTAAAACCTATAAAACAAAGGATCCTCGATAAAAGGGCGCGCCCTTTTATCGAGGATCGGGAGATAAAAAATGAGTAAAATAACGCTTCGCCGACTGTTGACCGGGCCTATAGTGCTTCCGTACACAGCCGGCGATGCGGCGGCGTTTGATGCCGCCGCAAGAATGATGAAGCGTATCGGAGCGGACGGAGTGCCGCTTCGTTTTCACCTTTACAGGCGCTCGCTCGATGCACGCAGGCGGGACATGATACGCTTTGTTTATATCATCGCCGCCGAGGCGGACGAGCCGTTTTCGATAGATGCGCGCCGCGCCGCCGATGAGGGCGTGCGTGAAATGCCAAATGATGAGATAGAGATAATAAGGGGCACATCCCCAATGTACGCGCCCCCCTTGGTGGTAGGCATGGGTCCTGCAGGTATGTTTGCGGCGCTTATGCTGGCCGAGTGCGGGTATTCTCCTGTTTTAATAGACCGCGGCGACCCCACCGCCGAGCGCGTGCGCCGCGTTGATGCCTTTTTTGGCGGCGGCGAGCTTGACCCCGAATCAAATGTGCAGTTTGGCGCGGGCGGTGCGGGAACCTTCTCGGACGGTAAGCTTGTAACGCGAATAGGCGACCCGCGCGTATCATATGTAATGAGGCGGCTTTGCGAGTTTGGAGCACCGCAGGAGATAATGTGGCGTGCCAAGCCGCACGTCGGCACGGATCTTTTGCGGGGTGTGGTGGATCGCATTATCGGCCGTGTTGTTGAATGCGGCGGTCGTGCGCTCTATAGGTGTCGCCTTATCGGCATCAGGGAGCAGGCGGACGGTACTCTTGTTGCCAATACCACCCTTGGAGATATCAGGTGCGGCGCGGTGGTTCTTGCCATCGGTCACAGCGCAAGGGATACATATGACAGGCTGATATGTGACGGCTATGCGCTGGAAGCAAAGCCTTTTTCGGTCGGCGTGCGTGTTGAGCATATCACCGAGGATATAGACCGCGCCATGTTTGGCTCTCATGCAGGAGACGAGCGGCTGGGGCATGCCGAGTATACGCTTTCGGATACCAAGGGCGAGCGCGGAGTTTACACCTTTTGCATGTGCCCGGGCGGCGAGGTCATTGCCGCGGCAAGCGAGGCGGGCGGCGTGGTAGTCAACGGCATGAGCTCGCACGCTCGCGCAGGGAATAATTCAAACTCGGCGCTGGCGGTCAGCGTTCTGCCGTCTGATCTTGACGGCTCGATACGCGGCGGAATTGAGTTCCAGCGCATGCTTGAGCGTGCGGCATTCAAGGCGGGTGGGCGAGATCATACTGTGCCCGTGGAGACCGCGGGAGATTTTCGCGGCGGACCAAAACGCGCAGGCGCGGCACTGACCGAGCCATCGCGCATCATGCCCACATATACTCGCGGCTCATGGCGCACTGCCGATCTTTGGGGCGTACTGCCGGAGCCTATCTGCCGCGGGCTTTGCCGCGGGCTTGAGATATTCAACTCGCGTATTGCGGGCTTTGGCGCGGATGATGTTGTGCTGTCGGGTGTTGAGACCCGCACATCCGCCCCTCTGCGCATCCTGCGCGGGGAGGATAGGCGCGCACTCGGACAGGGAGCGATCTATCCCTGCGGAGAGGGCGCGGGTTACGCGGGCGGCATTACGAGCGCGGCGCTTGACGGTATAAATACCGCGCTTGCCATAATTGCGGCCAACGCGCCGTCGGTCAAGGACTGACAAAGTGATGATATCGATCGGCGAATAAAAGCATAATATTCAAAACGCAAGAAAAAACATAAGCAAAAAACATAAGTAAAAGCAAGAAAAAACAAGCGGGCGGGTCTTTTGATCCTTTACCGCAAATACCGCAAAGCGCCGCCGCGGCGGCAATGAGATCGGAGAGGCATATGAAGAGCGAGGGAGTTGTAATATCTATCGATGGCAGGTATGCTGTGGTCGCCACCGAAAGGCGTGCGGCCTGCGAGGGCTGTCATAAGCGCGGCGAGGGCGGCGAATGCTCGGTGTGCAGCCTGCTTGGAGGTGAATCCCGCCTTGATACACGTGCCCTCAACCGCGCGGGCGCAAAGGTGGGGGATACCGTTGAGCTTGAAAGCAGCAGCGGCCGCATGCTTTGGTACGCCGCGCTGGTGTTTCTCCTGCCCTGCATACTCGGCATACTTGCCTATATGGCGGTGGGCGCGCTGACGGAGAGCGAGGCTTTGCGCTCGCTTTGCGCCGTGGGCGGATTTGCCCTGGGGCTTATCGGCGCCGCGCTTTATTCAAAGTTTGTGGCGGGCGCGCGTGTGGACGTGGTCGTAAGCGCCGTGCTTGCCGCGGGAGCGGCGGACGGTGAGTTCGATAAGTCAAACGTGTAACACCTAAAGCACTCCCGTGCGGCGGGTGATGCTTGCGGCTTTAATTAAACAGAATCTTTTGTAGCAGATAAATAAAAACAGATAACATTACGGATTTGATATATGAGTGATAACAATGATATAAAGATCGGCGGCGGAAAGATCTGGGAGCTTCGCTCGCCCGAACCCAACGAGAGCGAGCAGGGCGACATCTCGGCGATCGCCGATGCGCTGGGGCTTTCCCATGTTACCGCCAGACTGCTTTGGGGGCGCGGCTACAAGACCCCGGCCGATGCATCCTGCTTTTTGTCGATGGGGGATGCACTGATGCACGATCCCTTCCTTTTGCCCGGAATGCAGGAGGCGGTGGAGCGTATAGAGGCGGCACTGGCCGACCCCGATGAGCATATAGTGATCTATGGCGACTATGATGTTGACGGAGTTACATCTGTCAGCACACTGCGGCTTTATCTTTCAAGTCGCGCACCGGAGCTTTTGATAGATCATTACATTCCCAGCCGTACCGAGGAGGGCTACGGCATGACCTGCGCGGCGCTTGATAAGATAGCCGAGCGCGGTGCGACCTTGATTATTACCGTTGATACAGGCATCACCGCTGAGGAAGAGGTGCGCTACGCCGCCGAGCTTGGCATTGATGTGATAATTACCGACCACCACGAATGCCGCGAGACATTGCCGAATGCCGTGGCGGTGATAGATCCGCACAGGAGCGACAGCCCATATCCGTTTTGCGAGCTGGCGGGGGTTGGCGTGGTCTTTAAGCTGATATCCGCCTGCGAGCTTGCACGGGCGCGCAGAGAGGGACGGTCGGATGCAGATGCCGTGAGGGGCGTATTTGCCGATTATGCCGATCTTACCGCCATAGGTACGATAGCGGATGTTATGCCGCTGGTGGATGAAAACAGACTGATAGTCGCATACGGGCTGTCTCTTATCGAGCATACAAAGCGCCCGGGGCTTTGCGCACTGCTGGATGCGGTGCAATCGGGGCAGGGAACGCGCAATGCGGACGGCACTGCCGCCGCCCCCAAAAAGCGGCGTATAAATGCCGGATTTATCGGATTTGGAATAGCACCGCGCATCAACGCGGCGGGGCGTATGGCTCACGCAAATATCGCGGCCGAGCTGTTTTTGACCTCCGACCGCAAAAGAGCAGACGAGCTTGCCGCTACCCTTTGTGATATCAACCGCGAGCGGCAGATAGAAGAAAATCGCACGGCTGAGGAGGCCTTTGCAAAGATCGAGGCTGAGTGCGACCTTAAAGAGGACCGCGTGATAGTTGTGGCGGGCGATAACTGGAAGCAGGGGATCATAGGCATAGTTGCTTCCCGCGTTGTTGAAAAATACGGTATGCCGGCTATACTTATCACCTTTGACGGTGCACACCGGGATGACGATGATGATGACGACACGTTGGATGATATCATCAATGACGCCGACGGCGATGATGACACGGCCGACGGCAAGCGGACCTGTGGCTCGCCTACCGATATAGGCAAGGGCTCGGGACGCAGTGTGCGTGGTATCAATCTTTGCGATGCACTTACATCCTGCGCCGATATACTCACACGTTACGGCGGCCATGAGCTGGCGGCGGGACTTTCGGTAGAGCGCGGCAAGGTAGATGAATTTCGCCGCCGCATAAACGAGTATGCCCGTCAGCGCCTGGGCGGGGGGGAGATACGTCTTACCGTTACCGCCGATTGCGAGGTGGCGGGAGAGGAGCTTTCAATGCCGCTGGCAGAGGAGCTTCGCGCCATGGAGCCGTGCGGTGTGGCCAATCCCACCCCAAGCTTTATTTTGCGGGAGGCGACAGTTATGCGCATCACGCCGATAGGCGCAGGCAAGCATACAAAGCTCATGATAAACACAAACGCCGGCACAGGCGGTCGCGCGGGCGGCACCATACTCACCGCGCTTTGGTTCGGCATGCAGCCATCCGCACTCGGATTTAGAGAAAATGACAGCATAGACCTGCTCTTTACGCTTGATATAAACGAATTTCGCGGTGTTTCGTCACTGCAGTTGCTCATAACAGATGCAAGGCTCAGCCGCGGGCGGATAGATGAAAAACGCCGTGACCGCGAGCTTTACGAGGGCATTATGTCAGGCGCCGTTGCGGCAGAGCCCATCTATCTGCCCGAGAGGGCGGATTTTACCGCCGCATACCGCGCCATATGCCGTGAGCTTGAGGCCGGGCGGGATACCTTTGCCGCCGATATCTCAACTCACCTTGCGGGCGCACGAATGAACCCGATAAAATTCAGAATAATACTTTCGGTCTTCGCCGAAACAGGCATTTTTGCCGTTGAAGAACCAAGGCAGGATATCTTCCGCTTGTCACAGCTCCCACGCGGGCGCGGAAAGGTAGATCTTGAAGGCTCCGGCATAATGCGCCGTTTGCGTGCGGCGGTCGGGACAAATAATTCCAAAACGGAAGAACGATAAAATGGACACAAGGGACAACAAAGACAACAAAAAAGATATACAGGATCAACGCCCTGCGGCAACCGTTGTAAATGCCGCCGATACAGGCGATACCGTTGATGCCGTCGATACAGTAGATACCGCGGCGAGTGTCGAGGAAGTATCCGAGCCGCTCGTGCCGACAGCGGCAGAACTGCCGCGCGGCGTGCTGACGGACGATCCCGAATCCGCCTGCCCGTCAGTCGACGGTGCGCATACGCAGATACCCTCCGCCGCAGGGCCGGAGCGGCTCTTTGGCATCCTGCGCGCGGCGGGAAACGGCAAAAATTATGATATCGAAAAGATACGCCGCGCGTATGATTATGCCGCGCGTATGCATGACGGTCAATTTCGTGACAGCGGCGAGCCGTATGTCTCCCACCCGCTTGCGGTGGCCGAGATAGTTGCGGGACTGGGGCTTGATACAGATTCCGTTTGCGCCGCGCTGTTGCATGATACAGTTGAGGACTGCGCGGATAAAACGAGCCTTGAGGACATAACCAAAAACTTTGGTGCGACCGTTGCAATGCTGGTGGACGGTCTTACAAAGATAGTGGCGCTGAGCGTTGAGGACAAGGAAGAGGAGCATATAGAGAACCTGCGCAAGATGCTGCTTGCCATGTCCAAGGATATCCGCGTTATCTTTATAAAGCTTTGCGACCGCCTGCACAACATGCGCACTCTCGATGCAAAAACAGAGAAGAAACAGCGCACCATCGCGCTTGAGACGATGCAGGTATACGCGCCGCTTGCCCACCGCCTTGGTATGCAAAGGGTAAAGCAGGAGCTTGAAAACCTCGGACTTTTTTATCTTGACCCTATCGGATATGCCGAGGTAAAGGGCGATATCGAAAAAAAGTACGGCCAAAACCAAAACTTTATAGAAAACATTCGCGCCACGGTCGATGCCAAGCTGCGTGAATATAATATCGATTTTGTTCTTGAGGGGCGCATCAAAACGGTATACAGCATATACCGCAAGATGTACAATCAAAACAAGAGCTTTGATGAGATATACGACTTTTACGCTCTGCGTATAATCGTTGGCACAGAGCTTGAGTGCTACACGGTGCTGGGTATCATCCACGAGATGTTTAAATCAATGCCGGGGCGCTTTAAGGATTATATCTCAATGCCAAAGCCCAACATGTACCGCTCGCTCCATACGACGGTAATAGGTCGGGACGGCATTCCCTTTGAGGTTCAGATAAGAACGCGTGAAATGCATGAGATAGCCGAATACGGCGTTGCCGCTCACTGGAAATATAAGAGCGGCGAGCGTTCACGTGCGGATGTTGATCATAAGCTTGAGTGGATAGCACGCCTTATCGAGACAGAGGACGGCACACGCGACCCGGATGAGTTCATGCAGGCGATAAAAACAGACGTCTTCCATGAGGAAACTTATGTCTTTACGCCCAAGGGAGACGTTATAGCACTGCCCTACGGTGCTACCGTTATCGACTTTGCCTATGCCATTCACTCGGCAGTCGGCAATAAAATGACAGGCGCAAAGATCAACGGCATGATAGTCCCCATCGACCGCGTACCGCAAAACGGAGAGATAGTTGAGATAATCACTTCCTCCTCCACAAAGGGACCGAGCCGCGACTGGCTTAAGATAGTTAAGACAAGCGAGGCACGCACAAAGATCCGCCAGTGGTTCAAAAAGGAAAAACGCGCCGATAATATCATCGTCGGCCGCGCATCCCTTGAGGCGGAGCTTAAACGCTACGGCCGTTCCTTTACTGATGCGCAGTTCCAGGATATCTGCTCCGCCGTCGGCTCGCGCACCGGCTTTGCATCAAACGATGACCTTTTCAATACCATCGGCTACGGCGGACTTTCGGTATCAAAGCTCTCGCTGAAGCTGCGCGATGAATTTGACCGCATAGTTAAGCCGGAGGAGGTACCTCAGCCCATAACCGAGGCGGCACAGGTGCAGGTCGCAAAAGCACCCAAAAACGTTAAGACCAACAGCGGAGTTATCGTTGACGGCGAGGTCGGTTGCGAGGTCAAGTTTGCCAGGTGCTGTAACCCGCTCCCCGGCGACCCGATAATCGGCTTTATCACGCAAGGGCACGGTATATCCATCCATAAGCGTGATTGCCCCAACGTTATATCCGGTATGCATAATCTTTATAATGCCGAGCGTTGGATACCCGCAGGCTGGGAAAAAGGCGCGGGCGGCAGCGGTGCCGGTGTTTATGAGGCGCAGGTGCAGATCCATGCCTATGACAGGATCTCGCTTATTGCGGATATAACAGGCGCTCTGGCCGAAATGAAGGTATCGATACTGCAGATAAACTCGCAAAAACGCTCTGATGACACCATGCTGATAGGCGTTAAGGTCGCATGTAAAAATATCGACCATTACGGATCTATCGTATCCCGCCTGCGCGGGCTTGCGGATGTTATAGATGTCACACGCGGCTTTGCTTGATACGTGCGGCAGCTTTCAAAACGGCAAAACAAAAAAGAATCAACGAAATAATAAAAAATAAAGAAATAAAAAAATAAAAAAGCGCAGAGCACGGTGGGCGATCCCCGCGGGCTTGGCGCGTAAATATTAAATTTGGAGAGTAAAAATGATCGCAGTAATACAGCGCGTATCAACAGCCACGGTCGAGGTAGACGGGACCGTTTGCGGCAGGTGCGGCAGGGGAATGCTAATACTACTCGGAGTAGCGGCCGGGGATGGCACGCGCGATGCCGAGGTCCTTGCCGAAAAAATAGCCAAGCTTCGTATATTTGAGGACGGTACTGGTAAGATGAACCGTTCGCTTATCGATGTTGGGGGCGGTGTGCTTGTGGTCTCAAACTTTACGCTCCTTGCCGATTACAGGCACGGTAACCGCCCAAGCTATATAGGCGCGGCCGCGCCTGACGATGCAAAGCGGCTCTACGAGCATTTCTCCGCTCATATCGCCGCCGCGGGAATCCCTGTTGGCAACGGAATATTCGGTGCGGATATGCAGGTATCCCTTGTCAATGACGGCCCGGTCACCCTGACCCTTGACAGCCGCATCCTCCTCGGAAAGGCAGGGGAGGCGTTATGATCATCCATCTTGACGGCAAGATAAACCGTTACTATGTACAAACGCTTTGCATGATATTCTTCCCGGGCGAGACCTTCTCGGAGGGTGAGGTCTCCTCTCCCGATAAGCCGGAGCTGTGGGTACGGCTTGAATCAAACGAGGTCGGCTATACTGCCTACGCGCGCGCCGTGCTTGGCGAACGTGAATTTGAAGCCGAGCGCACACAGCTGAGGGAGGATACCCTGACCGACGAGCGCGCACTAAAGCTTGCGGTCGGCGGTGCGGTCATCGGCGCGCTGGGCCTTTTGGTGGAATATCGTCCGTCATGGGGCATGCTTACGGGGGTGAGACCATCCAAGGTCGCCACCGAGATGCTCTCTCGCGGCATGAGCAAGACCCGCGTTAAAAGAACGCTGGTGGGGCAGTATATGGCATTCCCCAAAAAAGCGGCACTGGCGACCGAGGTCGCGCTCAACGAGCAAAAGATAATCGGTAAGCCCGCCCCCGGGGATTGCTCGCTTTACATATCCATACCCTTTTGCCCAACGCGCTGTGCGTATTGCTCCTTTGTTTCCTATACATCAAAAAAACTGCTCTCGCTGATACCGGAGTATGTTGAAAGGCTCTGCACGGATGTGCGTGAGATGACCGCCGCGGCAAAGCGGCTGGGGCTTCGCGTGCGCACGGTGTACGTTGGCGGCGGAACGCCATCGATCTTGACGCCCGAGCAAACACACAGCCTTTTGTCCGCCGTGTCGGAGAATGTGGATATCTCGGCGCTTGAGGAATTCACATTTGAGGCGGGTCGCCCCGATACCATAACGGCAGAAAAACTGCGCGTTATAGCAAGCTCCGGTGTTACGCGTATCAGCGTAAATCCGCAGTCGCTCAGCCGTGAGGTGCTGGCGGGAATAGGCCGCTCGCACTCGGTGGATGATTTTATGCGCGCATATTCCGAGGCGCGTGATTCCGGCATTCCCTGTATCAATACCGACCTTATAGCGGGTCTGCCCGGGGATAGCTTTGCGCGTTTCTCCGCAACCATGGATGGCATTTTGGCACTGCGGCCGGAGAATATCACCGTACACACATTCTGCGTAAAAAAAGCGGCGGAGCTTCGCCAAAGCGCGGGTATATATTCGATCCGCGGCGGAGATGTGGGCAAGTGCGTTGATTATTCGCAGATCAAGGCACAGCAGGCGGGATATTCCCCCTATTATATGTACAGGCAAAAAAATACCGTCGGCAATTTCGAAAATGTTGGCTTTTCGCTTGACGGCTTTGAGGGCAGATATAACATCTACATGATGGAGGAAGTCCACACCATTCTGGCGGCAGGTGCGGGAGCTGTCATAAAGCTCGTGCGGCTTGACCCTGCCGGTGGCGGTCGCCCTGTGATACGCCGACTCTTTAACCCTAAATATCCGTTTGAGTACCTGCGCGAAAACAGGTGCGGCGAACTGCTTGACGGCATAAACAAATTTTTTGAGGAATATCCGCTTCCCGCAGATACGAATGCGTAAAACAGAAATAAATCCCGCCTGTGTGTAATATAATCTTATGAGTTGTTATTTCTCACACACCGAGTGTTAGGAGGGAGAAAACTGAAAGATCAAGAAAGGCGCGAACTCGGAATCGATATCAAGTCGAAAAAAACCAACTGCGTTGCGGGAGTGAGCAGTGAGGGCGCGGCTGCCCGCAGATATATGAGCGGTATGCTGATCCTCTCTGCCTCCACACTCATCTCAAAGGTGATAGGCCTTGTGTTCAAGATCCCAATGATGTCACTTGTGGGCATCGAGGGGATGGCCTATTTTTCCTCCGCGTATCATATATACATACTCCTTTTGACCCTTTCGACCGCAGGTCTGCCTGTCGCCTTGTCCATGATGACGGCGGCGGCCAAGGCGGAGGGGGACGGGCGGCGGGTGGATAGGATATTCGGTGTGTCGTTTGCCATGCTCCTGCCGATAGGAGCGGCGGGGGGCGCGGTGCTATACTTCGGCGCGGATACTTTTGCCGCACTGATAGAGATACCCGAATCCGCCGCGGCACTGCGTGCAATATCGCCGACACTGTTTTTTATCTGCGCATCAAGCGCTATCCGCGGATATTTTCAAGGGCATGAGATAATGCTACCAACGGCGGTATCACAGCTTATCGAATCGCTTTCAAAGCTCGTGCTCGGCATGGGGCTTGCAACCATTGCCATACGCGGCGGGGCGGATGCCCGGGGTACTGCCGCGGCCGCAATATTCGGGCTTACCATCGGTGTGGCGGGCGGCGCGGCGTATCTTACCGTAAAAAAGCTGATCCACCGCCGCGATAATGCTAAAAACAGATATATCAATGCTCAGGCTCATGCGGATCGCGCGAGCCGACGGCGGATAGCCGCCGATATGCTGCGGCTTGCGTTCCCGATAACCGTCAGCGCATCGGTAACGAGCATCGCAGGGCTGTGCGATACCGCACTCATCACCGCAAGACTTACCGATGGCGGTATGGCGCATTCGGCGGCAGTCGCAGTGTACAGCGGATATGCAAATCTCGCCCTGCCGCTATACAATCTCCCCACCGCTCTTATAACTCCGGTTGCAATGTCGCTCGTGCCTGCGGTCTCCGCAGCCGTGGCGGCAAAGGATGAGCGCTCGGCCGCACGCGTGCTTGGCAGTGCGTTTCGCGTTACAATGTTCGCCGCAATACCCGCCGCGTTGGGGCTGGCAGTTTTTGCGGATCCGATTCTTAGCCTTATCTATCCAAGCCAAGCGGATGCCATAGCTACCGCCGCGCCGCTGCTTGCGGTGCTCGCGCCCGCCGTGGTCTCCTCCTGTCTGATCACGGTAACAAATGCGGTACTGCAGGCATGGGAGCATCCGTCACTCCCCATCATATCAATTATTGCGGGCACGGTGGTCAAGGCCGCATCGGAATATATTGTTGTCGGCTCAGGTATCGGCGCATTCGGTGCGCCCATCAGCACGCTTTTGTGCGGCATTACGGTCACGGCGCTCAATCTCATCTTTATGCGTAAATATGCCCGCGGCAGAGCAGGGGAGACCCTCTCGCCCTCCCGCATGCTGCGTGTGATCGCGGCATCAACTATAGCCGTTGCCGCCGCCGTTGCGGTGTATGCTGCCGTTTTGCGCGTGATAGGCGGCAGAGCGTTGCCGCTTTTGGCGGCTATAGCCGTGGCAGTATTGCTCTACATTCCGCTGGCAGTCGCATGGCGTGCGGTGGACGAGGCGGATGTTGCCGCCCTGCCAGGCGGTGATCGCATATCCCGCATCCTTCGGCGCATCATGCCGAGGACGGATGCTCAAAAGTAGATACGATAAAATAAAATCAGAATAAAAAAGAATAAGATAAAGGAAGACGAAAGCATGACACATCAGGAAGATATCAAATATCTGGTCGAAAAAAAGCCCGGCACATATACATTTGCCGATCTTTGCAAGATACATGAGCTTTTGCGTGCCGAGGATGGCTGTCCGTGGGATCGCGAGCAGACACACGAGAGCATTCGCGGGAGCTTTATAGAGGAGACCTACGAGGTAATTGAGGCAATAGATAACAAAGACCCTGTCCTTATGCGCGAGGAGCTGGGCGACGTGCTCCTGCAGGTGGTGTTTCACGCACAGATTGCCGCCGAGGACGGCGAGTTTACTATAAATGATGTGGCAAACGACATCTGCGAAAAGCTTATCCATCGTCACCCGCACATTTTCGGTAATGTAAATGCGGAGACGACTGATGAGGTGCTGAAAAACTGGGAGCAGATCAAAAGCACCGAAAAGCATCGCGATACCCTTACCTCCAAGCTTCGCGCCGTGCCGCCCGCACTGCCCGCACTAATGCGCGCTCAAAAGGTAGGCAAAAAAGCACCGTTTTTTGATTTTGACGATGCCGAGGCAGTCCTTGCCAAGCTGCGTGAGGAGACAGACGAGGTGGCGGAGGCTATCCGCGGCGGCTCGCAGGATGATATCGAGGAGGAGATCGGCGACCTGCTTTTGACCGTCACAAGTCTTGCCCGCAAGACCGGAGTTGACAGTGAGCTGGCACTGACCCACGCCGTGAATAAGTTCATCGACCGTTTTGAAGTGGTGGAGTGCGAGGCTGAAAAGCAGGGGCGGCATCCAAACGAGATGACGATGGCCGAGCTTGATGAGATATGGGATCGCATCAAGCATCAAAAAGTGTGAACAAATTGTAAAATGTGCTTTTACGGCGCTCATGGTATTGAATCGCACGCCAAAACAAAGTATAATAAAAATATATACCCGAAAATTTCGGGCAGAGGATAACGATACAATGCGACTTGATAAATACTTAAAGGTCTCCCGCGTTATAAAGCGGCGCACCGTGGCAAACGACGCGTGCGATGCGGGGCATATATCCGTTAACGGCAAGGTCGCCAAGGCATCCTATGATGTCAAGGAGGGGGATACCATTACGGTATCCTTTGGTCAACGCCAGTTGGTTTTTCGCGTGCTCAATGTGCGCGAGCATGTCGGCAAGGCAGATGCCTCGGATATGTACGAAATAATCAGCCAGTGACCGCCGCGCCGTCATATATCCTTGCACCTTTGCATATATTTTCGTGAATCAAACAAGTATCTGCGGGGGTGTGCCATGAACGGTAACGGCAATAATATCGGCGGCGGTGAAATAAAAAAGAGCGTAGCGCAGGCTGACGGCGCACGCGCGGCACATGAGATCACAGTGCGGGGCAGACGATGCATGAGCATCAGCGGTGTCAGCGAGCTTATAAGCTTTGACGAGGGCAGTGTTACTGCGGCTACAGTTTGCGGCGAGCTGACGGTGGACGGCTCGGATCTTCATATAGGTGCATTTGATACCGAACGTGGTATTTTGTCGCTTGACGGCAATATTTGCGGTATCTTTTATGATGACGAGCCAAAGGAGAGTGCGCCGCGCAAGCGCCGCCTCTTTGGACGTTAATGGAGGTCATGAAGATCTCCCCGCGCACGCAGGCCGTTATGCTGTTGGCATCGGCACTGCTTGGAGTGGCGGCGGGGATCATGCTTGATCTTATCTTTCTGCTTCGCGCGGCTTGCCGCCGCGGCGGCGAACTCGGTAAAACGGCGGCGCTGTATCGGCGCTCGTTCCCGCTTATCGGAGCTATCGGAGAGCGACGGGGCGTGGCACGGCGGTGCATACTGCCGATAGCGTTTTTGGCAGATCTTTTACTGCCGCCTGCATGGGCGGCGGCGCAGATGTGCGTGTTTTACGCGGTGGATGATGGTGTGTTCCGCTTGAGCGGGATACTTGCAAGCCTTTTTGGTGCATTTGTTTGGCGAGGGACGCTTGGGCGACCGACCCGTGCGTTCGGCGAGCTTTTGATATTTGCCGTCCGTGTGGCGGCGGCATATCTTTTCTATCCGCTTTGCATGATCCTGCGGTGGTCTCGGAGAATGATAGAGCAGTGCGCGGCATGGGTCGCGGGATGTATGCGTGAGCGCGGTATCAAAAAATACAGCGCGCGCGAGTGGCGCCGCATGCAGGATATAGCCGCGGATGGTTTTGGTCTTTTGGACACCCGAGCACCGGAGAAAGATGCGAGCGCAAAAGGCAGAAGATGTTCGGCGCAGGCGGAACGGTGAATCGGTATTATAAAATTATTTAATTATTAAAAAATGCAGATCCTTGGGATCTAATGTTTAAAGAGAGGAGCATCGTGATGGTGGATCGCGGGGGCTATTACGGGAAGATAACGCTTGGTAAAGCAGGATTTTTTGTTAAGCTGGCACTTTTGTGCGTAGTTATATGCCTGCTGGTAACCTCCTTTACATTGCTTATGAAATACGATCGCTTGGTTGACGAGCAGGAGCGGCTTGAGGCGGAGATCGCCGCCGCAGAGGTCCGCGCCGCCGAGCTTGAATATGAACTCCAAGCCCCCATGGATAGGGATTACATAATCAGAGTTGCCCACAAAAAACTGGGGCTCGTGCTGCCGGAGGAGATAGTTTACTATACGGATCTTGAGAGCATCGGTTGATCGATAAAGCAAAAAACAAAGCAATACATATTACATTATAATGATAGAAGCGAGCCTTGACCCTGATCGGTCAAAGCTCGCTTGCTTTTTAGTTTGTATTTTGAGGTCTTGGCCTTTTCGGCTTGTGTGCCGAGCAGTCTTATGCTTTTTCCGCGCCTCGCGTCTCACCGCTCGGATCGGCGGCGGGAGAATGCCTGTCGGTCGGCTGTGCGCGGGGCAGGGTAAACTCAAATTCGCAGTTCTTGCCCGGCTCACTGCGCAGAGTGATATCCTCGCCGTGCGCCTTTATTATCGTCTTGGCAATAAACATGCCAAGTCCCACTCCGCTCTTGTCCTTACCGCGACTGCGGTCACTCTTGTAAAAACGCTCAAATATATACGGCTGATCCTCTTTTGGAATGCCCTCGCCATCGTTGTATACCGATGTGGATATCCGCCGCCCCTCAATGTATTTTATGCAGATGCGCAGCATTCCGCCGTCAAAGGAGAACTTTATCGCATTGTCAACGATGTTGTAAAGGATCTGATATATCGCATCGTGGTCGCCCATAACATACATATTATCGTCATCAATGTTAAATTCAACCTCAAGGTGGCGGCCGTCAATGCGTTGCTCGCAGGATATCAGCACCTGCCGCGCCATCTCGCAAATATCAAAGGGCGCCATAACGAATTTGCGGTCACCCGCCTGTATGCGGGAGATATCCAGCAGTGTGGCAACGAGGCGCGACAGTCTTTGTACCTCGTCGCGAATAATAGTCAGGTAATGCTCGTGCCGTTCCGGCGGTATCGCACCCGAAAGGATGCAATCAATAAAGCCGGATATCGTGGTCATCGGTGTGCGCATGTCGTGCGAAACGCTGGACATAAAATTACTGCGCATGTCGTCAAGCGATGCCAGCGACTGTGCCATGTTGTTAAAGGCCGTGGCAAGCTCAGCTACCTCATCGTTGCCAACAACGGGAACGCGCACCGTAAAGTCGCCCGCCGCAAAGCTCTTGGCGGCGCGGCTCATGTCCTTTAGCGGACTTATTATCCTGTTTGTGATAAAATACACGGCGATAAGTGCCGCAAGCATTACCCAAAGGCTTGCCAACACTATCGTTCGGGTGGTCACGGTGCTGAGCTGACCATCAGACACTGCCTGCACGCATGCGTATACCGAGCCGCATATATAGTTATCGTTGATATATATCGGGTATGCGCTGATATAGCTCCGCTCTTCCGTGATGCCGTCTATTTTGCTGACATATCGCACGGCATCATTTTGGCTCAGCTCGTCTATCAGCTGTTTGGGGATAAATTTGCCCACAGGTGAGCGGGTGATATCCGAGTTGGCTATGATGATCTTGCCGTCGTTCGTCACCACAAAGAGCGAAAGCTCCTCGCTCCTTGATGTAACGATGGCATCAAGGAGGGTACTTACATCGTCACTGTATATTTCGCAAAAGGCAGAAAGATCCGCCGTGGTCGAGAGCGGGTCAAGCTTACCTATCCCCACTGCGGCGGCAGAGGCGGCGGCGGTCACCGTTTCCTCCCGCGCCGCGGTAGAGTATCCGTTTACGATGCTGCCCACGATAACGGTCAGAATGGTAAAGCTGATCAGTATTATAAGCATAAAAGCAAGGATGTATTTGGCAAATACGCTTTTAAACATTCAATGCCTCCCGGGATGTTACTAAGCTTACGGTATACGATAGCGGACAGGGGCTGTCGCCAAAGCGACAGCCCCATGGTCTGGTTCATTGTCGGGTCGAGGTGTCAGTTGCCGACTACTTCAAATTTATATCCAACTCCCCAAACGGTCTTAAGGTTCCATTTGTCGGAGATGCCCTCAAGCTTTTCGCGCAGTCTCTTAACGTGAACGTCAACTGTGCGTGAGTCGCCAAGGTAATCAAAGCCCCAAACCTTATCCAGCAGCTGATCGCGGGTAAATACGCGATTGTAGTTGGAGGCCAGGAAGTAGAGCAGCTCAAGCTCCTTGGGCGGAATATCCACCGAGCGACCGTTGAGCTTAAGCTCGTACTTTTGACGGCTGATCTCTCTGTTTTCAAATTTAATGACCTCACTGTCAC
>CAYLLA010000012.1:0-2464 GCA_964384555.1 uncultured Ruminococcus sp. | reverse complement strand
CCCGGTTCCTCGTGGGTATTGCAGCGGCGCAGTACAGCCTTGATGCGAGCAAACAGCTCGTTCATATCAAAGGGCTTAACAACAAAGTCATCGGCGCCAAGCTCAAGGCAAACAACCTTATCAACAACGTCCACCTTTGCAGTTATCATTATGATCGGCTTGGTCGAGAACTTTCTTATCTCGGCGCAAACGTCGCGCCCGCTCTTTCCGGGAAGCATGATGTCGAGCAGCATTATGTCCGGCTCGTATTTTTTAAATGTGTCGATAGCTTCAAAGCCATCGGCGGCTGTTCTTACTTCATATCCCTCGTTTTCAAGGCTCTGCTTAAGTAAGTCCCTGATATTGCTGTCATCATCAACAACGAGAATTTTTGTGTAATTCATTTGTGACCTCCCTGAGTGATTCTATTCCTTTTGTTATATGATTTTCTTATCTGTTTGTTTTTATTTCGGCGATATTTTTTTGCGCATCGCCCCGTGGTTTGACACCGCAGGATGCCCGCCGTGAAAAAATATCCATTTACCCATTAACGATTATACATGCATTGTAAGTGCGCTGTGTGACGGTTAAATGAATTTTTGGTTCAAAAAAAGTGCTTGTATCGCTCGGCAATACCAAGCTCATCTTATTATATCACAAAAAAAGCGATTTGCAAATAGCTTTAGGCGATTTTGTTCATATTTTTTTTAATTTTTTTGGACTGACAAAACGCCCGGCCGCCAAGATTGCTCCCGCGGCAGGGCCTTTGCGGCTCGCTTTAGAAAAACTTTACGCTTATCCTATAAAAGATCCCGTAAAGCCGCACAATATTTTGCGTAGACTATTGACATTGTACTCCTCTGGGAGTATAACATAGAATGGAACGGAGATGATGTTTATATGATAAAAACGCTCTATCACGGCTCGCCCGTAATAATTGAAAAGCCGATTTTCGGGAACGGGCGGAGCTATAATGACTACGGGCTCGGTTTTTATTGTACTGAGGATATCCAAATGGCAAAGGAATGGGGAGTAGGTGCAGGGCGCGACGGTTATGCCAATCATTACGAGCTTGAATGCGACGGCTTGGATATACTGGACCTGGGCTCGCAGGAGTGGTGTATCCTCCACTGGCTTGCCATACTCCTGCAAAATCGCGAGTTTGATGTTCCCTCGGGGCTTGCGCTTGAGGCGCGTGAGTATCTGCTTGCAAATTTTGCCGTTGACTACAGAGAGCGCGATGCCATTATCGGATATCGCGCCGATGACAGCTATTTCTCCTTTGCGCAGGATTTTATCAACGGCACTACCTCATACCGTCAGCTCAATAATGCTATGCATCTTGGCAGGCTGGGGCGGCAATTTGTGCTTAAAAGTCGGTCGGCATTCGAGCGTATTCGTTTTGTCGGCTATGAGATCGCCCAAAGCCGAGAATGGTACGCAAAAAAAATGCTGCGCGATAAAACAGCCCGCCGCGAGTACTTTAGCGTTGAGCACGGCCGCAGGCAACGTGGGGATCTGTATATCACGCATATCATGGATGAGGAGATAAGGGCTGATGATCCGCGCTTACGATAAAGTCTATCTTGAAAAAGCACGCACCGCTATGGGGCGCATGCTTGATTTTGCCGTGTATGATCTGCACTATGATATAACGTCTTTTTTTGATATGTTCATCGATTGCGGTGTGGCGGATCGATTTGGGCGCGGGGATTTTTCCGTCATCGTGGGAATGTCGGGTGTTGAGCTTGCTTACTATGTGTTGGAGTGTGCGGGCATCCGCGGCGAGCGTATTGCGCCACACTATACCATTGACCGCAGTGAGGAATACTGGGCGGGCTGGGCGCTTGCCTACTATCAGTGGGAGACTGCCATGAGTTTTGCCGAGATCGTAAAGCTTATTCCGATTGCAGATATTGCGGCGCTTTATTCGCCGTATCATGAGATGGATATTCGCTGTTTCGTTGACAAAATGAACGATATGTATCGCGCGGCGCGACCCGATACAAATCTGAAACTGCTGAGACAGGCTGCAGGATTCAGTCAGCGTGAGCTATCGGAGATGTCGGGTGTCCCACTGCGCACGATACAGCAGTACGAGCAGAGGCAAAAGAACATCAACAAAGCGCAGGCGGAATATCTTGTGATGCTCTCGCGCGCATTGTGCTGTGATGTTGATGCACTGCTTGAAAAGGCAGGACACAACAAAAAGACCGAAAAGATCGAATAGAGTGAAATATGGATAGATATTTAGATCTGTTTGTGGTCGCCGATTCGGTGAGCTTGTGTGTTTTTTAAAAAACCGGAGCTATTTTTGCGTAACCGCTTGAGAAAACCTGCATTATATGCTATAATTATAAGGAAATAAAGAAAGGCGAAAAGTCCGAAGATCCGGGCTTTTCGGATAGGTAAAAATAAATTATGAAACTTGGTATCGCCGTCCGCACTGCCTGTTTCATATCTCAACATTCCTTAATAAATGTGA
>CAYLLA010000011.1:0-40202 GCA_964384555.1 uncultured Ruminococcus sp. | reverse complement strand
TCTAAATGTCTATAGGCCCAAGAGCGGACTCTTGCCAAGCCTTCTCATGTGTGAGAAGGCTTGGCAAGAGTCGCATCTTTAGAATATAGGCATGTAGAAAGTAAGATTTTATTGTTTTGATATCTACAGTTTTCTAATGGCTACGCCTGATGTTAGCACTAACAGAAAAGCCCGGGCAAGCGAGCTTGCCCGGGGGGGTTGATTATTCAGCGTCGGTTGCTTCCTCGACCGTCTCGGCGGCCTCGTCAGCCTCGGCCTCTTCCTCCAGCACTGCACGGATGGAAAGGCTTACTCTCTGCTGCTCGTCATCGATCTTTATGATCTTAACACGAACGGTCTGGCCTACCTCAAGGACATCGGCAGGGTTGGTCACGCGCTCCAGAGCGATCTGGGAAACGTGGATAAGGCCGTCGATATCATCTGTGATGCGGGCAAATGCGCCGTAGCTCATGAGGCTGGAGATGGTTACATCCAGCTCGTCATCAAGCTTGTAGAGAGAATTGAATACGCGCCAGGGGTGTGTCTCCTCGGTCTTGTAGCCAAGGGAGATCTGACGCTTTTCGGGATTGTAGGACTTAACGAATACATCAAGCTCGTCGCCAAGGTTTACGATGTCGGCCGGCTTATGTATCGGCTTCCATGTGAGTTCCTTTTTGTGGAGCATACCGTCAACTCCGCCAAGGTCTACAAACACGCCGTAATCGGTCATGCCGCGAACGGTACCGTGATAGTGCTTACCGACCTCGATCTCGGACCAGAACTTGTCCTCAAGTGCGCGGCGCTCTTCTCTTGCGGCGGCACGGATGGATCCGATAACGGTCTTGCCCTGGGGCTTGACCTCGATAACTTTAAACTTGACCTTTTTGCCCACAAGTGTCGAAAGATCGGCATCCTTGGGGAGTGCTGACTGGGATGCGGGGATGAATACACGCGCGCCCATTACAGACGCTACCACGCCGCCCTTAACAGCATCGGTTACATTGGCCTCAAGAGTTTCGTTGTTCTCCTTGGCCTCCGCTATCTTGTGCCAGTTCTTATCCAGATCGGCACGCTTTATGGACAGTGTTGCACAACCGTCCACATCACTTACGCGGATGACGAACGCATCTATCGTATCGCCGACCCGGTACATCTCACTCAGCTTTACAGAAGCATCGTCTGTAGTCTGATCGGCGGTCAGTATACCGGTGACTTTGGCGCCGAGATCAAGCTTCATTTCCTGATCGCTGATGGCGATAACTGTTCCGGTAACGGTGTCTCCTGTATTTAAAGTTTTGAACGCTGAGTTGAGCATTTCGTCAAAGTTTTCGTTTTCAACCTTGTCGATTTTGTTTTCGCTCATTCTTTTGAATACCTCCTCTATAATGTCGTCGGGTGTTGAAGCACCCGCGACAATTCCCACCTTTTGGTGGACGTTCGGAATTTCCCCATCAAGCTCCTTTGCGGATGCGACCCTGCGGGTGTTTTTACAAACACTGCCGCACACCGCCGCAAGCTTTGATGTGTTTGAACTGTCCTGTCCGCCGATAACTATCATCAGATCGCACATCGCGGCAAGCTCCGCCGCTTCAAGCTGTCGGGATCCCGTAACTTTACATATTGTATCAAAAATTATCGCGTTTGTACATAGGCTTTCGATAATTTTCAAACTTTTTCTCCACTCTGCTGTATTTTGAGTGGTTTGAGCCGCTACAATTTGTGCATCTTGCACATGGTTTTTTGCCACTTTTTCTTCAAGTGCCGCCCGCAGCTCATCGGGCGAATCATATGCACGCCGAGGGCCGTTGAAATAGCTGAGTATTCCACGCACCTCCGGATGATCGGCCGAGCCGATAAGTATAAGCTCCTGCCCCGCGCCGGAGTTCTCCGCCGCTATGCGGTGGATCTTTTTTACGTATGGGCAAGTGCAGTCAACATATTTAAATTTCGGATGCTCCGCGGCGGCGCGGGCGAGCTGCTGCTCGGTCTCCACGGTGACGCCGTGTGCGCGGATAAAAACGGTAGTAACGCCCGATCTTTTGTCGCTCTCTGCGGCCGCGGCGGGAATATCCGCCTCGCTTATCACCTCAACGCCGCACGCGGCAAGGGATGCTATATAATCGTCATTGTGTATCAGCTTGCCGAGGGTCAGCAGGCGGTCGCCGGGGCGAAGCTCAGCCAGTGCGCCCTCAACGCGCTCGGTAGCGCGGCGCACGCCAAAGCAAAAGCCCGCGCTTTCCGCCACTCTTACAAAGCCGCCCTCCGGAAAGCTTTTTTCAAGCTTGTATCTCATTTTTTATTTTTTATCTTTTTTCGATCCGTCAGGTGCATCGGCGCCAAGCTCGCAGATGCGGCCAAAGATATATTTTGATATATACGCGGCATCCTTGGCGTGCTCACCGTCGCCGGTGTACTCGTCATAAGGGATCGGACGACCGATCAGCACGCGTATCGGGCGCATAAAGCCAGGTTTGTTCCCTTTTACTTTAATGTAAACGGGAAGCACCTGTGCCTTTGAATGCGAGCAGATAAAGCCCACGCCGTTCCTTACAGGTGTGGCGGCGGGGTCAACGCCCGGGCGGCGCGTGCCCTGCGGGAACATACCAACGGAATAGCCATCCTCAAGCATGCGCACGGTCTTTAGCACAACGCCCGCATCGGCGCCGGAACGATCCACGGGGTAGGCGCCCAGCGCCTTTATGATCCATGAAAGCACCGGTACGCCAAACAGCTCCTTTTTGGCCATATAGCGAGGCTGTTGTCGCCGCGTGGCGGCGCATATGATCACAGGGTCAAGGGCGGATATATGGTTTGCGCAAACGATATAAGGACCGTCCGCACGGCGCGGCTCGTTTTTGCGGCCACGGGGGATGATCAAAAATACGACACGAGCAAGCCATGCAAGGAGAAAATGCGCAACGGCGTAGAATTTACTCTTCATCGCTCGCCCCTCCGCCGGCATTGCCGCCGATATTAGAGCCGACTATTCCGCGCTCGCGCAGCATGCGCACGGCCGCATCAATGCTCTCCTCTATCGTCATATTCGAGTTATCAAGCAAAACGGCATCCGGAGCGGCGCAGAGCGGGGATACATCCCTCTCGCTGTCGCGGCGGTCACGCGCCTTGATATCCTCAAGGATCTCATTGAGATCCGCCACAGCGCCTCTCTCGGTAAGCTCGCGCCAACGGCGTGCGGCGCGCTCCTCCGCTGTTGCGGTGAGGAAGATCTTAAGATCTGCGTTCGGCATTATAACAGTGCCGATATCACGGCCGTCCATTACCACACTCTCACGGGCGGCGATATCTTTTTGCATCTGAAGCAGAAAGGCTCGCACCTGCGGAATAGCGGAAACGGCGGAAGCGTACTCGGATATCTCATGCTCTCTAATGGCCTCGCCGAGCGGGCGACCGCAGAGGTGCATGTTTTGGTAGCCGCCCTCAAAGACGGCGCTGACACTGATACTGCCGAGCATGGCAGTGACAGCGGCAGGATCGGAGGGATCGATGCCTCGCTCCCGCGCGGCGTAGCCGACGGTGCGATACAGCGCTCCGGTATCAAGATAATTTATGCCCAGTCGAGCGGCCAAGGCCTTGGCAAGCGAGCTTTTGCCCGCACCGCTCGGTCCATCGATCGCAATGCGAATGCGCTCCATATATATAGACTCCTTTTTCTCATTAAAATTGCAGCTATCGGCGCAAAGTTAATTTTTTATTTACAATTGCCCTTTTTGAGGGGGCGCAAAATTCAATCCATCTCCTACAGAATACATAAAATTGAATTTATGGCTTCGTTGCACTTTTATGCGTTTTCGGCATCCTCCGGGCACTCCGGCTCCGCCACTGCGATACCCGCGGCGCGGCCTGTTGACCAAGCTATCTGCAGGTTATACCCGCCCGTGTAGGCATCAACATCTATGATCTCGCCCGCAAAATAAAGCCCCGGGCAGAGCTTTGACTGCATCGTGCGAGGGTCTATCTCACGCACCGAAACACCGCCCGCGGTGACCACCGCCTCCTCTATCGGGCGAAGTCCCGAAAGCGGAAAGCGCATATCCTTAAGGGTGGATATGATGGTGGCGCGTTCTTCACGCGTTATCGAATTGGCTTTTTTGGTCGGCGCGATACCTGTCATTGCAATAAACGGACGTATGAGTTTTTGCGGCAACAGCGCCCCCAAAAGATTGGCAAGGTCGCGATTGCGGTAGCGCTCTATCTCGGTAAGCAGTCTCGAGTCCAGTGTGGCCTCGTCAAGCGCAGGCTTAAGATCGATGGATGCCTCATATGTGGCATCCCCCACGCGGCGCATAGCCGCGGATGCGGAGAGCGAGAGCGGCCCCGAGATGCCGAAATGCGTAAAGAGCAGCTCACCCATCTCGGAATATATAGCGCGCCGCTTTCCTGACTCATATACGGAAAGTACAACGTTTTTCAGCGACAGCCCCATGGCCTCGCGGCATAGCGGATGGCGGGATTCGATGGGCACGATCGATGGGCGCAACTCTCCCACCGTATGCCCCAGCTCACGCGCAAAACGATAACCGTCGCCGGTTGATCCGGTACGCGGGTAGGACATACCGCCGGTAGCGATGACCACTCTGTCAAAATGCAGACTGCCGCGGTCATATTCAACGGTAAAGCCGTCGCCCTCGCACGTCTTGACAGAGGTGACCGTAGCATGCCTTGTTCTGCACCCTGCCATATCGCACTCATGTGCCAAGGCGTAAACTATATCCCCCGCACGATCGGAGACCGGAAAAACTCGGCGTCCGCGCTCGACCTTAAGCGGAACGCCCAACCCCTCGAAATATTCCATCACCGCACGCGGCGGGAAAGCGGCAAAGGCGGCATAGAGAAAGCGTGGGTTGCCGGGTACGTTTTCGATAAACTCATCACGCGTGCAATCGTTTGTAAGGTTGCAACGCCCCTTACCGGTGATACCAAGCTTGCGACCGCGCTTTTCCTCGCGCTCAAAAAGAGTGACCGCCGCGCCGAGCCTTGCGGCTGTAGCGGCAGTCATCATCCCCGCAGCGCCGCCGCCGATAACGGCAACGGTCGGCACACACGGAGCGCCTGACATTGGCACCGCGCGTTCCTTATCGCTGTGTTTTGTCGTATACATCATATTCATCCCAAATATGCTCAAGCTTTTCAAGGCGCTCGCGCACCTCGTCCGGCTTTTTGCGTGCCACCGCAACTATTACGGCGTTTATTATCGAAAGCGGTGCTACGAGCGAGTCAACAAAGGAGACCATATCGCTGCGCGCAAGCAGCAACTGGTTAGCTCCCGCCGCTATGGGTGATTGGCGGCTGTCGGTTATCGAGATAACATCCGCACCCGCGCTTTGAGCGTACTCAACGGCGTTGATTATACGCTTTGAATAGCGCGGAAAGCTTATTGCTATAAGAACGTCCCCGCGACCGATATTCATTATCTGCTCAAATATCTCACTGCCCGAGCTTGTACCGACCAGCTTGACATTATCAAGTATCATTCTGAGGTTAAAATTTAAAAATCCTGCCAAGGTAGAGGAGGAACGCACACCGATTATGTATATCGAACCCGCGCCCGCTATCTTATCAACGGCATCATTAAAGCTTTTGCGATCTATCTCGTCCAATGTGCGGCGTATTTTTTCGGAATCCGCGCCGAGCACCTTATCCAGCACATCATCATCACCGATAAGATTATTGGTAACATCTACGCGCTGTACGGCGGTAAGGCGAGTGCGGATAAGCTCCTGCAGTGCCCGCTGCATCTCGGGGTAGCCGTCAAATCCGACCTCTATCGCAAAGCGGACAACGGTGGACTCCGAGACCTCCACTATCGAGCCGAGGCGCGATGCGGTCATGTACGCCGCCTTATCGTAGTGATAAAGGATGTACCTTGCAATTCTCTTTTGCCCTTTTGAAAATTCGGGCATGAGCTCCTCCATTTGGACGAGTAAGTTTTTATTCATAGGATCATTCGCTCCGATGGTTTGTTATTTTTTCAACAGATAAATTATATCTCCGAATCGCCTTTTTGTCAAGTCATTTTGCATACCTTTTACGTCACTTATGCATTTTGATCTTTTATTCTGCCACTTTTCGGCAGATCGGCGGGGCAAAAATGTAAGCGGCACGAGCGCGGGCTACATTTTCCCTTTGTTTTTTTCGCGCAAAAGCTCATTTTGTCATTTTGCACAAAATGGGATCTGAAATTTCGTTTAATTTTTTTCGGCAAAAATCGACATTTACTATTTACAAACGCGAGCCTTTGTGATATGATTTAATAAACCGGATCAACTGATGTCGGCAGATGCGCGCAGTTTGGATACAGTAAAAAATAATTTCATAGGACACGGAGCGGTAAAAGCCGACGCCGGTCCGCTTTCTGTGCGCCGCCGTGCCTCTCCCCCGAGCCATGGCGGTATTATTTTTTGTTGTACCCGAGCGGCGCCCTCTCGGCGAAAGATGTGAAACGGAAATAAAAAGGACATCCAAAACTTGCGGATGTCACCTCGGAGGTTTTTCATGAAACTAACTTACGGTGTACAGGACAGACCGAAGTTCGGTCAGGTCATCGTTTTCGCGCTCCAGCAGCTGCTTGCCATTCTTGCGGCAACGATAGCAGTTCCTGCGATCATAGGAAACGGTATGTCATCCTCGGCAGCACTCTTCGGAGCGGGCATGGGAACGCTCGTGTACCTGCTCTTCACAAAATTCAAAAGCCCCGTTTTCCTCGGTAGTTCTTTCGCGTTCATCAGCCCGATGTTCGTAGCATTTGCCGGCGGAGTTTCAATGTCCCTCGGCTATCTCGGTCTTATCATAGGCGCGGCCTTTGCGGGACTTGTTTACGTTATCATCGCACTGGTAGTTAAATACGCCGGCGTTAAGTGGATCAACAAGCTCATGCCCGCCGTTGTTATCGGCCCTACGGTCGCCATTATCGGTCTCTCGCTTGCGGGCAACGCCGTTGGCGATCTGGTAAAAGGCAATGTTATGGGCGCTGACGGCCAGACCCCCACAGCCTCTGTATTCGCCTGCCTCATCTGCGGTCTTGTTACCCTCTTCACAGTCATCATCTGCTCGGTATACGGCAAAAAGATGACCAAGATGATCCCCTTTATAATCGGTATCGTTGCAGGCTACGCCGTTGCCGCAGTCCTTACCGTTATCGGTAACGTGGCTGATATCCCCGCCATCCAGATAATCGACTTCTCCAAATTCCAAAACATGCAGTGGTACCCCGACTTTACATTTGTTAAAGCGCTGGGCGGCTTTAAGGAGCTTAACGCTTCCTACGTTGCATCGATAGCCGTTGCATACATTCCCGTTGCGTTCGTTGTGTTTGCCGAGCATATCGCCGACCACAAGAACCTCTCCTCCATCATCGAGCATGACCTACTTGAGGATCCCGGACTCTCCCGCACGCTTCTCGGCGACGGCATAGGCTCGGCGGTGGGCGCACTGTTCGGCGGTTGCCCCAACACCACCTACGGCGAATCTGTCGGCTGTGTTGCAATATCCGGCAACGCATCTGTCGTTACCATCCTTGCCACGGCGCTGATGGCCATCGCATCCGCATTCGTCGCTCCCTTTGTGACATTCCTTGCCACCATTCCCTCCTGCGTAATGGGTGGCGTTTGCATAGCCCTTTACGGCTTCATCTCTGTCTCCGGACTTAAGATGCTCCAGCCCGTAGATCTTGGCGATAACCGCAACCTCTTTGTTGCATCCGTGATACTCATCACGGGCGTTGGCGGTCTTTCCCTTACATTCGGAAAGGTCACCATCACAACAGTCGCCTGCGCGCTGATACTGGGCATTCTCGTAAACCTTGTTTGCAATAAAAAGCACGAGGAATAATAGCCTTAATAACCTCGCCCCCGCCGCGGCATTGCCGCGGCGGGGGCGTTTTGGTATCAGGCTTTATATTTGCATATCAGATCCGTGTATATGCCCGCATCATCAAAGGAATAAAAGATGTGCGGCTTATATGCATCCTTGTATTTTTCCTCTATCGGTATATCCTTGCGCTCCATCTGCTGTGCAATATCCGGGCGAGAGGTGTCATCGTTGCAGTATATATACCTGCCCTCGCTGTCCGAGATATAAAGGATAAGACCGTATTGGTCGTTTTTAGCCGCCAGCGAATCAAGCTCACGCTTGGTGCATTTTACAAGATAGCTCATGGTTCCGTTGATCGCGTTGAGTCTTGTGCATGCCTGCGAGATCAGATTGATGTGATACTGCCAATCATAGCTGTACGGACGACAGCAAAGCTCTATACCGAAGCTCTCAAGATACTTTGCCGAGCCGGGGATGTGATCCTCACCGTAAAGAGCGGAATAATATTCCGCACGCGCCATCGGCATACCCTCGGGGGTCGGCCTGCCAGCCCTCCCGCTGCATCAGCTCGGATACGACCGTGCCTTTGTAAACATGATCGTCAAATGAGCCTTCGCTCTTCCATTCTGTCGTCTTATCCGCCGCCGCGGTCACGCCGACTATAAAATACATCTCCTCGTCCGGGTCGATATTGTCAAGCACCAACTGCGAGAGCGACGTATACTTTACAGCCCCCACGGCAGGAACGTCCGGCACACCGTCATATATGTTGCGTGCAAGCTTTATCGTTTTTGCGGGAGTACCACTGTCCGCCGGAGCGGGGTCTGCACTGTCGCCATCGCCGTCCGGCGGCTGTTCTGCGGCACATCCTGCAAAAAGCAAAAGAGCCGCAAGCAGTAGGGCGATAAGCGCGCGTTTTGTGTTGATCTCTTTTTTCATTTTGGTATTCTCCTTTCAGAAAATGATAGAGGCGCACAGGTATGCCGTTGCCCGACACGCCTATGCGCCGATCCTATTTAAACTGCCGCCGTATATCAAATACACCTCGGCAGCAAGCTTTGCCGTCGGGTCACGTTGCGTTTGTTTTTTGTTTTGCAAGTTAATTATATCACACAAATTTGCTCTTGTCAAGTGCAATTATTCATTTTTTTACAAGAGGGCGGCATTTTTGAGTTTTTTCATTTTATGATATGATCGTACCTGATGCATATGCGCAGCAACATCGATAAATGTGATCCGTCAAATATATTTTTTCAAAGCATTGACCATATCCGGCTCTTTGATCCTTGCGATATCCGCAAAGGACCGACCGTCCGCCAACATGTCTCCTATCAGCCGCCAGCCTGCAAAGTAGCCCTCCCGCACTCGCCCGGTAGTTCCCTTGCCCATGGTAAACCGAAGCATCGCTTCCGCCGACCGCTCAGCCAGGTATGGCCTTATCCCACGGAGGATATTTGACGAGTCTTCACGGCAGCTTTGCAGCCATCCCCCCTCCGATTTCAGATAGGCTTCGTCGGGATGGCCCGGGATCAGGTGACGGCTCATTTGCGTTGCCAGGCCCTCCTGAAACACGAGGGCGGCCACGCTCCTTGACCAACCAAGCTCAGAGCCGATCAGTTTTCCGTGTACCAAATGCGTAAGCTCGTGAACGATAACGATATCGTCCTCGCCGTTCTCTATCGGAAAGCACACAGCGCTCCGACCATTACCGTATGGTGCAGCAAAGGCGTTACCGTCAAATGCACCAACAAAAAAGACCAATGCAAGATCCACCGAGGTATCGCACGCCAGATCGCTTTTGATTTTGGAAAGATGCCGCCGGATCGCTTGAATATCAGGCGACCATTGCTCCAAAAACGGGATGACACTCTCGTATTTGTCCCACGCCTCATCGAGCTGCCGCCTTGCAAGCCGCGCCCCCTCCTCTCCCGGAGGCACCGCCGCAAAGCCGTAATGCTTTTGCCAGAGATCAAAACGAGTCTCACTGTCATGCCCCACGGCCTTTTTGTAAAAATCCAAAAACTTGGGCACCAGATCGATCACCTCAATGTTATCCTGCATCATTTCATATACGCTCCTTTGCCGACGTGGTCACCGAAAGATATCCCCGGCGTTGTTGACCGTGAACGATAACGAGATCCGGGGACTTTTGTAAATATCTGTAATTGCGGAATGAAGAAAAAAGGACGCTGCCACCAATACGCTTGTATTAATGGCTGCGTCCTTTATTTGGTCGAAGTGGCGGGATTTGAACCCACGGCCTCTTGGTCCCGAACCAAGCGCGCTACCACCTGCGCTACACCTCGACGTTTATTCGTGCGCCGCCACCACTACTCGGCGACCCGTACCCTTAAATTATACCACTACGGCGGCGTTTTGTCAATACCCAAACGGCAAAAAAATAATATATCTTATCATCTTTTGCGCCCTGCCCGACGGCAGGGCGCAAAAGATCGTGTGGCGCGTTTATTTCCCCTCACGCAGGGTCTGCTTTGACTCGCAATAAACACAGCGGCAGATGCCGTTGGCTCTGTCCGTCCATTTAAACAGGTGCGGCAGCTCCTGCTCGCAGGAGGTGATGCACTGCGGGTTGGTGCACTTGACACGGTCTACCAACAGCCCCTCGGTATTTGCGTGGCGGGCAGGATCGCGCTCTGCCTCGTTGAGCAGCTTGAGTATCAGTGCCATGCGCATATATTTACCGTTCTCCACCTGCTTGAAATAGCAAGCGCGAGGGTCATCATCCACCTTAACGCTTATCTCGTTCACTCTGGGGAGCGGATGGAGGATAGACATATCCGGCTTGGCATCAACAAGCTTTTCGGGTGTGAGGATATAGCTGTCCTTAAGGCGCTCGTATTCATCGATATCCGCAAAGCGCTCACGCTGAACGCGGGTCATATACAGTATATCAAGCCCCGGGATGGCCTCCTCAAGATCGGTGGTCTCGTGGTATGACATATTATGCTTTGCAAGAACATCATACTTTACATAATTGGGCAGGCGCAGCTCCTCCGGGGAGATGAGAACGATCTCTATCCCCTCATAGCGCGACAGCGCGGAAATGAGCGAATGCACCGTCCTGCCGTACTTAAGGTCACCGCAAAAGCCGACGGTGAGGTGATCGAGCCTACCCTTTTCGCGGTGGATGGTCAAAAGATCCGCCAGCGTTTGTGTGGGGTGAGCGTGTCCGCCGTCGCCTGCGTTTATGACGGGGATAGATGCGTTCTTCGCCGCAACATAGGGTGCACCCTCCTTGGGGTGGCGCATGGCTATGATATCGGCATAGCAGCTGATGACCTTGGCGGTATCCGCAACGCTCTCTCCCTTTGAGGCGGATGTGGAGTTGGGGTTTGAAAAGCCTATCACCTTGCCGCCGAGCTTGAGCATTGCGGTCTCAAAGCTGAGGCGGGTACGGGTGGACGGCTCAAAAAACAGTGTGGCCAATATCTTACCGCTACATGCGTTTGCGTACTTTTGCGGATCTGATATCATATCTCTTGCGGTGGCTATAAGCTCATCGATCTCGGCGGCGGTAAGCTCGCCTATATCTATTACGCTTCTCATTTTATTTTCCTATCCAGCTTTCATCGGAGGGGTTATTGCGGAAGGCGATGAGCCTTGCAACATCCTCCTTTTTGATATAGCCCTCGTCCGCCGCGGTCTCAGCCACGACATCAAAGTTTGTGAGCGAATGGTTTACGACATTTGCCGCGGCAAGGCGGTCAAGTCCCTTTTGCATACCATAGGTAAAGATGCTGACGATACCAAGCACCTCGGCACCCGCCTCGCGCAGGACGTTTACGACCTCGATAACACTGCCGCCTGTGGAGATAAGATCCTCAACCACCACGACCTTTTGGCCGGGGAGCAGCTGACCCTCTATCTGATTCTGGCGGCCGTGATCCTTGGCGCCGGATCTGACGTATCCCATAGGCATACCAAGCAGATGTGCGGTTATTGCCGCGTGTGCGATGCCCGCGGTGGAAGTACCCATAAGCACCTCGGCCTCGGGATAGTAGCGGCGCACCAGCTCGGCAAGGCCCTCCTCAACGTCCAAACGAACGGCGGGAGCGGTAAGTGTTAAGCGGTTATCGCAGTAAACAGGGCTTTTAATTCCGCTGGCCCATGTAAAAGGCTCTTCAGGGCGGAAGAACACTGCCTTTATTGACAAAAGATCCTTTGCAATTTTCTTTTCCATAGCTTATATCTCCATTTTTATTGTTTTTCAGTCAACGAATTCCGCCACACAGCGCTCGTAAGCGGCAACCGGATCCTCGGCGGCGGTGATGGGACGGCCAACGACTATATAATCAGAGCCTATCTTTTTAGCCTCTGCAGGTGTCATTACGCGCTTTTGGTCGCCGCGGTCACCGTCCGCAAAGCGAACGCCGGGGGTGACGGTAAGAAAATCACTGCCGCAGGCCTCATGAACGCGACCCGCCTCAAGCGGCGAGCAAACAACACCGTCAAGTCCCGCCGCCTTGGCGTTTGATGCGTAGTGCATAACGACCTCGGCAATGGGGGCATCTATCAAAAGATCGCGGTGCATGGTCTCCTCATCGGTGGAGGTGAGCTGGGTGACGGCAATAAGCAGGGGGCGTGTGCCGTCCGCTCTTGTAAGACCCTCAAGGGCGGCCTCCATCATGCGGCCGGTACCCGCGGCGTGGAGGTTGCACATGTCAACATCAAGACCCGAGAGCACTGCCATAGCTTTTCTTACCGTGTTGGGGATATCATGGAGCTTAAGATCCAAAAAGATCTTATGACCGCGGCGCTTTATCTCACGCACGATGGACGGTCCCTCGGCATAGTAAAGCTCCATACCGATCTTAACGAAAGGCTTTTTGCCCTCAAATCTGTCCAAAAAGGCAAAGGTTTTTTCTGCGCTGTCAAAGTCGCAGGCGATGATAACGTCTTTTCCCATAACTTACTTGCATCCTCCGATTATTTCTTTTAGTGATGTTATGCCAAGGCGTTGCATAACGCCGGGAAGAGCATTTATTATATTGCGGCAGGCATAAGGATCAACAAGGTTTGCCGCACCCACCTGTACTGCGGTCGCACCCGCAAGCATCATCTCTATCACATCCTCCGCAGAGCTGACACCACCCATGCCGATCACGGGGATATCCACCGCGTTTGCCACCTGAAAGACCATGCGCAGAGCCACCGGGAAGATCGCACTGCCGGACAAACCGCCCATTTTGTTGGCAATTATCGGCTTGCGCGTTTTTATATCTATGCGCATACCAAGCAGTGTATTGATAAGGCTTATGCCGTCCGCTCCCGCCTCGGCGCATGCCGCGGCGATGGATACGATATCGGTAACATTCGGCGACAGCTTTATTATCACCGGCTTTTTTGTAACGCACTTGACGGCGCGGGTGACCTCGGCCGCCGCCGCGGGGGATGTGCCAAAGCTCATGCCGCCGCCGTGAACATTGGGGCAGCTTACATTGACCTCAAGCCAACCCACCTGCGGGCAGGCATCAAGGCGGGCGCAGGTGTATGCATAGTCATCTACCGAAAAGCCGCTGACGTTTGCCATCACCTTTTTCGAAAAACACTGCGAGAGCTTGGGCAGTTCATCGGATATAACATGATCCACGCCGGGATTTTGCAGTCCCACGGCGTTTATCATGCCCGCAGTGCATTCGGCAATGCGCGGGGTGGGATTGCCAAAGCGCGGCTCGCGGGTCGTTCCCTTAAAGGAGAATGTACCGAGGATATTTATATCATACAGCTCGGCAAACTCATATCCGTAGCCAAGTGTGCCGCTGGCGGGGATCACCGGGTTATCAAGCTCGATACCGCAAAGATCAACTTTCATATCGGCATTCACGGCAGGATCCGTACTCATGGTCGTGTTCAGACTCATTTCTTTGCCTCCCATATGATCTCCTCCTTTTTAAGCACCGGGCCTTCCTTGCATATCCGCTTGTTGCCGGTGATGGTCTTGCAGGAGCATCCCATACATGCGCCAAAGCCACAGCCCATGCGCTCCTCAAAGCTGAATTGACCTGAGGTGGTGCTCTTGTTATACACGGCCCTCAGCATAGGCTCGGGTCCGCAGGTGTAAAAATAGCTGTAGTCGATGTCATCCATGGCATCGGTAACAAAGCCGCGCACGCCAAGCGAGCCATCAGCCGTTGCTATTCTGACATCAACTCCGAGCGCGCGAAGCTCATCGGCCAAAAAGACCTCCGAACTTTTGTTAAACCCGAGCACGGCGCTGACACGCCGCCCCTCGGACAAAAGTTTTATTGCCAGCATATAGAGCGGAGGCACGCCCACGCCGCCGCCGATCAGCAGGGGATGCTCCCCTGCCACCGACGTATCATAGCCGTTACCGAGCCCCACGAGCAGATCAAGCTGCTCGCCGCCCTGCATGCGGCTCATAAGTTCAGTGCCGCGCCCCACGACCTTGTATATCAGGGTGAGCTCGCCCTCGGTGCAGTTGCACACGGATATCGGGCGGCGCAAAAACAGCCCGTCAAGCTTGATATTTACAAATTGACCCGGAGCTGTTACGGCATCGGTATTGCCCTCCAGCACCATTTTGTATACCGAATCTGTAAGCGGTATATTTTCTTTGACCTTAAAAAATTCCTGCTTCATATCGCCTCACATAATATTACGAATCGATGGTTGAGATCCTGAGTGTCGTCTCGTCCAGTACATCCAAAAGCACCTTAACGGTATCAAGGGAGGTAAACATGGTAACATTGCTCTCTGTAGCGTAGCGGCGGATGAGATATCCGTCACTCATCTGATCGTTGGAGCCGATGTTGCTGGTGTTGATAACGTAGGCTATATGTCCCTGACGTATCGACTCGGCTATCTCGTCACTGCCCTCGCCAAGCTTTTTGAGTATATGGGTACGGATGCCGTTTTCCTTAAGGAATTTGGCAGTTCCGACAGTCGCCTCGATATTAAAGCCCAGATCATAGAAGCGGCGGATGAGCGGCAGTGCCTCGGCCTTGTCTTTGTCCGCAATGGTCGCAAACACAGTGCCGTAGTTTTGCAGGTGCATGCCCGAGGCCTGAAGCGCCTTGTAAAGGGCGCGGTTGAGCTTATCATCATAGCCGATCGCCTCGCCTGTGGATTTCATCTCCGGCGAGAGGTAGGCATCAAGTCCGCGGAGCTTATTGAAGGAGAATACCGGGACCTTAACATACCATCTCTTCTTTTCCTCGGGGTAAAGATCGAATATTCCCTGCTCCTTTAGGCTCTTACCGAGTATGACCTCGGTGGCGATATCCGCCAGCGAATAACCTGTAGCCTTTGAAAGGAAAGGTACCGTGCGGGAGGAACGCGGGTTGACCTCGATGATATAAACGTCATCCGATTCATCAACGATGAACTGGATATTGTAAAGACCTACGATGCCGATGCCGAGCCCCAGCTTTTTGGTGTAGCCGAGGATAGTTCCCTTGACCTTATTTGAGATGCTGAAGGAGGGATATACGCTTATAGAGTCGCCGGAGTGGATGCCTGTTCTTTCAACAAGCTCCATAATGCCGGGCACGAACACATCGCGTCCGTCGCAGATGGCATCGACCTCCACCTCCTTGCCGCTGATGTATTTATCAACGAGCACCGGTTTGTCTTCATCGATCTCAACAGCGGTCTTAAGATAGTGGCGGAGCTGATCCTCATTTGCCACTATCTGCATGGCACGTCCGCCAAGCACAAAGGAGGGGCGCACCAGCACCGGGTAGCCTATCTTTGCTGCGGCGGCAATGCCGTCCTCTATCTTTGTTACGGCGCGGCCCTGCGGCTGAGGAATATGCAGCTCCTCAAGCAGGTGCTCGAACATATCGCGGTTTTCGGCACGGTCGATGGCGGCGCAATCCGTACCTATTATCTTAACGCCGCGGCGCATAAGCGGATCGGCAAGGTTTATGGCAGTTTGTCCGCCAAGGGAGGCTATAACGCCCTCCGGCTTTTCGAAATCGATGATGTTCATAACATCCTCGGGAGTCAGCGGCTCAAAATAAAGCTTGTCGCCCGTGGTGTAGTCGGTAGATACCGTTTCGGGGTTGTTGTTGATGATTATAGATTCGTATCCAAGCTTGCGAATGGTGGTCACAGCATGCACAGTGGAATAGTCAAACTCAACGCCCTGCCCTATGCGTATCGGTCCGGCACCAAGCACAACTATCTTGCGCTTATCCGTAAGGCGGGAATCATTCTCGCCTGTGTAGGATGAGTAAAGATAGGGCAGATAACTGCCTGTGTGGAGGGTATCGACCATGCGGAACACCGGTACTATGCCCTCGCGGCGGCGCAGGTCGGCAACGGTCATCTCGTCACATTCCCACAGCTTTGCAATATAGGGATCGGAAAAGCCCATCACCTTTGCCTCGCGGAGCGTTTCCACATCTCCGCGAGCCGCGGCAAGGCGGCGTTCCATTGCAACTATGCCCTCAAAGGCGCGGAGAAAGTAATCGGTGATCTTTGTGACCTCGTGGATCTTCTCGATCGATACACCCATGCGCAAAAGCTGTGCTATGGCAAATATACCGTCGGAATGGAACTCGGCAAGATAACGGCAGAGCTCATCCTCCGTCATATTATCAAACTTTGAAAGATACAGATGATCAACGCCTATCTCAAGCGAGCGGACGGATTTAAGCAGGCATTCCTCGAGATTTGAGCCGATGCCCATGACCTCCCCCGTTGCCTTCATCTGTGTGCCGAGGATGTTAGGCGCGGCGGCAAATTTATCGAACGGAAAACGCGGGAATTTTGCAACTATGTAATCAAGCGACGGCTCGGTAGAGGCAAGCCCGCCCGCAACTGCGATCTCATCCAGCATCATGCCCACGGCGATCTTTGCGGTAACACGCGCTATGGGGTAGCCGCTGGCCTTTGATGCCAAAGCGGAGGAGCGGGAAACGCGGGGATTGACCTCGATAAGATAATAATTACTGCTTTCGGGATCGAGTGCAAACTGAACATTGCAGCCGCCCTCGATCTTAAGCTCGCGGATAAGCCTTATCGCGCTGTCATTGAGCATCTTAAGATCGTGGTCGTTCAGAGTAAGAATGGGAGCTACGACGATAGAGTCACCGGTGTGAACGCCCACGGGGTCGATATTCTCCATACCGCAGATGGTAATGGCATTGTCGCCCGAGTCACGCATGACCTCAAATTCTATCTCTTTGTAGCCGCGCACGCTCTTTTCTATCAGCACCTGGTGGACGGGCGAGAGCTTGAAGCCGTTCATGCCTATCTCAACCAGCTCCTCTTCGTTGTTGGCAAAGCCGCCGCCGGTTCCGCCGAGCGTAAAGGCGGGGCGAAGCACCACAGGATAGCCTATGCGTGCGGCGGCCGCTTTGGCCTCCTCAAGATCATATGTTATCTCGGAGGGGATGGTAGGCTCGCCTATAGACTGGCAAAGCTCCTTAAACAGCTCGCGGTCCTCGGCGCGCTCTATGCTCTCGCCGGATGTGCCGAGCAGCTCAACATGGCATTCACGCAAAACGCCCTTCTTTTCAAGCTGCATGGCAAGGTTAAGTCCTGTTTGACCGCCAATGCCGGGCAATATGGCATCCGGGCGCTCGTAACGGAGTATCTTTGCCATATATTCAAGTGTCAGGGGTTCCATGTAGACCTTGTCGGCTATAGTGGTGTCTGTCATAATGGTGGCGGGGTTGGAGTTTACAAGCACTACCTCATACCCCTCCTCCTTTAACGCCAAACACGCCTGTGTACCCGCGTAGTCAAATTCCGCCGCCTGCCCGATAACTATCGGGCCGGAGCCAATGATCAAAATCTTTTTAATATCTGTTCTTTTTGCCATAAATGCCGCCTCCGGTCATTTTATTTTTTCGCTTTTGTGTTGCTTGGAGCTTACTGTATCACTCGTGTTTTCTATCTGCCTGTAATACGCTTGTATATACACTCAACCCTTAATTTTAATTTCTGAATTTTAAGTTCTCAAGCGTAAGTTTTAAATTTTAGACCCGATTTTTTAAATTTTTATTTTTCGCGCTTATAAACGCACCTGCCGCCTGTATATGTCAGGTAGTTTATACCAAAAACTCTCTCTCCGGCATAGGGTGTGGCACGACCGAGCGATAAAAACTCATTCGGGTCGATCGTTGTTTCCTCATCCAGCCGCCAGATCGAAAAGCCGCCGTCATCGGGTATTCCAAAGCGCCGCCGCGGTGCCGTGGCAAGCAGCTCGATGAGCCTTGCCGGGGTGAGAATGCCCTCTCGGACGAGCCGAGTGTAAAGCACCGGCAGTGCCGTCTCAAGCCCTACGATGCCAAAGGGGCTGCCCTCAAGCCCGCGTGATTTTTCCTCTGCACTGTGCGGCGCGTGATCGGTCGCTATCATGTCTATCGTGCCGTCTGTAACGCCCTCCAAAAGTGCCGCGCGATCCGCCTCTGTTCTCAGCGGCGGGTTCATTTTAAATCTTCCCTCCTCGCGCAGGTCGCGGTCGGTAAGGGTGAGATAATGCGGCGCGGTCTCGCAGGTAACATCAACGCCGTCACGCTTGGCACTTCGTATCAGCTCTACGCTCTCGGCAGTCGATATGTGGCAAACATGATACGCACAGCCTGTCTTTTTGGCAAGAGCGAGATCACGCTCTATCTGTCGCCACTCGCTCTCGGATGATATACCACGGTGACCGTGTGTGCGTGCATACTCACCGTCATGTATATATCCGCCGTGCAAAAGCTCGTTGACCTCGCAGTGCGCCACTATGAGTTTGCCGAGCGATGCCGCGCGGCGCATTGCGGTCTCCATCACATCATCGCTCTGCACGCCTCTGCCGTCATCCGAGAACGCCACAGCATAGGGCGCCAGCTCCTGCATATCGGAGAGCACATCCCCGCCCTCACCGACGGTTATCGATGCATAAGGGTAGATATCGATCACCGAATCGCGGCGGATGATATCCAGCTCGCATCGGAGATTGTCGAGCGAATCCGGCACGGGCGAAAGGTTGGGCATGGTGCAAACGGCTGTATAACCGCCGTGCGCCGCCGCACGTGAGCCGCTGGCGATCCGCCCCTTGTGGGAAAAGCCGGGTTCTCTGAAATGCACATGGATATCGCAAAAGCCGGGCAGGACAGTATATTCGGCATCGCTCGGCAGGTCGATGCCCTCTGCATCTATCACCGCGCGAGCACGCTCGGCGATATCCTCCGCATATCTGTCGAATGGTTTAATTTTTATCATTTTTGATACCTTTTTTTCTTTTTCGATTCCTTCGGGACCGTATTAAAGCCGTTTTTGAGTCGTTTTTCGACCTTTTTCGATCTCCCTTTTACACAGATCGAACCCCATTCCCGCTTTCGGTCTCGGGGACCGAAAAGAAATGGGGTGCGATCATCAAAACAGCCCGGTAATGCGGCCGTTTTCGTCTACGTCTATCTTTTCCGCCGCGGGGACTTTGGGCAGTCCCGGCATTGTCATTATATCACCCGTAAGCGCCACAACAAAGCCCGCGCCTGCGGAGACCTTGAGCGAGCGCACGGTAACCGTAAAGCCCTCGGGCGCACCGAGCTTTGTCGGGTCATCCGAAAAGCTGTACTGCGTTTTGGCCATGCATACGGGCAGCTTATCAAAGCCAAGTTCGGTAAGGCGCGCAAGCTCCTTTTTGGCGGAGGGCGTGAACACTACACCATCGCCGCGATAAACGCGGGTAACGATGGCGTTGATCTTATCCTCTATCGGCATATCGGCAGAATAGCTGAATGCAAAGTTATTCGGTTCCTCGCAAAGGCGCACGACCTCGCGTGCCAGCTCCACGCCGCCCGCACCGCCCTCGGCCCAAACATTTGAGAGGACGGTATTAACGCCGAGTGCGCGGCATTTTTCAATTATAAGCTCGACCTCACGGTCGGTATCGGTCGGGAAACGGTTTACGGCGACCACGCAGGGCAGACCGTAAACTTCACGTATATTCGATACATGGCGCAAAAGGTTGGGAATACCCGCCTCAAGGGCCGAGAGATCCTCCTGTCCCAGCTCGCTCTTTGCAAGCCCGCCGTGCATCTTAAGTGCGCGGATGGTAGCGACCATGACCACCGCCGAGGGATGAAGTCCCGCGGCGCGGCATTTTATATCAAGGAATTTTTCAGCGCCGAGATCCGCGCCGAAGCCTGCCTCTGTCACGGCATAATCGGCAAGCTGCATTGCCGTTTTTGTGGCAATGACGGAGTTACAGCCGTGTGCAATATTTGCAAACGGACCACCGTGCACGAGCGCGGGAGTTCCCTCAAGCGTTTGCACAAGGTTGGGCTTGAGCGCATCCTTAAGCAGTGCCGCCATAGCACCGACAGCACCGAGATCCCCCGCAGTTACCGGTTTATCCTCATACGTGTACGCCACAACGATGCGGGAAAGGCGCTCCTTGAGGTCGGTGATAGAGGAGGCAAGGCAGAATACTGCCATTACCTCGGATGCAACGGTTATATCAAAGCCGTCCTCACGCGGCACGCCGTTTATACGCCCGCCGAGACCATCGGTGATAAAACGGAGCTGGCGATCGTTCATATCAACACAGCGCTTCCATGTGATCCTGCGGGTATCGATGCCAAGCTTGTTACCCTGATGGATATGGTTATCGAGCATGGCGGCCAGCAGGTTGTTTGCCGCGCCGATGGCATGAAAATCTCCTGTAAAATGCAGGTTTATATCCTCCATGGGAACGACCTGCGCATATCCGCCGCCTGCCGCGCCACCCTTAATGCCAAACACAGGGCCGAGGGATGGCTCACGCAGAGCCACAACGGCATTTTTGCCGATGCGGCGGAGTCCGTCCGCAAGACCGATGGTGGTGGTGGTCTTGCCCTCACCCGCGGGGGTGGGGGTTATGGCGGTAACGAGAATGAGCTTACCGTCCTCGCGGTCACCGCGGGGCATGCGGGCGGTATCTATCTTTGCTTTGTATCTTCCGTATTGCTCAAGATATTCTTCGTCTATTCCCGCGGTCGTCGCGACCTCGGTGATGGGGCGCATAGTCGCCGCCTGAGCGATCTCTATATCAGACAGGTGTGCCATGTTATTTATCCTCCCTAAAATATCTTACTGCAGATTCAAACATCTTCATGTCATATTCGCCGATAACGTTTTTGTAAAGCCCGCGGCCTATACGCTCGCTGTGTCCCATCTTACCAAACACTCTGCCGTCCGGGGACGTGATGCCCTCAATGGCGCAAACAGAGCCGTTGGGGTTATAGCGTATATCATTCGTCGCATTACCGTCAAGATCGACATACTGTGTCGCTATCTGACCCGCGGCCGCCAAACGGCGCACCACCTCGTCGGAGGCAAGGAAGCGACCCTCGCCGTGCGAGATCGGAACGGTATAAACATCACCGACATGAGCGGCGGAGAGCCACGGCGACATGGTTGATGCCACCCTGACGCGCACCAGCTTTGACTGGTGGCGGGCGATCTTGTTGTATGTGAGCGTGGGGCAATCCTCATCGGTATCGATTATATGACCGAACGGTACAAGACCAAGCTTTATCAGCGCCTGGAAGCCGTTGCAGATACCGCACATAAGTCCGCCGCGGTCATCAAGGAGTGCGTGCACCTCATCCTTTACCGCAGCGTTGCGGAAGAATGCCATTATAAATTTGCCCGAACCGTCCGGCTCGTCACCGCCGGAGAAGCCACCGGGGATGAACACCATTTGCGAGCGGCGAAGCTCGGCGGCAAAATCCTCTACACTGCGGGAGATGCCGGCGGGGGTGAGGTTGTTTACAACAAATATCTTGGCCTCGGCCCCTGCATCCTCCATGACCTTTGCGGAGTCATATTCGCAGTTAGTACCGGGAAAAACGGGAATGAGCACGCGCGGACGAGCTACTCTTACGGCGGGTGCGGCCGTGCACGGCTTATCGGAGGATACAGTCTCGCATCCCTCAACATTGGCGCTCTCCGCACAGGGATAGATGCTCTCCAGTCTGCCCTCGTAGATGCCGTCAAGCTCGGCGCGGTCTATCGACTCGCCGCGATATTCAAAGCGGCCGTTATCGCAAACGCGACCCAAAAGCACGGCACCGCTCGGGATATCATCCCCTGTAAGTTCAAGGATAAACGAACCGTAATCGTAGCCAAACAGTTCGCGAAGTGTCAGCTCGTCATCAAAGACGAATCCAAAGCCGTTGCCGATGGCCATCTTATATACAGCCTCGGCCACACCGCCGTAGGTGGGCGTGTATGCCGCCGCTACTCTGCCCTCGCGCATGAGGGCGGTCACGCGACCGAAGAGCCGCATGAGCGAATCGGGATCCGGCAGACCGTTATCCTGAAGCCTCGGACGCATGATGACAACTTTATTCCCCGCGCGTTTGAACTCGTTTGTTACGACCTCCGGTGTTTTGCCTGTGGTCACGGCAAAGGAAACGAGCGTGGGCGGAACGTCAAGATCCTCAAAAGAACCGCTCATCGAGTCCTTGCCGCCTATTGCGGCAATACCAAGATCAAGCTGTGCGCAAAATCCGCCAAGCAGTGCCGCCAGCGGCTTGCCCCAACGTGCGGCATCGCGCCCCGGCTTTTCAAAATACTCTTGGAATGTCAGGTACACATCCTCAAAGGATGCACCTGTTGCTATAAGCTTTGAAACGCTCTCGACCACCGCAAGATACGCGCTGTGATAGGGACTGCACTCCGCTATCTTGGGGTTATAGCCCCATGACATATAGGAGCAGTTATCCGTGTGTCCGTGCTCGGTCGAGATCTTGTGCACCATCGCCTGTATCGGCGTTCTTTGGTATTTTCCGCCAAAGGGCATAAGCACCGTGCCGGCACCTATGGTAGAATCAAATCTTTCTGAGAGTCCGCGATGGGAGCTGACGTTAAGGTCACTCATCATCTCGCGGTATCCCTCGCCAAAGGAGGCGGGGGGAGCCTTCTCAAAGCTGCGCGCAGGGGCGGGAGCAATATCTATATGCTTTTCCGCGCCGTTTGAGTTCAAAAACTCGCGGGATATATCAACTATCGTGTTGCCGTTCCAGTGCATGCGCAGGCGCGGCTCTTCGGTGACATGTGCCACAACGCAGGCCTCAAGGTTTTCCGCCTCGGCGAGCGCCAAGAATCTCGCAACATCTCCGCTCTCCACCACAACAGCCATACGCTCCTGTGATTCGCTGATCGCCAGCTCCGTGCCGTCAAGGCCCTCGTATTTTTTGGGTACTGCATTAAGATCTATATCAAGTCCGTCCGCCAGTTCACCGACGGCTACCGATACACCGCCCGCGCCAAAATCGTTACAGCGCTTTATCATGCGGCAGGCCTCGGGATCTCTGAACAGCCTCTGGAGCTTACGCTCCTCAGGCGCGTTGCCCTTTTGAACCTCCGCGCCGCAGGTCTCAAGCGAGGAGAGGGTATGCTTTTTGGAGGATCCTGTCGCGCCGCCGCAACCGTCACGGCCTGTTCTGCCGCCGAGAAGTATAACTGCATCGCCGTCCTGCGGGCATTCGCGCCTTACATTTGCGGCAGGGGCGGCGGCTATCACCGCGCCTATCTCCATGCGCTTGGCGGCATAGCCCTCGTGATAAAGCTCATCCACCATACCTGTGGCAAGTCCTATTTGGTTGCCGTAGGAGGAATATCCCGCGGCCGCCGTTTGAACTATCTTGCGCTGGGGGAGCTTACCCGGGATCGTTTCGGATACCGGGCGGGTGGGATCTGCCGCGCCGGTCACGCGCATTGCGGCATAAACATAGGAGCGACCGGAAAGCGGATCGCGGATCGCGCCGCCGATGCAGGTCGCCGCACCGCCGAATGGCTCTATCTCGGTGGGGTGGTTGTGTGTTTCGTTTTTAAACAGCAACAGCCACGGCTGATGCTCGCCGTCGATCTCCACATCGATCTTTACCGTGCAGGCGTTTATCTCCTCCGATTCGTCAAGCCCGCAAAGCTTGCCGGTGCGTTTGAGATACTTGCCCGCAAGTGTGGCGATATCCATAAGAGTTTCCGGCTTTTTATCACGCCCCAGCTCCGCTCTCACAGAGCGATATTTTTGATATGCCCGCTCAAGCTCGGGGTCCTCAAAACGCACGCTGTCGATGGTGGTGCCAAAGGTAGTGTGGCGGCAATGATCCGACCAATAGGTATCTATCATCCTCACCTCTGTGATGGTGGGGTCGCGATGCTCGGTGCGGAAGTAATCACGGCAGAAGCGGATATCATCAAGATCCATCGCAAGGCCGTATTTTTTTATCATTTCGGCAAGGCCAGCATCATCAAGATCGCAAAAGCCGTCAAGTGTATCGACCGTCGTGGGCAATTCATAATCCAGCGCCAGTGTGGCGGGCAGAGCAAGTGCCGCCTCCCGCGCTTCAACGGGATTGATAACGTATTTTTTTATCGCTTCAAGCTCCGCATCACTAATACCTCCACCCAAAGCGTACACCTTTGCGGTGCGAATGGTGGGACGATCGCCCTTGGAGATTATCTGTATGCACTGCGCCGCGGAATCGGCACGCTGGTCAAACTGCCCGGGCAGATATTCAACGGCAAATACGCGGTCGCCGCCAACATCGATATCAGCCGTGGCATGGTCGAGCTGCGGCTCGGAGAACACCGTGCGCACTGCCTCCGCAAAAAGCTCCTCGGTTATATTTTCAACATCATATCTGTTAAAGATCCTAAGCGTGGTAAGAGATCCTATACCAAGCAATCCGCGGATCTCGGAGAGGAGAGCAGTCGCCTCATGCGCCAGCCCCGCCTTTTTTTCAACATAGATCCTGTATACCATAGATCATCGATCCTTTCTGTCATTCTCTGCACACTTGGCCGCCATGGCGCGGCGACCTATATCGCGGCGATAGTATGCGCCCTCAAAGCTTATCCGCTCGACCTTTGAATAGGCTGCGGATATGGCATCGCCAAGTTCATCCGCCACTGCGGTAACGCCAAGCACGCGCCCGCCGCTTGTGCGCAGCTCTCCGCTGTCGGCGTCAAGCGCCGCGCCCGCAACATAGACATCCGGCAGGATATCGGCAGGTATGTCTATCTTAAAATTCTTTTTGTACGCCGTGGGATACCCCTCCGATGCCATTATGACACAGCATGCGGATGCACCGGAAAAGCGTACCTCGCACTCGGAGAGCGTGCCGCCCGCGACCGCCATCATGACGGTCAACAGGTCGCTCTCAAGCAACGGCAGCACCACCTGCGTTTCGGGATCTCCGAAGCGGCAGTTGTATTCTATCACACGCGGGCCTTTGGGGGTGAGCATAAGCCCGAAATAGAGGCAACCGGAAAAGCTGCGCCCCTCGGCATTCATGGCGCGGACGGTGGGCAAAAAGATAGTTTGCATGCAAACGTCAGCCACCTCGGCAGTATAGTAGGGGTTGGGGGCTACCGTTCCCATACCGCCGGTGTTGAGGCCTGTATCGTTATCTCCCGCGCGCTTGTGATCCATGGAGGAGACCATGGGGACGATGCTCTTACCATCGGTAAAAGCCAAGACCGATACCTCGGGGCCCGTGAGAAATTCCTCAATAATAATTCTGTCCCCGCTCGCGCCGAAAACACGATCCTCCATCATGGAGCGCACCGCCTCCCGCGCCGCATCCCGCGTTTCGGCAATTATAACGCCCTTACCGAGCGCCAAGCCGTCTGCCTTTATAACGGCAGGCATGGGAGCGGTATCAAGATAGTGTAGCGCCGCCGCCATATCATCAAAGGTCTCGTATGCCGCGGTGGGAATGCCGTACTTTTTCATAAGCTCCTTGGCAAAGACCTTACTTCCCTCAATTATCGCCGCGTTGGCGCGAGGGCCAAAGCAGGCTATACCGCGTGCCTCAAGTGCATCGACCGCGCCGAGCACCAAGGGATCATCTGGTGCGACCACAGCAAAGTCGATCTTATTTTCAACCGCAAAATCAACGATGGCGGGGATATCCTTTGCGCCTATCGGCACGCACACCGCATCCGCGGCGATACCGCCGTTGCCCGGCAGTGCAAAGATCTCCTCAACATTTGGATTTTGTTTTATCTTTTTGATTATGGCGTGCTCTCGGCCGCCACCGCCTACGACCATTATCCTCATGGCTTTTTGACCCATCACTTGCTTTTTGTCTTTTTTTCTTTTTTCTGTTTCTTTTATTACTTATTCCACATTATCGCGATCATATATTGATCTATCAATGGTGGAACAGTCTCATGCCGGTAAAGGCCATGGTGATGCCGTATTTATCACAGCATTCGATAACGATATCATCGCGTATGGATCCGCCCGGCTCTGCGATATAGGAAACGCCGCTCTTTTTTGCGCGGTCGATGTTATCGCTGAACGGGAAGAAAGCATCAGATCCGAGTGCGACACCGCTGATGCCGCCGAGATATTCGGCTATCTCGCTGTCTGTCAGCGGCTCGGGGCGGGTGGTGAAGTACTTTTGCCAATTGCCCTCGGCGCAAACATCCTCTTCGTTTTTATTTATATAGCCGTCCACCACGTTATCGCGGTCGGGGCGACCGAGGTCGGATCTGAACGGCAGAGCAAGCACCTTTTCATGCTGGCGCAGGAACCATGTATCCGCCTTTGTTCCGGCAAGACGTGTGCAGTGTATGCGCGACTGCTGACCCGCGCCAACACCTATTGCCTGACCGTCCACGGCGTAACAAACAGAGTTTGACTGGGTGTATTTGAGGGTGATGAGCGAAACGATAAGATCGCGCACCGCACTCTCCGGCAGTTCCTTATTTTTGGTAACTATGTTGGTGAGCAGCTCACGGTCGATCTTAAAATTGTTGCGCCCCTGCTCAAAGGTCACGCCAAAGACCTCTTTATGCTCAATAGGCTCGGGAACATAATCCGGGTCTATCTCAACCACATTGTAGTTGCCTTTTCTTTTGCTTTTAAGTATCTCAAGCGCCTCCGGCTCATATCCGGGAGCGATGATACCGTCCGACACCTCGCGCTGGAGCATGCGGGCAGTGGTGACATCGCAAACATCGGAGAGCGCCACCCAGTCGCCAAAGGAGCACATACGGTCGGTGCCTCTGGCACGAGCGTATGCACAGGCAAGCGGGGAGTCGTCAAGCCCCTCGATATCATCCACAAAGCAAGCGCGTTTGAGCTTATCGGAGAGCGGTATGCCGACCGCCGCAGAGGTGGGGCTTACATGCTTAAAGGAGGTCACTGCGGGCATGCCGAGCGCCGCCTTCAGCTCGCGCACGAGCTGATAGGAGTTGAACGCATCAAGAAAATTAATATATCCGGGGCGACCGCTGAGTATCTTTATCGGAAGTTCGCCGCCGTTGGCCATGTATATCTTAGCGGGCTTTTGATTGGGGTTACAGCCGTATTTGAGTTCAAATTCTTTCATTATCCTAAAACCTATTCCCTTTCGATCATTTTTTGATCATTTATTCTTGTTTATAATGCGATCCTCATAGCTGCCGTCCGCAAGATCGGTGTAGCGAACATAGAGGGATATCTTGTTATCCGAGTCAAGTGCCGCCCAAAGCTTATCCGCAAGCTCATCGATATCGGAGGGAATGGCCACTCGGTGCGGCTCACCGCAAAAGGTCGGTATGGGTGTGCCGTCACAAATATATGTATGGATAAAATGACCTACCCCGGGGAGCGCGCTGTAGGAATATGTGTAGCGGTTGCAGGCACTGCCCACGGCATCTGCGCTCTTGAGAATACTCATTTGATATTTCGGAGAAACTTTTTTGTGTGTGAAAAGTCCGCTGATGCGCGGCGTGAGATTGGGCGCATCCGGCTCAAACTCGCGGCTCTCAAGTGCCTCGCAAAAGCTAAGGCCCGCATCAAGACCGCTGTATATTGTATCGGTCTGGTCGCCGTTGGTGACTATAAGGTCATAACCGTGCGATCTTACCGCGGCATAGATGATAAGGCTGGGGTCCTCCACGCGGGATGCATCATACGGCTCGGTAAACACCTCCCCGCCCCGCTTTGTAAAGATGCGGTTGCGGCTGTTGGCGCTCCTGCCCATGATAAAATATGCCGCCGCAGAGTGCGCACCGTCCGGTGTCACTCCCAAAACTATACCGCGGCCAACATATGAATTGCCGCTGATGAGCGATGCTATATCATGCGTTTCGTATACATTAACGTTCATGCCGATGATTCCTTTCACATCCGGGCGGCGCGGAATGCCCGCCGCCTTTTTATTTTTATTCTCACTTGTTGTCTTTTGATCTTTGTTTTTTATTTGCGTTGTTTAAGTTTTGTTTTTTTCGTTTTCCGACTCGCCCGCCGTCAATCATCGGCGGCAACGAGCCGTGCGGATACCGCCTCAACAGCCGCGGGGAGTATCTTCCACTCGGCCTGCTCCATAACGCGCCGCTGGAGCACCTCGGGGGTATCGCCCTCCATGACCTCGACCGCCTTTTGCATTATTATGCGGCCTCCGTCCGGGATCTCGTTTACAAAGTGGACTGTAGCACCCGTTACCTTTACGCCGTACTCAAGCGCCGCCTCATGCACGCGCAGGCCGTAAAAGCCCTTGCCGCAAAAGGACGGGATAAGGGATGGGTGAACATTTATTATGCGCTCCGGGTATGCGCCGGTGAAATCCGCGCTGAGTATCGACATAAATCCAGCCAAAACTATAAGATCTATGCCGTTTGCATCAAGCTCCGCGCGAATGCGCCCCTCGAACTCCGCCGCCGTAGCACACTCGGCGCGAGTGATACAGCGGGTGGGTATTCCCGCACGCTCGGCGCGGGTCAGGGCATATGCATCGGCTTTATTTGAAATGACCAGCTCTATCCTGCCGTGGCAGAGCGCGCCGGATGCCTGGGCCTCTATCAATGCCCCGAGATTCGTTCCGCCGCCAGAAACAAGGACGGCTATCTTTGCGGTCTTTTTTATCATATCATATCATTCCTTTTTTGCTTATGCTTATCCGCTGTGTCACCTGCGGTGGCGGGCGCGCGAGTGGCAATATCCATCAGCGGCAGGACCCATGCACCTATCGTGTTGCCGATGATAGTTACGGTGATAAATATCACACTGTCGGCCTTCAGTGCCATGCCCGCGGCGGCAAAATAAAATGCATCAGCCACCGAATGCTCAAAGCCCGCCAAAATAAATACCGGCACGCAAAAGAGGATGCCGACTATACTGCCGCCGTTTCGATATATGGCAACGGCAAGATACATCAGCACACCGCAAAAAACACCGCGGATGAGCGTTTGCCACCATGCCTGACCAAGCTTTGCGGTGCAAAGCATCGCGGCGGTCTCCCCCGCGCTCGGAACACCAAGGCGCAGGATACTGCCGAACAATGCGGTGGACAGGAGATTACCGAGCAGTCCCCACAACAGGACCGAGACTGCCTCACCGTCATGCCGCTCAAGCATAAAGCCTATCTTTCCGGTATAGAGCGAGTAGCCCATTTTGCATATGCACAGCAATGCCACCGAAAAGAAGACGGCACCTATTGCGCGACATGTGAGCGTATCACCGTGGCAGGCAAGATAGACCGCGCCGCCTATCGAGATCAAAAGCCCCGCTTGCAGTCCGCGCACAACCCTGCCGATGGCTCTGCCGATCCGCCCGCGCATCAAACTATCTCAATAGGCTCGCCGCCAAGCTCCTCCGCCGGGCGGATCTCGCCGATGACGTATGCATCCTCGCCCTGCTCATGCAGGATCTCAAGCGCAAGATCAACATCCTCCGGGGATACGACCACGCTCATGCCAACGCCCATGTTAAAGGTGTTGAACATATCCCTCTCCGAGATATTGCCGCGGCGGGCGATAAGATCGAATATCGGCAGGATGCGCACAGCGCTCCTGTTTATCCGCACACCAAGCCCCTCCGGGATAGAGCGCGGCATGTTCTCGTAAAAGCCGCCGCCGGTTATGTGGGAAACACCGCGGACCTTTACCCGGTCCATAAGCGCCAGCATCGGCTTTACATATATCCTTGTGGGAGTTATAAGGGTCTCACCGAGAGATGCGCCGCCAAGCTCGGGGACGGGAGCGCCGAGGTCGCAATGCTCAACATCAAATACGCGGCGAACAAGGGAGAAACCGTTTGAATGCACACCGGATGAGGGCAGTGCTATCATTACATCTCCCGCATGCATGCTGTTTTTATCGATGATGGCATCTCTGTCCACAATGCCCACGGCAAAGCCCGCAAGGTCATACTCATCTACCGGATAAAAGCCCGGCATCTCCGCGGTCTCACCGCCTATCAGCTCGGCGCCCGACTGCACACAGCCCTCGGCAACACCGCTGACGATATCGGCTATCTTTTCGGGAACATTCTTCCCGCATGCAATATAATCAAGGAAGAAGAGCGGCTTTGCACCACAGCAAAGAACATCGTTAACGCACATGGCAACACAGTCGATACCGACGGTATCATGCTTATCGGTCAAAAACGCCAGCTTGAGCTTTGTTCCCACTCCGTCGGTACCTGAGACCAATACGGGATTTTTGTAGCCTGTAAGGTCAAGTGCAAACAGCCCGCCAAAGCCGCCTATATCGGTAGATCCGCCACCCACGACCGTGCGGGCGATATGCTTTTTCATCAGCTCAACGGCACGGTATCCCGCGGTGATATCAACGCCCGCTGCGGCGTAGCTTTCCGATCTTGATTGCTTGTTCATAGTCCTGTTTTCCTTTCGATCTTTTCGATCTTTCCTTTGCGGCCAATGACAGCCGCAAAGGATGAATATTAAGTAGTAGTGTTAGTAGTAAATAAAAATCTAAAGTCTCACTCGCCAAAGCGCAAAAGCTTATTCTTTTCCGTTCCAGCAGTAGGTGCAGAGCCGGCACGGCTCAAGTCCTATGGCACGCACCACACCATCAAGCGATTGAAATTCAAGGGATGCCAGGTGCAGCTTTTCGCATATCGCACGGCGCATCTTTTTGCCGCGCTCGGTACTGCCGTCGCTGTATTCCTCGATGTGATCAAAGCCCTCATCCCCCTCAAGCTCCATGATGGTGCGGCGGGCGATAAGATCCATATCGCTCGTGGCGCGGGAGAAGTTAAGGTACTTACAGCCGTACATTATGGGCGGACAGGCCGAACGCATATGCACCGATCTTGCGCCGCTCTCATAAAGAAAATCAACGGTCTCCTTAAGCTGTGTACCGCGCACTATCGAATCGTCAACAAAAAGCAGGTTTTTATCAACTATAAGATCATGCACCGGTATCTGCTTCATTTTGGCTATCTTGTTTCTGTCCGCTTGGTTTGCGGGCATAAAGCTGCGCGGCCATGTGGGTGTATACTTGATAAACGGACGCGCAAACGGCAGTGCACTGCGGTTTGCATAGCCGATTGCGTGCGGAGTGCCGGAATCCGGAACGCCGCCAACATAGTCAACATCCGCGGCCGCACCGCTCTCCTCGTCATGCTCCGCAATTATAGCGCCGTTGCGATAGCGCATCGTTTCAACATTCACGCCCTCGTATGTTGAGGTGGAATATCCGTAATAGGTCCAAAGGAATGCGCATATGCGCATCTCGCGGCCGGGCGCGGCAAGCTGACGCATGCCGTCCGGCGTGAGGGATACTATCTCCCCCGGCCCCAGCTCGCACTCGGTGGTATAGCCCAGCTTTTCATAGGCAAAGGATTCAAACGTTACGGCATAGCCGTCCTCATTTTTGCCGATAAGCACCGGCAGTCTGCCCAGCCTATCCCTTGCCGCTATCAGCTCGCCGCCCTCGCGCAGGATGAGCACCGACATAGATCCCTCTACGACCTCACCCACAAAGCGAATGCCCGCCTCAAAGCTGTCGCAGGTTCCGATAAGCGCGGCCACAAGCTCGGTGGCGTTGACCGCACCGCCCGTCATGGCGTTGAGCTGACCGCCGTCCGAAAGATAACGGCTGATAAGCTCCTCCGCGTTTCTGATAAGTCCCACGGTGCATATCGCAAACACGCCAAGCTTTGAGCGGATGAGCAGCGGCTGGGGATCCGAATCGCTTATACAGCCGATCGCCGCCGTGCCGCTCATCTCATCAAAAACATGCTCAAATTTAGTTCTGAACGGCGAGTTTTCTATATTGTGTATCTCTCTTTGAAGTCCGCGTGCCTCGTCATACGCCGCAAGTCCGCCGCGGCGAGTGCCGAGGTGAGAATGATAATCGGTTCCGAAAAACACATCCGCCAAGCACTCCTTTTTGGATGTGATGCCGAAAAAGCCTCCCATTTCAGCCTCGCAGGATCAAGCAAAGAAGAGCTCGGAGAGCGTCATGGGGTCGATATACTTGCCGTCACGGTAAACACGCATATTGCCGGAGGCGATCTCGTCGATCAGCATGACATTGCCGTCGGCATCATAGCCGAACTCAAACTTGATATCGTAAAGGACAAGTCCCTTTTCCGCAAGATCGTCGGCAACGATCTTGGTGATCTTTTGTGTCATAAGCTTTATATCGTCATACTGCTCGCCGCTCATAACGCCGAGGTCAACCAGGCCGTCGCGGGTAACGAGCGGATCGCCCTTTTCATCGTTTTTAAAGGTCATCTCAACGTATGCGGGCAGGTCGGCACCCTCCTCGATATAATCGCTGTATCTGCGGTAGAAGCTGCCTACTGCCTTATGGCGGCAAATGACCTCAAGTCCCTTGCCGAACACACGTGCGGGGAGCACCTCCATCGTCGTGTTTTTAAGGTCGGCGCTGACATAGTGGGTCTTGATGCCGGCGGCATTGACCTTTTCAAAGAAGTATACGGACATGCGCAGGTTAACATCTCCCACGCCGTCGATGGTGAGTCCTACGGTGTTCTCGCCCGGATCGAACACACCGTCGCGGCCGGTGCAGTCGTCCTTAAATTTGAGCAGATAGTTGCCGTTTTCAAGTGCGTAAACGTTTTTGGTCTTTCCCGTGTAAACAAGCTTCATTTTTTTGATCTCCTGTGCTTTGGAATGGATTTGTGGATTTATGGGTTTATGGGTTTGCGTTATTGTTTCTGTTCTGCGCATCAGGCGTTGAACATTGCCGAGATCTCGGCATCCTTTTGGAGCACCCGCTCGCGGTCGGCGGCGCGGCGTGCATCCAGCCGCTCGGCGAGGGCATCATCAGAGAGTGCCAGCATCTCCGCGGCAAGCAAAGCGGCATTGACCCCACCATTTACGGCAACAGTAGCTACAGGAACGCCGGAGGGCATCTGTACTGTTGAGAGGAGGGCATCAATGCCGTCAAGATTTGTTGATCTGCAGGGGATACCGATGACAGGGAGAGTGGTCTCTGCGGCGATAACTCCCGCAAGGTGAGCCGCCATTCCCGCCGCGGCGATGAGCACACCAAAGCCCGCGGAGCGTGCGCTCTTTGCAAATTGGCTTGCCTCCTGCGGTGTACGGTGCGCGGAGTATACATGCACCTCGTAGGGGACAGAGAGTCCCGCCAAGGTATCAATGGTCTTTTGTACGATCGGCAGATCGCTGTCGCTTCCCATAAGTATGCCTACTTTTTTCATTGTGATCGAACATACCGGCCGATGCCGGCTTCCTTTCGGTGGATATTTTGTTGATGGATATGTATTATATAATAATATGAAGAAATATGCAACGGATATCGCTCGTGATGCCGTCTCACGCATTGCCGCTTGGCGTTTTTTGGCATAAAAAACGGCGCACTTTTTCCGTGGTGGAAATAAGTGTGCCCAGACGGTCGGCATATTTACGATTTTTGCTCCACTGTGGTACTCCACAATTATCCGTCAGGCGCAAAAACCACAACCTTTATGCTTGTATTATATCAAAAAAACATCTGCGTGTCAAGTCCCCGCGCAGCACTTTCCGCCGCATTTTTTGCGCTTTGTGATATCTTTACTTTGGGATAATAATAATGCCCCAAATTGTACTTAATTGTTCATTTTAATATCCGCCCGCATGAGGCATCACATAAATGAAAAAAACTTTGCCGACTACGTGATTTTATCGCAAAACCCGCCCCGAAAATGCAAAATTATTCACAAACGTGTGCTATACTGTGTTATAAGTTATAAAGCCAACGCCGAGACATAAAAACAACTGTCGGCGATAAATGAGGCCGCAAGGAGGACGAACATGATACCCTTTGATGAGAATGACATAAAATACATGGCACTTGAACTGCCGGACGAGATCAATTTTTATAAATATTCCGGAGATTTTGACGGCGAGATCTGCGCGATAGACAAATACCTTTCCCGCGAGCGGACCCACGGCATGCGGGTGCGCCTTGAGCTTGAGCGCGTGATAGCCGACCGCATGCGCAAGGATTATCTTTTAGACTTTGACACTCTGCTCTCCTGCGTGCGCGAGCGATATCCGCACTGCACCGCCGAGGCGCTTGAGAGCTTTATCGATGCGGGACATGCAGACTACATCCGCCGCGGCGGTGTGCGCTATTTTGAGAATGCCGCGGTGAGGAATATCCCCAACTGCTGTCGCATACCCCTTGACGAGCTTGAATCCGGCACTGCCGCCGACCGCACAAAATATTACAGCCGCCGTCTGCATGAGAACCTTGAGATAATGAAGGCCAACGGCGGGCGCGCCTACCGCTACCGCGTGCGCGAGCATATCGCCCCGGATGCCGAGCATTCCCGCCCCGGCAGTACCGTGCGCGTGCATCTGCCCTACCCCGCCGAATGCCCCGAGCAGACGAATATTAAGCTTATAGATTCATCCCACCCCGTCATGATATCCGATGCGGGTCACCGCACGGCGTTTATTGAGACCACCCACCAGGACGGCGCGGATTACTGGGTAGAGTTCAGCTATGATATCAGCGCAAGATATAACAAGATAGACCCCGCGCGAGTTGAGCGTGATGTGACGGCGGCGGAGGCATGGCTTGGCGAGGATCTGCCGCAGATACGCTTTACCCCCGCCATCTGCGAGCTTGCCTCAGAGCTTTCACGCGGTACTGATGACCCGTGGGTACTGGCTCGCCGCGCTTATGACTATGTTACCACGCATGTGGCGTATTCTTATATGCGCGATTATCTTTGCATTGATTTTATCCCCGGTTTTGCAATGCTCAACGGCCGCGGCGACTGCGGAGTTATGGCACTGCTGTTTATTACCCTTTGCCGCGCTATGGGAGTACCCGCGCGGTGGCGATCCGGCAGTCATGTTGAGCCGGATGATATAGGAAGCCATGATTGGGCGGAGTTTTATATAGCACCCTACGGTTGGCTGCCTGCCGATCCCTCCTTTGGCGGCGGCGCATTGCGCAAGGGTGACCGCGAGCTTTGGGATCACTACTTTGGCAATCTTGACCCCTACCGCCAGATAAACTGCACCGCATTTGCCGCGCCCTTTGACCCGCCGCGCATATACCTGCGCCGCGACCCCTATGACGATCAAAGTGGAGAGATAGAATATGCCGATATGCCGCTTTGGTTTGGGCAGATAGATTCCCACCGCGAGGTCGTCTACGCCGAGGAGCTGCCGTTTGAGGGATAAGAGCGCAAAAACGCTTTTACACTTTTACTTGAATTAACGATTTTTTACATTTTTATCTCAAAATATCGATTGTTTTTTTCTCGATCATATGGTAAATTAATCATGTGGATGGTACCTCGGTACAATTCATTTTCAGTAAACTTGACCCCAAGACGTTGCAGAACGTCACTAAAAATGAAAGGAGCCGAATAATGTTTAAAAAAATCACATCTTTGATCATGGTGTTTTTGCTGTGTTGCTTAACACCGATCGCAGCTTTTTCCGAGGCAGCACCTTTGCTTGTTGAGGAAAATGATGTGTCGATCACTCAAGACGATCACGACCATCAAACACTCGAAGAACGAATGGCACTGCATCCGGAGATAGCGATCATCGCCGAAAAAAACAACATAGATCCGGAAGCTATATATTTCTCTTCCGCAAGTCAAGAGCGCTTGGACGCTTATTACGGTGCACCGGATGATATCCTGTCATCTTCTACGCTTGAACTATTGGTGTATTTTATTGAAGACACCTGTTTCATGACAAATGTGGCCGTCCCTGAGATATTTGCAGCTTCCCCGGATATTGCAGAGCGCGAAAAAAAACAGGAAAGTTGACTTTACACGTCACGCAGCTTTTCGTGAACTTATTTCCAGAGATGACTTTATAGATGCGTTGGAGATCTATGCTGCAAGCCTTACGCAGCTTACGTATGATGATGATCCATTCGATAAGTGCAAAAAAGCAATCAAGAAGATATTGGAGCAATCAACGGTGGAAGCTCTTTTATCGGATCCGACATATAACGCATATACTCATCCTAATATTCAGCGTATACGTGGAGCATCGGAGGCTGTTACAACATCGGTAAGCGAATATGCAAGCAGTACCGACAGTATATATTATTACTCCGCCGGCCCAATAAGCACGGTAAACGGTCGTAAGTTTAGGTTTAAACTCCCAACCGTGAATTGACTGCAGCTGAGATCGCATTTTGCAATAGCGAAACCGCATCTTATGGTGGCACTCGCATAGCTGAAACCTCCTCGTTTTATAATTGCCACTCGTATGCTTGGTATCGATATTCTACCGATAATCCGTATTGGATAATAGATATATCAGAATTTTTGCTGGATGATGCCTGCACAGAAGTTATACCCCAATCCACTGTGCAAGTCAAAGATATCATTGTATACTATGATAGCCAAGGCAACAAAGTGCATTCAGGTGTGGTATATAGCATCAGTTCTTCGGGAGAGGTAATAATCTGTTCAAAATGGGGACCGTCAGGAGTTTTTATACACTCCATTGACAGTGTTCCTGATGGATATCTCGCTGATCCCAGTAACAAAACACCATCGTATGCTTTTTTCAGATATCACGACTATACCAACCTCTATACCGGCGATGAATACCATTCGGGTTCTAAACATTATTTCAGATATGCAGATATATGTGACATTTGCGGCAAAGAAACAAATGAATCATGGATCAGCATCGATTGCATGGGACCTCCCTGCTATGTTCCGTGGAGCCTCGGAATAGTTGTTTCTCACAACAAATATACTTATAAGTTGTAATTACGCATTGTAGTCACAACAGGTACCATCCACAGCCCCGGCAGGAGCCATGCTCTTGCCGGGGCTTAATGTTTATATATGTCTTGTTTTTTCGGAGTGCGGGTGCGCTGTTTATATCTCAACTTTTACGCGGCGTTCGGCGGCGCATTCGATGAGTGCCGCGGTATCCGAATACGGCTCGCGCCTGCCGTTTACAAGCTGAAAATCCTCAGCTCCCTTGCCCGCCAGCAGGATTATATCCCCCGCCTCGGCGATAGAGACGGCGTGCCGTACCGCCTCGGTACGGTCGGGGATCGCAACATAACCGCACCCCGCGCCCGGGCGAAACGCGGCGGCGATATCCGCTATGACACTGCGCGGGTCCTCAAAATCGGGGTTGTCCGCCGTCAAAATACAAAAGTCCGCGTAAAGCGATGCCACCTCGCCAAGCTCACGGCGGCGGTTTTTTGTCCTTCCGCCAACAGACCCGAAAAGGCATATCAGCCTGTGCGGCTCATACTGCCGCAAAGTTCCAAGCACGGAGGTGAGCGCCAGACCGTTGTGCGCGTAATCAACAACAAAGGTCGCGCCAAGCTCGGGGAGGATGTCCACCACCTCAAGTCTGCCGGGGGTCTTAACATCCCGCAGTGCCCGCACCGCGACCTCGGCGGTAACTCCCAGTGTACCCGCCGCCGCTATCGCGCACATGGCGTTCATTATGTTAAATTCACCGGGGAGCGGTAGGGTAAGATCATACTCGCCGCCATCCACTGCTATCCTGCCCGCAACACCAAGGCGAGAGCCGCGCCGCTCGATGCCCGCATGCAGCAGTCTTACATCAGCCGCGGGTGAGTGTGCGGAGCAGGTGATCACTCGCTCACCGCCAAAGTCACCGACCATGTATTCTGACATATCGTCATCCGCGTTATATACCGCCGCCGATGCCCCGAAATCGGTAAACAAGCGGCGCTTGCAGGCGGCGTAATGCTCGATAGTCGGATGCTCCGCTCCGCCTATATGATCGGGTGAAAAATTGGTAAAGCAAACGGTATCAAAGCATATACCGCGCACGCGATCCATATAAAGACCTTGGGAGGAGACCTCCATCACCACGGCGCGCACGCCCGCATCAGCCATCTCGCGCAGGCGGCGCTGAAGTTCAAGGCTATCCGGCGTTGTGTTGACGGTTGGGTAGCTCCGCCCCGCGAAGCTGATGCCGCTGGTGCCGATATACCCCGCAGATATCCCCGCACGCTCAAGTATGTGCGCCGTCATAAGGGCGGTGGTGGTCTTTCCCTTAGTTCCGGTTATGCCTATCACGAAAATATCACGGCTTGGAAAGCCGTAAAACGCCGCCGCAAGATCCGCCAGTGCCGCGCGTGTATCGCTGACGCGTATCACCGCGGCATCGGCGGGCAGGCTTACATCCTCGGATACCACAAATGCGCGACAGCCGTGGCTGTACACCGCCGGCGCAAAGATATGACCATCAGTTCGCGCGCCCTTTATGCAAACAAAAAGCGCACCCTCCCCCGCCGTGCGGGAATCGTTGCATATCTCGTTTATTTCAATGCCCCGGTGGCTATCGTCAATATTTACTGTATCGGGCAAGGCACCAAGCAGACCCGCCGCACACAACAATACATCAAGCTGCATCACATAGACCAAAGGAACGCCTCGCGGCGTGCCTTTTCTTCCTTATTATTAATTTTATTAATTATGATCATTGATCCGATAGTTTTATGTTTCTTAATTATCATTATCGGCTTTTTTCTCACGGCTCACATTTGCCGTACATCCAAATAAGTATAGCACATTTTTTCATTAAAATAAACCCCAAAAATGCAAAAATCGTGCCCGGGGGCGCAAAAAATCCGCCCGAGGGCTTGAAATACCGCTCCCGCGGGAGTATAATATATCCAAAAGCGCCGCAATACCAAGGGTACAGCGGCAGTCGGCCACGGTATTTTCACATTTCCGCATCAATATAAAGCTACAGACCAAAATATACAAAACATAAATTTAGCCGCCACGCGGCAAAACGGAGGCAGTTATGACACAAAAGGATGCACTGAGGATATTTTCGCACATCCCGCAGCTGGCAACAGAGCGGCTCATACTGCGTGGCCTCAGAGTGGCAGATTCGCTTGATATGTACGAATACGCGCACCGAGCGGATGTTACACGCTATCTTACATGGGATCCGCACCCCAATCGAGAATACACCCGCGAATATCTTGAATATATCAAGACCCGCTACCGCGCCGGCGAGTTTTATGACTGGGCGGTGATATGGCATGAGGACGGCGAGCCGGGCGACAAAATGATAGGCACATGCGGCTTTACTCGCTTTGATTATTCAAATAATTCCGCGGAGATAGGCTATGTTATAAACCCGGAATTTCGCGGGCGCGGGATAGCCGCCGAGGCCGCGCGGCGGGTGATACGCTTTGGCTTTGACGAGCTGGGGCTCAATCGGATAGAGGCGCACTACATGGAGGGCAACCTTGCCTCACGCAAGGTGATGGAAAAGCTGGGCATGAAATACGAGGGCACTATGCGCGGTGCGCTGAAGCTTGGCTCTGCCTATCACGATGTTGGCGTGTGCGCTCTGCTTTGTGATGAATACAGGCGCTGGCGCGGCTGACGGGATGCGCCGGCGGCGTGTATTCGGGCTTGGCTTTGCGGCCGCGGCTTTGCTTGCCACAGCGTTTATATTTTCAAATTCACTGCAGCCCGCCGAGGTTTCGGGCGCTGTCAGCGGCGGCATGCTCGCGGTCATAAACACATGGCTCGAATCGCATGGGCTGGCGGCGATATCCGAACAGCTTTTAAGAAAATGCGCACATCTTTGCGAGTTCGGGCTGCTGGGTATACTGCTGACATCGGCGACGTTTTTGCTCTCCCCCGGGGATGCAAAGCTCCCGCTGCCGCCATCTTTAAGCACAGCTGTCGCGGCGGCAGTCGCCGTGTGCGATGAGACGATACAGTATTTTGTTCCCGGTCGTGCATGTCTTATAACGGATATGCTTATAGACACCCTCGGCGCGGCTCTCGGTGCGGCGGCGGTAAGCTTGATATTTGCCATCCCCGCTCGCCGCCGACGCCGAATGCGCGAGCCTGAGCGCGACAGTGAGCGCAAAAGCGAAGCCGTACAGCGAAAAGAGTAAAAAAACCGCAGTTTTTTCGTCAACTATCGCAAAAAGATCAAAAAAGGGCTTGACAAACACCCCTCTCGCGTTGTATAATAGTTTGCCGCTTGAAAAAGGCTTTTTTAAGTGTGCCGTTTTGCATCTCGCAAGCGACACCGCCATAGTCAGCGAGTCTTATATGAAAGAGAGGTGCTTTTCGTGTTTGCAGTAATTGAAACCGGCGGAAAGCAGTACAAGGTCTCCGAGGGCGATATCATCTTTATTGAGAAGCTCTCAAACGAAGAAGGCAGCGAAGTCGTATTTGAAAATGTCAAGGCATT
>CAYLLA010000010.1:0-40400 GCA_964384555.1 uncultured Ruminococcus sp. | reverse complement strand
GCACCGCCGTGGAAAACGAAGTTGCCGACAATATGTACCAGCGGTCAGAGTTGGACTATCTGGTCTACAACGATCCTTTGGCGTATGCCGACCTCGTGCTGAACGGTAACCCAGAGGCGTACCTCAAAGCGGTCACCGAGTATAAACCTTTGGTTTAACATTTCAAAATTTAGAAAAAGATAAATATGCTATAACGAGGGCATAAGAATGAATTTAGAAGAATTGTATCAGCAGATTTGCGATAATATCAAAAAAATTAAGTTTAATTTGATATGGGAAGATTTTGCACCAACAAAATTCGCACTATATAATGAATCTGAGTGTTTCTTTAACGGCGAGTATATTGAGAAAACTTCTGTTTTTGTTGCTAACACAACTATTATTTCAAGGGAGAATATATGCTATTTGGTATGTTATGGAAACTCTGAATGTTACGGAGCTTACATCCAAAATTGTGCATGAAATGTTCCACGCTTTCCAAAACGCAAACCATTGGAATATATGTGTTAATGAATTGGATTCGTTAATGCACTATAGATACGATGAGGAAAACTTGTCAATCAAGCTACAAGAGAATAGATTACTATTGGATTTATATAAATCTTATGATGCTGAAAGAGTTGAATTGCTTGCAAGATATCGAAAGTACCGTCAAGAAAAATTCCCCTATGAGTTCCAATATGAAAGTAGCATAGAAAAGCTTGAAGGAAGTGCTAACTATGTAGAATGGCAAGCGTTAAAACAGCTTGATTCATCAAAAGCAGATAAATTGTTTGCTTTTATGACCGTACAGCTTTCCGATTGTGACTTCTATTTTCCAATCAGAATTTCAAACTATTATTCCGGTGCACTGTTTTATGCGGTTCAATTTGCAAAACAAGCTACATCCGTTTTTGAAGCAAAAGCGAGAGGTAAGGATTTTAGCTGCATTCCGTGCAAGTCTGATATAGCAATGAAGGAAGCTGTGCTTAGATATGCGGAGGAAACGGAGAGTACCGTTACAAAGGCACTTGGGGACAACAAGGTGATTTTGGCAGAGCCCGTTGAATTGCTTGGATTGAATGTTTATAACGCAAGACAATGCAAACAATACATAACCTCCACATATTTTGTGATGTTTTTGAAAAACGGAAAGCAAGAACTGTTGAATGGCAATTTTATAATTAAGATGCTGGATGATAAAACAATTGAAAAGGTGTATGAATGGAATTTATGAGAAAACTACTTGGCAATGGGGTTGCGGATCATCAAGTCAACAAGCTATCGGAACTGCTTTGCATTTTATAATCGGTAAATAAAGGGAGAAAACGTCATGAATATATCAGTCAGATATGCGAAAAGAGAGGACTTGGCACGTGTCAACGAACTGAGAAAAATGGTCAATGACCTTCACGCAGAAAACAGGCCGGATATTTTTCGCCCCGGTTTCTGTGAAGAAATTCAAGAGCATGTGTATCAGGTATTTGAAGCACAGGAGTCCGATGTCATCGTAGCGTGCATCGATGGCGTGGTCTGTGGATTTGCTATGGTGGAGTACATCGACAAGCCGCAGTCAGCCTATCAGCTTGCAAGACGCTTTTATCAAATCCATGAGTTTGGCGTGGACAGTGCCTACCGCCGCCGTGGCGTGGCAACCGCATTGATCGATTTTTGTCGCAGTGAAGCAAAGCGGATGCATTTCGACCGCATGGAACTGGATGCATGGGCGTTCAACGAAGGCGCGATCCGATTTTATGAGTCGGTCGGATTTCAAACCTATCGCAGATATATGGAATCCAAATTTGAATAGATCAAGCAAGAAACGAGGAAACAGGATGCCATTTACTGCAAATCACAAGCGACCGATACAGGTCAAATTCTTTGTAGACGAAAACAAGCTTGCTGCCATCAAACAGCGAATGACGGAGTTCGGAACGGTTACATGAGAGTATTATTTGAAATGGATCTGCAGGATTACGCAGATTGCACTCATAATTTTGTGCGCAACTCGGCACGAAGCATTATCATCCGTGATAAAAAAATCGCAATGATCCACAGCCTGAAATATGATTATTACAAATTCCCGGGCGGTGGCTTTGAGTGCGAGGAATCTCCTGTTGCTGCCATGATCAGAGAAACTCGCGAAGAAGCCGGCTTAGTGGTGAGACCCGAAACCGTCAAGGAATTTGGGCTTGTACATCGTATTCAAAGAAGCAATAAAGACTCGACAGAATGTTTTGTTCAGGATAATTTTTACTATCTGTGCGATGCAGACGACGAAACCGTCCAACAGCGCCTCGATAATTACGAAGCGACCGAAAACTACACTTTGGAGTTCGTTGACCCCACTATTGCTATTCAAAAGGATCGCAATGTAAAGGACAGTCCGTATGATCCGATGATGTTTGAACGAGAAGCCTGTGTTCTCGAAATGCTGATTGATGAGGGCATACTTTAATTGCAGATCCGCAATGACCGCGCCGCCCCCTTGGTGGATGATTTGCACCGGAACATAACAGGGACGGCCATAGGATGTTTTAGTTCGGGGAGTATGAGCCACGAGCAGCGGCGTATGTAGCTTTGGTGTGGCCACTAAACTTTTTTGTTTTTCTTTGTTATGCAGCAAAACGCTCCCCGCGTGTCATACACGGGTAGCGTATCTTATATGTATTTTTTAAACGTCTTTTTGAATTTTATACATGTATCGGCGATCCAGTTGAATTGGTCTTCCCACTTGCTTTTATTGTCAAGGTCAACAGGCTTTTCTATTATTATGCGGCTTGCTTTCTTTTCAGGAAGTTCGCACCAATCGAGCGATAGACCCAAATCTGATTCTATCACATCGTGATATTTCAAAAGCTTATGAAATATTGATTTATCATCATTTATATATAGCTCCACCGATATCGCATTGCGTTTTTTTAATGTAAGTATATCAAGATGATATGCAGATGACCCCAAACTCAAAGTCATCCAATGATCTGTTCCGGGCTTGCGTTTTTTAAAATTCTTTGCAAATGCGGTGTCAGCAAATGCGTGTTCATTAAATGCCGTCCAGTATTCAAGCCTAAATTGCTTTGCCGGTGCATTTGAAACCTGCTTTTTGATTTCTTTGGCCCAGTTATTTGGCTTTTCTATGATCTCAAATTTTACTGCCGGCTCTGAATCGTTTATTCGATATAGTTTTATCTCCAAAAGAAAAAAACTTATATTTTCATCTGTATGATTGTTTAACCACTCTATTGCCGCGCGATGTTCCTCGCGTGCATGTTTGACGATCCAAATAACTATATCAGCACCCTTTCCGGATGCGTATGTTATAAGCTTTCCCAAATGATCATGGTTTGTATCTTCCAACTGGTTTTCTATAATGATCTTGCGATCGGTTCCCGTTTCTGTAGCGTAAATATCGACATTAAAATCTCCAACACTGGATTCGGTTTCATCGATCGTAATATCCAACCCGACAGTATCGGCCAACAAAGCAAGATTTTCATCATTTGCTAACCACGGTGTAAAATCTAATGCCTCATGAGGCCATACCTCTCTCAGATCCTTGATCTCTTGCAGTTTACCCAAGTTCGCCATCTTTTATTCCCTACTATTTTCAGTATTCTGTTTTGTCGTATGGTCTGATTGCCGAATGTTTTCTTTCAATGTTTTGCAACTGGCAAGCAACATTCTCCTTATTCTACCACATGCATTCCGATATGTTTTGTAAGTATCACTATCCATACTATTAGTATTAAACAATAATTGCAGCCAACCCTCAGTCTCGTAGCATTCTTTGAGGGCAATTTCAAACTTTGAGATCATATCCATTTTGCTTTGCGGATAATTCGCTTCTCGAATATTTGCATAGATACTGCTTGAGTTTTTCTAATTTTGAAATAAAGTATTAGTCGACACCTTGGCACTACGGCAGAAAAGTTCTATATCAGTGGCGAGTTGTTCCGAATAAATCAGCAAATAATTTTTAGCCATCAGATCTACCTCATCAAGAAAATAAAAATACAACCACATAGAAATCAAGGCGCAAGCCTTGCATATAATCAACACGAAGTGTTGTATATCATCAATTTCGCAAGAAATTGTATATCATCAAGCCGCAGTAAGATGCACGCTTGCGCGTGATGATATACAACGACAGCGAAGCTGTCGTTGATGATATGCGCCGCACTTCGTGCGCCGATCATATACCAAGCCTGCGGCTTGGATAAAAAATCGTATCCAAAGGATACGATTTTTTGGTGGAGGCGAGGGGAGTCGAACCCCTGTCCGAAAACCTCTTGATATAGCTTTCTCCGGGTGGAGACGGTTATTTAGATTTCCTCTCGGCGGTCGGAAGCCGTCACCCTACCGTCGGGAGTAGCTTTTTTATTCATGACTGCCTCAAAAGCAAAAGGGCAATGCACGTGCACCGCTCATCGACGCCCCATCCCAAGCCGCGGTACTCTCGGGCGGAACGGGCAGCCCCTCGGGGCTGCATCACAGCCTTAGGCTGCGTAAGCTAAATTATCGTTAGCGTTTATTTTTAAGTTGAGCAGTTTTAAGAGCTTACTCGGCTCTACCCGCTTACTATACCTCAAGATCCCCGTCGAAACCTTTACGCCCCCTTGTTGATATATAAAAAGCCGTGGTGTCAGCGGCATTTTACCTATGCTCGTGGTCTCCTTACCATCTTTCTCTTGATGATTTCTCCGCGCGTTCCATTTCCCGCTTTGCCTCATTCTTGGCATCTGTTTCTCGCTTATCGTAAAGCTTTTTGCCGCGGCAGAGACCTACCTCTACCTTAACATTTGAGTTTTTAAAATAAAGCGACAGCGGTATCAGGGAGAATCCCTTTTGCGCCACCAATGACGCAAGCTTTATTATCTCCTTTTTGTGCATCAGCAATTTTCGCTGGCGCAGCGGATCGCGGTTGAAGATATTCCCCTTTTCGTAAGGGCTTATATGCATACCGACAACGAACAGCTCGTTGTTTTTGATGGTACAATAGCAGTCCTTGAGGTTGACCTGACCAAGACGGATGCTTTTCACCTCGGTACCGTAAAGCTCGATGCCCGCCTCATATCTTTCGTCAACAAAATATTCGTGATAGGCCTTTTTGTTAGCGGCTATCTGTTTTGTTCCGCCTTTTTGCGGCATCTCGGCACCTCCCTTCGTCCGTCCTTTTATTATTATACCACTAAACGCAGATAAATTCAATACCTGTTTGCAAAAAATCCCCAACCGCCGGTTGATATCATTTAGTCGGCTTCGCATTCGGGCGCATCGCCGTACATACGCTCAAGCTCGTGTTGGATCTCCTCGGCTCGCGCTATCTGATCGGCAAGGTTCCACTTACCGATATTCACGCCGTCACGCATAAACATAGAGCCGCACTGATGAAAATAAAACTCGATATTACGCTCATGCGCCTCAAGATAAAGATCCCGCACCCATTCCCACTGTATGGGGCGCACCTCGTTTTTGGGAGACATCTCACCGCCGACATTTACGCACTTGATAAGCCCGGTGTCAAGATATTTACCAAGAGATATGGGTGCAATGAGCGGTGAGCAAAACACCTCGCGGTGCTTGACAGGTGCCGCAAGGAAAGCTGCAAGTCTGCGGTCGGCCATCTCCTGATTTTCGATCGAGATGCTGATATGCACATGCTCCCAGCCATCACCCCAGTCATCCGGCACGCACTGCGCGATCCTCTCCGGGCGCTTGGTGGTAGTTACGAATATACAATCGCGCCGCCGTCTTATAAAATCCCAACAGGCGCCGCGCCACTCGTCCGCCTCCTCAATAAAAAAGTCGGAGGAAAAGCACAGCTTTACAAGCGAGCCGGGCGGGCAATCCTTGTCCTTTAACTCGTAGGTAGTCTTTCCCTTTGTGATGATCGTGGTGTCACGCCCATATCTTCTGTCCATTTTGTAAACAAAACAATATTTGCAGCCCGGGCTTACCATTTTGCAGCCGTGCCAAGGATTCCACGGCACAGCATTGTTTATCTCTTTATTTTGCATTTTTATACCTCTTTTTTATTTATCCTTTCGATTGCCGTCTGCGCTTTGCCGAGCTGACACACAAGCATATCAAATTCGGCCGTGCCAAGCGATGATTCTATTGTTTTTAAATATTCCTTTTGCCTTGCCTCAAATTCATCGGCAAGCGCTCTGCCCTTTTCCGTTGGACGGACAAAAAAGCTTCTGCCGTCCTCATCGGATCCAATCTTTACGATATACCCCTTTTTGCCGAGCGCGCGAATGTGCGCCGTGATCATCGGCTTTGATACACCTATCATCTCCGCGAGCATCAGCGGCGTAAAGTCGCCATCGCGGTGGCTGACGATGTTAAGCACACCCATCTCACTCGGCCTTATAGGCAGATCCTTTTTAAGCTCCATATAATCTCTTGCGAATTTCGAAAATACGATATTCGCGTTCATGTATTTGTCCATGATCGCTCCCATCAACAAGTTCACTTGCATTAACTATTATACATCATTTTCATCGGATTGTCAATAAGTTATCGTCAATAAACTGTGTTTTCAAGCGGATCTGACCCTCATTCTGCCTTGATCGTAACGCTGTTGCAAATAAATATTGACTTATCTCCTCATGAGTGTTATAATATAGAGTAACATTATTTTATTTATTCTTTTATGTAATGTAAACTTGAGTGGAGGCGCTATGCGATTCGACAAGGACCGTGATATTTTGACCATAGATGTACGCGAGCTTTGCCGTCGTGCATATCCGCCCGCCGACATCGATAACCGCCGCCACGCAACAGAGGCAGAGGGAGACCCCTCACCGCTGATCTCCCAACGCGCGGGAGAGGGGGCTTTAAAATGCCATCCGCTCACTCTTGACTCGCAGCACATGGGGATAAATATACGTTTGCGCGGGCAGATCTCGATCATCCATCCCGAGGTAAGCGACGGCGAGTGCATACACCCCGCGGAGGCAGAGGAGATAGTTTTTGTTCCGCCGCAGATGCTCGGAGGCGTCCCCTCCGAGGAGCACGCATCACGGGCACGGCTTTATGCGTTGATGTATGCCGAGGCGTGGCAGCTGCAAAAAATAGGCTGCAGGCTTACCTATGCCTCACCGGACGGTGCAAAAACGCGCTCGTTTTTTAAGATATACGATATAGACGATCTGCGTTTTTATCTGGCAGTCGCAGTCGATCGCGTATCGGACCAACTGCTTGACGAGCGCGACCGCGAAGTTGTACGGCGCGCATCTGCCGCACAGGCAAAATTCCCGTACACTTCCCTGCGCGGCGGTCAGGAGGAACTGATACGGTCTGTTTATTCATCGATAAAAAACAGCCGCAGGCTGTTCGTTCAAGCGCCCACGGGCATTGGAAAAACGATATCCACCATCTACGGCGCAGTAAAGGCGCTGGGGGGCGGTCATATAGGCAGGATACTTTATCTCACCGCCAAGGCCAGCACACGGCGTGAGGCCTTTCGCGCCGCCGCGGCGCTATCAAATGCCGGGCTGATGCTGCGCACCATAACACTTTTTTCACGTGAGCAGACCTGCATTAATCCAACAGCCGCAGGTAGCGGCAGTTGCGGGCTTTATTGCAACCCGGATGCATGTCCGTTTGCACGCGATTATTACACAAAGCGCGATGCTGCGATACGTTCACTACTCTCACGCTATCGCGGATTCACGCGCACACTTATAATATCCTCCGCCTCTGCCGCGAGTGTCTGCCCTTACGAGCTGTCACTTGACCTTGCCGAGCTTTGCGACATGGTGATATGCGATTACAATTACGTTTTTGATCCAACCGTTCGCAGTCACCGCATGATAGAACGCGACGCGGGGGACGACACAGCGATACTTGTTGACGAGGCGCACAACCTGCCTGAGCGTGCGCGAGATATCTTCTCCTTTGAGTTCAGTACATCGATGCTTGATTCCTTTGCCTGCTATCTGCCGGCACTCGGCGAGCGTGTGCAAAAAAGCTCGGATAAGCTATATAAGTACCTCGGGGAACTGCGCGGGCTTTGCTCGGATAATCTTTATCGCTCAGAGGACGGCACCGAGACAGGCTATTATGTGGGCAGTGACATCCCTCGCGGTGCAGAAAAATACATCTCGGCGCTCGGCGATGCATGTGATGCTTATCTGCGCACCGGAACGGCCGGTATAACGCCGGAATCCTCCCCTGCAGTCAGCGCATGTGCGCAAATGGCGCGAATATGCCGCAAATGGCGCGGTTCGACAGATGCCGAGGGGGATGGGTATCGTACGTACATCGATATCTCGCGCGGCAGAACGCTTCTTCGGCGCTACTGCCTCGACCCGGCTCGACCGATAAACGAGGCAATGCAGGGCATACGTGCGGCAGTCTTCTTCTCCGCCACCCTCATGCCGCCGGATTATTTTACCGAGATACTCGGCGGCGGCAATAACTCCTCAAATATCGCGTTGCAATCTCCATTCCCGCCGCAAAACCTCTTTCTCGGTGTCGTGTCCTCGATGAGCACACGGTTTGAGGATCGCGAGCGGAGCGTGGGCAGGATGTCATCGATAATTGCGGCCACGGCATCGGCACGCGCGGGAAATTACATCGTTTATTTTCCCTCCTACCGATTTCTTGATGATGTCCACGCAAGATTCACAAAAAAATACCCATCAGTATCGGTAATAAAGCAAACCCCAAAAATGTCTCCCGCCGAGCGCGATGCGTTTATTGCGTTTTTCGGGGACGACAAAAAGCTGCGTGTTGGCTTTTGCGTACTTGGCGGCAGTTTTTCGGAGGGTGTTGACCTACCGGGCGACCGCCTGATAGGAGTTATAATAGCCGGCGTGGGGCTGCCAGGGCTATCATTTGAGCGCAACCTCATACGCGACTACTACCAAGGCAAGGTAGAGGACGGCTATAACTACGCATATACCTATCCCGGCATGAATCGCGTTTTGCAGGCCGCAGGGCGCGTGATACGCCGCCGCGATGATCGCGGTGTGGTGATCCTGGCCGATGATAGGTACACCTCCCCACCCTACGCACCGTCCCCGCGATACGCCGAATCACCTGCCGCGCACGGGCTGTTTCCGCCGCACTGGCAGGATATAAGAACGATATCCGATATCTCATCGCTCCCCGGCATGCTAAAAGACTTTTGGAAAAACACCGCCGCCGCAGATGACGATACCGAGCAGCCGCCAAGAAAATGACGTCAACGCCGCCCGCATTTGCGGATATCAGCATTTTTTATAGAATAAATCAAAACTTTTTTGCAATTTTCGCATTTTAAACTTGCTTTTTTGGTCGTTATATGCTATAATATCGATTGTTGCACATTGCACGCCTGCAGAGTGCGCAGTCCCGAATTGCACGGCATATATTGATTATTAAAGGCTCACACAATTGATTTCATTATCATCTCGGCCATCTGCCGCGGTGATGATACCGTGTTATAAAAAAGAAAGGACATATAAATACAATGAAACGCACAGAGATCAAACAGCTTTACTCGGATGCCGCATCCTACACCGCGGAGCCCATAACCGTTGCCGGTTGGGCACGTACCATACGTTCAAGCAACGTATTTGGCTTTATAGAGCTTAATGACGGATCTTATTTTAAGAACCTGCAGGTCGTAATCGAGGAGTCAAAGCTCGATAACTACCGCGATATCATAAAGCAAAACGTAGGTGCATCCTTTGTGATACACGGAATGCTCGTCCTCACACCCGAGGCAAAACAGCCCTTTGAGCTTAAGGCGGATTCGGTAGAACTTGAAGGTGCATCCTCCCCCGAATATCCCCTGCAAAAGAAAAAACACAGCTTTGAATATCTGCGCACCATCGCGCACCTGCGCCCGCGCAGTAATACCTTTAATGCAGTTTTTCGCGTTCGCTCCTGCGTTGCCTACGCCATACACAGCTTTTTCCATGAGCGCGGCTTCGTTTATGTACACACCCCCCTCATCACCGGCTCTGATTGCGAGGGCGCGGGCGAGATGTTCCAAGTAACAACGCTCGATCTTAATGATCCGCCGCGCACAGAGGATGGCGAGGTAGATTACTCCAAGGACTTTTTCGGCAAAAAGACAGGGCTTACCGTTTCGGGCCAGCTTAACGTTGAGACATTTGCCATGGCGTTTTCAAACGTTTACACCTTTGGCCCCACCTTCCGCGCCGAGCGTTCCTATACACAGCGCCACGCCGCCGAGTTTTGGATGGTAGAACCCGAGATGGCGTTTGCAGATCTTGGCGATTATATGGACACCGCCGAGGCCATGGTCAAATATGTCATCTCCGCTGTGCTTCGCGAATGCCCTGCCGAGATAGAGTTCTTTAACAAATTTATCGATAACACACTTACCGAACGTCTTACCGCCCTCACCACCAGCGATTTTGGTCGCGTGAGCTACACAGAGGCTGTTGAGATTTTGGAAAAGAGCGGTCAAAAGTTTGATTATCCCGTTAAATGGGGCATCGACCTCCAGACCGAGCATGAAAGATACCTTACCGAGCAGATATTTAAAAAGCCTGTTTTCGTTACCGATTACCCGCGTGACATCAAGGCATTTTACATGCGCCAAAACGACGACGGCAAGACCGTTGCCGCCGCCGATATGCTTGTTCCCGGTGTTGGCGAGCTAATAGGCGGCTCACAGCGCGAGGAACGCCTTGATAAGCTTGAGGAGGCCATAACCCGCTTTGGTCTTGATCCCGCGCAGTACAGCTGGTATTGCGATCTTCGCCGCTACGGCGGTACAAAGCACGCGGGCTTTGGCCTTGGCTTTGAGCGCATGATCATGTACGTTACAGGCATGACCAACTTCCGCGACGTTGAGGCATTCCCCCGCACCACCGGCAGTGCCGATTTCTGATCTCCCGCAATAAAAAGCACAAAAAACGACGTTCACCACGCATCACGCGAAAAAGCACCACCCACATTGTAACCAAGCGGGAGAGAGGCAACTTTAAGTATTAAAACATGTCCGATGAACGGCAGAGAATGGGCATCCCACGCCCCGACGACATCGGGCACAATGAAAGGCATATATCCAAATGAAGTATACTGAAATGACCGACTCCCGTCTTTCGGAGATATATTCAGACCTGCAAGCGCAGTACCGCGGCTATTGTGAACGTGGGCTAAAGCTGGATCTTTCCCGCGGCAAGCCGAGCATGGCACAGCTCGATCTTATGACAGGAATGCTTGATTGCATTTCAAAGACCGAGGACTGCCGCTCTGCCGACGGCATTGATTACCGCAATTACGGTCTGCTTGAGGGCATTCCGGAGGCCAAAAAGCTTTTCTCCGACCTGCTCTCCATCCCGGAGAAAAACATAATCGTTTGCGGCAACTCATCGCTCAATCTCATGTACGACACCGTTGCACGCGCAATGCTTTACGGTGTTAAGGGCAGTCCCGCACCTTGGGTGAAGCAAGGCAAGATAAAATTCATCTGCCCCTCCCCCGGATATGACCGCCATTTTGCGATATGCCAGTCACTTGGCATTGAAATGATAACCGTTTCCATGACGCCGACAGGCCCGGATATGGATGCCGTTGAGGCACTTGTAAGTGCCGACCCGCAAATAAAAGGCATTTGGTGCTGTCCGAAATACTCAAACCCCGACGGCATCACCTACTCGGATGAGACAGTGCGCCGCTTTGCGGCATTAAAGCCTGCCGCAACCGATTTTAGGATCTTTTGGGACAATGCCTATGCCGTACATGATCTTTACGATGATGCGGATATTTTGCTTGATATCTTTACAGAATGCAAAAAGCAAGGCACGGAGGATTACGTATTTTATTTTGCATCCACATCAAAGATATCCTTCCCCGGTTCCGGTGTGGCGATATTTGCCGCCTCTGACGGCAACCTTGAGCAGATCAAGCCGATACTTGGTGTGCAGACCATCGGATTTGATAAGATAAATCAAATACGTCACGTTAAATACTTCGGCACGGCGGAAAACATTCGCCGCCACATGAGAGTGCTGGCAGGGCTTATACGACCCAAGTTTGAGATAACGCTGAACACGCTTGAGCGCGATCTTGCAGGAACCGGCGCCGCACGCTGGACACGTCCGATGGGCGGATACTTTATCAGCCTTTATACGCCCGACGGATGCGCAAAACGCACATTTGACCTTTGCCTTGCGGCAGGTGTCAGACTGACAACAGCGGGCGCGACTTATCCTTACGGCAATGACCTGCATGATTCAAATATCCGTTTGGCGCCGACTTTCCCCTCAAACGAGGAGCTGCAAACAGCTATGGATGTTTTGACCTGCTGTGTAAGGATGACGGCGATAGAAAAGATATTTATGGAGAGAAAGCTCAAAAACAGCTGATCGATGAATGACGGCATTCAAAGATCGATACTGATACTAATATTGAATATCGAAAAATAAATAAATTATCCGGATCGGCGCGCGGCGTTGCATCCGGATAATTTTAAAATAAAGGACACAGGGCCATGAAGACCAAGACCGCGCATATACCGCAAAGGCTGACAAATCCCTACCGCAACAGCGACACGAACAAGCGGTATTATACATATGAATATTATTGCCGCCAAAAGTACGGCGCAAGATGCGTTAAGATCCCGCTCGACGCGGGTCTTACATGCCCCAATATCGATGGCAGATGCGGCCATGGCGGTTGCATTTATTGCTCACCGCGCGGAAGCGGAGACTCTGTCCCCGCGGGATGCCCGATAGATGAGCAATACAGGATAGGCCGCGCCGCGCTATCCTCTAAATGGAGCACGGCAAAGACCATCCCATATTTTCAAGCCCATACAAACACCTACGCACCGCGAGCGGTGCTTGAGCCCATGTTCAGAGCGGCGGCGCAGTATGACGGCGCTGTGGGGTTGGATATCGCCACAAGGGCAGACTGCCTACCCGTTGACATATGTGACATGCTGGCGGAGATAGCAGAGTTTACCCACCTCACCGTTGAGCTTGGACTGCAAAGCTCAAATGATGCCACAGCCGCACTTATCGGTCGCGGACATAACTTTTTTGAATTTGAGCAAGGATACACACGCTTGCGGCAGACCTCCGAGCGGATCACGATATGTATACATATCATCCTCGGTCTGCCGGGCGAGGATGACGAGATGATGCTGAGGACCGTCAGAGATGTGGCAAAGCTCCGCCCCGACATGGTAAAGCTGCATCTTTTGCATGTTTTGCGACACACCCGCATGGAGGATATGTATCGGCGCGGTGAATACACGCCGCTTGACCGCGAGAGATATATTTCGCTTATCGTATCCGCGCTTGAGCTTCTTCCGCCCGACACAGTGATAGCGAGGCTGACGGGAGATGGGATCGCAGAGGATCTGATAGCACCGGATTGGAGCCGCCGCAAGACCACTGTTATAAATGATATAGACAAGCTGATGTTTGCAAGGAACACATATCAAGGGAGACTTTATCATCCCGAGGATCATAAATAAATATCCCACACACGCCACGGCCATGCGCAAAAAGCAACACGGCCGTGGTTTTAATATTCCATATTTTTAGGGGTTACATTATTATTGGATAAGGATTATAATAATATAGAGGGGCCCACGGAGACGGCTATGCCGAATACATCTCCAGATACCGCCGTGCGGTATTGGGACAGCTATACTTATGGAACTTATTTTGATAAACGAGCGCAAGCTCAAGATAATGCTTTCCGGTGATGATATGATAAGATATGACCTTTGCGGTCTGAACGGCAGTATGATCGGTCAGGATATAAATCATTGCTTTGGCGAGATGCTGCGCGATGTGCGCGGCAGGATAGGCTTTTGTGCTGAAGGCGAGCGGCTGTGCATGCAATATTATCCCTGCCGCGACGGCGGGGGCGAGCTTTACATAACCAAGCTTGACGAGCCAAGTGCGACCGCCGCATTGACACCGAACACCTCATTAAATAAAAAAGATACGGATACACCCGCCCAAGAGTCCTTTGAGGTCGCATTTGATAATATCAGCGACATGCTTGCCGCCTGCCGTGCTATAAGCAGTATCGGCGCAGATCTGCCCGCGGCCACGGCTTATATATCGAAAAAGGCAGGTGCCACCTCCCTGCTTGTTTTAAGTCAAAAGCCCAAGCCGCGGCTATTGGTGCTTTTATCCGAGTTCGGAAGCACCGTATGCGTACGGCAAACCCCACTCGACCGTTACACCGCGATAGCCGAAGGAGATGCAGTGAAGGTGTTATCGAAGCTCTGATATCTATAAGAATATATTATTTGACATTCCCACTCATATATGATATAATTATAGTGTATTGTGCCCCTGCGCGAAATGCGGCGCAAATCAGGCACGCGAAAGGAATGACATAAAAATTTTAAAAAGAAACTCTCACCATGATCGTGGCAACGGTCAAAAAAACAAACTTACAGCTTTTATTAAATCACTTGGGATCAACGCCCGCGGGTGCATCATCTGTCTGATAGGCAGTGCAATACTCTCCTTTGGACTGTATAATATCCACTCACTTTCCGGCGTTACAGAGGGCGGTGTTTTGGGGCTTACTCTGCTTTTGCAGCAATGGTTTGATATCTCCCCATCGCTTTCCGGATTGATCCTTAATGCCGCCTGCTATATCCTTGGTTGGCGTTCGCTCGGCAAGAGCTTTTTGGCTTACTCTGTAGTCGCGGCCGGCGGCTTTTCGATATCATATAAGATATTCGAACTGTTCCCTCCGTTGTTCCCTCAAATAGCCGAAATGCCCTTTGTGGCCGCAATTGTCGGCGCGCTGTTTGTGGGTATTGGAGTTGGTCTTTGTGTTCGCGTTGGCGGCGCCCCCGGCGGCGATGATGCCCTGGCGCTGAGCCTTTCAAAGCTTTTGCACACAAAGATACAGGTGATATACCTTGCAAGCGATCTTATCGTTTTGCTGATGTCGCTGAGCTACATACCACTAAAAAGGATAGCCTATTCTCTTATGACGGTATTGATCTCCGGCCAGCTGATAGGGATAGTTCAAAACTTCGGCCGCGGACAGCAAAAGACAGACACCAATAACGCAAGTGACGATGTAAAAGCATAAAATACATCGACAATTCTATAATTATCAAAAAGCATCATGCGCTAAAGCTCCGTTGGAGCTTTAGCGCATGATGCTTTTATTTATGGTATGGTTAAAGTACGTTTTATGTATTGCAGTTATATCAGCCAATACCCAGCCATTCGGTTATGCTTCTGCCGCCCTCGCCAAGGAGCATTTTAAATCCCTCATAAAGTGCACCGCGTGTTTCGGCATCCGCCAATGAGAATGCACGAAGCAGTGCAGTCTTATCGCTCGCAAGATCGGTAAGAGTAGTTGAATGAGTCGAATAAAGGATGCTGAAAAATGCATCTGTAAATCTTTCTCTGAATTCGTCATCCATCCTTGCGATCCAATCGGAGAGCAGCTTATTTACCCGTTTGACATCCTCCGGTATATCATCGATAACGCAAAATCCGGTGCCCTCAACGCCCCATGTCAGTGCATCGTGCTGATGCAACCCCTGCGCCGAGCTTTTCACCGTTGTGTAATGCTCCTCGTGGTCAAGCAGCATCCCCACCAGTGATCTCTCCGGCACTATGGTCTTTATCCTGTTCTTTATTGTTTGATATCCGGTGCTTTGGTGATAACTTGCGAGAAAGCCCGGGCCGTCCATATTATAGACATTAACGATCCGCGCGGCAATATCCGAGCGGCAATTCGCCGCCGCCCAAAGTGCAAGGTTGCCGCCCTTGCTGTGTCCGCCCACGCGTATCGGAGATGCGCCAAAATAATCGGCGGCACGCTCAAGATACTCGGCCGCAAGGTGCTGTGCGGGCACGGGCGACTTAAAGGACATTTGGAAATTTTCCTTCCAGCCCGCTATACTGTCATCCGTCCCGCGAAATCCAACAAATATCGACCCGTCGCTGAGCTTTGTCGTAACAGCCGAAAATTGCACCGCGGCACTATCGTCTATTATATTGCAGTACCCGCACACGCCCAGCGCACAGTATCGTTTTGTTACCGCCGCCTGCAGAAAAAGATCTATTATCTCTGCCGGCACGATAGCTCCAAGCGTGTGCTTTTTACCTTGGTGTAGCTCGCCGTATATGCGAGCCTCATCGGCAATGGTCGTAAGCTTATCAAAGTCTGCGGGGACTATACCATCATGATCGATATATGTCAACTCGGTCAGAATAAGAGCATCAACATCGCAAAACGGCGCCTCCCACAGCTTTAGATCACCGCGCCATTTCAAATAATCAAATACATTCGACATAAAAACGGCCTCGCATTTCAGTCTTTAGTGAGCCATGCTCACTTTTGGTTTTAATGGTCCGAGTGCACGGAGTGTACTATAAGATCCGGTGTTCAAGCTGTTACTGTCAGTCGTGTTATAGGGCACCGCCAGAGCCGCTCGCGGCGGTCGCATCACTGTCACCGGATACCGAGACCACAAACTCATCGCCCGCCGTGATAAGGTGTGCCGCCGTCAGGTGTTTGGCATGATCGGCTATTATCGCTTCGGCCAGCTTGTCCTCGACCTCTCTTTGAATAAACCTGCGCATATTTCTGGCGCCATATTTTACCGAGTAGGAACGCTCGGCAATAAGCCTTGCGGCATCATCGGTATAGTCAAACGCAATACCCTTTTCGGCAAGCACATCACGCAGGTCACCAAGCATGATAACAGCTATGGCCTTAAAATCTTCTACAGAAAGCGCACGGAAAGTGATTATCTCATCAACGCGGTTTATAAATTCCGGGCGCAGGAAGGATGCAAGCGCCTTTTCGGTACGAGAGTCGGCAATCCCGCCCGACGGTTCAACAAAGCCAACGCCGCCGGATGCGCGCTCCGAGCCCGCATTTGTTGTCATGACTATAATAGCGTTTTCAAAATTGACCGTTCTGCCCTGCCCGTCTGTGATCCTGCCGTCATCAAGTATTTGCAGCAGGATATTCAGCACATCCGGGTGTGCCTTTTCTATCTCATCAAAAAGAACAACGGAATAGGGGCGGCGGCGTATCTTTTCGGTAAGCTGTCCCGCCTCGTCATATCCAACATATCCGGGAGGCGATCCGATAAGGCGCGAGACCGAATATTTCTCCATATACTCTGACATATCGATGCGTATCAATGTTTCGGGAGTATGGAAAAGATCGGCGGCCAGGACCTTAACAAGTTCGGTCTTGCCAACACCTGTCGGCCCCGCAAAAATGAATGATACCGGCTTGCGCTTATAGCTTATTCCCGCGCGCGAGCGTTTTACTGCACGGCACACTGCCGCTACAGCCTCATCCTGACCGACTATACGGCGGCGCAGGCGCTCCTCAAGACCCACAAGACGGTTGAATTCGTTTTCGTTTATCGCTGATGCGGGAACACCGGTCCACAGCTCTATCACATCGGCAAGATCTGCGGATGTCAGCTCAACCTTTTCGCATTCCGCCTCCAGACTCTGCAAACGCTCGGAAAGAGAGAGCTCCTCTGCGCGGATCTTTGCTATCTTCTCATATTGACGTTCGGTCTCCTTTTCAGTGCCGCTTCCGGCATTCGCCTCCGCTTCCTCGCGCTCATTTTTAAGGCGCAACAGCTCGTCACGCAGCTCATATGTTTCGTTCACCACACCGCTTGAAAGCGAACGGCGCGCCGCGGCCTCATCCAAAAGATCTATCGCCTTATCGGGCAGATATCTTTCGGTAATATAACGCTCGGACATTATGACCGCCGAACGCAGGAGCGCATCGGATATCTTGATGCTGTGAAAATCCTCATAGTAATGCTTAATGCCGTAAAGCATCTCGACCGCCTCGTTCACCGACGGCTCGTTTACCGTCACAGGCTGAAAGCGCCTCTCAAGGGCGGCATCCTTTTCGATATACTTTCGGTATTCCTTGAGCGTTGTTGCGCCTATTACCTGTATCTCGCCGCGCGAAAGTGCGGGCTTCATGATATTTGCGGCGTTCATACTGCCCTCGGCATCACCCGCGCCAACGATGTTGTGCACTTCATCGATAACAAGGATGACATTCCCCGCCGCGCGAGTCTCGCGCAGGAGCGTCTGCATACGCTGTTCAAACTGACCGCGAAATTGCGTGCCAGCAATTATCGCCGTCATATCTACAAGGTACAATTCTCGTCCTTTCAAACGATAAGGCACATTCCCCTCAGCTATCCTTTGCGCCAAGGCCTCGGCAATGGCCGTCTTGCCAACGCCGGGCTCACCTATAAGGCAGGGATTATTCTTTTGACGGCGACTCAGTATCTGTATAACGCGTTCAAGCTCGCCGGCGCGGCCGACTATCTTATCAAGCCGCCCCGCGCGCGCCATATCGGTAAGATTTTTGCAATACTTATCCAAAAATTCATGCTTGCGCTTATGCTTTGCGCTCTTATCAGAAGATGATCTCCCACCCGCTTCGCCTTTTGCATCCGCATCGGACGTTGCTCCGTTGCTCTCCGCGCCTGCGGAAGAGGCCTCGCCGCTGTCCTCGTCCGAAGCAACAGCATCACCAAACAACTTCATAAAATCGAGCGACGGAGCACCGCCGTCATCACCGACAGCGGGGGTATCCTCACCATCGTCTCCGGTAAGGCCGCTGACGGCGCTGTTCATCTCATCCTCCATCTCTATCAGCTGTTCGGGGGAAAGCCCCAGCTTTTCAGCGTTCGGCCCCAGCACCCCGCTTATCGGCAGACCGATATCCTTTGCGCAGTGCAGGCAGTAGCCCTCTGTTTTCTTTTCTCCGCCCTCCATTTTTGTAACAAAAATGACAGCAAGCCTTTTTTTACACCTTGAACATTTTACCATATGATATTAAGACCTAAACCTTCCATTTAAATGCCGCAGCCGATCTTATCAGCCAAGCGATCCAAGAACACCGGATATATCGATGTTAACATAGTCAAGCGGCGAAAAACCGCAGAAAAATCTAAACAAATACGAGTGCCCCGCAAGCTCCATCAGTGCGCGACTCTCGTTTTCGGCAATTCCGCTTTCAACGAATGCCGAGATAGCAAGGCAGATGACCCAAAGATAAACAAACCCGCAAAGCGCGCCAAAGATACCTCCAAGGAGGTGATTGACGCCCCTGATGCCCGGCAGTTCCGCCACGAGTTTTACCACCCATCCGACTATACTTATCACAACAAAAGCAACAAGGAATGCAATAACATACCCGAGTGCGCCGGATACGACCGATGCCACCGGCTGGGCTATATCTGCGGCCATTGCGCTGACATCGCTGACCGATGCCTGCTCAGCCCCCGCGTAAGTTCCGCCGAGAGAGGATACATCCGCCCCAAATCTTGAAAGCAGGTTTTGGAAACTCTCCGGCATGGACGCGAAAAGCTCGGAGAGGTCAAAAACACCGTTTTCTTCCTTGACGATAGCCTTGATGGCATCCTCAGCCACCGCCGTGAACTTATCAAGCATAAATCTGTCCATAAGCCAGCCCCCAAGACGGTCACCGAAGAGAAACGCCGCGCCAAGCGACAAAACTGCGCGCAAAAGCCACCAGACCGATTTTATAAATCCGCGCGATGCACATACTACAACGGTCAACGCAAAGACCGCAACAAGAATAATATCAACAAGTAGATCCATCGATCCGTTCCTCACTTTTCATTCAATTAGTTTAAACGATAAGATCATTAATTTAATGCGCCGTCTGTGCATCGGCGCGGGGTGCCGCCACGCTGACGGCAAATGAGTGCGCCACCTCACATATATACACCATGCCGCCATCGCCATCGGTAACGCAGATCGAGGCATCTGAGGTGATACCGTTTACCTCGGTCATACCAATGCCGTTCACATCACCGTCAAGGCGCACCACCGAGTCAAGTGTCAAGACGTAGCCATATCCGTCCCAGATCTCAACATCTATCGGTGTGCCGTCGAGCTCGCCGGAGAATGCCACATCACCTTGGTTGTCAAAAAGCTGTGCCAGATATCCGCCTCTGCCACCGCCGTTTTTGGATAGGATCAAGGCTCCGCTCTCCGATATATCCGCCATGTCATAGCCTGCCACATCGCGCCCTGCCAAAAGTCTCCCGTTGTCGCCGTAAAACAGCACGGCGCTGTCTCCGAGAAGTATTAATCCATTATCCTCGCTAAAACAACAGTCAAGCGGTAAAACGCCCTCGGCTTTTATTGTACCGTCAAGCTTATCCTCCCCCGCTGTGTAGAAGTTGACTGTAGTTTCATATCCTCCGCCCGTACCGACGGAGACGGATGCAACTGCGATCTTAGTGCCGTCATCTGATATTGCGGCGGAGAGCACGGGCGAGTAGGTCTTGTATCTGTTTATCAGCTTATAGCTTTTGTTATACAGCGATACGACATAAGAGCTGTCTCCCCCGGATGATATCAAGGCAAAAGAGCCGTCACCACCCACACATGCACCGTGTATTCGGTATTCGCTCTCCCCGGAATGCACTTCGGAAAACGAGCTGTAAAGCTTATAGCCAACCCCGCCGCGGTCATAGACCAAAAGATACTTATCTGCGGCGAGCGGAACCGGGTGTGCCATGCCATGCGTATGATAGGATGTGCGAACGCCTGTTGCGGAATAGACAGAAATATGAGCATCCGAGCAGACAACAAGACCGCCGCGATAGGAGAGCGCCGTTATCTCTCCGTCCTGCTCGTATGTAATATACGTGCGGCGTTCCTCGTTTTGCTCCAATATGTAAGCAAAATTTTGTGCCAGATATTCAAATTGCGAATATTGAATATTTTCCGCATTGACGGCGATATAGATAACGCCGAACAATAGGGCGGCAAAAAGGCAAATAAACTCTGCAATACGGTAGGTGACCGCAACGGCATCATAAAATCTATTATACTCAGTCGCGCCGCCAAATATGTCGTTTATCACTTCATGTCGTTCGGTATCCGACAAGCGGCGAAAGCGTGTGCGCAATTTCACGTTACGATCCCTCCCATCTGTTTTTATTTTACTTAAGAATAACCCAATAACTCACTGCGCCTTGGATCCCTCATCATATATCACACTATGGAGATACAGCCCCTGCGGCGGAGCCGTCACTCCCGCGGCCGAGCGACGTCTCGCTTCTATGATCCCTGGTATATCCCGCGGGTCTGTGCGACCGCGGCCGACATCAAGCAAGGTTCCGGCTATTATCCTTACCATATTGTAAAGAAAGCCGTCAGCCGAAACAAGTATCTCGACAATCTGTCCCGCCTCGCGCACCGAGGCGTGCGTGATAGTACGCACGGGATCAACTATTTTTGACCCTGCCGCCATAAATGATGAAAAGTCATGTCTGCCGAGCAGCATCGATGCGGCAATATCCATACGTTCTATATCCTCCGCAGACAGCAAAACGCCGTTTACAAACCACGCCCTGCCCTCAAAAAACGGGTCTCGCAGCTCTGTATTGAGTATCCTGTAGATATATGTTTTTTCCTTTACCGAGTAGCGCGGATGGAAATCATCAGGAACCGCCGCGGCATCAAACACTGCTATATCCGGCGGCAGGTGCGTATTGAACGCCGCAGGCACTCGGGATATCGGAATGGTCGTTGTAAGCGCCACGGATCCGGCATCCGTCACCGTAGCACAAAAGCACTCGGCGTGGACGCCCGCATCGGTGCGACTGCAACCTGTAACACTGCACCGGTGTTGGAACAACTCATCGGCCGCGCGGCAAAGCTCGCCCTGCACGGTGCGCCTGCCCTGCTGTACCTGATACCCCGAAAAACCGCCGCCGTTATATTTAAGCTTTATCAGCAATTTCATTTCATAACATACCCATATCCAAGCGAGTTGAGTGCCAGGAGCACCGCGCCGCAGATAAATGCTGCAAGCAGTGCCGCAACATCGCGCAGGCATATTTTTGTTACATTCATGCGTGTGCGACCGTCGCCACCGTGGTAGCAACGGCATTCCATTGCCGTGGCAAGCTCATCTGCACGGCGCAACGCCGATGCAAAAAGCGGAATGAGTATCGGCATCAGCATTTTGATGCGCCTTATGATATTTCCACCCTCGAGATCCGCTCCCCTTGCCTTTTGCGCAGATATTATCCTGTCTGTCTCCTCTGACAGCGTGGGGATGAATCGCAATGCTATCGACATCATCATAGAAAACTCATGCACCGGCATATGCAGGTGCTTCAGCGGAGACAGCAGGCGCTCAAGCGAATCGGTAAGCTCGATCGGCGTTGTGGTGTAGGAAAGAAAAATACTGCTGCCCACTATCAGAGCAAGTATGCGCAGAGCGGTAAATGCGGCATTCCAAATGCCCTCACTGTAAAGGCTGATAAACCTCCACTCAAACAGCGGAGCGCCGTCACCCTTGGTGAAGAACATGTTGATGAGGAATGTAAATATCAATATAAATGCTATGCCGCGGATGGATCTTAACACCACCTTGGGTGGTATTTTGGATGCCAACACCACACCTACCGTCATCAGCATAAGCGCCGCAAAGGAGCATGCGCTTTTGCAAAGAAATGAAAAAACGATAAACAGAACCGCAATCACTATCTTTATACGTCCGTCAAGGCGGTGGATGACAGAGCCCGACGGATAGTACTGTCCGAGAGCTATATTTTTCATTTGCCCATCACCCTCCGATCGTAAAGCCGCATTATCTCTGCGGTGGCATCGTCAAGGGTGTAGACGGTGCGCTCTGTCTCAAAACCGCGCTCCGAAAGCATCATGGCCACTCTTGTAAGCTCCGGTATATCAAGCCCCGCATCTATCAAAAGCCGAGCCTTGCCAAAGACCTCGTCACGTGTACCCTCGGTAAGTATCCTGCCGTCGGCAACCACTATCACTCTGTCGCACAGCTCGGCCATATCCTCCATGCTGTGAGATACTATCACCACGGTTGCGGAGCGGCGTGCGGCGTATTCCCGCACAGCTCCAAGTATCGTGCGTTTACCCTCCGGGTCAAGTCCCGCCGCAGGCTCGTCAAGCACCAACACCTCCGGCTCCATGGCCATAACACCGGCTATCGCGGCGCGGCGTTTTTGCCCGCCGGAAAGATCAAAGGGGGAACGCTCAAGCTCCTGCTTGGTGATACCTGTCAGCGCGGAATACTCCGCTACTCGCCTTTGCACCTCATCCTCCGCAAGCTTCATATTGCGCGGACCAAAAGCTATATCCTCGCCAACGGTTTCCTCAAACAGCTGGTACTCCGGGTATTGCATCACAAGTCCCACACGAAATCTAACCTTACCTATCTCGCGCGGCTTTGCCCATATATCCTCGCCGTCAAGCAACACACGTCCGCTCTCCGGACGGTCAAGGCCGTTGAGCAATCTCACGAGCGTTGACTTTCCGGAGCCGGTATGCCCGATAATGCCGGTTATAAGCCCCGCGTGGATAGAAACATCCACGCAGTCGAGTGCGCGTACCTCAAACGGTGTACCCTTACCGTAGATATATGTGACGTTTTGAAGTTTTATTTTTTCAACCATATTCGATCAATTCCAAAAATAAATAATTAAAATGCTAAATGCTTATGCTGTATGCCGTAAATGTTATTGCGGCAGAGAGCGACCTTTACTCGGCTGACACACCGCCAAGCACTGCCGCTATCTTTTCGGTGCATTCATCGGGAGTTATACCATCTGCATCGATGGGCATACCGCCATGGCGGAGCGCATGCAAAAGCTGTGACGACTGCGGCAGCTCAAGCCCCGCACGCGCAACAAGCTCTGCGTTTGCAAATATCTCGCGCGGTCCGCCCTCGCCTATCAGCTCGCCGCCGTTTATAACAAGTATGCGATCGGCGCGTGCCGCCTCGTTCATGAGATGCGTTATGTTTATAACGGTTATGCCCTCCTCGCGGTTAAGCTTTTCCATTAAAGCCACTACCTCGGCGCGTCCCGCAGGATCAAGCATTGCCGTTGATTCATCAAATATCATACATTCCGGCATCATCGCGATAATGCCCGCGATCGCCACCCGTTGCTTTTGACCGCCCGAAAGACGGTGCGGCTCATGCTTTGCGTACTCGGTCATGCCAACGGCCGCAAGCGCCCTGTCTACCCGCGCTCTTATCTCATCGGACGGCAGACCGAGGTTTTCGGGTCCAAAGGCCACATCCTCCTCAACCACCGTTGCCACAAGCTGATTATCCGGGTTTTGAAACACCATACCCACGCGGCGGCGCAACTCAAAAAACTGCTCGTCCGACAGCTCCTTTGTGATATCGATGCCGTCAATATAAAGCTCGCCGGAGGTCGGCTCAAGTATCATATTGAGCAGTTTGGCAAAGGTGGATTTACCCGAGCCGTTGCGCCCGACGACCGCCACATATTCGCCGCGCTTTATCTTGACCGTAAGATCGCGCAGTGCGTAGTCCGGGTGTCGCGCCTCTTGGTCATAGATAAAGGATAGCCCGCGCGCATCTATCATTACGTCATCCGCGGCATTATTTTCTTTTGTCATTATTTCTGTCTTGCTTGGTCTTTCTGTCATATTCTATCCTTGATACATGCTACCGACACGCCGCGCGCATCGATAAACGATCTTTGGTATTTGCTTTTTCATTTTGTTTCTTCAATGCGCTCCCGCACAGGGCTCTGTTACGCTTTATCCGCCTGCCAACGTGCGCTGGCACCGCACGGGAGAAGCCCACCGGTGCTTCTGACCGGCAGTGCGATCTCTGCCGCCTCCGAAACTCCGCACAAACGGTCTGCCACGCACCTGTCAAGTATATATTTCATCGTCAGCGGCGAAAGCCCTGTTGTGTAGGAGTTGATAAGGAAGAACAGCGGGCGCTCGGACAGGAGCGATGCGGAGAGCCTTATCAGCTCGTCTACCGATTCCTCTATCTTCCACACCTCGCCGGTAGGTCCGCGCCCGTAGGAGGGCGGATCCATGATGATACCGTCATATCTGTTACCGCGGCGTATCTCGCGCTCAACGAATTTTTTGCAATCGTCAACTATATATCTTATCGGCGCTTCGGCAAGACCTGACAGTGCAGCATTTTGCTTTGCCTGCTGTACCATGCCGCGAGAAGCATCAACGTGGCAAACAGCCGCCCCTGCGGCCGCGGCCGCAACCGTCGCTCCTCCTGTATACGCAAAAAGATTTAAAACGGATATCCTGCGCCCCGCCGCCGTTGCCTTTGATATGAGGGGCGAGAACCAATCCCAGTTGGCGGCCTGCTCCGGGAAAAGCCCTGTATGCTTAAAGCCCATTGGCTTTATCAGAAAGCGCAGGTCACCGTAATTTATATTCCATTCGCCCGGCAAACGATTTACCGTCCACTCGCCGCCGCCACTGCGTGAGCGACGATATACGCCATCTGCACGCCGCCACTCGGCAAGCTTGCGCTCACCATGCCATATTACCTGCGGGTCGGGCCTGACGAGTATATATTTTCCCCAGCGCTCAAGCCTCTCACCATCGGATGCATCGAGCAGCTCATAGTCTTTCCAGTTGTTTGCTGTCCACATATATTTTGATCGTCCTTTAGTTTTTTCGTTCTGTCATTCTGTCTCATCACTTGGTATTGTAGTACTTTGCAATGCGGGATGCGCCGCAAAAAGAGTGACACACGGCAATGGCCAAGGCATCGGCTGTATCATCCGGCTTGGGCGGAGACTGCAGACCGAGGAGCATAGTCACCATGGTGATCACCTGCTTTTTTTCGGCTCTGCCGTAGCCTACCACCGCCTGCTTTACCTGAAGCGGGGTGTATTCCGAAATGGCAAGCCCATTTTGTTCTCCGCAAAGCAATATCACTCCGCGCGCCTCGGCAACACGTATGCCAGTTGTTTGGTTGGTGTTCCAGAAAAGCTCCTCTACCGCCATCTCACTCGGAGAATAGCGGCGAATGATCTCGTCAAGCTCGGAATAGATCATGGCCAGTCTCCGCTCGGTGGGCACGCCCGCCGGTGTTATTATCGATCCGTAATCAACGGCACGCGGGCGGTAGGCATCCGCCTCCACCACGCCCCAGCCGATGGTAGCAAGCCCCGGGTCTATTCCAAGGATCCTCATTTAACGCTCTCCGTTTCCTGTACATAAAATACCATCTTAAATTATATCACTAACCGCGCATAAAGTCAAATAAATAAGGGGCTTTTTTATAAATTTTATATCTCCTAAAAGTAAAAACACTTTATTGAGAAATATATTTCTTTACACAGCCGCATTTTTGTGATATAATATAGTAATCGAATATATATAAGATCGACACTACGCTTTTTAAATTACTCAAATATCAGTTCGAATGATCATTTTGGCGGGGGCGGCAAAAGCGCCATCGACCTGTTTGGGAGGCCATGATGCAAGGCATTGTACATTTTAATGTTGGGGACACGCTTGAGCTTTCAAAGCCGCACCCCTGCGGATGCTCACGCTTTACCGTTTTGCGCTCCGGCAGTACGGTAAGGATAGTTTGCCTTGAATGCGGGCGCGACCTGACCATGGGGCGCGAGAAGCTTGACCGCGCCGTAAAAAAAGTTATACCTGCGGATGACATGGAGATCCGCGGCACGCAAAAAACCGAAAGGAAAAAAACAAATGAATGATCCGGCAATGAACGCCAAACACGCGGTCGAAGAAGTCGAAGCACGACCCACGATCGCAGATGAACGCAAGAAACCCAAAGTCACCGCCGACACTGACGGTCTTTTGTCGCCGTCCGATGTCGGGCACGAGCCGCGCACGCGGATAGGTCGGGCATTCAAGTCCCTGCGCGCACGCCCCGAGTACTATCTCATCTATGCGTTTATAATTCCGGTAGTGCTCAATTATCTCATCTACCTCGCCATGGAGATACACCCCTTCGGCAACGGCTCTGTATTGGTGCTTGACCTCAACGGGCAGTATGTCTACTTTTACGAGGCACTGCGCAACGCCGTGTACGGTCAGATGTCGATGATATATTCCTTCTGCCGCGCACTTGGCGGCGAATTTATGGGAATATACGCTTACTACATCGCCAGCCCATTCTCCTACATCGTTGCGCTCTTCCCGCAATCAAGGATACTTGATGCACTGCTTGTGATCTTTTTGCTGAAGACCGGCATTACAGGCTTCAACTTCGGCTTTTACCTGCACAGGACAAGCAAAAAGCCCAACAAGCTGACAGTCATAACCTTTTCGATCCTCTATTCCCTCACCACATACGCCGTCATCCATCAGCACAACTCGATGTGGATAGATGCCATGATGTGGTTGCCGCTTATCACCCTCTCGATAGAGGATCTGATCAAAAACTTCAAATACAAACGCTTTGTGATACTGCTCGCACTGACGATGATGAGCAACTTCTACATCGGCTACATGGTGTGCATCTACATTGCCGCGTATTTCTTTTACTACTATTTTTCTCGCAACGAGCACGGCCTTAACAATCCCACAGGCGAGCCGCACCACTTCCGCCGCTCATTTTTACGCATTGCCGGCGCATCCGCACTCGGCATCGGAATATCGATGGTAGTGGTAGCTACGGCGTACTATTCCCTGCAATTCGGCAAAAATACCTTTTCAAATCCTAACTTCACCCCCACCCTGCAGTTTGACCTTATGGACTTTTTTACAAAGTTCCTGCCGGGTTCTTATGACACCGTGCGCCCGGAGGGTCTGCCCTTTGTTTATTGCGGCGTGGTCACACTGCTGCTCATTCCGGTATATTTCCTATCCAAGAGATTTTCGGTGCGCGAGAAAACGCATTCCGGCGCGTTTATCATGTTTTTTGTGCTGAGCTTTTTTATCAGCACCTTTGATCTCATCTGGCACGGCTTCCAAAAGCCCAACTGGCTGAACTACCGTTACAGTTTTATGCTGTGCTTCTTCCTTATCGTTTTGGCATATCGCGGATATTGCGAGATACGCCATGCACGCGCGGGAACGATAATCACCACCGGCGCGATATGGTTACTTTTTATCTGCGTGGCGCAAAAATTTGAGTTTCACTCATACGTTGAACGCCTTGAGGGCGGAATTCAATTCGATCAGCCGCTCAAGGAGATCGAAACTGTATGGTTCTCGGTGATCTGCTTTATTGCGTTTATGATCATTCTTTGCGCGGCAATAAGATCGAAGTCAAGCGCACGACAAAATGTATCGCTCGTGCTTTGCATATTCGTGTGTCTTGAGGTCTTTTGCAACGGCATATGCAGTTGTGTTGAGTTTGGCGACGATGTTATCTACTCCTCCTATTCTTCATACACCGACTTCATCTCCGCCATACGTCCCGTCACAGACGAGCTGCTCGAGGAGGACCCGTCATTCTATCGCTTTGAAAAGAACGCGCACCGTAAATATTGCGACAACATGGCTCTGCGCATTCGCGGCCTGACGAACTCTACCTCTACCCTTAACAAGTCAACGATAACATTTCTGCATCAGCTTGGCTATGCATCAAAATCCCACTGGTCAAAGTATCTCGGCGGAAATCCCGTCAATGACTCATTGTTGGGTATAAAATACGTGCTTGCCTGCGATCGCGACTCACAGCCACTCTATTATGCGGATGTGGGCGGATCGGTCACCACCTACAACTCACGCGACTACGCCTATTATCGCAACCCCTATGCCCTATCCATTGCCTACGGCGCATCGGACAGCCTTGCTGATTTTGATCTTTCCGCAGGCATAACACCGTTTGAACGGCTGAACGATCTTTACGGTGCGATACTCGGCGATGAGACCACCCCGGAGATATTTGTGCCGCTCCACCTTGATACCGAAAAGATCGAGACCACCAACTGCACAACAACGACCATTGCGGGACATTACAAATACTCCCCGCAAAACAGCTCCTCTGATTGCATAGTGGCATACACCGTGACTGCGGAGAGGGACGGCGAGATATTCTTTTATCTGCCGTCCGAATACCCGCGCGAAGTCAAGATAAAGGTCAACGGGCAAAAGGTAAATGATTCGGATACCTTTTACGGTGGCGAGAGCGACCGCATGGTATCGCTTGGCAGCTTCAAGGCGGGCGATGAGGTAACGCTCTCTATGACGCTTACCGCGGATGTTCTTTATGTAAAGCAAAACACCGAGGCATTCTACTATATCGACATGGATGTTTTTGAGGATGCGATATCCCGCATAGCAAAAACACAGATGACGGTCGATGAGGACTGGACGGATTCCTATCTCCCCGGCAGTATCACTACCGAAAAGGACGATCAGCTTATAATGACGACTCTCCCCTATGACGAGGGCTGGCAGGTCACGGTCGATGGGCACCGCGTAGATACATTTGAGGCGCTTGACGGCGTTGTGACATTTTGGATCGACGATGCAGGCGAGCACAGCATAGTTATGAAATACCGTCCGCGTGCGCTCACACTCGGTCTTGCAATCACGATAATATCCATCGTAATATTCCTCCTCATCATGATATTTGAGAGACAGCTGAAGGCCGTACTTGCGAGGATCACCGCGGTAACCGACCGCCCGGCTCTTCTCGCGGTAGACGGAGGGTATGTTGAATATATCGATGATGAGGCGTATGACCCGGATGATGAGCCGGATACCGCAGATGATGATCCGGGTAACTGCCAAGACGAGGACAGCGCGAATGATCCCGATAAACCAAGTGATACCGAATCGGGCGATGATACAGACGGGAATGCAAATATTTCGGAGGACGATGAGTGATGTTTTACTTTATTAGAGGCGAGCTTGCGCTGATAGATCCATCCTTTGCAGTGATAGACGCAAACGGCGTGGGCTACAAGCTGACTATAAGCGGCACGACATATTCTGCCCTCCCGCATCCCACAGGCGGCGAATGCCCGGAGGTAAAGCTGTACTCGCATCTTTCGGTACGCGAGGACGGCGTTGAGTTGTTCGGCTTTGCATCACTTGAGGAGCTGAACATCTTCAGGCTGCTTATATCCGTCTCAGGCGTGGGCCCCAAGGCCGCCATGGCGCTGCTGACACAGCTTCCCCCCGAGCGGCTTGCGCTTGCCGTGTGCAATGACGACAAAAAACAGTTATCAAAAGCACCCGGTGTTGGTCCCAAGACTGCCTCAAGGATCATTTTGGAGCTTAAGGACAAGCTCAAAGCTGGCAATATGGTCTCCGGCACAGACAGCACCGCATCGGAGCCTCCGGCGGCACAGCAGTCCCCCATCGGCTCTGACGGGAAGATATCCGAAGCGGTGGATGCGCTGACAGCGCTCGGCTTCAATCGCGCCGCGGCCATTGATGCGGTAAATAAAACAGACACCGAAAACACAGAACTTGAGGATATCATACGCCAAGCACTAAAGCTGCTTATGAAATAAAAAGCCTTAAGCGACACAAAAAAATTAAAGACAGGAGATCGGAGACAGATGAACGGCGACGAGCTTGATTTTGAAAACAGAATAATGAGCTCATCATACAGTTCGGGAGATGACGAGCTGGATATGTCCCTCCGCCCCAAACGCCTATCTGATTACATCGGTCAGGAAAAGGCAAAGGAAAATTTAAGCGTTTATATAGAGGCCGCCAAAATGCGCGGCGATGCGCTTGACCATGTTTTGCTTTACGGCCCTCCCGGACTCGGCAAAACGACTCTGGCGGGCATAATTGCCGCAGAGCTTGGGGTGAATTTCAGAGTAACATCAGGTCCTGCCATTGAAAAGCAGGGGGACCTTGCGGCACTGCTTACCAATCTGCAAAAGGGAGATGTGCTTTTTATCGACGAGATACACCGCCTGCCGCGGACGGTCGAGGAGATACTCTACCCTGCCATGGAGGATTTTGCACTTGATATCATAATCGGCAAAGGACCTGCGGCCAGGAGCATACGCATAGATCTTGCGCCATTTACTCTCATTGGTGCTACAACTCGTGCAGGACAGCTCTCCACACCTCTGCGTGACCGTTTTGGCGTTATATCCCGCCTTGAGTTATACACGCCGGACGAGCTGACAGGAATAGTGCGCCGCAGTGCCGGCATACTCGGTTATCAGATAAACGATGACGGCGCATACGAGATAGCCGCTCGCTCTCGTGGCACGCCGCGAATCGCCAACCGACTGCTAAAGCGTGTGCGCGACTTTGCGCAGGTAAAGGGAGAGGGGGCCATCGGCTCGGATATTGCATCCTATGCGCTCTCGCGGCTTGAGATAGATGAGCTGGGGCTTGACAATATCGACAGACGGATGCTTGCGGCGATAATCGATTTTTACGGCGGCGGCCCTGTTGGTCTTGAAACGCTGGCGGCAACGGTCGGAGAAGAGGCCGTGACACTTGAAGACGTTTACGAGCCGTATCTGATACAGATAGGCTTTATCGCACGCACGCCGCGCGGCAGATGCGCCACAAAGCTTGCGTATGCGCACCTTGGTCGTCCGTATTCTCCGCAATATGATACACAGCCATCAGCGCACGGCGCTCAGCTTAAAATATCATCGGATGCATATGACGACGGAGACTCTTCCGAACAGTAAAAAACGACGCGCAGAAGCAAATGGTGCGTAATATCAACTAAATTTTCGATTATACGCGCCAAAGCCTCTTGACCGAATGGCGATTATATCGTATAATTATATATATATATATATAATGATGTAAATCGGCTTTTTCGTGCATTTGGCGTATTTGATATTATGTTTTTAATTCTATCTGAAAGGTATGGTCGCACATTAAAATGAAATTTAATATTGACATTAAAAAGTTTGTTATAACTATACTTGCGCTCGTTGTGCTGTTCATTCCCACGTATCTTGCCATTGGCAGTTACTATGCAAATCAGCAAACACCGCGCACCAAAGACTATTCCGAGCTTGTTTTAAAGATCCCGGACGGCACCACCGCCACCTTTACAAAGGATAATGATACCGATGGTATGCTTGCCGCCTTTGGCGTTTTAAACGACTCCGGCACAGCCGTGAATGAGCTGCCGTCTGAATACGAGGGCGGATCCTTTATCCTCGGCACGTTCACACGCGAGAGCGGTGATGTTGTAAGCTACAAATACTATTTTTCAAGCAACGCCGATAATTGCTATTACACCGATCCCGACGGAAAAGTATTTCAAATAGCAAAAAGCGATGTGCTTAAGTTTTATGACACAAAACACTCGCTCTATCTCTTTGATTCCGCCAAAGCCCCCACGCTTACCGTCGCAGGCGGCAACACGGTATCCCCTGTCGATATCAACTGGAGCTATCTTGTCGGCGGCATATATCGTCAGCTGAAGGACGGCGCGGCAGAGGGCGGCGAGCAGACATTTGATATTTCAAATGATCTTGACCTCACCTTTGATATCCAGCCCAGCGAGTGCACCGTTAAGATCTACAGCGCGGCAAGCGACACAGAGCCGCTGTTTGAAGGCACACCTGAAAATCTTTCCGGACTCAAGATCGAGCGTAACGACACGCTGACCATCAAGGTCACCGCCACATGGGCAAAGACTGATGGTTGCGAATACTTTGGCAATGCGGATTACAGCTTTTGCGGAAAGATAACCGCCCCCGCCGTGTTTATGCTTGGCGAGAGCAAGATCGAGCCCGGCACTTTGGTGGTGGTCAGCGGCCTTAATGTTACCGACATCTCAAAGATAAGCTTCGATAGCGAACCAGCCATCGGCTGCACGCCGATATTCTTCGCGGATGGCGAATATGTTCGCGCGCTCGTTCCGATAAACGCGGAGCTTGCCGCAGGTACATATAAATTCAACATCTCCTACGGCCTCACCTCTCAAACGCTCACTCTCAGCGTAACATCCAAGACCTTTGATAAGAGCTACGCATACTACGATATTCCCAAATCGCTTGTAGATACCAGCTACTCCGCAACCGATATTGCCGAGTACCGTCAGCTGATAAGCGAAATATCCGCGCAAAATGAATCCACAAAATACTGGAACGGTAAATTTGTCAACTACGAGGATGACGGTATTCGCGTTGCCCTTGGCTTTGGCAAACAGCTTTTGATGAAATACGGCGATGATTTCCGCCATGAGGGTGTTGACTATATGTTTGCCCTCGGCGCGGAAGCCCCTGCAATGAACAGCGGCAAGGTGGTCTACGTTGGCGCATGCGATGTACTTGGAAAGTTCGTTGTAGTCGATCACGGTTGGGGACTTAAGAGCTGGTACGCTCACCTCAACGAGACCTCCGTGGCTGTTGGCGATACAGTGAACAAGGGACAGACCATCGGCAAGGTCGGCAACACAGGGTTTATTCCCTCGCACCGCCTGCATGTTATGGTCACCGTTGTCGGTGTTCCGGTATCACCCTACCCGCTCCAGGACTTTGGCCTAATATATCCGACTAACTGAAAAGAGAATACGCATGCTACTTGATCAAGATACAGCAAAAGCAACACACAGACGGCTGTGCATCTTCACGGCTGTCACCACTCTGGCAATTGCAATACTTACATCTTGTTTGATCTCACCTCTGTACGTCAGCACAGGCAATGATGTGCTGTACGCCTCCTCCCCACTGCCCGATATACTCGGGTGGCTTGTAACGCTTGCAGACACGATCTTTGCATCGGTACAGTACGCGGCGATAATACTCTCCTTTTTACTGTTCGATGACCGCGGACATAGGCGACTGACACGGCTGTTGTGTGTTGGTATGACATTGTTCGGGCGGGCAATAAACCAGATCGCAGGCTCGGTTTTTGACGGCACAAAGATCACATCAGGCATTTTGGGAACGCTCATAAACCTCGCGCTTGAATTGGCAGAGCTTTATATCGTCGCACTTATCGCATCGATCATTTGTCGCGAGGCGGTACGGCGGTATACACTTGTGGCCTCCGCCGAAAAAAGGCTCGGCCGGAATGATCACGATTGGACGCGCGCAGTGATCCCATATCAAAAGATCTGTTTGGGGGAGAATCCCATACAAAAAAGTGCGCTCCTCAGCGCAATGATATTCAGCTTGGCTTTAATACTCAGCAGAGTAATTTATGATATAAGTCTCGGCGCACCGGATGGTGCGGCAGAGGTAGTGCAAATGGCCTTGGGCTATACATCGGATATCGCCGGCGGCATTATTATGTACGCCTTGATACTCCTTGTTTGCCATCGCGCGATAGTACCGCTGCAAAAGAAGACCGAAAAGACTACTTCAGCCGAGCAATAAAAGCAAAGCAAAAATCCAAACAAACCAACAGGTAAACGAAAGGTACAAAAAACAATGAACACAAATTGGCTGGGACTTGAGGGCAAGTCCGTAATCGTGACCGGCGGTGCATCCGGAATAGGTCTTGCATGCGTGCGCGAATTTCTTGATGACGGTGCATATGTTACCGTTTGCGACATTAATCCCGAGGCGCCGCAGATAGATGCCGGTACAAACGGTGGCAAGTATATCTATGTGCGCTGTGACGTGACCGACAAGGCCAGTGTTGAGGCTATGGTAGCCGCAGCCGTTGAGGCATTCGGAACCATAGATATTTTGGTAAACAACGCAGGTATTAATATTCCCCGACTTTTGGTCGATCCCGCAGGCGTTGAGGAGCTTTCCGAGCAGATCTGGGACAAGGTTATGAACGTAAATGTAAAGGGCCTTTTCTTCTGCTCACAGGCCGCCGCTCGCGTTATGGTAAAGAACCACTCCGGCGTAATCGTAAATATGTCCTCCGAATGCGGACTTGAGGGCTCGGAGGGTCAAAGCGTTTATGCCGCTTCCAAGGCCGCAGTCAATGGTCTTACTCGCTCATGGGCTAAGGAGCTCGGCCGCCACAATGTCAGAGTCGTGGGCGTTGCCCCCGGCATTCTTGAGGCAACCGGTCTTCGTACACAGTCCTACGAGGAGGCTCTCTCCTACACCCGCGGCATAACCGTAGAACAGCTTCGTGCGGGCTACAGCAAGACCAGCACAACGCCCCTCGGACGTTCCGGCAAGCTCTCTGAGGTTGCATCCACCGTAGCCTTCCTGAGCTCGGATCAGGCAGGCTACATACACGGCACTACCCTCAACGTAGCAGGCGGAAAGACCCGCGGCTGATAAAGCTTGCAGATCATTCTCCAATATATACAAAAAGCTATCGTCAGGATCGAACATCGGTCCTGACGATAGCTTTTATTGTTTTTTATTGATCAATTTAGCTGAAAAGGATCTTGCGCTGAGCTTTACGATGCTGTAAAGCAATGTGCCGCAAATGATCCCGATAATTATACCAGCCGCGATGCTGATAGTTACAACGGCATACTGCCCTGCCTCCGAAAAATGACCCGTGATCAGGTTACTCATCGTATGGTAGAGCGCCTTTCCGGGAACAAGGACGATGACACCCGGGATCTGAAAAACTATAACGGGAGTCCGCAGCAGTCGCGCGGCACACTCACAGTATATAGTGATTATAAAAGCCGACACGGCGTTGGCAAAGAAATCGTGCACACCGAGATGCTCAAGCACTAAATACGCAAGAGTTCCTATAACTCCGCCCAGCAATGCCGGCAACATGCGATCGCGCCGCACCTCAAAAAAGATGACAAAGCCAAGTGTGCCTATAATTCCGCCGATAAGCCTTGTGATAAATTCAATAACCATTACGCCGTGCCTCCCATAACAAGTATCGCAAGAGCGTAACCAAGTGCTATCACGACCGTTTGTATTATAGCCTGCGCCAAGCGCATGGTTCCGGATATGATGTTTTTTCCCAGCATGTCGCCAAGAGATGTACCAACAGCCACACCAGGGGTCATGAGCATTATCGTGCCTATCATAATAAGTCCCGCGTCACTGCCGATGCCAAGCCGCGAGCTGAGTATTGCCGCAACACCTGCAAAGAAAGAGCGCAGGACGGTGATAGACACAGCGCCAAACTCACCGCCGGCATCGCTTTTGATAAGCATTATCAGCGTACCGATAACAGCGGCTACAAGTGCATCGCGCAAGCATCCGCCAAAATACAGCACAAATCCGATGGCTATCATGGCGTGCCCCGCTGACATTGCCCATTTTTTTATTTGATGAGCATGCGATACACGCGCTATCTTTTGGTGCGCCTCATCGATATCGATCTCACCCGAACACAGCTCACGCGAGATACCGTTGAGTGCCTCGACCCTATATAGATTAATATCGGTGTTTTTAACACGCCGCATCTGTTGAGAATATGAGCCATCCCGCATCCTTACCGATGCGGTGATCAGCGTGGTGACGGCAAACGCCTCAACGTGTGCGGCACCAAGTGCGTAACCAATGCGCTCTATAGTGTTCTCAACTCGGCTTACTTCCCCGCCGTTTTCAAGAATATGCTCGGAGATGTCAAGCGCGATACGAAGCACCTCGTCCGCGCTTTTGACATTTTCACCGACAGCGGGGATATCGGCCGAAGCCGTCGATCCTTTTTGAAGAACCATCCCTTGATCCTTAGAATTTTATTTTTTCTGCAACGTAATCATGCAGTTCGGATATCGGTATCCTTACCTGCTGCATAGTATCGCGGTCACGAACGGTCACGCAACCATCGTTTTGCGAATCAAAATCATAGGTGATGCAAAGAGGAGTACCTATCTCGTCCTCACGGCGGTATCTCTTACCGATAGAACCGGCATCGTCAAAGTCCACCATAAAGTCACGACCAAGATCGTGGAAGATCTTCTCTGCCTCAGCGGACAGCTTTTTGGAGAGCGGCAGAACGGCGGCCTTAAAGGGTGCCAGTGCGGGATGCAGGTGCAGAACAACGCGCACATCCTCCTTGCCTGTTGCCTCATCACGGGAGACGACCTCTTCGTCATACGCATCAACAAGGAATGCAAGGAAGGAACGCTCAACGCCGAGAGAAGGCTCGATAACATAGGGGATGTATCTTGCGTTCTTTTCCTGATCGAAGTAGCTGAGGTCGCGGCCGGAGGTGTTTTGATGCTGTGTAAGGTCATAATCGGTGCGGTCGGCAACTCCCCACAGTTCGCCCCATCCGAACGGGAACATAAATTCAAAGTCTGTGGTTGCCTTTGAATAGAAGCAAAGCTCCTCGGGATCGTGGTCACGCAGGCGAAGGTTCTCCTCACGAATACCAAGCGAGAGGAGCCAATCGCGGCAGAAGCCGCGCCAGTAGGCAAACCACTCAAGGTCGGTCCCCGGCTCACAGAAGAACTCAAGCTCCATTTGCTCAAACTCGCGAACGCGGAAGATAAAGTTACCGGGGGTTATCTCGTTTCTAAAGGACTTACCTATCTGACCGATACCAAAGGGGATCTTACGCCTTGTGGTACGCTGTACGTTTGCAAAGTTTACAAATATGCCCTGTGCGGTCTCGGGACGCAGGTAAACGGTATTTTTGGCATCCTCAGTAACGCCCTGGAAGGTCTTAAACATAAGGTTGAACTGTCTTATATCGGTAAAGTTATGCTTACCGCAGGTGGGACAGGGGATGTTATGATCCTCAACAAAAGCCTTCATTTCAGCCTGGCTCATGGCATCTACCGGCTTTTCAAGCTCATATGAATTCTCGGCACACCAGTCCTCGATAAGCTTATCGGCACGGAAGCGCTCTTTGCACTCGCGGCAGTCCATCAGCGGGTCAGAAAAGCCGCCAAGGTGACCTGATGCGACCCATGTTTGCGGGTTCATAAGAATGGCGGAATCCTGACCTACGTTGTAGGGGTTCTCTTGAATGAACTTTTTCCACCATGCGCGTTTTACGTTGTTTTTAAGTTCAACGCCAAGAGGTCCGTAGTCCCATGTGTTGGCAAGGCCGCCGTAGATCTCGGAGCCCGGAAATACAAAGCCGCGGTTTTTGCAGAGCGCGACTATTTTTTCCATTGTTTTTTCTCTGTTGTCCATTTTAAAATTCCTTTTAATATTAAAATTCAAATTTTAATTATTGTTTTTATCATTTGGTATCGGAATGACACCCGGCTCACCGACTCGCAGTGTCCTCCGGCAGGATGCGCCGCATATTTTCAAAGCGTTGGAGGGTAGACTTTGTATCCACCACTCGCACGACCTTTGAGCTGATCGTCGTGTTGACCGTGACGATATCGCGAGTGCTGACCGCAAGCTGTGAATAACGGAAGATGAAATCCTTATTATCCAAAAGCTTTTCTATTCCGTAATTCGTATCGACATGCGAAACTATCGTCTCAAACAATGTCTGAGCGCTTGGATAGTTTGTGATGGATGTGAGTTTTTCAACCACTGCCTTGGTAAATTCGGCGGCGGTGTTCTCCCTTGATTGTCCGCTCTCGAGGTAGAGTCCAAAGCCGAGCATACGCGCCGCGGTAGTGCCGTTGAGCGTTTGCATACCGGCCTTGATCACAAGCGAACCAAAATCCATCTCGCAGGGAACAATAAAGCTGACGCCTCCCAGCGCATCGATAAGCGAGATAAAGCTTTCGGGATGCAATATCATATAACCATCTACAAAACAACCTGTCATGGCATGTACGGCATCGCAAAGCACATCCCGCCCATAGGTTGCGTACACATCACCGAGTGATATGTATTTGCCGTCCATTACCGTCATTGCATCATCCGGCAGTGCGGTGTATGTGACCTCCGAACGCTCGCGGTCAAAGCGCAGCAACAACAGTGATGTTGTGCGAAGTTTTTGATATTTTGCAGAATAGAAACCGCCGGGTATTATCGGGTCTCCCGTTGCCGTACTATCTGATGTATCCTCGGGATCTGCATCCGGTGTTACCGTTATCGGGCGAGGATTTGGCAGATCATCCGGCAGTGGTGCGGTAGTCTCCACCCCGCTCCCACCTGCGGTGTTGTTGCCACTGCTCGGATCTCCCATTACAAGCTCGATAATATCCGGATCATACTCGTAAACGGCGGGATCGTAATCGGTCAGCGCCAACAGTAAATTAAAGGATGTACCGGTATCCGGCAAGGTGATATCTATTATATCACCGTGCGAGTCGGTCACCACGGGATCGGGTGCGGTGGTCTCGGCCGTTGTATCGACCGTGTTGCCTGTTATTCCGGAAAGGTTGGTGAGCACATATCCGACAACAGAATATGCACATATTGCAAAGACCAACAGTGATATTACAAACGTCAGTGCAAAGTTCTTTACTGCCGATAGCATGCTACTTTCTCCTTTCCGTTATCATCGCGACATAAAACATGCGGGCGATCATAGATCAATCATTAACGCGCTCGGCAAGTGTTATGCGGTATTTCTGATAGAAGTTTTCAAAATACCCCTCGTCAAGTGCCTCGCGTATCTTTTTGGTAAGCTCGTTGTAGAAATAAAGATTGTGCACAACAGCAAGCCTCATGCCAAGTGACTCCTTGGCTTTGATAAGATGGCGGATATAAGAACGGCTGTAGCGCGTACAAGCGGGGCATCCGCAACCCTCGTCAATGGGGCGCGGGTCACGTGCGTATTTCTCGTTTAAAATATTTATCTTGCCCTTCCATGTAAACACGTTACCGTGACGTGCGTTGCGGCTCGGCATTACGCAATCAAAAAAGTCAACTCCGCGGTGGACGGCCTCCAGAATATTCACGGGAGTTCCAACACCCATAAGATATCTCGGCTTGTTTTTGGGCATAAACGGCTCAACAGCATCGATTATACGGTACATATCCTCGGTATCCTCGCCAACGGCAAGTCCGCCTATGGCGTAGCCGTCTAGATCCAGCTCCGCTATCTTTTTCATATGCTCGATGCGCAGATCCTCATATGTGCTACCTTGGTTGATACCAAAAAGCATTTGATGCGGGTTGATAGTATCCGGCAGAGAGTTAAGGCGTGCCATCTCGTCGCGGCATCTTATAAGCCAACGATATGTGCGCTCGGTGGATGCCTTTACATAATCATAAGGCGCGGGGTTTTCGATGCATTCATCAAACGCCATGGCGATCGTGGATGCAAGGTTGGATTGTATCTGCATACTTTCCTCAGGACCCATAAATATGCGTTTACCGTCAATGTGAGAGGCAAATCTCACGCCCTCCTCGGTTATCTTACGCAACTGCGCCAGCGAAAAGACCTGAAACCCACCGCTGTCTGTCAGCACCGGGCCATCCCAGTTCATAAACTTTCTGATTCCGCCCATATCGTGTATCAGCTTATCTCCCGGACGGATATGGAGGTGATATGTGTTTGAAAGTTCTACCTGACAGCCTATCTCCTTAAGCTCGTAGGTGGCCACTCCGCCCTTTATGGCGGCGCAGGTGCCAACGTTCATAAAAACGGGGGTCTCAATATCACCGTGAACAGTGTGAAGAACACCGCGGCGTGCGCGATCCTCCGTGCATTTCAGCTCAAACATTTGAGTAATTGTTTCCTTTCATATCAAAAGCCGTCACGACCGTTTAAACCGGTGATCAAGCGTTGATTTTTTAATTTCAAAAGCAATGGGACGTCCGTGCGGGCAGTATGTAATATCCGGATTTTCTTCAAGAGCGAATATCACCCTCTCGATACACTCGTTGCTGTATACCCTGCCTGCTTTTATCGATGCCTTGCAGGAGGCTTGGTAGAGCGCACGCTCGAATATCATATGCTTTGTAAGCTCGAGATTGGCATCACCGTCCGCACGCTCGCCCGCACGGGGCTCGG
>CAYLLA010000009.1:0-43994 GCA_964384555.1 uncultured Ruminococcus sp. | reverse complement strand
TCACTTTGTCTATACTTTTTTGATATCCAGTCTCACATCTATTGTAACACTACAACCGACTGACCTTAGCGCCGCGACGTGTGATTGACAAAAGAGAGACAATGTGATATAATAATATGTTATCACACGCACGATCGATCGAATGCAGGCTCACGCACGGCATCGACCGACCGAATACACACCAAGGAGACACGCGCAATGGTAAAAATAACAGGAGTCACGCCGGGCAGCATGGCAGAGTCCGTCGGGCTTTTGGCAGGCGACGAGCTTATGACGGTAAACGGTCATGAGATATGCGACGTGCTTGACTACCGCTTTAGAATATACGAGCGGCGGCTGAAGCTTGAAGTCATGCGCGATGGTCGCAGGCAGGTATTTCGCATCCGCAAGGATGAGGAGGACGACCCGGGGCTTGAGTTCGGCTCGGCACTGATGGACGAAAAGCATTCCTGCCGCAATGCATGCATCTTTTGCTTTATAGATCAAAACCCGCCGGGGATGCGCCCCACCTGCTATTTTAAGGATGATGACTCGCGCCTCTCCTTCCTTCAGGGCAGCTACATTACCCTGACTAACCTTACCGAGCACGAGATAGACCGCATAATCGAGATGCACATCTCGCCTATAAATGTTTCGGTACACACGACCGACCCCGAGCTGCGCTGCCGCATGATGCACAATCGCTTTGCAGGCAAAACGCTTAAATATCTTGACCGCTTTGCGGAGGCCGGGATAGTTTTGCATGCGCAGATAGTGCTTTGCCGCGGCATAAATGACGGCGAGGCGCTTGAGCGAACGCTTGGCGATCTTGCCCGCCTGCGCCCATCCCTTGAGGCAATAACGATAGTACCCGCGGGCATTACCAGATACCGCGAGGGTCTTACTCCGCTGACGCTCTTCTCACCCGAGGAATGCCGAGAGGTGATAGCGCAGGTAACACGCTGGTCGGATAGATTTTACGCCGAATGCGGCAGTCACATAGTGCGCTGCTCTGACGAGTTTTACGTGCGCGGCGGGGTACCGCTGCCGCCACCGGATTTTTACGAGGACTACGGCCAGATAGAGGACGGCGTTGGAATGCTGACCTCCTTTGGCGAGGAGGCGGAGGCCGAGCTGCGCTTTACCGACCGCGCACCCGATGATGCACCCGAAAGAGTGGTATCCGTTGCCACGGGATACGCGGCATATGAGACACTGCGCTCCCTTGCCCGCCGCGCCGAGGAGGCTCACGGACACCTGCGAGTTAATGTATACAGGATACGCAACGACTTTTTTGGTGAGACCATTACGGTGGCAGGTCTGCTGACAGGCCGCGATATTGCCGCACAGCTTGCCGGGCGCGAGCTTGGCGAGGTGCTGTACTTTCCCGCAAACGCACTGCGGGCGGAGGGCGACCTCTTTCTTTGCGGCATGACCCCTGCCGAGCTTTCGGAGAGGCTGGGTGTTCCCGCAAAGCCGATAAAATGCGACGGCGGCGAGTTTATTGCCGCGCTGACAGGCGAGGGACAAACCGAGCTTGGCTGAACACAAGATCATATTTGAGTTTTTAATCCACCCACAAACACGGCCGACCCGCCACGGAGCGACCGAAAATAAAAACAAAAAGATGAAAAGTAAAGATCAAAAACAAATATCCACGGCACGCTTTGCCGCCGCGGCACTGCTTTTGCCAACGCTTGCATCGCTGACGCTTGTTGCCTGCCGCCATGCGGGTGACGATCTGCCCGACCACTCTTTGGTGGTGGGGGTTGACGTGCTGACCGATGACCCATCGCTGACTGAGCCCGAGACAGAGCCGGAGACCGGCGGGGATGACACCACCGCGCCTGTCGGCGACGCGACCACCGCACCTGCGGGACCCGCAACAAAACCTGTTACCGAGGAGACCACACAGATAGTTGATATAGTCTCCTATGATTACGAAACGGTAACACTTGACGAGGTGCTGGCTGAGGTGGGTGCGCAAAAGAGCCGCAAGATACTGCGCTACCCCAAGATGACAGGTCTTTCAAACCCCGACATGCAAACAAAGATAAACGAGCTTTTGGCGGACATAGCCGCATCCGAGTTTAAAAACCGCCTGCTGGGGCTTGATGAGTACACCAAAAGCGGCGTGGCGGTAAAATACGAGATAAAAAGCTCGACAGTGACATATCTTGGCGGCAATCTTTTGGCGGTAAGATCGGAGGGCGAGCTCAGCTATTCGGATGACACCGCGAATGTAAATTTTGTTTACGCCAACGTGATAAACCTCAGCACAGGCCGCAATATATCGCAAAAAAAGCTGTACTCCGACTTTGGCAAGCTCCGCGAGCTGTTTGAGGCGGGTCGGTTTAAACAGATAAGCGGGACAAAGAACATTACAAGCTCGATATCGCTTCAAGACATGATGACACAGTACTCGATGTACGAGCTGTACAACACCTACCCCGATACCTATTTTACCCCCACCGAGCTGGTGATAGTGATAGAGCTGACCTCAAACCTCGGTGGCTTTGCCGAGTTCTCATTGCCGCTTTCGGCCGCCAATGCCTACCTTTCAATGAGCCCGACAAAATGATCCGCAGCGCGGGCGGGCGCTTTGCGCACCGCGCAGTGATGCACACGCTGCGCGCGAGCGATATCCAAACCGCAAAACAAAAACCTCAAATAAAACACCAAAAAGATTTTAAAAGATAAGGAAGCCGTCGCAAGTGCGAGGGTGATGGTTAGAAATGTCAAGACCCGTAATTGCAATAGTAGGAAGACCCAATGTGGGCAAAAGCACGCTTTTTAACAAGCTGATAGGCGAGCGGCGTGCAATAGTTGAGGACACCCCCGGTGTGACACGCGACCGTATATACGGCGAGACCGAATGGTGCGGCCGCGCCCTGACCGTTATAGATACCGGCGGCATCGAGCCGCGCACAGACGATATCATCCTCTCGCATATGCGCATGCAGGCGCAGATAGCCATTGAGACCGCGGATGTAATAATCTTTTTGTGCGACGTTCGCACAGGTCCCACCGCCGACGACCGCGAGATAGCGGTAATGCTTAAAAAGAGCCGCAAGCCCGTAGTGGTTGCGGTAAACAAATGCGACAGCGTTGGTGCCACCCCGCCCGAATTTTACGAATTTTACGAGTTCGGCTTTGACAGCGAGCTGATAGCCCTCTCCTCCGTTCACGGCACAGGCACCGGCGACCTCCTTGACGAGGTCTTAAAGCTCCTGCCCGAGAATGAGGCGGAGGAGGAACCGGAGGCCGGCATTCGCGTTGCCGTTATCGGCAAGCCGAACGCGGGTAAATCCTCTATGGTCAACCGCATATCGGGTGCTGACAGAATGATCGTATCAAACATTCCCGGCACGACACGCGATGCTATCGACACCCGCGTGGTAAATCAGTTTGGCACTTATACGTTTATCGACACCGCGGGCATCCGCCGCAGTGCCAAGATAAAGGACAGCGTTGAGAGATATTCCGTCCTGCGTGCACACACCGCAGTTGAGCGCGCCGATGTGTGCCTTATCATGATCGATGCGGGCGAGGGTATAACCGAGCAGGACGAAAAGATAGCCGGCATCGCGCATGAGGCGGGCAAGGCATCGGTGATAGTTGTAAACAAGTGGGACTCGATTGAGGACAAGGACAACTCCACCGTGCGCGATTTTGATAACAAGATCCGCATAGCACTCTCCTATATGCCCTATGCGCCGATAATGTACGTTTCCGCCCTCACGGGACAGCGCGTGACCAACCTTTTCGGCCAGATCAACGCCGTGTATTCCTCCTCCGTCATGCGCATATCCACCGGAATGCTCAATGATGTTCTGCGCGAGGCGGTAACGCGCGTTCAGCCGCCCACAGATAAGGGCAAGAGACTGCGCATCTATTACATGACGCAGACATCAGTTGCTCCCCCCACCTTTGTTATCTTTTGCAACAGCGCCGAGCTGTTCCATTTTTCCTACCAAAGATATATAGAGAACTGCCTGCGCGAGACTTTTGGCTTTGCCGGCACGCCGATAAAGCTGATAATTCGCGAAAAGGGCGACGATACGAAATAAAAAGGACTATCCGTTATGTTTATTGACAGAATAAAAATATATGTAAAGGCCGGCAACGGCGGCAACGGCGCGGTCTCCTTCAGGCGCGAAAAATATGTATCGCACGGCGGACCCGACGGCGGTGACGGCGGGCGCGGCGGCAGTATAGTCTTTCGCGTAGATCCCGGCACAAACACACTGCTGGCATTCAGATACAAGCGCAAATTCGTTGCCGCCGCGGGCGGTAACGGCTCGGGGCGCAAATTTCACGGCGAGAGCGCGGATGATCTTTACATCCCCGTGCCGCCCGGCACGCTTTTGCGCGACCCCGAAACGGATAAGATAATACATGATATGTCGGAGGGGGACGGTGCCGACTTTACCCTTTGCCGCGGCGGGCGCGGCGGCTGGGGCAACCGTCACTTTGCCACCCCCACAAGGCAGGTCCCCATGTTTGCCAAAAACGGCACGCGCGGCGAGGAGCGCGAGGTAATACTTGAGCTTAAGATGCTGGCGGATGTTGGCCTTATAGGCTACCCGAGCGTGGGTAAGTCCTCTCTGCTCTCCCGCATCAGTGCCGCACGCCCCAAGGTGGCGGATTATCATTTCACTACCCTCTCCCCCATGCTTGGTGTTGTTCCCGCCCCCGCGGGCGAGGGCGCAGGCTTTGTTGCCGCGGATATCCCCGGTCTTATCGAGGGCGCGGCGGACGGCGCAGGGCTTGGCCACGCATTTTTGCGGCACGTTGACCGTTGCCGCCTGCTTTTGCATGTTGTGGACATAGCCGCAACGGAATATCGCGATCCAGTAGAGGATATAAAAGTGATCAACGGCGAGCTTGCTCGCTACAGCCCGGAGCTTGCCACACGCCCGCAGATAATAGTTGCCAATAAAGTGGACACACTTGACCGCGAGCGCGTGGATATTCCCGCGTTTGAGGCATATGCAGCATCCCTTGGCGCAAAGCTTATCTATGTTTCCGCCATCACCGGTGAGGGAATAGACGAGATGATACGCCTGACCGCCCGCGAGCTTGAAAAGCTGCCTCCCATCCGCGTGTACGAGCGCGAATTTGAGCCTGAGGATGCATACGTTGGCGGCGGCCGCGAGACCAACATCACCCGCGAGGGCAACACCTTTTATGTTGAGGGCGAGTGGCTGTTCAATCTTATGGGACAGATCAACTTCAGCGATTACGAATCGCTCAACTTCTTCCAAAAGGTCCTGCACCGCAGCGGCGTGTTTGAGGAGCTTGAGGCGCACGGCTGTACCGACGGCTGCACCGTCTCGATATATGATTTTGAATTTGATTATGTAAAATAAAAAATGCCGCTTTGCGGCGGAACGGAGCTTTTGCATGAATATTTGGCACGACATTGACCCCGCAATGATAAGACCCGATAATTTTTCGGCACTGATCGAGATCCCCAAGGGCGGAAAATGCAAGTACGAGCTTGATAAGCGCACCGGCGTTTTGCGCCTTGACCGCATTCTTTACACCTCCACGCACTACCCCGCGAACTACGGCTTTATCCCGCGCACCTACGCCGATGACGGCGACCCGCTGGATGTGCTGGTCATCTGCAACGAGCCTGTGTACCCCATGACGCTTATGCAGGTGTACCCCATTGGCGTTATGCGCATGATAGACGGCGGTAAGCTTGATGATAAGATCATCGCCGTGGCCTTCTCCGACCCCAACTATAACCACATCACATCCATCGATGAGCTGCCCACACACATCTTTGACGAGATAATGCACTTTTTCTCTGTCTATAAACAGCTTGAAAACAAACAAACAGCGGTCAAAGAGCTCTATTGCGCCGACGAGGCTATAAAAATAATCTCCGCTGCAATAGAGAGCTACCACCAAAAATTCGACACCGTCTCGGCAGTGGAGCACTGATCACTTATTATTTTAACGCTTCAAATAAAAAAGGAACCGCGTGCGGTTCCTTTTTTATTTATTAGGTTTAGATAGTTTTATTGTTTTTTACTATGTAAAACGCGATCAGATCTTGATCATCTTGATGACGTCGCGGAGGGCATCGGCGCTATGGCGGAGCATGCCCTGCTCGGCCTCGGTGAGCTGAGGCAGCACCTTACCGCGCACGCCATTCTCGCCAACGATATTGATAAGCGAAAGACATACGTCATCAATGCCGTAATCACCCTCAAGCAGAGAGGAGCAGGTCATTGTGGTATCGATACCGGCGAGGATCGCACGGCAGATATGACATACCGCGATGGAGACGGCATAAAAGGTTGCGCCTTTGCGCTGGATAACGCGCGCGCCGGAGCGGCGAACATAATCCTCTACCGCCGCGTGATCGAGGACAGGAGTCATGGGATCGACAGCGGGTGCACCGTCAACGCCGGCGAGGGAGGAGCGGTACTCATCGACCGGAACGTTTGAGATATTTGCAAGCGACCACGGAATAAAGGAAGAATCGCCATGCTCGCCGAAAACGTAAGCGTGTACGTTCTGCTGGCTGATATTATAGAACTCGGCAAGTCTTGCACGCAGACGAGCGGTATCAAGGATAGTACCCGAGCCTATGATGCGGGATGCGGGAAGCCCCGAGCAACGGATAAAGGTGTAGGTCAGAATATCAACGGGGTTTGCAACGATAACATAAACAGCATTGGGAGCATAGGCAACTATGCTCGGAATGACGCTTTTTGTGATATCAACGTTGATCTGCGCCAGATCAAGGCGGGACTGACCGGGCTTGCGAGCCACGCCGGAGGTAAGCACTACGATATCCGAATCGGCGGCATCACGATAGTCGCCGGCGTATATCGAGCAGGGAGAGCAGAAAGGCACGCCCTGTCTGATATCAAGCGCCTCGCCCAAAGCCTTATCGCGATTGATGTCTATCATTACGATCTCGGATGCAAGGCCTGTAACGGCAAGCGTATATGCAACTGTTGAGCCGACACTGCCGGCTCCTATAACTGTGATCTTGTTCATTTTTTGTCCTCTTGAGAAAAACGGGATACGTTAAAATTTTATCAGTTTATTATACCATAAAATCGACAAAATTTCAATGACCAAATATAACAAACTTTTTTAATTATCAAGATATTATTTGCGCATCGTGCCGTAGCAGGGGAACCCACCACCAAAATGCTGACTAAATGTCTTTTTTTGCATCCGTTTTTTCCGCCATGGCCAACATCCCCTCGGGGTCATTGCTTTTTCATCTGCCGCAAAAACAGCACGACGGCAAGGATGACGGCAGCCGAGCCGTAGCCGAGCACCCATACCAGGTGCGGGAGGATATCCGCATAGCGACCACTCAGTGCAGCACGTTCCAGCTCCACTGCATGAACAAAGGGGAGTGCATAGGCGATCTTCTTAAATGCGCCGCCCACAAGCTCTAATTCAAACCATGTGCCGCTCAGCCACGCGGACAGATTTGTAAGCACCGCCCCGCAAATACCGCCAACCTGTTTATCTGTAAACACACTGCCGCAAAGCAACCCCAAACCGATATACAGCACCGACACTGGAAGTATCAGCACTATCGCAAGCAGAATATCAGCGGACAGCTCCAGCCCAAGGCAGAAAGCGGCAATATAGCAGACGGCACTCTGCGCAAGGGAGAGTGGGAGCATGGGCAGGGTGTAACCCAAAATAAAATCCACGGGGGTCATGGGTGTGGTATATAATCTTTGCAGCAACGATGTGGCGCGATCCTTGGCGAGGATGGTGGCGGCAAACAGTGTAATAAAGGATAGCCCAAACACCGTGATGCCGGGCGCGAGGTGCTCGATCTCAAACAGATCGACGGGGATGCTTGCCTGTATTGCGCTGAGCAGCAGGAGCAGCACCAACGGGAAGCCCAGCCCAAAGGAGAGATTTATGGGATCCCGCAATATTTCTTTTGTGTTTCTGGCGGCAAAGTTAAGCATTTTCATTTTGCCCCCTCCTTTACGATGCGGATAAATGCCTGCTCAAAGTTCTCCGTCCCAGCAATTTTTTTGATATTTGCAACAGTATCACAGCGGAGCAGCCTGCCGCTTTTCATAATGCCCACTCGGTCGGAAAGCGCCTCCGCCTCCTCCATATAGTGCGTGGTCAAAATGATCGTGATCCGCCCCTTCAGAGAGCGGATCAGCTCCCAAAGCTCGCTCCTTGCAAGCACATCCAGACCCAGGGTCGGCTCGTCCAAAAACAGAATGCTCGGCTCGCCTATCAGTGCCATAGCGATACTAAGCCGCCGTTGCCACCCACCGGAAAGCCGCCCCGCTTTCTTTTTGGCAACGCCACCGAGGTCAAACATGCCCATCAATTCTTCGAGCTTCCCCGCTCGTTTTTCTTTTGAAATCCCCTGGATGCCGCACATCAGCTCCAAGTTTTCGCGCACGGTCAGACCGGCGGCAACAGCGGTCTCCTGCGGCGATACGCCTATCATGCTTTTAACTTTATTGCAGTCGCTCATGATGCTTTTACCATTCAAATAAGCATCCCCGCTCGTGGGGCGAGTCAGGCAGGTGAGCATCTTGATCGTAGTAGTCTTTCCCGCGTCGTTCACACCCAACAGCGAAAACAGCTCGCCCGACTCTACGGTAAGGTCAAGTCCCTCTACCGCCACGATATCCTTATACTCTTTTCGTAAATTTCTGGTCTCAATTGCCAACATCCGCTTTGCCCTCCGTGTAACGATGCTTCATACCGATATAAGCATCGGTAAGCATTTTGCTGACCATATCCTCGTCCCAGTTCAAATAGCAGGTGGCGATCATGGTGGCGATCCCATGGACATAGATCCACATCTCCAAATGGAACAGATACGCACGGTCCTCATCAATGCCCATGCTTTTTTGAATGATCTCAAGCAGGGGTCGGATGGAAGAGCGATCCTCGGCGATGACCTCCGTGCTTCGGTCACACATAAAAAGCAGCTTAAACAGCTCGCTCTCCTCTCTGGCAAATCGGATATATGCCATGCCGCTGGCCTTATAGGGCGGGAATCTGCCGGACGACATATCCGCGGCAAGGTAGGAGCGATACAGCTCATCCGCAGCTGCTTTTACAGCCGCTCGCAAGTCATCCATGGTGGCAAAATTAGAAAAAACGGGCTGTGTGGAGCAGCCTAACGCACCCGCAATGTTGCGAGCATTGATAGCCGCCGCCCCGCAGTTTCTGACGATATCCATGGCGGTATTGATGATATCGGTTTTTGTGATCTTATTTTTTGGCGGCATGATATTCCTCCTATAAATAGTTTATGTTATATATCACTTGTTATATTATAACACATATTCTTTTCGATGTCAACGGAATTTGCGAAGAAAGTAAAAAAAGCCCGCCCGATCTCCGAGAGATCAGGCGGGAAGGTTTCCCGTCCGTGGGTCTTGTTATCCTCGTATCATTCCGCCGGCGCTCGCTTGGCCTTGATATGAATGCGTGTGCGTTCGGCGCGCAGGCCGTGTATCTCCACCGAATAGTCAAGCAGCATCGCGCCGCGGCGCAGAAGTGAATTTTCAAGTTTGAAGGTGCGCACCGCCACCTCGCGCAGGTCTCCCTGCGTATCAAGCAGGCAGATGTGCCGCCGCCCGCGCTCAAGCACCAAGCAGATCTCGGGTTGGCGCTTGCCGGAGAGCGCCTCCATCACCACCGCAAAGGGTGTGACCTCCTGCCGCCCAAGGCTTACCGTGGCGGGGTCGGCGGGGTCAAAGACTATCGACATTACGGTCATGTTCCAACCGTCAAATTCGCGCCAGCTGAGGATGATGTTATCGCCGTCGCGCTTCAGCTCGCCGCCTGTCACAAGCTCGCTTTGCGAGTGAAGGGGCTCGGGCTCGGCGGCATCACCTGCACAGGCATCAAAAAGGATCGGCGCATCCTCGCCGCTCTCATCCTCCTCCATAGCCTCATAATCAAGGCATATGCCGCTTGGCACTGCGGCCACGTTTGCCGCTTGCGGAGCTTTCATGTCGGCAAACTGCCGCTCTGTTTTTATCTTAAGCAGGATGGGCATTGCATCCGTGCCGAGCTCGCTTATATCTATTCCGCCGTATGCGGCGGATCTTTTTTCGTCTTTTTGATCCATTGCTGTTTCCAAAAACCGCCGACCGTGCGGCGTATATTTTTTATTCCTTTTAAAATAATAAGTATAAAATAAGCTTTATAAAGACCCGATGTGCGATGGTGCATCTGTTCGGGAGGGGGATAAATGATCACAAAAAGATCAATTTTTTTGTGTTTGGCCTTGTGTTTTTCGGTGGTGGCAACGGCAAATGCCGCGGCCGCCGAGCCGAAAGTGACGGCGGACAGTACCGAAGAAGCACAAGCTATTTTGGCGGAGGAGGGCGATATGATAGAGCTTTTGTCCCGCGCCGCGGAGCTTGCGGCGGGTGGCGAGAGCTACCCTGTGCGGGTGGCGGTGTGCGCCGTCCTGCTTAATCGCTTGCGGGATGCGGCATTTCCGGATACGCCCGGCGAGGTGATACTGCAATTTATAACCGCTCTGACGGCAGACGGCACGCATACCGCCGCCGATTATTATAAGGTACGCCCGGATGGCCGCTCCCGCCGTGCGGCGGCCGCCGCCGTGCGCGGAGGAGACCCAACCCGCGGTGCGCTTTATTTTGCACGCTCGGATACAGTCACGCCTGATATCCGCGACAGCGGCAGAATACGCTTTGAGTATGACGGCTTTGCCTTTTGGAGATAAAAGACTTGGCTACATCTCCGATCTTTCCTTATAATAGTATACAACAAATCGCGCCAAATATCAATAGTTTCAACGCAAGATGAAATGATCGGCACCGTCGGCTCCCCGCGCCGCGAAAAAAGCCTTTGCGGCGCTCGTAAGTATTGACAAATACGCAAAATAGGTCTATAATTATAGTGATATAATATGTCGTTATGCGACCGATGCGCGGCGAGGGGTGCATTCCACCACGGCCGAGCCGCGCACAGCAAAAATGCATACGGCAGGAAAGACAGGTTTTACCATGGATCTTCAAAATATTCTTACAACGCTTCAGGGCTGTCCCTGCGGCAGAGAGCACACCTGCGCCACCAAGGTAGTTGAGATATCAAGCGGCGCATCCGCCCGCACGGGCGAGGTGCTGACCCGCGCCGGCTTCCCCAAAAAAGTACTGCTTGTTGCAGATGAGAACACGATAGCCGTAGCATCCCGCGAGGGACTGCTTGAATCGCTTGCAGCGGCAGGCTTTTCGCTTAAAAAGCTGATATACGAAAACATGAAGTACGCCCGCATCGAGCAGGTGAACGAAGTAATGGCACTGGCGGCCGATGTTGACGGCATCATATCGGTCGGTACCGGCTCGCTCAACGATATCTGCCGCGTGGCATCCTTTGAGCTTGGCAAGATGTTTTGCATATTCGCCACAGCTCCCTCGATGGACGGCTTTGCATCCGACACCGCGCCCATCATCAAAAACAACTTTAAAATATCCTGGCAGGCGGAACAGCCCGCGGTGATAATTGCCGATACAAAGATACTGGCCGAGTCCCCCACCGAGCTTAAAGCGGCAGGCTTTGGAGACATGGTTGCAAAATACATAGGCGTGCTTGACTGGAAGGTATCGCACCTTTTGACCGGCGAATATTACTGCGATGCCGTGGCCGATCTCACCATGACGGCGGTAGCAAAGATGGTCGCGCTGGCGGACAAGGTGACATCGAGCGACGAGGAGGCCGCCGGTGCCATAATGGAGGCGCTGGTGCTTTCCGGCCTTGCCATGAAGCTTGCCCGCTCCTCCCGCCCCGCATCGGGCGCCGAGCATGTCACCTCCCACTACTGGGAGTGCTACAAGCTGACCCGCGGCATTTGGCCGGAATACCACGGCAAAAAGGTCGGCGTTGCCACCCTTCTTATCGATAAGATCTACCGCAACCTGGCCGACAGGCTTGAAACGATAGCCCCCACCGCCGATCCCACCGATTGGGATGAAGTGTACCGTCACTTCTCGCCCGAACAGCTTGACGATGTAAAGCGACTCAATCAGCCTACCATCACAGATGATATCACCCCCGAGCTGCTTCGCGATAACTGGGGCGAGATCCGCCAACTGATATACGAAACACTCCCCCGCCCCGAGGATCTTTTGGATCTTATGAAGCGCGCAGGATGCGCCACGACCCCCGAAGAGGTCAACATCTCCCCCGAGCTGTTGGCAGACGGCCTGCGCTATCACCCCTACATGCGCCACCGCATGCTGATCACTCGCCTGCTTCCGATGATCGGCGTCGACCCGATGGACTATATCGACTGATAAACTACAAATATGGCGGTATCGACCGCGCGGTTGCCCGTGCGGTCGATACGCGATAATAAACAAATGAACGAACAAGAAAACGAACGACTGCCGAGCACGCCGGCATCGCCGCAAAACGAATTGCCGGGTGGCGGCATTATGCCCACGCCCCGCGCCACGCGCGGGAGCGTGTGGCGCGCCATAGGTGCCGCCGCAGGGTGGCTGGCACTTTATTTTGGCATAAGATATGCCATCTCCTTTGCGCTGGTCGCGGCTTACTCGTTGATATGGGCGCTGAGCGCAAATACTACCGATATCCTTGAATGGCTGACGGCGGAAAAGCTCGGAGAGGTGACATTCCTTGAGATAATACTCTCAACCATTGCCGTATTTGCGGCGGCGCTGATAGTATATCTCATCCGCGACCGCAAATATCTGCGCTCTGAGCGCGTGGGCTTTAAGCGCGGCAGTGGCTTTGGCGGATTTAGGGCGGCAACCGTACCAATACTCATAGCCCTCGGCTTCACCCTAAACCTTGCGGTGTCGCTGGTGTTTGACGTCCTGCCGATACCGGAGGAGCTTATCGCCGACTATATCGAGCAGTCCTCCACGCTTAACGAGACCTCAGTGATGTCGATCATCGCAACAGCGGTCTTTGCGCCGCTATCCGAGGAGCTGATCTTTCGCGGTCTGCTCGTCTCCTCCCTCGGCAGTGCCATGCCCACATGGGTGGTACTGCTTATAACATCGGCGATCTTCGGGCTGATACATGGGCAGGTGCTGTGGATCTGCTATGCATTTTTGCTTGGGCTGTACCTCGGCTTTGTGCGCATCCGCACAGGGTCGACCACCGCATCCTTTTTGCTTCACGCGGCGTTTAATGCATCCTCATTTATCCTGCCGCTGTTGCCGCTGCCCGAGGATAGCTCCCGCGCACTGCTTGGCATTATCGCCGCGGCCGCGCTTGGCGTATCCGCCGCGCTTACATGGCTCCTTTTGCACCTTACAAAGGACAAAAGCAAAGCCGCAGGAGAGCAAAATAAAACGGAGGTGATATCCTGATGATATCCGATATCCAAGCTATTGCCGCACTTGACGGCCGCTTGCTTGGCGTTGATTTTGGTGACCGCCGCACCGGGCTGGCGATATCCGACTCCGCCGGTTTTTTGGCGGGCGGGATAGGCAGTGTAAGCCCCGGCGGGATAGCCGCCACCGCGCGTGAGGTGGCAAGGATAGCCCGCGAGCAGGAGGCCGTGGCCGCCGTGGTGGGGCTTCCCCGCAATATGGACGGCAGTGAGGGCGCACGCGCCGACAGATGCCGCGAATTTGCCGAGCTGCTGGCCGAGGAGGCGGGAATTCCTGTCATGATGACGGACGAGCGACTGACGACCGTTGCCGCATCCCGCTATCTTAACGAGACCAATACCCGCGGCAAACGCCGCAAGGCCGTGATAGACTCCCTCTCCGCCGAGATAATCCTGCAAAACACCCTGGATAGGATAGCTAATATCAGATTCAACACCTCTGCAAACTCATAATTTAGATACACAGATCCGCTCCCCCGCCGAAAGACGAAAGCCATCGGCGGAGGAGCGGATCTTATATGATCTTATATTGTATCTATTTTTATTATATCTCCGGGATCTCGACCTCCACCTCGCGGCCGAGGTCGGCGGAGCGGGCGATGGCATCGATGATAGCCTGATTTATAAGTATCTCGGAGGTCGGCACAGGGGCTTTGCCGCGGGTGATAACGGCATCAAGGAAGGAGCGCACCTTGCGCTCAACACGGCCGAGACCGCGAAGTTCAAGCGTTGGCAGTACCGTTTCCACCTGCTGACCGCACACCTCGTGGTAAAGTGTCATAGGTCCGCCGACAGTGCCGTTCCAGCACTCGGTGGATGGTATACGAAGTCCGCCCTTGGTGCCCAGCACTATGGTATCACCGGATGTATCCATATGCATGGCCCAGGAGATGCGGAAGTCGATGACCAGATCATTTTCAAAGCGGATGAACGCCGCGGCAAAATCATCCACACCGAACTTTTCCGCCAGCTCGGGGCGACTGCCGTAATATGCGGGATCCTTACCGAAATAGGCGGACTTATAGCCCGAAACGGTCAGTGGCTTGGGGTAGCCCAGCGCGCGAAGCATCATATCAAGCGAATAACAGCCTATATCGCCAAGCGCACCGATGCCGGCGGTATCATCCCTGATGAATGTATCCTTACCGTCGCGGCAGGGTATACCGTGGCGGCGACCGCCGCCTGTCTGAATATAATATATCTTACCAAGCACGCCGGATTCAAATATCTGCTTTATCATCTGCATATTCGGGTCAAAGCGGGGCTGGAAGCCGATAGAGAGTATTCTGCCTGTCTCCTTTTCAACACGGCAGACCTCAACCGCCTCGTCAAGCGTAACGGTAAACGGCTTTTCAAGCAACACATCAACGCCGTGGCGCATGGCGTAGATAGCCGGCTCGGCATGCTGACGGTTATATGTGCAGATAGAGACCGCATCAAGCTGCTCGCGGGCTATCATCTCGCGGTAGTCGGTGTAGGTGTGAACGCCCTCCACCTCGTTGGCCGCAAAGAATTTTTCGGCCTTGCCGGGAATGAGATCCGCCCCCGCAACTATATCAACATCACTGAATTGCTTGTACGCCTTTATGTGCGACCGTGCGATGCCGCCGGTGCCGATAAAGCCTATGCGCAGTCGGCGAGAGGCTGTCGGCGCGGCCGTGACCTCCTCCACCTCTTTAAATCTATCAAGATCCTTATCCTTTATCAGTTCCATGGATGATCCTCCGTTTTATTTTTCGGTTCCCTGCGGATACCGAGCTATATAAGAATATTATAAGACAAAACCGCCGCAAAATCAAGTCATAAACTCGAATTTGCGGGACAAATATTGCTGTTTTGCATTTTACGTGCCGCGCGGGAATATAATCGTTACAAGGCAGACTCAAGTGGCAAAGGAAGGATCACTCATGATGCAAAAGACAGCCGGCGGTGCGAGCCGTGTAGATATACGCCGCGGACTCAGCGAGGAGGCGGCAGAGCTATCCCGCAAAAGATACGGTGGAAACACCCTGCGGCAGAGGAAACGCCGCAGCTTTATCTCGCGCTTTTTTGCCAACCTCGGCGACCCTGTGATAAAGGTCCTGCTTGGCGCGTTGGCCGCGAATATCATATTTACGATAGGTCACACTGACTGGGTGGAAACACTGGGCATTGCCATATCCGTTATCACGGCAACGACCGTCTCTACCATATCCGAATACGGCGGCGAGGCGGCCTTTGGGCGGCTGGCGGCCGAGGCGCGGCGCGGGAGCTGTCGCGTGCGGCGCGACGGCAGGGTGCGCGAGCTGCCGATATCCGACATTGTGGTGGGGGACGTGGTGCTGCTGGCCGCAGGGGAATCGATCCCCGCCGACGGCTACCTAATAAGCGGGCGGATCGGGGTGGATCAATCGGCGATGACAGGTGAGACGCGCGAGGCGGAAAAGACTGCCGCACGCCGCTTGCCGGATATTTGCACATCTTTTGACTTTACACCCGATGATAACGAATCTCCGCAAAGCGCCGATGAGGGGACAGCGGAGAGCGGCGGCTGTTGCTCTCCCCTGCCCTCCGACCCCTGCGGCGTGCTTCGCGGCTGTCTTGTTATCAGCGGCGAGGGGGAGATGCTGGTAAGTGCCGTTGGTGACAACACGAGCCTTGGCGGGATAAGCGGTGAGCTTCAGGAGGAGACGCGCGAAAGTCCGCTAAAGCTTCGCCTATCCCGCCTTGCCACGCAGATAAGCCGCCTTGGCTACGCCGCGGCCGCCATAGTGGCCGCCGCGTTTTTGTTTCGCGCATTTGTGATAGACAGCGGCTACATGGGCAGTGTTATACTTATGAAACTGCGCGACACTACATATCTTATCGAAAAACTGCTCTCCGCGCTGACGCTTGGGCTGACTGTTGTTGTGGTGGCCGTGCCCGAGGGACTACCGATGATGATAGCTGTGGTGCTTTCCGCAAACATCGGGCGCATGGCTAAGGACGGCGTGCTTGTGCGCAAGCCTGTTGGAATAGAGGCGGCGGGGAGCATGAATATTCTTTTCACCGACAAAACAGGCACGCTGACAGAGGGGCGGATGACGGTTGGCGGCGTGATACTTGGGGACGGACGGAGACTGCCGTCCGCCGGGGCGCTGCGGGATGGCTCTGCCGCACTGTGGCGGGAATACCGAACATCCGCATATCTTAATACCGCATCCATCCCCGGGCGGGAGGGCAAGCGGGCAGTACCGATAGGCGGCAACGCGGCGGACAGGGCGATAATGACATCGGTATTGGAGCTTGATGCACAGCACGATGGGGATCCCGCACGGGATCTGCCCGCCTGCCTGCAACGCCTGCCCTTTGACAGTCAAAGAAAATACTCGGCCTGCCGTTGCGCGAGTGCGGGCGGCGGCAGGATATACATAAAGGGCGCGCCTGAGGTACTTTTGCCGCGCGCTTGCGGGTATATCGACGACGGCGGGCAAGCACGCCGAGCCGATCTGCGCCGCTTTGCAGCGGCAATATCCAAGGCACGGCGCGGCGGCGGCAGAGTTTTGATAATTGCCGTGGGCGGCGATACGGCGGGAACGGCAAATATGATCCCGCGCGAGCTTTATATCATTGCCGCGGTGGAGCTAAGTGACCGCCTGCGCCCAACGGCGGCCAAGACTGTCGGTGAGCTGCGCGGCGCGGGGATCGGGGTGGTGATGATAACCGGGGACAGCGCCGAGACGGCAGAGGCGATAGCCCGCGGCTGCGGGATACTCGGCCGCGGAGTGGACAGGGTGCTGTCCTCAACAGAGCTGGCGGGGATGAGCGACGAGGAGGTGGGCGAGCTTTTGCCGCGCCTTGGTGTGGTCGCCCGCGCAGTGCCGAGCGACAAGAGCCGCTTGGTGCGGATAGCGCAGGAGCGCGGGCTGGTGGTTGGCATGACAGGTGACGGCATAAACGATGCCCCCGCCCTCCGCCGCGCCGATATTGGCTTTGCCATGGGGAGCGGCACCGATGTGGCACGAGAGGCATCCGACATTGTGCTGTTGCGGGATGATCTTTCATCTGTTGCGGGCGCGGTGCTTTACGGCAGAAATATCTTTAAAAGCATACGCAAATTTATCACACTGCAGCTCACCATGAATCTTTGCGCCGTGGGCGTTTCAATGATAGGCCCGTTTGTCGGCATCGATGCGCCGGTGACCGTTGTGCAGATGCTGTGGATAAATATTATAATGGACACCTTGGGCGGGCTTGCCTTTGCAGGCGAGGGCGCACTGCCATCCTGCATGCGAGAGCCGCCGAAGCGGCGTGACGAGCCTATACTCAACCGCTACATGATAGATCAGATAGCCGTGCTCGGCGCATCCACCATCGCACTCTCCCTTGCCTTTTTAAAGCTCCCGTTTTTCACCTCACGCTTTAGATACGCCGCGGATGGCAGGTATCTGTTGACAGCCTTTTTTGCATTTTTTATCTTTGCAGGGGTGTTTAATTGCTTTAACGCACGCACCGACCGATTGCACATTTTGGCTAACATCAGGAAGAATCCCGCATTTATCACGATAATGAGCGCAGTGCTTGTGATACAGATAGCCTTTGTATATCTTGGCGGCGAGGTGTTGCGCACCGTGCCGCTGCAGGGCGGCGAGCTTTTGTGGGCAATGCTATCCTCACTTTTGGTATTCCCAATCGAGCTTTTGCGCAAGCTCTTTTGGCGACTGCGCAAAAACGGCGGCGGGTATTGACCCGCCGCCGGGACAGCCGCAAAACGCAGCGGTAATATTCAAAAGCTCCCCTACGGCGCATAAAAAGACAAAAAATGCTTGACTTTACGCCCGCAATGGTGTATAATAATTACCGTGATATCTGCCCGTGGCACAGCTGGATAGCGCGCAAGACTCCGACTCTTGAGGCCGCAGGTTCAAATCCTGTCGGGCAGGCCACAGCTCCTTTCCTCGTTGAGGATAGGAGCTTTTTTCATTTTTCGGTTTCTGACCATAATACCCCCGCCGGAGTCATCATCGGCATGACTCCGGCGGGGGTGTATTTATTTAGATCATATCTGCGATGTCAAACACGAGATCAATCTTTATTCCATACGGCGTAGAATGTTACCAGATCGCGGTCTGTCGAGGAGGTCTTTGACACGTGCGTGCCGTTTTTGTAGACCTTGAGGGTATAGCCCTCCGTTGACTCGCCGGCGGCTATCCATTTGTTGGCGCCGGTAGAGTTATCAACATATATCCAGCTGTTGTCGGACATTCTGTATGCGTTCCAGCCGCCAAAGCTGTAGCCCTCACGTGTAAAGGCGTTGTCTCTTATGGCCGTGGAGGTACCGTACACGACCTTGGTATCGGCCATGGTTCCGCTGCCGCCGTTGGCATCATACTTAATGTAATAGCTCTTGGTGCCGGTAGCATTGGGCTGCCACTGTGCATAGCAGGTAATGGTATCGCCCTTTACGCTTGTGAGAGCCGAGACCTTGCGGCCATCCTCGTAAAGCGCCAGGTGTGCGCCGACAGGCTGTGAACCCTTGGTGTACCATTTTGCATTGCCATCGGCGGTAAAGTAGAGCCACTTGCCGTCGGATTTACGTGTAAGGTTCCATCCCACAAAGGTGTAGCCGCTTCTGGTAAAGCCGTTGGAGCGAAGCTTTACCGATATGCCCTTGATGTGATAGGTGGTCTTTGTAGTGCCGCTTGCATTGCTTGCGTTATTGTTGTATTTAACGGTGTAGGTAATGCTGTCGGCGTTTACCATTGATTTTGCGGGGCTGGAGGTGCGGTTATAGCTGCTGACTCTCCAAATGCCCTCCTTGGCGGAGGCGGATGCGTTGGTGTTAAAGTAGAGGCGCAGGTCGCCGTCAGTGCCCTGACCGGTGCGGAAGCCCGCCGCCTCTATCTCAAAGAGACTGAGGGAGGAATCGGAGATCCTAAAGGTCTCGACCGTCGGGAACAGGACATCGGAGCAGTTCTTTTCTTCCTTAAGCTTTTCCGGCGTTACATAGTCGGAAACATCATAGGAAAGGATAGCGTTATCGTTTTTGCCGTTAAAGAGCGGCACATAGATAGATTTTGTGTTGGTAAGATAGCCAAAGCCTTGGTTTATCCATGTATCGATCCCACTGAGGGTGGATACCTTGCCGGAGCTTGAAACGAACATGGCGTTTCGGGTATCGATGGTAAAGGCCTTGTAGCAGGTAACGGCTGTGGGCTTGGATTTGGTTCCGCCCGCGGCGCTGTCGGATATACGGCAGTGATAGAATGTCATGCCGGATTTGAACAGGAAGTAGAAATATCCGCCGGAATGATACACGCCCTTGATGCCGCCGCCGTTAAAGGTCGAGCCGCTGGTCTTTGTGGGCGCAAAATAACCGGTGAAATAAAGCTTTGTGCCGTCTATTTTCAGTCTTGCGATACCGGGCAGACCGTCGGCACATGTGGCAACGTACATGTAGTTTACGCCCTTGCCATTCTCGGTCTTTGTAACGACCGTCAGCTCATTGGCGTGGCCGAGCGTTGTGCAGGAGGAGGGGCTGGTGGCGCTGAGGCTGGAATAATAGGACATGACCACCTGGTCGCCCGTGTTGGCGTTTGTACGGATTATCGCCACGGCGGAGTTATCCGTTTTGATCTTTGCGGTATAAATATAGGTAGTACCAACATTCATACCCTGCATGCCGCTGCAGGTCTTATCATACAGCGTGCGGTTGGCCACCTTGGCAAATATGGATGCCGTGGTGTGTGTTTTGTAGCCGGATGCCGAGTAGGCAAGAGCAGAACCCACAGTGCCCGCCGATGCGTCGATCGTAAGCGTGGTGGGGTCGGCGGCGAGCCCGGAGTAATCATCCTCCTCCGGCGGCATGTAAGCGGCCTCAAAGCCCTGCGGCAATGAGGACTCACCGCGTTTTGCCGATATGGCGGCAAACGGGATGGCGGCGCACATTATGAGCGCAAGGGTCAGGCAAAGGGTCGTGATAAGTGTCTTTTTCATGGTTTTTGTCTCCCTTCGGGTTAAGCACGGCCATGGACGTGCTTGCTTTGGTATTTGCGAAAGCGTCTGCCTTTCTGCTTGCGGGCGTTGCCCTTGAAAACATTATACATAAAAAAGCCGTTGTTGTCAACGGCTTTTGTGAAAAAAGTACAAATTATTATTTACCGCATAGGCGGATCGGTGTGCAGATCGATGGTGTATAATAGGCAAATGCTACATTTGGTCGTTATTATTTAAACAAAGTCCCTCCGCGGGCAGGCGGTAATGACCCACTATCTTCATACGCCGCATGTCCTTTGCCTCCCTCGCACCTTCCTCCGGGTTGCCGTGGTGTATCAAATACGGAATGCCGAAGATATCTCTTTTATCCGAGCATATGCCGATATGGCTCGGCGCAAAGACCACGATATCCCCCGCCTGCCACTCGCGCGGATCCACAAGCTTTAGGGTGAGCGACTCGGCGTGCCGCTCAAAAAAGATCTTTAGATTCCTCACACGTCTGAAATCGATATTAGGGTCGGGCGCATCTATCTCGGGATAAGCCTCGGGGTGTGCGGCTATGTCGCTGTCCACCATCGCCTTAAGATCATAGCCCGCGGCCTGCAGTGCGCTCCATATAACATCGGTGCAAACGCCGTGCCCGTCATCGGGATACCCGCCGTCATAATATCGGCTCTCATAGATGGGACCTGTGGCTATGTACGCCAGTGCGCCGTCTTTTATATCCGTGTAATCGTCCACGCCATCCCCATCCGCATCGGCAGCGGAGCGCAGATCCTCAAACCCGAAATCCTCGGCATGATACACATTCCCCGATGCCAATATAAATGCCACCGCCGCGGCGGCAACAATACCGAGGACGATGCATATCCAAAGGCTCTTTTTTTGGCAAGATGTCAATTTGATTTACCTCCGTTTTGTGCGGTATTGGGTATTTTTTTATTTGGAGTTTTCCACCGCTTGGAGCAAAAAGTTTTCCACAGCCTGTGTAAAAACCTGTGGTTAAGTGTGAAAAACTCGCGTTTTTCGCCCTTTTTGTGCCAAACTATCCCCACATGGGCCTGTGGATATCTTGAAAACCCTGTGGAAAACCTCCGCTCTGCCCAAAATGCAAAATTTACATTTAAAAATGAAATTCTACGTTTTCAACAATTTTCGCGCTGCCAGCAATGCCAAAACGACCGGGCGCGACCTACCCCATCGAGCATATCAGCCGCTCTATCGGCAGATAATCGAGAGCCGACGATTTCAGCGCGGCATCCGTCTGCGCGGCGGCATCGAGCAACCCCGCAAGCGCACCCGCGGGCAGGCGGCGAACGGCGGCAGAATAAAGCTTTACCGGGTACTCGCGCAGTCCCGTCTCGGCAGAGATGGCCGCAGGCGACATGCCCGCCGCCAAGCAATGCTCCACCGCGCTCATATCGCAGATAACGCGTATCAGCTCGCTCATAACGATTATAGGCTCTACCCGCCGCGCCTTCATTTCGGAGAGCACTGCCAGCGCATCGGCGCACTTGCAGTTGAGTATTGCATTGGCAAAAGCAAAGGCATCATAGCCGCCGCTCTCACAGCTGACGAGCCGTACATCCTCTGCCGTTACCTCCCGCCTGCCGTCCGCCAGCACGTAAAAGGCGACCTTATCTATCTCGGAGGCCAGCGTGAACATGCTCTCGCCACAGCGGGATGATGTAAGATCGCACACCGCCGCCGAGGCCGTGACCCCCGCCGCGGTATAATGCCGATTTATCCACTCGCGCAGGCGCGCACCGCTGACAGGATCGAACCGCACGGGCACTATTACCTCGCTGAGCTTTTTAAGCAGCGCAGACGGGCGTTTTTGAGTGCCCGCATCCATCCCGCCGGACGGCACAACGATAGTGAGAAAGTTATGCTCAAAGAGGGAGGGATCCTCAAGCACCTCAATAAGCTCGGAAAGCTCTGAGGGGCGCAGGTCATCAAAGGTCAGAGTAACGGTAACGGCCTTACAGGCGGTGAACATTGGCGGCGGCAGCAGGGCGCGGCGCAGCTCCCCTGCGGAATATGCGGCGCGGTCGATGCTTATGCAATTAAAGGGCACCATAGCCTCATCCGGGCACAAAAGCCGCCGCGCCGCCTCGACCGAGTGAGACTTCAGATAATCCTCGTCACCAAAAAGCAGGTATTTGCCCGCCACGGGGGCGCGGGTCAGTCGCCTGAAGTCGGCATCCGTTATAACTGCATGTGCCATCAGCTCTTGTCACTTTCGTTTGTTTTATCATTTGTTTTATCGTTGTTTTTATCGTTTTCAGCTTCGTTTTTCTTTTCTTTTTCACTCCCGCCCGCGCTTTTTTTGCCGCGGCGGCGCGAAATGATAGCCCATGCCCGCTCCCAAAGGCCGGGTGCATCCTCCTCCCGCTCATCGGCGGGGACTGACTTATAAAGGCTTATCACACCGTGCTCATGCAGGTTTTGGCAGAGCGCGAGAGCGATGGGGACGAGAAAGATACCCACTCCGCCGTACACAAAGTTGCCAAACAGCATGGCAAAAAGGGTAAGCAGGGGGTGCATGCCAACGGTATCGCCGATGATCTTTGGCTCGATTATCTGGCGCACGATGCTGATTATCACCCACACCACCAAAAGGCCGATGCCGCGACCGACACCGCCCGTCAGCATTGAGATGACGGCCCAAGGCACAAGGACGGTACCCGACCCCACGACCGGCAGAATATCAAACACCGCCACTGCGGCGGCAATGCCGAACGGATTTTTTTGACCTATGCAGAGCAGACCGACAGACAGCTCGGCAAAGGTAATGGAAAGGATAATGGCGTATGAGGTTATGTACTTCCACACAACGCGACCCAGATGCTCAAACACCGTGCCGATAAACACCCGCCGCTCGTCCGGCAGTTGGTGCGCAATAAAGTTTTTGATGGAGTCGTAATCCATCAGCATAAATGCCGTGGCAACGATGGTGATAACGATATTAACGAGCAGTGCGGGGACGGATGTTGCATATGACCCCACAAAGGCCAAGGCCTTGCCCGAAAAATCCGATATGGCGGTACTGAGAGAGGAGATAACACCGGATACCGTTTTATTGAGGTCAATAGTGCTGTCGGCATCAAAATTTTCGATCAGCTCGGAGATGCTGGCAGTTGCCTCCCTGATGACGGGCGTAATGGTTTGGTTAAAGAAGTCGGGCAGGCGGGCGATGAACGCGCCCAGCACGCCCACAAGCTTTACAACGAGCAGGACCGTCAAAAGGCCTATCGTACCGTAAAACAGGATCACGAACAGCGCCGATGCCAGCTTGCGGTTAAAATGCAAACGGCGCACGCAAAAATTAACGAGCGGGCGCAGCAGGAGTGTTACGAGCAGTGCTATAACAAAAGGAAAAAGCGCGGGCAGCGCAAAACGCACCAGCAGTATGGAGAGACCGAAGATTATTATAAAAAATACAAAATTGATTATAAATCGTCTCTGCTTTTCAATATTCATGTGAGTGATCCTTTCAAAAGCTTACTTTCGGGCAGCCGTCCCGAGCAATACGGCGGAGCTTAAACAGTTACCCTATTATATATAATATCACAAAATCCACCGCTCGTCAAGTTTTTTGAGGGCATGAGACAAAGAGCTCGCCGAGATGCGGAAGTTGACAAAACCGGCACGCACAGCGACCTGTTCTAAAAGATCAGCCGCAAAAAAGACAAAACACCCGATCAGTCCTCGTGTGAGAACGGATCGGGTGTTTTGATGATCTTTGTTATTTTTCTTTTTATCGGTGATCAACCGAGGATATCCAGCGCATCCTTTTCGTACTGGCGAGTATAGAGCGAGTGGTAATAGCCGCGGCGGTGCATAAGCTCCGCGTGGCGACCCTGCTCAACTATCTTACCGTCCCGCACGACTATGATAACATCGGCATCGCGGATGGTGGAGAGCCTGTGCGCGATAATAAAGGAGGTGCGCCCGCGCGTTACTTTATTGATGGCATTTTGGATCACCTGCTCGGTGATGGTATCGACCGATGATGTAGCCTCGTCCAGCACCAAAATGCGCGGGTCGGCGATAATTGCTCTGGCAAAGGAGAGGAGCTGTTTTTCGCCTGTCGAGAGCAGGTCACCGCCCTCTCCGACCTCACTGTCGAGGCCGTGATCCATGCGCGCCACGACAGCATCCGCAGAGACGAGCGCCAGTGCGGCGTTTATCTCCTCATCCGTTGCATCCGGCTTGCCGTAGCGGAGGTTATCCCGCACACTGCCGGAGAAAAGATGCGGCGCTTGCAAAACATAACCGATATTTGAGTGCAACCACAGCTGTGAGCGCTCTCTGGCATCTCTGCCGTCTATCAGCACCTCGCCCTCGGTCGGCTCAAAAAAGCGGCAAACAAGGTTGACGAGCGTGGATTTTCCCGCTCCCGTCTCACCGACTATCGCCACCTGCGTGCCCTGCGGCACCTTGAGCGAGAAATGCTCAAGAACTGTTTCCTCACCGTCCGGGTACTTAAACGTTACATCACGGAACTCGATATCTCCCCACAGCGGCTCCCAATTCTCGCGGTGCGGCTCAAAGGTATCGCCGTATTTGGCAATGACCTGCGGTGTATCGGTAACATCGGATTGCGTTTCAAGCAGGCGTGTAACACGCTCGATATTGACCTGCGTGTTTATAAGGCTGGAGATGGCATCGATTATCCAAAGCAGTGGGTCCATAAGCCCCTGCGCGTAGGACATGAACGCCGAGAGCGTGCCGACCTTCATTGCCTGCTCGATGGTAAGTATTCCGCCGCGCCAAAGCACGAGCGCCAGCGCAACATAGGAGAAAAACGAAACGGATGACCACAAAAGCCCGCGAAAACGTGCCGCGTGGACGGAGGTGTTCTTCATTTTTCGGGTATCCGCCTCAAATTCGGATACCATCTTATCCTCAACCACCAAGGTCTTTATCGTTTTGGCGCCGGTGATGCCCTCGTTATAATCGCCGGATATGCGAGAGTTAAGCTCTCTTATCGAGCGGTTGAGGGCGGTCAGCTTGCCAAGCGAAAAGGCGATAAGCACCGCCGCCACCGGCACGATGGCAATGACCGCAAGTGCGAGCCGCCAATTGATGCTGAGCATCACCACCACGGCTCCGATGATATAGGAAAGATTCCACACCGCATCCATAAAGGACCAGGATACCAGCTCGCCGATGCGAGGCGTATCGCTCATTATCCTCGAGTGGATATAGCCCACGCTGTTTTGATTAAAATAGGAAAATGACAGCGTTTGCAGGTGGTCAAAGCTGCGCTGTTTCAGGTCGTGTCCCACGCTTATCTCAACGCGGGATGCCATATATGTCGAAAAGCAGTTAGCGCAGACCTGCACCACGAGGGTCAAAAGGTAAAGCCCCACAAACCACGGCAGGGTGCTCATCACCCCCGTGACGATATAATTATCGATGGCGTATTGCTGAAAGAGCGGTATGACGATATCCACGGCACTGCCCAAGGCACCAAACAGCGCCATAAACAGCAAAACGCGGTAATAGGGCTTGATAAAGGGCAGTATACGGCCGATGCCGAACCACGGGAGCTTTACATAGCTGTCGTTTTTGCTTTTTTTGTTTACTCGGGGATCGGCGGCCTCGGTGCCGCTTTTGCTTTTGCTTTTGTTTTTTATCTTGGTATCTTTATCGATCGTTTGTTTATTCTTATCCTTGTTCTTTTTCATGCTCCCACCTCCCCGCTCTCATCATTGTCTCCTTTCGGGGCATCGTCGGGATCCGACATTTGTATCTCAAATATGCGGCGATATATGCCGCCGTCCTTTTTTATGAGCTCCTCATGCGTACCGCACTCGGCTATCCTGCCGTGATCGAGGACGATTATATTATCCGCTCCCATCAGGGTTGCCGTGCGGTGCGAGATGAGAAATACCGTTGATCCGCCAAGCTTATCAGAGAGTGCCGCGCGGATCTTGGCATCCGTTTCGGCATCAACGGCGGAGAGCGAATCATCAAACACCATTATCGGTGCGCGCTCGGTCAGCATACGAGCAATGGCGGTGCGCTGTTTTTGGCCGCCGGAGAGCGTTACTCCGCGCTCGCCCACAAAGGTATCATACCCCTCGGCAAAGCCGGAGACAGTCTCATCAAGGCAGGCCACGCGAGCCGCCTCGCGTATCTCCTCCATACCCGCGCCCGGGCTGGCGATTGCAATATTTTCGGCTATCGAGCGGGAGAAAAGATAGGGCTCCTGCAAAACGATGCCGATATTGCGGCGCAAGTGCGCGGCGCTGATATCCGCCACATCCACCCCGCCTATGGTTATCCTGCCGCCGCTGCCGTCTGCGGGCAGCGCGTAAAGACGATCCAGCAGATGCACGAGCGTTGATTTGCCCGAGCCGGTGCCGCCGAGTATGCCGACAGTTGAGCCGGCGGGAACGGTAAAGGATACATGCGAGAGCAGCTCGGGGCAGCCCTCGTAGGCAAAGCTTACATCATCAAAGCAGATATCACGGTGCATATCCGGCTCACACGCGCCCTCGCGGTCGCGCTCCGGCTCGGAGTGCATGATGTGACCCAAGCGGTCAATGGCAATGCCTGCCTTGCTCATCTCGGATACCATGCGCCCCAGTCGCCGCATAGGCCATGTGAGCATTGAATTGTAGGTGATAAAGGCGATAAATGAGCCGGCGGTGAGTCTGCCGTCAAGGCAAGCGTAAACGCCGAGGACTATCATCATCATGACCTGCAGGCCGGTGATGAGGTCGCTCATGCCCCAAAAGGCGGACATGTATTTTGAAAGCTTAAGGTAAAGATCGCGGTAGTAGCCGTTTTGCTTGCGAAAACGCTCACGCTCGTATTTTTCACGCCCAAAGGCGCGAACCACACGCACGCCGGTGAGGTTCTCCTGCGCTATGGCAGAAAGCGCACCGTCTGCCTCGTCGCATTCCTTAAAGCCCGCGCCGATGCGCCGCCCAAAGATCGCGGAATAGGCAAATATCACCGGCAGGGTGAGGGTAGCCGCCAGCGCAAGCTTTGTATCCATGCCGTACATAACGATCAGCGACACGGTAACTTGGATCACGATGCGGATGATGGACATAAGCTGCTCGGAGAGAAAGTTTTTTACCATATCAACATCCGAGGTGCAACGCTGGATTATATCCCCCGTTTTGTTTTTCATATGCCACGCAAAGGGCAGGGACTGTATTTTTTCGTAAAGCATATTGCGCATATGCTCCACCAGTGTTTCGGATGCCTTGGTGTTGAATATGCGCTGAAGATAACGGAACACGCCCGCCGCCAGCGCTACGCAAACGATGAGCAGTGCCATCTTCCAAAGCCCTGCGCGAATGGCATCCGTACCGCCCATGGCCTCTACTATCACGCTAACGTATGCGGGCGTCTTTCCGCCCTCGTCGCGCAAAACCTTATCAACTGTAAAACGGATAAGCTGTGGGTTGAGCATATCCGCCGCCGTTACGGCGAGGGATGTGAGTATTCCCACCAAAAATAAAAGCTTTGAGCCGCGCATAAACTCCAAAAGTAAACGCCCGTTGGAGCGGTGGCCGTCTTGTTTTTTCATTTTGATCTTGATCCCGATGTCAACTTTCGCCGCAGCAAAAGCTTCCTTTCTTTTCTTATATTTTTTCTATTATTATAAAATAATATTCTAAAAAACATGTTTTCTTATTATACCACATGACGGGTATATTGTCAACTAAACTAAACCTATGGTTCAGCAAAAGGTGAAAAAGAGTGGCGCCGAGAGACGAAAAAAATTTCCGCTCGGGCTGTGAAATATGCACAAATTATCTTGACACGAAACTCATTTTATAATATAATATTTTATGACGGATATATCCGAATCGTATCAGCTGTATGGAGGTATACCATGAATAAGCTGTCAACCAAAGCTATCGCCGCCGTGCTTGCGGCCCTGATGCTGTTATGCCTTGCGGCATGCGCCACACCATCAAATACCGGGGATGAGACCACAACGGCCGCCGCCGGTGTCTCCGATGATGCGACCCCCGAAACGACCGAAGACCCCGCCGAAAAGCTCTCCCTGCCTGAGGATCTTAACCTTGGCGGCGCTACGATGGGCGTGCTTTACTGGTCTGATGTTGAAAACCTTGAGTTCTTCTCCGCCGACCCCTCCAATATAATCGATAAGGTGGAGGATGCCATCAACCGCCGCAACCGCATGGTTGAGGATCGCATGCAGGTAAGCCTTGATTTTATCCCCCCAAAGGGTAATGCGGGCAACCTTAAATCCTTTGTTTCGTTTATTGATTCAAGCATACAGTCGGGCGACCACTCCTTTGACATCGTCGCGGGCTACAGCCAGACCATGGCCAACGCCGCATACAATAACTATCTCTATGACCTCAACTCTGTAGAGTATTTGGATCTTGATAAGCCTTGGTGGCCCTCACTGCTCACCAAGGAGGCCACGGTCAATGATAGGATATTCTTTGTTTCCGGCGATATCTCCACCAACCTCCTTTACATGATGTACACGGTGTTCTTTAACAAGTCGCTACTTGAGACCCGCCCGGATCTTGCATCTCCCTACGCGCTCGTCAGCTCCAATGAATGGACGACCGACAAGCTGATAGAGATGTGCACCGACTTTTACCGCAACCTTGATGACGACCCCACAAAGTCAAAGGGCGACCAGTACGGTCTTGTATTGCCCCAGCTCTCGCTTGATGCGCTGTTTTACGGCGCAGGCATGCGCACGACAGAAAAGACCGAAAACGGCACACTGGTAGCCGCCGAGTCCTTCTTTGGCGAGAGATCGCAATCTCTGCTTGAAAAGATGGAGCACCTTTGCTATGACAGTGATGACGGACTTTGGAAGGGCAGCACCGATATATTTGCATCCGGTCGCGCACTCTTCCACATCGACCGCGCCGTTAGCGCCATAAAGCACTTTGGCGGCGATGTTGAGATAGATTTTGGTGTTGTTCCCGCCCCCAAGTGGGAAAAGGATCAGGAGGATTACTACACCTGCGCCGGCAACCCCTTTACGCTTTACGGCATAGTTACAAACTCATCCGACCCGAATATGGCCGCCGCAGTGCTTGAATGCTGGGCATATAATGCCTACAACATCACTACCCCCGCCGTGTTTGAGGTCTCAATGAAAACACGCTACGCCAAGGACAGCGAGACCGCGCAAATGTATGATCTGATACGTGACGGCGTTACATTTGACCTGGGCCGCATCTACGGCATAACCCTGCAGGATATGACACAGACCCTTTACCGCAACGCCATGACCAACCGCACACAGTGGAGCCGCACAAAAATATCCAAAGGCAAGCTGCTGAACACATTGCTTGAGGGCGTGAACGAAGCGTATTTTAAATAAGACCTAAAAAACGTTGATCAAAACGGCATAATACCGCCCACCGCCCGAGGGGGTCTATCCTCTCGGGCGGTGGGCGGTTATTGTATTTTGTTTTTATCCCGCCACAAGTGACTCGATAATGCCAAAAGCGAGGCTGACAGCACCCGTGAGGAACATAACGATGATGGGATTACGTTTGAATTTTCGTATCAGCAGGAATGCCGCCAAAAATGTTACGATGCCGAGCCAGTTGACATCGGCTATCGCGGCGGCGGACTCCCAACCGGTCATATTTATAAATATCTTAAGCCCTGCCGAGGCTATGAGCGCCACCACCGCGGGGCGCAGACAGGAAAGCACGCTTTGCAGTGCCGGCAGTGAGCGATATTTAAAATATATCATCCCGAGCAGTGACACGATGATAAGGGACGGCAGGATACAGCCAAGCGTTGCCATGATAGCTCCCGGCACGCCCGCTATGCGCAGTCCCACAAAGGTTGCGGAATTAACGGCTATCGGCCCGGGGGTCATCTCGGCGATGGTCACAAGATCGGTAAACTCGCCTATCGAGAGCCACGCGTTTTTTTCCACCGCCAAGGATTGTATCAGCGGGATAGCGGCATATCCGCCGCCGATGCTGAAGCTGCCTATCTGCAAAAAAGCCAGAAAAAGCTCCCAAAGAATCATTGCCGCTCGCCTCCCCCGCATTTTTTGGTCTTGCGGCGGGATATGACGGCGCGCAAGGCTCCGCACACGCCCGCGGCGAGTATGACCCAGATAACGTTGACCTTAAAAAAGAATACCAAAATGAACGCCAGCGGCATGATCACCATCGCCCACACATCGCGCTCCTTTATCGGCTCGGCGCCGAGCTTGCAAACAACATCGCATATCACCGCCGCCACGCCGGATTGCATTCCCTCAAGCACCAGTGCCACATATTTGTTTGTTGCAAAGGCGGAATAAAACAGCGATATCACGCCAAGTATCAGCATGGGCGGGATGATAGTGCCAAGCACCGCCGCCAGCATACCAAAAAATCCGCCCACTCGCCAGCCCACCAAAATGGCGGCATTAACGGCGATAGCGCCGGGTGAGGACTGCGCAATAGCGGTCATATCAAGTATCTCGCTGTCGTCTATCCAGTGCAGTTCATCCGCAAAGCGCCGCTTCATAAAGGTGACTATAACAAAGCCGCCGCCAAAGGTGCAGGAGCTTATGTAGAGCATGCTGTAAAACAACGTCCATATGCGCCGAAGCTTTGAATGCTCAGGGCCCGCAGGCTCACCATCGGTATTTGTAAGCTCTTTTTTTGCCTTTTTCATTTAATTTTTCTTCCTTTTATATTTTGGATCGACCGCATCAGCAATGCCCGGCAGCCTCGATAAATGCCGCAAACAATGCCGCATGTGCGGGATCCGACGCCGCCAAAAGCTCCGGGTGCCACTGCACGGCCAGCAAAAAGCGACCCGCATCAACCGCTTCCACCGCCTCGATGGTTCCCGCCTCATCGCGAGCGCGACCAACGACGGCAAGCGAGGGCGCGGGTGTTTTTATGGCTTGGTGGTGGAAGGTGTTGGCCATGACCTCGTCAGCCCCCACTATTCCGCGAATGCGCGTGCCGCCCTCAAGCCTTACCGCGTGTGTGCCCACACACCCCGGCTCGCTTTGCCTGTGCGCGGGGATATCCTGATAAAGCGTGCCGCCCAGCGCCACGTTTATTGATTGTATACCGCGGCAGATGCCGAATATCGGCTTGCCGGTGGGGTAGACTGCCGCAAACAGTGCCATCTCAAAGGCATCGCGCGCAGGGTCTATCTCAACGGTGTCGTTAAGCTTTTCTTCGCCATAGAGCGCGGGGTCAAGATCCACGCCGCCCGCAAACAAAAAGCCGTCAAGCTTTGCATATTCGGCGATAACCGCGCCATCTGTTGTGTATGGCAGGAAAAAGGGGATCCCGCCCGCGCGAAAAACAGATTCGGCATATGCCGTGCTCATTTTTATCTTGCCGTCGCCTATCGACGGTGCTATCCCGATAACGGGGCGGCTAATATTCTTCTCCATCAGTTAGCAAACCTTTCGCGATAGGTGCGCTCAAGTGCCAGCCAGACCGCGGGAACTATCACAACTGCCGCCGCAAGCTCGATCACACCGTTGATACCGACGATGGTATAGATTATTGAATCAAACAGCGCGGAGATATCGGTATTGCCGGTAGAACCCACAAAATGCAGGAGCGTGAGCACCAAAACGGTGTTTGTGAGCGTTCCCGCAAGCGTTGCCAGCACTACCGCCAAAAATTTGCGGCCGCGTCCGCCGTGCTTGCCGGATATGAGCGAAAACACAAGAGCCGTTACGATGCCAACGACTATGCGCGGCAACACGGAGATTATGGGGTTTTGAAAAGGAACATTCCCGGGTGCGGGATTTAAAAAGGCAAGCACCACGCAGGTACAGCCCCAAATACCGCCGATAAGCCCGCCGTACTTCCAACCAAGGAAGACCGCGGCTATCATTACCGGAATGTGCAGTGTTGTTATGGCGATGCCGCCGGGCAGATATTGAATGTACCCGGTGTAGGGTACAAAGGTCATAACGATTATTATGGCCGCAAATACCGCCGCCAGTACCATCTTTTTTACGTTAGTTTTTTTTCTGCGCATGTTATCTCCTCACTGTGCGACTGATCTTTTATCCTTTTTTCTCTTTCGTCCCGCTGTCACCAAGACATATAAGAGCCTCTATAATTATATTACATTTTTTCGCCAAAATCAACACTCCGCCACGGTTTTTTTGCCGCGCGAGGGATTTATGTATGTTTTGTTCAGTTTGTTATTGATTTTCGCCGCAAGTTGTTATATAATATATTATATATAAGATCGTATTCTGTATAAGCGATGCGGTCAGCTTTGCGCGGTCCTGCCGCCAAGGCATTTAAGCGAAAGGATGCCCGGGGTGGATGCCCGGACGAATAGATGAAAATGAGACTTGGAACTTCAACCAACATGTTTAACCGCAAGCGCGGATCGAATATAAAGCCCTCCTACGCCGAAAAGCTGGAGGCTGTGGCCAATGCCGGCTTTGATGTGGCCGAGATACACTTTTGCGACTCGGTCCGCCCCGAGTGGCAGGACCAGCTGGCATCCGAAAGTTGGGAGAGCGTGATCGATGCGGCCGCCGAGGTCGCCGCGGCACACTCCCTACTGGTAGTGCAGGCAAAAGCGCCCTATCTGCCCACAGCGTTCGTCCGCGGTATGCGCCCCACAGAGGAGCAGATGGCCGCGCTTTGCGAGATGCTTCGCCGCTCGGTACTGGCATCGGCAAAGCTTGGAGTTAAAAATTTGATCCTTCAGCCGCTGAACGACACCGTAAACTGCGAATACGATACCGCAGTTGAGCTTGCAACCAACCGTGAATTTTATGCTCCCGTAGTAGAGCTTTGCCTTAAAAACGACATTGGAGTTGTGTTTGAAAACACCTGCAAGTCACACGATATGGGACTGCGCCGCGCATACGGCGAGAACCCGGAGGATCTTATGGCTTTGGTAGACTCCTACGGCGACCCCCGCGTGGGCATTTGCTGGAACTTTGGACACGCAAACTTTATGATAGCAGATCAGCCCCGCGCCCTGCGCAAGATAGGCGATCGTCTGCACGCCACTCACCTTGAGGACAACCGCGGTTTTGTGGACTCGCACCTGATCCCCTTTGTGGGCGGCAACGTTAAGTGGGAGCGCATCGTCCCCTGCCTGCGTGAGATAGGCTTTGACGGTGACATGATATTTGATGCCCCCAGCTACACCCGCGACTTTCCCGATGAGCTTAAGGGCGAGGCGGTTAAATTTGCCGTTACCGCCGGCAGATATCTCCTTGCGCTTTGATATCGCCGCGCGGCGATATGCGCACGGTCACACGATCAAATGCAAATAAAACTTGGAGGTTCCCATGCAGTCAGATAACAAGCCCGCCGCCGAACAGCGCAAAAAAAGCCCCGGACGAATTGCGGCAGTTGTACTGTTGGCTATAATGGTCGCCCTGCCCGTTATTCTTTCACTGGCGGCGGCGATATATTACATACTCGGCCCTGCAGAGGGCTACCTGCACGCCGATTGCTCGGATTCGCTTTACTGGGCGCAGGCCGCTTACGAATCAGGGCAGGTGTTTGACCCCACATACAGATACGCGGCACTGCTCCCATTTTCGGCTCAGCTTTGGATGACGCCGCTGGTAGCCGTGTTTGGCTTTACCATGACGGCGCAAAACATCGGAATGATAATTTTTGTTTTGGTGTTTGCCGCATCCCTGTTTTACTTTTGCTATCGCGCCGAAATGAGCCTTGGCTGGTGCACGCTCTCGGTCGGCATCACCCTTTTGGTGCTTTGCTCGTCGGATAAGCTGCGCGAGATAATGCTTGGGCATGTGATATACTACAGCCTCGGCCTTGTGCTGTTCTTTTTGATAGCCGGGCTGTCGCTTGCCGTATCCAAGCACGGAACGGCTCTGCTGCAGACCGACTCCCGCGAGCGCTACCCCTATGCACGAGTGGGCTTTTGGATCTCGCTTGGGCTTTTGATCTTTGTCTCTGCCGGAGCTGCCACAAACGGCTCGCAGGTATTGGTGCTCTCCACCCTCCCCGCCCTTGGCGGAGTGGCGGCAGAACGCTTTTTCTCCGGCCGCCAACGGCTCATCTCCCGCGCAAACGCGGGCGCTTTTATAGCCATACTCGGCGTAATTGCCGGAACGCTTACCGGCACCGTGGTGCTGAAGCTCCTCACGGCCGACTCTATCTCCGCCGATAAATATACCGGCGCGTACTCTGTCTTTCAAAGCTCCGCAAAATGGCTGGATAGCCTGCATAAGTTCTTCCAAAGCTATTTTGAACTGCTTGGCATAACTGTCTCGGACGGCGCGGCGCTGATCAGTGCCGCCTCCCTCGGCATAATGCTGAGGATAGCACTGGCCGTGCTTTTGCTTGCTCTCCCCTTTGTTATGCTCCTGCTCTACCGCAAGCTTTGCTACCGCGGCACGCGCGTTATGCTTTGGGGACATGTGATTCTCAGCGCAGGGCTGATGTTTGGCTTTATCTGCGGAAAGCTCTCAAACGCCAACTGGCGGCTGACTCCAATGATAGGCAGTGGCGTTCTGCTTGCGGTTTTTGCCGCGCGTGAGCTGTCCCATGCGGGTCGCGCCAGACTTTTGGCGGCGGGTGAGGTCAAGGCCACGCCATCCGACGATCTTGCACCCGAGCACTGCCCCGCCGAGCCTGACGACGTTGCCCTTGGCCGCGTTGAACTGCGCTCCGGCTTACTGCTTGCCTGCTTTTTGTGCCTGGCCGCGCTCGTCTCCTTTGGCGAGATAGTTAAAATGCCGGCCGATTACGGTCGCACGAACGAACTGCACCAGCTCTCCGACTATCTTGAAGAAAACGATCTTGAATACGGCTACGCGACCTTTTGGCGGTCAAACGCCATAACCTTGATATCCGACTCCAAGGTCCGCGTGCGCGAGGTGCTGGCATCCTCCTCCCTCGGCATCGTGACCGACTATTATCAATCAAGCACCCGCTGGTACGATGAGAACGAGCATGAACGATATGATAAATACTTCGTTTTGCTCTCATTTAGCGAATATTCCGCCGTCAGCGACACGGATATGTGGCAGGAGCTGACCGCCCGCGCGCTCATTGACGAGCTTGAATACGAGGGCTATTACATCTTCGTTTTCTCCGAGGATCTGGACCTCAACACCACAGGCATCGATTGGCGCTGACACATAAAAAATATTCGGGCTTTCCCAAGATCACTTGGAAAAGCCCGTTTTTTTATTGTTTTGTCGCGGGAATGATCAGATTATCCCGAGCTTTTGCAGCTCGGCAAGAAATTCCTCGGTGTCGCGCAGGGCATCCGCGGGTGTGACCTCGTACTCCTCGCCGAGAAGTGCGGCAAGCGCGGCGGCGTCCTCCGCCTCAGGGAGTTTATCCCACAAAAACTCGGCCGTCTCGTTGAGGGTTATCAGCCCCTTGACCGCCAGCGAGGTGTTCTCCACAGGGACAAGTATCACCTCGTCCATGATATTTCTTTTTACAAGATTCTTTTTTATCTTCATTTTAAGTCACCCGTTCCTTTCTTTTTTTCCTTTTCAAGCTCAAGCTCGCGCGCGGCAAGCTCGACCGTGCGCTCAACAGCGCGGCAGATGTGCAGCGGACGTTGATCCGACCTCCCCGTCTCGCAAACACAGGCGGCGGCGCAAACGTGACAGCTGTTGCGATAACGGCAGGCGGCGCACTCGGCGGGTGTGACGATAGCGGCCGTGGAGGCGCGGATGCTATCCCAAGCCGCAGAGAAATCCGTCTCAAGCAGAGACACGCTCGGCTCGTTCATCATGCCGCAGGGAGTCATATCTCCACGCCAGTTGATCCAAAAGCTGCTGCGCCCGGCGCGACAGCGCATGCCGCGGTCGGGAGATGCGCCACACTCTGAATCGTCGGGCAGTTCACAGCCTCGCAGCATCGCCTCGGCACGCGCACGGAATGTCTCCGCATCAAAGCGGAGCCTATCCCACTCAAGCGAGCACTCAGCTTCCTCCTCCGGCGTAAACCTGTCGCCGCCGCCAATGCAGTCGGCATCCCGCCGCAGTGGCGGGAACATATACGTTGCCGCTTGCAGGGGAACGCCCAGCTCCTCGGCCAGCGCGTAGATCTCGCCAAGCTCGGAGCGGTTGTAGGGAGTGAGCGAAAGGTTCAGCTTAACGCCGATCCCCATCTCCTTAAGCGCACGGATGTTGTGCTTCACCCGCTCGCCGACCGGCGCACCGCAAAGCCGCATATACGCCTCGTTGTGCGCGCCGTAAAGGGAGATATTAAATCTAAACGGCGGCTCGCGCCTGAAAAACTCCAGCCAGTCATCATCGATCAGCGATGCATTCGTATTGATGGATATCATAAATCCCATCGCCTTGAGCTTGCAAAAAAGCTCGCGAAAATCCGATCTTATCAGCGGCTCGCCGCCGGTGATAAGCAAAAACAGCATCCCGCGCGCCCGCGCGGCCTCGGCGATGTCAAGCCACTCGCGGGTTGTAAGCTCGCGCCCGACCGCCGCCTGCTCGGCAGGGGTCATGCGCACGTAGCACATGCGGCAGGAAAGATTGCACCGCGGGGTCAGCTCAAACGTGCCGGAGATCGGCGTGCCGCTGGCGCCCGCCCGCGCGTGCAGATATGTAGAAAGTCTTGGTTCTACAGGATCATTTTTCATAAATTATCAAGCCTCCCAAGGTAATTTTGCAGGTATTCCACCGCGGCGGCATCCGGGCGGCAGGAGAGGGACAAAACCGGCACGCGGCTGACGATATCGGCACAGATGGCAGTAGCCTTGGCCACGGCCTCCGGGTCGCCGATGTTATAGGTCATTTGCGAGAGCAGTGCGCGAAAGGCCGTGCGCGGGGCGGCGGGGGCGGCAAGCTCCTCGCCGCCGTGCGAGATCAGCATTATCGCGCGGACGGGCGCGGTGCGGTCATAGCAGATGCCGGACGTGCCGCAATAGATCACGCCGCAGGCATCCACACCGCGGTCGGTGGGGCGCATGAGGGTGCGGTCACCGTTTATGACCTCCGCGCCCGCATATTGGCGCCAAAGCTCGGCTTGGGTGGATTTTCCCGCGCCGCTCGGCCCGCAAAAGATCAGCCCTTGCCCGCGGTGCAGGACATAGGAAGAATGCAGCACCGTGCAGCCAAGGTCTATCATGATATCGGCAAGCCCCGCGGCCTCAAGTATCATTCTTGCATCGGGGGATGCGACCCGCGCGGCATCAAAGTAGACCCTAATGCGGTTGCCGCGGCGGCGGGAGAGCGAGAACGGCAGGGACGTGCTGGCGCTGAGCTTAAAGCTGAAACCGGCGCGAAAGACCTCGTCACCCACACGCCACATGGCCACGCGACCGCCAAGCAGGGTGTGCTCCGGCGGGGGCGCGGGGACAGATGCACTCGCATCAACGGTTATCTCAACCACCGGCGCGGCGGGAGCGGAGGCAATAAAGCGCGCGGTCTCGGCAGTGTCTGCAAACGGCTCGCCGGCCGTGATGCGCACTGCGCGATCGGCAAAAATATAAGTTTTTGTAAACATGCTGTGCTCCATGGGGTAGATAATGATTCATCCGCTTTCATGGGGAAAAGCCCCGCCCTTTCGGGCAGGGCTTTATTTTTATGAAGTCCAAAGATTTGTATTTTGCGAGATATCGTAGCAAGGCTGATCTTCGGCGTATTGATTAGGAAATATATTATCTAAGATAGTACACACATTCCTATCAACAAAGAGTATCACCTCGCCGATCTGAATACCGCAGCTATACATTTGTTGGTTTGCCACCGCACCCGAGCAGTTTGCGGCTACACTGGTCGAAAGCTCAAAACTTTCAAAGAACATTTTAGGCTTTGTATATGTTTTTTTCATAATGTCACCTCCGTCAGTTGAACTTATCAAACCACGTCTCGCCGGAAAGCGTTGCGGTCTTGGGTGCGCTTGCATTGCCGTCGGCGTTGTAAGCGGTGATCGTGTAGTCACCCAGCTCGGCATCATTGCCAAGGACGCGGGTGAATACCTTGTACTTTACAAGCTTGCGGTTCCAACCCGAGCCCTCAAGCTTTACGGTGTAGTAGAAGTCACGGATCTCGCGGTCGCCCACGGTGATGTATTCAACATCATCGGAGGTGCGAACGGTGAGAGTGTGCGTGCTGTAGCTAAAGAACTTAAAGGTGGTCCATTCGGCCTCAAGGGTCGCCGGCTCAAATGCGGGAGCGGGCTGGATCATATCAAGCACCATAGCTCTTGCATAAGCCACAACATTGGCATCAACACTGTAAACTGCGGGAGCTGCGGCATTTCCGCCGACTGCCTTTATGGTGGTCAGCGAGAGGATGCCGGTGCCGTTGTTGGCAACAACTATGTAGCCCTGTACGGTAGGCGTTACCGCATAGTACATATCGGTAGCGGTATCGATCTGTGTTTCTGCGCCATTGATCACCATCGTTGCGCCGCCATCGGGAGACTTTGCGCCAATGAAGTATGTACCCTCACCCGCCATGAACGCTATAGCCTGTCCGGGCTTAAGGTAGACCTCGTTGTTAGGACCGTATGCCTCGTAAAGTTCAAGCGATTCGGTAGTGCCGAAACCGTCAATAAAGACAGCACCGGGTTGGCCATCGCTTATTGCACCCAAAGAGTTTTCGTCATCAATAAGTATATCGCGGATCTCCGTAAAGACAGGATCGTTTTCACCATCGGGCGCATAAACGGACGAATCCTGCAGCGTGTTGTAGATGCGCACGCCATCGATGTAGAAATCGTAAGAACCGTTGCCTGTATGGTCAAATACGCTGTAATATACGGCCTTGACCGTTACCTCGTATGTACCCCAAGCTACTTCTTTGCTTATAACAGGGATCTGATAGAGTGTTCCTTGATCTTGTGCCTTAACATTAAGAACATAGGAGACACCTGTGCCATCATTGTTATCCGTAAAGCCCAGCTTGGCATCCGCGGGAAGATCTGCGATCTCTTCGCTGCCGGTCACATGCCACTTTCCGTCTGTACCCTTTTTCCAAGTATACTTGATGTACTTATTGGTGTCATCAACCGTGTTGCCGTAGTAGGTATCAACGAACCAAGTGTAAGTTTGTCCGCCCGCACTTGTGCTCTTGGCTTGAATGAATATCGAGCCGGTGTTTTTGCCTGTCACCGAGATAAGATCGAACTTGTCACCGGTGAATGTAAAGGATGCAGTAGCGGACTGATTGGTATTGCCTACCGTTACCTTGTACGCCGAGCCGCCGGAGTGGCCTGTGTTGGAATTGTAAGCATCATCGTAACCATAAGGAGAACCATTAGCCTTGCCAAGCTCCGTGGTGGTCTGATTTGAAGTTGTATCGCTTCCATCCTTGTCCCAACCGGTGGCAGTTATAAATCCTTCCTCATAATACACCGTCGATGCGGGGGTGATACCAATGGTGTACTTAACCTCGCCTTCATTTATCTTTGTACCATTGTTATCGTAAAGCTCACCGGTCACGGTAACAGTCAAAAGATCCTTTTGCTGCATGATCTCTGTCAGTTTGTAGGTGAAACCTTTCAGATCAGTATCAACAATTATCTCGTTTGTTTTCGGGTGAGTGCTCACAACAGTTATTTCTGTTATTTTGGTCTGTCTATTACCCAAAGCTTCGGCAATATTAGTCAGGTTTATGTGCAACGGCAGACCAAAATCAACCACAAAATCTTTTTCGGTCTTAAAAACATAGTAGATATCAAGCGTTTTTCCATCATCGCTACGCACAGCCGCTACGCAATCATAGTCTATTGCGTATCTGTACTGTGCCGGGATGGACGGCATTGTAGACAGGTCGGCAGTAACCGTTTCTGTTTTGCCCTGATAGTTTTCAACCGTGCCATTTGTCAACGGACCTTTCTCAGGATCACCCAAAGCAACGTTTACGTCAAACGTTGTACCTTGCTTTACACTGATGAGGTAATTATGGAAAGGGTTAGTCTCGCCTTGGACATAATAATTGACCGTCAAGGAATCTGCCGGTGCTTCCACAAGACGTACATAATATGTTATGAGTGCACCGTGCTTGTTGTAAACCTCAATGCCGCTGATATACGGATCGCCGCCGTATTTCACACCATTCATCGACGAATTGTTTGATATCGATTGATAGGCTTCAAGTTGGGAATTATTAAAGGTTTCCTCATCAAGCGCCCAAATCACCTTTTCTTCGCCGCCATAGGTATAACTGCTTGTATTGCTTATAGTCGTGGAGGCATCATCGTCTGTCATAGTCACGGTGACCATGTAAACTTCGTAGCCATTACTGTTTTGTGTAGCGCGGAAACCGTAGAGATTACGATAATAATAACCACCATTGTTGCCAACAGCATTGTCGTTTGGTGCGCAGTGGAATCCCATTGTTTTGCCATCAACCGGGAAGGAGCCGGGAGCAAGAACGCCGCTCTCGTATTTTACCGCGAAATCTAACAATACGTAATTCTTGCTACTGCTTACATTTCCGGTATAATCACTGCTTCCCTCCGGCCAGCCCCAGTCGGCGGCATCTGTGGTAACTTCGGCTGTTATCTCGGTTCTGAACATAAAGTAAACCGCTAACTGTTCTGTGCATCCAGTGCTACTTGCAGTTGAACCAGTTCCGCTTACATCAAACCACGTCTCACGATCTGCGGAGGCTTGCCATTCGTTATTATAAAACCTAATGTAATTAAATACATCTCCACTTTGCGATTGGTCGCTTCCGCCCATTAATTGTATATTATCGCTTGTGTGTCTAACACCCTGCCAAACAACTAAACTCTGTGCTGTTTTACCCGTTTGTTCATTTATTAAGTACGCAGCCTCGTACTGATATCTCTGCAATTCGTCCTTAAATATCTCATTCAGCGCCAAACCGTTTTCGCCATATGCAGATTGTGCCGATATATTTTTATACCATGCATTCGGATATTGGCTTATCCAAGTAGCATATATCCATGAGCCTGTAGCTTTATTATCAACCTCAATTGCATTATTCGTAATCCACGTCTGCAAGGGGAGGTCTTCAATTGCGCTCCAATCGATCGCGCTTACCGTAAAGTTATAAGTCCAGTGGGCTATGACCTTGCCATTGGCATTGAGCTCGTCGAATGTGACTGTTGCCGCACCGTCTGTTTGTCCGGCGGTGACGGTGTTTCCATTCAAAGTGATGTATTCATTCCCAGATGTTATTTTGGCATTAGAATTGCTCGGCAAGTTCTTTGTCTCGCCGTAAGTAAGCCCCAAAGTCTCTGCCTTATTCGGTGCTGTAACTATTATCTTGTACTTCGTCTCGCCAACCTTTACGGTAGTTTCGCCCTCGCTGACACCGGTGACATCCATAGTGTATGTAGTCTCGCCGGTCACTGCAGGGGTGTATTTGTACAGAGCGGTGTAATTATTCGGGGTCCTGTTCAAACTCCAACTGCCATTTGAGAAGGTTATATACCTACTACTACTATAGTAAAAGCCGTTATTGCTTGTGTTGTATCTCCAGTTCGTTGAACTGCTTGAGGTTGTAAGTGTATAGCTGTTGTACGACCCACTGACTCCTAAATAATATCCGTTAGCGGATTTTATTGTATAGTTATTGGACGTTCTTGTTACCGTGAATTCTGTTGCCTTTGTACCGTCTGTTGTATAACCAATATTACCGTTACTATCTATTGTCATGTAATAGTCGTTGCAATAGAGCACTCCGGTATATGTACCATTAGAGTTCATAGAGACCCTGTCTCTCGACTCCGCAGTCCCAACGGTAGTGTTGGTATTGATCTTTACCGTAGCGATGTCGGAGTCAGGTGCAGTGCCTGTGTATTTACCCGCCGATACGGAAATATTCTTTGTCTCACCAACTTCCAATTTGATCTCTTCAGGTGCATCCTCGCTCAAATACACCAAGCCCATTTCAGAGAAGTGCGGTACGGCAAATGTATACTTACCATCATTTGCTGTGCCATCTACGGTCACAGCCTTACCATTATCTATATAGTATCCACGTATTCTGGAGGTATCCGTCCATCCGCTCGGAATGGGGAGGGTCACCTTACCGTTGCCGGTATAGCTTTCACTGTTAAGTTTGGGTGTGACCTCATAAGAGACGACATGTTCGGCGTTCTCGATATTTGCAGCATCTTTTGCAGTTACCGTTGCGGTCGCCACCGAACCCTCGGGACCGTAAATGCTCACCGAAACACCGGTGAGGTCGGGAGTGATCGGTATCTCCACTGTCGCAGGCGTACCATCAATTGCAGGAACTTCGGTAAACTGCTCGGGGTTGTTTTTGGCCAAGGTTTTTATGTGATTTTCGACATTTGACCATGTTACGTCATTTTTGGGTGTGTCGCACCAAATTGCATTCATGCAACCTATGGGCGTTGTGGAGCCATCATCGCCATCAATGGCCATGCAGCTCTTGGATGCATATTCACCTTTGCCCTCCATATTGTTTTGCGCCCACTGATAGCCATACCATCCGGTACCCTCTACGCCTATAACATAATACCATTTATTGTGGGTGTTAATTATTTTGTAGCCTTTAGTATTAAGTGCATCGGCCTGCGCATATTTTGAGCCACTGCCGGCATCCCAATAGCATACAACGATGCCGGTATCGGGAGCATCGGTCACACTTGAAAAGCTCGGGTGGTACACACCGTCATTAAACATCATGGGCGTCATGCCGGCGCTCTTTACAGCAGCTGCCATATCATTGACAAACTGTATATAAGCGCTGTATTTTTCGGTATCCATGCTACTGAAGCCGCACTCATCTGCCGCAAAATTATAATAATCGCAGCCTTTGCCCGCAAAGTATTCTATATACTTCCCCTGCAGAGCTTTAACAAAGTTCACAGCTGTTGTTGATTCAGGGTTTATAGCATGGTTCGGGCTACTACCGCTATTTGTGGGATTAGACCATTCAAACTCTATATCCAACGTTTGCATAGCATTAACAACAGCATACATATGTCCCGGAGCATCAAACATAGGGATAATGCGTATGTTTTTTGTTTTTGCATATGCAATAAGCGCATCCATATCAGACTCGGTAAGTACACCTGTAGCCCCGTTTGATTCGCTATTAAACGCTGCATTGCCGCTCTGTATGGCGGAAGTGACTGTTTCACTTGTATAATCTTGGCCATCTACCGTCAGGCTCATGTCATTAAGCAAAAAGCGCAAGCCATCGTTACCAAACGCCAGCTCGACATGGGTATAATTTGACTCTGATGCATAGTCGATGATCTTTTCCAGCTCATCGACCGTAAAATATTTACGCCCGCAGTCTATGTGCACTATACGTACAAAAAGCTGCTCACCCTCCCCCGCCGCGAATGCGGGCAGGCTGACGGCCGGCACAAAGGTCAACAGCATCATGGCCGCCAACAGCGTGGCCATAAGACGCCGCAACACCTGCGCGGGGCTTTGTTTGTGTTTTGCGTTTGACATTTCTAACCTCCGAAACGTTCAACTTTTGAGCCGCTCGGCCGCGCATTTGGATTCCCTACCATTTAGGGGCGAAGCACGCACCGATCAGATCTTTGTTGCGATTTTGATCGGCGCCGAGACTCAATACCATTTTTCGCGTACATTTTACCACACTATACCCCGTTTGTCAACAGGTTTTGGCGAGTTTTTTTCGCTGAAATGCAAAATTTACAATTGGATATTGCATAAATCCCCCCCGCGCGGCTTTTTTGTGTGTTTGGGGACGAGCCGCGACAGTTCCCTCATCGAGTGTGCTCCTAATATAGACAGCACATTCATAGTGCACAGCCCACCTCAT
>CAYLLA010000008.1:0-47676 GCA_964384555.1 uncultured Ruminococcus sp. | reverse complement strand
CCGAACACTATTCCAACAAAGAATAAGTGGTTCGGATTATACTCTAATGGTGGAGCATAGGGGATTCGAACCCCTGACCCCAACACTGCCAGTGTTGTGCGCTCCCAACTGCGCTAATGCCCCAGATGTAGTTTTGGTGGAGACAGGGAGACTCGAACTCTCGACCTCACGGATGTGAACCGTGCGCTCTAACCAACTGAGCTATGCCTCCTTGACCGTGCTTGATTATTATACCACAACTCTTTTGATTTTGCAATACCTTTTTGAAAAAAACTTTTATTTTTTTTGATTTTTTTACGCGCCGCCCCCGCTCGATCCCGCGATCTGCCATATTATGTCACACTCAAGGCAACATTCCATTAAAATTAATATTTTATTCCTCTATTTGATTTAAAAAAAGTATTGTTTTTGGCTTCGGCATGTGGTATAATTATTTATAACTATAGTTATCCGAAAGGAGACCATCATGCCAACCACAGCAGATGCAGCAAAGCGAGTTACGGTAATTGTGCCGTCCTACGACCCGGACGAGAAGCTCGGCTCGGTCATACGCGATCTTGAGGATTCCGGCTTTGATGATATCATACTTGTAAACGACGGCAGTCACGAGGACTGCTTAAAATACTTCCCCTCCCCCGCCGAACACCCGGCGCTGACACTGCTGACCCATGAGGTCAACCGCGGCAAGGGTGCGGCACTGAAGACTGCCTTTGAGTGGTTCCTTAAAAACCGCCCGGAGCGTGAGGGCGTTGTTACCGCCGACGGCGATGCACAGCACAGAGTTTGTGATATTTTGGGCTGTGCCGAGGACATGCTCGCCTCCGGTGAGCTGGTGCTTGGCGTGCGGGATTTCTCCCGCCCGGATGTTCCGCCGCGCAGTCGCATGGGCAACCGCATAACCTCCACCGTTTTTTTGGTGCTTTGCGGACTTCGCGTATCAGACACGCAAACAGGCCTGCGCGCCTTCCCCACCGCAACACTGCCGGATCTTTGCCGCGTCAGCGGCGACCGCTACGAATATGAGACCAACATGCTTTTGGCACTAAAGGGATTTGGCATCAAATACCGTGAACGAAAGATAGAGACCGTTTACATAGAGGAAAACCAGACCTCCCACTTCCGCCCTGTGCGCGATTCACTTAGGATCTATGCGCTGATACTTAAGTTTTTGCTCTCCTCCGGCGCGGCTACCATCATTGACCTTTTGCTGTTTTATCTTTTGTACAAATTCCTGCCCCACACCGGTGCCAAGATCGCATGGCTGACGCTTGAGGCCACAGTGGCGGCGCGCGTTTGCTCCTCGCTCGTTAATTTTGCAATAAATCGCGGCGTGGTATTTAAAAACACCGGTAACATATGGCTATCACTGTTAAAATATTATGCGGTGGCGATACCCATCATGCTCTGCTCTGCGGGCGGCGTTACTCTGATAGGTCATCTGCTGGCTGCAAATGCGCCGATAGGCAGGACGATATTTAAAATGATAGTTGACACTTTGCTGTACTTTGTTGGTTTTCGTTTGCAGCGCGAATGGGTGTTTAAGCAGCGCTCGCAGGTGCGCCGCTGATCGACCACCACCCATGCCTACAGACCAAAGAAAGGTTTATTTATTATAATGAAGATAAAAGGAAAATCCCGCGTGAGCGTGGGCGGAGTGATAGCCCGTGTGTTTATTTCGATATTACTCACACTGGCACTTCTGCTTGCCTTGGTGTACACGCTGGCATACTCGATAGCGCACGGCCCCAGCAACAGCTTTCGCGATATGCTGGTAAACATGGCCATGCAGGCCAGTGCCACAAAGTGGGCGCCGGGGCTGGTGCTCTCGCAGGATGTGATAGATGAGATACTCGGCGTTGCCGCGGCGGAAGAACCCACCGTATCCGACCCCGAGCAGGAGATAGTGGAGCGCATATGGTTCAACGACGAGGGCGAACACAGGGACGTGGTAACGCTCCCCGCCTCCGGTGACGATGAGCAGGTGCGCGTGGTAGATTGGTCACGCGCTGTGGACGGTATATTCTATGAGGAGGTAGTGCTTGCACACTGCCGCGCCTATGTTGCGCTGATCAAGGACCCCTCCCGCGTTTACACCGCCACATCAAGCGATTTTAAGGGCAGTGCGCCGGGCATTCGCTTTTGGGATCTTGCCGAGCGCGACAATGCGGTTTTGATGATAAACGGCGGCGCGTATCCCGATACCGCCACAGGCGGCGGCAACGGCAGCAAGCCCATAGGCATTACATATTCAGGTGGCGTTTGCCTTTGGAATGACGGCGTTACCAGCACATTCATGGGCTTTGATAAAAATGACCGCTTGGTCGTGACCGAAAAGCTTACCCGCGCACAGGCGGAGGAGCTTGGCATTCGCGACGGCTGTTGCTTCCAGACCGGCAACTCGCTGATAGTTGACGGCGCCGTTGTATCGCCAAAGCTTGGCGATGTGGCAAACTCACAGCGCACTGCAATAGGCCAGTGCGAGGACGGCACGGTGATATTTGTTGTGACCGACGGCCGCACCGCGGCAAGCCCGGGGGCGACATTCTCTGACATTACACAGCTTATGCTCAGCTACGGCGCCGTAACTGCGGGAATGCTTGACGGCGGGTCATCCTCCATGATGTACTACCGCGATTACTACAATATATATAATTACAACATGGATGAGCTTGACGACTATCAAAAGATGGGTCTTGTAAACAAATACAAGGCATTTACCACGCCGCGGCGCATTCCGACATACTTTGTTGTAGGAGGTGCATCATGATGCAAAACGGATCTGATAATTCGGGCAACCGCCCCACCCTCCAAACAAAGGCCGCTCAAAGCACCAAAAGCTCTGGCTCAAACGCAGGCGCGGGGATCACCACCGTTCGCCGCCGCGTACCAGAGGACAAACGCCCGATAGGCATCAACACCTCCGGTGCGGAAAAGCCCAAGATCGGCCGCGGGCTGATATTTTGGATGGTATGGCTTACCGTGATACTTGTTGTTATGATCGTGTGGGCGGTGTTGCTCTCAAAGGTCGGCGGATATCTTGAGGAATACGAATCGATACAGCCGCAGCATGAGGCGGAGCGGATATTCGGCGAGTATTTTACCGACTATGAGACGATAGCGGCAAATGCCACAAATCTTGCGCTTTCCGACTTTGAGGACAGGGCGGCGGTAGTTGCCTATATGAGAGAGCTGTACGGCGAGGCAGACCCCTCCGCGTGGTCGCTCAACAAGGCGATATCCGCCGAGATAGGAACGCTGAAATACACGGTATCGGTAAACGGCAAAAGCATTGCAGACTTCACCCTTGTGAAAACAGGCGAGGTGAACAAGGCAACAGGCGAGCCGCTTTACACCCTTGGCAGGATACGCATAAGCTTTGCGCCGGCAAAGGGTGCGAGCATCTATGCACCGATAAACTCCACCGTCAGCGTAAACGGCACCGCACTTAGCGAGGAATATCGCTTTGGTGACCCGGTCGTGCTTGCGGAGCAGGTGTATTATCCCGCGGGGGACGAATCCGCCCGCACGATGCAAAACTATTTTGTTGGTGGGCTTTATGCCTCTCCGACCGTGACGGTAACATCCGCCGACGGCAGTGTTGAATACACCCTGCAGCAGGATGCGGAGAAAGCCTCATGGCGAGCCGACGGCGACTACATAGACCGCTTGGTTCAAAGCTACAACCAAAAGATAGAGGACGAGCGCCGCGCCGAGGAGGAACGCCTACAGCGCGAGTGCGAGGAGATACGCACTATGCTTGCGGGCAAGGCGGTAGAGGGTCTTCAAATGTACGCCAGATGGATGCAATACGATGCCACCACGGCACAGCGCAACAAATATTTTGTTCCTAACTGCGAGTTTTTAAGATCGATAGCGGGAACCAACCCCTCCACCTTTGTGTGGCAGCACAAGGGCTACCGCTTTGACGATGTTGCGGATGACGAGTATAAGTATCTAAATGAAGAAAAGACAGAGATAAGCTGTCACATTAAGATGACACAGGTACTGCTTGAGGTCAACGACCCGATGATGGGCTCGGATGAAAAGCCCGAGTGGGACAACGCTATCGATTCCACCGTGCTTATGCGCCTAGTGGATGGTGTATGGCTGATCTACGACATTCAAAACAACTGACGGAGGTAACGGCATGGATGCAATATATCGCTTTGATTATTCAATACTCAACTATATAAACAAGCATTTTCACACGTCCATCCTTGACAGCATTTTTGAGTTTTTGACTCACCTTGCCGATGCCGGATGGTTTTGGATAGCACTGGCCGCCGTTTTGCTGATATTTAAAAAGACCCGCAAAACAGGTCTTGTAATGGGCGGTGCACTGATACTGGGGCTGATATTCGGCAACGGGATACTAAAACCGCTCATCGGCCGCATTCGCCCCTATGACAATGCGGCGTGGGAACCCATAGTGACCCGCGCAACACTGCTGATCACACCGCCGCATGATGCCTCTTTCCCATCAGGCCACACGCTTGCATCCTTTGAGGGAGCGTTTGGAATATTCCTTTGCAACAAAAAATGGGGCGCAGGCGCGCTCGTGCTTGCCTGCCTTATTGCGTTTTCAAGGCTTTATTTCTTCATACACTACCCCACCGACGTTATAGCGGGCGCTATACTCGGCACGGCCTTTGCGGTGGCATCCTACTATGCCATAGACACACTGTGGCATCGCCTGCCGAGCAAGGTCCGCGACCTCGGCATTTGATGCACACGTCCGCGTGCGGGTAAAATAATAAAAACCACAACAAAAATACCGACACCACACCAAGGGCTGAAGTCCCCGGGTTGGGTGTCGGTATTTTATTATTCAGGTGACCGATGTTATCTAAAACAGATCACTGTGCGTGCCGGTTCGGGAGAGGTCAGTCGTCAAGTCTCATCAAGCGCCTCGCTCATTGCCTTTTTAAAGCTTGAATATCTTTTATATTTTCGGGGATCCGACTTCATATCATCATATTCGCGCATAGCCGCTAAGGTCTCGGCATTCGGCTTTTCTATTGACAATTCAAACGGTATTCTCTGCTCTCGCACAACCGTCTTTGCAAAGATATTGAATGCCGCGCTGACCGACAGCCCTATCTCATTGCAAAACTTATCAAAGGCGACCTTTGTCTCCTCATCCATACGGATATTTACGTTTGCCTGTGCCATATTAACACCACCTTTCATTTATATTACACGCATTTTACTATCGTTTGTCAATAGATATGCGATAAAAATGATCTGCGGCAATACGGCAGTCAGCCGCGCCCGCCTTAAGGCTCCAATAATTCAAGGCGGGCGATATTGCAATTATCGTTGTAGTTTGTTGAGGCACAGCGCGCAAGGCTGCAAAGATATTCGCCGTAATAAGTCCCGCCGTCCGTTGTGTAGACCTCAAGTGTAAAACCGCAGGTCATGACCCCATTTTCATCATAAAGGTAATTAAGTATCGCCAACCGCTTGCCGTCAAAGCTGCTTTTTGATGAGTGAGACATATCATAGTAATTATAGCGGGGCAGAGCGCAGCGGTCACCATTCAGCACAAGGGACGGCCGCCCGGAATCATCCATGGAGACAAGCGCTATCTTCCTGCCGGCATCATAACTGCCGCCATAAAGGACCACATGCCGGCCTGACGGATAAAAGCCGTAGTATTCTGTCTCGCCCAAGCTTATCCGCGCAATGTCGGTCATACTCTCTATATCGATCACCGTAAACACTGAAACGCCGTCCTCCTCTGTGAGTAGCCACAGCTCCCGCTCGTCGGGGCTGACTGCCATACCGCGCACCGACACATCACGCGACAGTGGATAAACACATGCAAGCGAATCTGCATCTATGCCGGTGCCCTTTTCGGGATCGTACACCGTTTGGACAACGCCCGAGGAGCTTGCAGGCTCATCCCATACACGCTCGTAGTCAAATGCATATATGCCGTACCCACCGGGGATGAGGCTTGTGTCCAAATCATTGGTGCCGCCCCGGCCATCGCTGTATTTGATATCTATCGAAAAGAAGCAACGCGATGCGGTGTAGGTCGAGATAGAATAAAGGTTCGGCTCAACGCCATGTCCGCTTGATACCCCCACAGACTGCCCGCGTTCGTCACGAGTGACACCTATGGTGCAGTAATCCGCCTCATTCACGGGGATCTTAAAAAAACTGTTGAATTTATCCCACACCTCTGCCTCGGCAGGGTAGTCGGCCCGATCCTTGAACTGAAAAACAACGCCCGCCGACCAATATGTGCCGGGCAGAGATATATCGACCTTTATGGGATAATAGTCGTAATAATCGGCCATGCGCACCACGCGCTCAAGCGAGCCGCCGACCGGCGTATCCTCGTAAAGCTCGCGGTACGCCCGTGATATGCCGGAAAGCTCCTCGATCGGCGTATCCGTCACAACGCCGTAGATGTAATTCACCCCGATCCCCGCTCCGTCGTAGCTGATCGGCGTTAGGACTTGTTTGGGCGAGGCGGAAAATTCAAGCTCGGTATCACACTCGGCACTGCCGACGGTATATGAGGTGTTCCAAAACAGATGATCGGAGTATTCAGAAAGCAAGGAGACACCCAGCCCTGCGGCCAAGGAGCTATCCCCTACTATCGCCCGCTCGTATATCTCAACTTGCTCGCGCTCGGCATAGACCGTCCCGCCGATATAAGCCGTACTCCCCGCCGCAAGCAGTAAAAGCACCATCAAAAATGCAAGTGTGCGCCTCATTTTGTTGCCTCCCGCGTGTCATCACCATCGGGTGCTATCGCGCCCAGCGCACGCGCAACTCTGTCCGAGCGGTATCCCCACACCGATTTGATGTGATCTACCAGCCCCTCGCCGCGTTCCTCAAGCTCACCGACCGTTATATCGTCAACTATCCTGCCGCGGTGTATCATTACAGCGCGACCCACTACCTCCGACACCTCCTCGATCAGGTGGGTGGAGAGCAACAGTGTTTCATGCGGCTCGAGAATGCCAAGCAGCAGACGGTAAAAATCCTCACGATTAAAGATATCGTTGCCCGCAAACGGCTCGTCCATTAAAATATAATCCGCACCCTGCGAGAGTGCCAAAATGACCTCAAACTGATTTTGCTGACCTGTTGACATTCGCCCCACCGCCCTGTGCATGGGAAGCCCGAAAAACTCCATAAGCCCCAGCATGCGTTTTTCGGAGAATGAAGCAAAATGCGCACGGTAAAAATCGCGGTGACCGGCGGCGCTCAGATCGGGAAAAAATGAATGCTCGCAGGTGGCAAAGGAAAGCTTTGCAATATTTTTGCGCGTTATCGGCTTGCCATCCAGTGTGATCTCGCCGCTGTACGACACAAAGCCGAGTATCGACTTCATAAGTGTGCTCTTGCCCGCACCGTTTTCACCAAACAGACCCACTATCTCGCCGCGCGGAAGTTCAAGCGATACTCTATCCAGCGCGCGTTTTGTTCCGTAGTTTTTTGAAAGTTCATTTATCTTAAGCATGTTATTTATTGACCTCCGTTTTAGGATCTTTTATGCTCACACAAGGTACGCCGCAGGAGTTATCAGCAGATACGCGGCATAGCACAAAAGCAGGGTGAGCGCAATTACAGCCGTGGTGCACACGCACCTTGCAAGCGGAATGGCCGTCACCCGCCGCAACACCTCGCCGCGCTGCGGCAGGCGGCGCAGGGTATAGATGCTCATGCTCCCCTGCCTGAGATAAAACAGGCGGCGCAGGATATGCCCCGCCTCAACCGACAGGACAAGACAAAGGATGATGCTCCATAACATCCATGGTGGCATGAGCGACCAAAAGCTTGCCATCTTCGCACCGCCCGCATCGCCGCAGTTATCTTCGATATACACGCGAAGCACGTTATATGCATTGGCATAGCGCACTGTAAAGATGATCACCACCGCCGCAACCGCGCCGAAACAGTAAAAGATAAATGATGCCCATTCGCTCTCATCCGTCATTCCCGGCGGAGCATAGCGGCGCCGCCACTCCTTGAGTCGAGTGGTCATTTTTTCGCCGAGCGATAGTTTATGATCGTTATTTGCATTGACATTGACATTTGCATCCATCACACATTCTCCTCCCGATACTCATCTTCCCGCCTTTTATCAAGTGTTAAGCTGCACGCCACAACGCCGCCCACCACAAGCAAGCCGGATATTGCCGCCACCAACTGACCGATAGAGCCTATCTCACTGCTGAAGAACACCCAAACACAGCCAAGCACCGCGATGGGAGTGGCCGACATACGCCCGCGCCGCCGCAGATACGGAAACTCCGCCGTTGAGAGCGCAAGTATCAAAACAAGAGCGATATTGCGTATCCACAGCCGCACGTCCTCAAGCGGCAGGATAGAATGCATAAACCGGTTGCGGTAAAAGGCGATGTAAGCGATATTCGGCGCTACGCTCTCGGCGGGGGCGAGGGTGCGATATATAAGCACCATGGCAAACAGCAGGGCCGTTTGCGCCGCAAAAAGCAAAAGATAAACAGCGGCGTTATACGCGGCTTGGCAGAAGAATACCTCGCGCTCGGAGACAGACAGCCGCCCGAGCGTGTACTCGGTATGACTGCGCCTGCTCGCCCCGGGCAAGCAGAGGATCACCGTTATGGCCGTAAGCGTTAGCTTGAATATTGCATTAGCCGCGCCGCGATCAACAAGCTTTTCAACGGTTGGCATGTCAAGCCGTGCCTCATTATATGCACGCATGGAAGACCTAAACTCCAGCCCCCACATAAGCAGTTGAAGCACCGCCGAGATGACTAAAACTATCAGCACGCGCCAAAGCGTGCTGCGGGCAAAAAGCCCGATGGATGAGGTGAATTTTTTCATTTTATTATATATCCGCCCGCCGCGCGGCGGCCGTTGCCTTTCTTTTGTCTTTTGTCTTTTGTCTATTTGATCATTCACGGCAGTTTTGCCGCAAAGCCATCATAACGGCTCCTCGCCGCCGCTCTCCCAAGCCTCGGCAATAAGGTGCAGGGCCGTTTCCTTTTCAAGCCCCAGTGCGCGAAGTCCCGCCACCGTCTCGCCAACATGCGCGGCAACAAGCTCGCGCCGCACCTCGGCGGCCGCGTCGGCATCAAAGGACATATAGCTTTTAGCTCCCGCGCGGGATTCGATCAGCCCCGCATCCTCAAGCATGCGGTAGGCCTTTTGTATCGTGTTGGGGTTAATACCGAGCAACGCCGACAGCACTCGCCGCGACGGCAGTTCCTCCCCGCTTGCTATCTCGCCGGACACAATGCCGCTTTTTATATGCCCCACTATCTGCAAATATATCGGCGCGCCGTCACGCGGCACAAAGCCCTCAAAGGATACCATATCCACACCCCCGTTTTTTCACCGTACCGCCCGCAAACTGTGTCACTCGGTTAGTACAGTAACTGTATTATACCACCGACACAGTTGGCTGTCAACCCCTAATAGAAAAATTTTTTATTTTTTCTTTACCGCTCTGTTTTGCACCGCATCAAAAGGACAGCCCCACAAGCTTCTCCGCGGCGGCATCTATCACGCGGCGCGGAGCAAAGGCGGATAATCTGAAATGCCCCTCCCCACCATCACCGAACCCCGCACCGGGCGTGGACAGGATGCCCGCCTCATCAAGCAGATAGTCAAAAAAACCGCGCGAATCATATCCCGCAGGGCACTGCCCCCAAAGATACGGACTTGCCCCCACAGGCGCGTGAGCTATCCCCGCGCCATCAAGCGCTCGGGCGAGCCGAGCGGCATTTTTAAGATAATACTCAACACATTCGCGCACTGCCGCCCTGCCCGCCTCGGTAAGTGCCGCCTCCGCCGCGCGCTGTACCGGATACGCCACACCGTTTGAGGAGACCGAACGGTATCTCTCATAAAGCCGAGCAAGGCTCATGCTCTCGGCGGCTTTGCTGATACCGTCGGCGCGGCCGCCCCTGCCCACCCTTATCTCACGCGGAATGACGGTATGACCGCACCGCAGACCTGTAAATCCCGCAGATTTTGAAAAGGATGCCACCTCCACCGCACACTCCCTCGCACCCTCTATCGCATAGATGGTGCGCGGATGAGCCGTATCCTCCGCCGGGATATAGTCGGCATACGCCGCATCGAATATGATAAGCCCGCGCACCCGCCGCACGTGCGCCACCCACGCGGCAAGGGCGGCTGTGTCATACACCGCACCGGTCGGGTTTGAGGGCGAGCAGATATAATATATCCCACAGCTGTACTCGGCACGCGGCATCGGCAGTGAGCCATCCTCCCCGCAGGACATTGTGCGTATCTCATTACCGAGCGCGATATTTACATCTCGGTACGCGGGATATGTGGGGTTCGGAATATACGCGCAAGTGTGCCCGAGCAGGCGCGGCAGATCCGCCAGCTCTCGCTTGGCGCCATCGGATATGTATACTTCCTGCGGGTCGATCTCAACACCGCCATCAAGATAATGCCGCGCCACCGCGCGGCGCAGAAAATCATACCCGCCGCACGGCGGATATCCGCGAAAGCCGCGCACACTTCCCATCTCACGCGCGGCAGCGACCAGCGCCCCTGCCATCACTCGCGGCAGGGGAAGCGTTACATCCCCAACGCCAAGATCCAAAAGCACGCCCGCATGCTCTCGCGCACGGCGCGAGACATACGAGAACAGATATTCCCCCTCAAGCCGCGGGTCGGAAAGCCCTGCGGATGTCACTATTCCATCAGCCATTAAAAACACCCTCCAAATATATTTATATATATTCCCACGCAACATCCGCCCGAGCGGGCGATATTCCGCACCGCGGCGTGGATTGTGCATTCTGTACAATAAGCGCGGGAGAGAGACGGCCGACTTGTTGCCATTTCGACCGCCCGTTACTTGAAAAAGTTTTACCTAACATGATTTTGTTTATTAACTCAAGGTTAATTTTGCGCCAAAGCTTATAAAAGATCCTTATATCGGCTTGAAAGTTACAGCACAAACTGGTATAATATTTATACCTAAAATTAAGGTCGCGGCAGGGCCGTGGCCGCAATAATGCACAGCCGCATATCATGCGGCAAATAATTTGCCGGGAGCGCCAAAGCACCGTTTTTCGCCCCGACTAACATCCGGACGGTGCAGAAAGGATAACCCCAATGAAAAATAACAAAAAGCTGTGGCTTGCCGCCGCACTGCTGGCAATGCTTTTGGCACTGTCAATGGTGTTCTGCTCCTGCAAGCCTCAGGATCCCCAGGATCCCACCGACACCACCGAGGCGCCGTCAGACGAAACGACCGCCGAGCTGTTGCCCGAATCCTATGAGCTGGTAAAGAACGGCGAGATCAAAGTCGTTCGCGTGGTTCGCCCCACCAACGACTCGAGCACCGCTACGCCCGAGGTCACTGCTGCCAAGATGATCCGCGACACGATCAACTCTGTCGTTACCGATCGCTTTGGCATCACCCTTGAATACGCCGACACACTGATGCTTGAGGAGGACTTCCTCATGCCCGGTCAGAGCTATGACTCAAGCACACTTGAGATCCTGGTAGGCGCGACCGCCTACGAGGAGAGCGATGGCATTTTTGAAGGCCTCGGCTACGGCGATTACCTTGTAAAGCCGGTCGGCAACAAGATAGTGGTTGCCGCTTACACCGACAGCGGTTACACCGCCGCCGCAAACAGACTTGTCGATCTTATCATCGACGGTACCGATACCGAGACAAAGAGCGTGACCCTCAAATCCGAGGATCTCAGCTTCAGCGCAACCTCTGCCAAGCGCATATCCGCCATCCCCACCTACGAGGGCGGAGCATTCAGCGCTTACTACAAGGCCGGTAACTCGGTAGATGAGATAATCATCAAAAAGACAAACATGGATGAGTTTGATAAGTACCTTACAAAGCTCACCGATGCGGGCTACACCTGCTCCACCACAAACGCGATAACCTCCAACAAGTTTGCAACATACAGAAATGCCGATTACACACTGACCGCGGGCTACTATGATTACGAGTCCTCTGCGCGCTTGATCATCGAGCCGCTGACAGATCCCATCACCACCGCTCCCGAGTCCTATAAAAAGGTGACCACATCGCAGATCACCATGCTCGGCCTTGAGTACAAAAAGAGCGACGGCTCCTACTCCTCCAACGGTCTCTCCCTCCTCATTCGTCTTGAGGACGGCAGCTTTATCGTTGTTGACGGCGGCTTTAACCGCGCTGAATGCGCCTCGAACCTCTACAAAGAGATCCGCGAGCAGGCCAAGGAATATGAGACCAACCCCAAGAACATTCGAATTGCCGCATGGATAATCACACACGCGCACGGCGACCACTCCGGCATGATAGCAGGCAGAAGCGACACCTTTAAAACTATGAAGGTTGAAAACTTCCTTGTAAACTTCATCTCCGACACCGAGCGTGAAAAGGCTATGTCCGCATACAAGGACAACTGGTCAAGCGGCGAGGGCGGCGGATATTCCAACGTTTACACTGCGGCATCTGCCCTTGGTGCAAAGGTACGCACAGTCCATGTTGGCGAGGTCTACTACTTTGCAGATGCAAAGCTTGAGATAATGTACACCATCGAAAGCTTTGGTCCCAAGACCTGTAACGCATTTAACACTACATCCCTTATCATCAAGACCACCATCCAGGATACCGTGATAATGATCACGGGAGATGCCACCGGTAACGCCATGCAGGCCGCGACCCAGGCATTTGGTGACTATCTTAAGAGCGATATCGTTCAGCTGGCGCACCACGGTTACACCACATGGGGCAACAACGGCGGCGTTGAGATGGCATACCGCAAGATGCTGCCCTCCACAGTACTTTGGCCGCAGGGCGGCAAGGGATACCCCAACTATAAAACAAAATCCTACAACGTGGCTGTTACTGACACTAAATCCAACCCCAACTTTAAAGAGGTCTATGTATCAGGTACGAGCGGAGATACGATCACCCTCTCCCTGCCCTACACCGTAGGCACTGCTACGATCAACAGAACAGCAGCCTCCAATATGACGGGCGCGGCTACCACAAAGGCTTCCTAAAGTAAAGGCAAGAAGTGAATAATTAAATACGACCCATGGGGCTGTCGCGTAAGCGACAGCCCCTCAAATATACCCTAAAACAGGCGAGCGAACGGCCGACAGCTCCGCACACCGCAGATCATCCGCAAGAATGGGAGAGCTATCGACGGTGTTTCACCGCCCGAGACACGCACACAGCGCGCGGCTGTGAAGGAGGGGCATATCGCGCTATTCTTCCGCTGCTGTTCGCCAAGGGATTAATGACCGCCGGGCAATGCGGGATCTCATTCACACGGTATGGGTATCACCATCAGGCACTGTTTTATAAAATATCGGCGCAATATTGCGTTATACGCACGGGTAAACATTATTTACTTTTCGGCGCACACTAAACTTCAAAACGACCTTTTTTGAGGCAATACAGCGCTGTTTCGATTCGCATCGGTTGTTTATTGGCTTTTATATTAGATACACTTCTAACTTGTTAGTTATATATCTAATATACCGAGGTCTTTGAATCTAATCGCAAAACGTCAAAAAAGCCTGCTTTTTTCGCTCATAAAAGGCCGAAGTATTCAAGTATTCCGTTATACACCGCCTCGGCGAACAGCTCTCCGTCATCGCGCATAAGGGCGGAATCAACCGGGCTTGTGATAAATCCAAGCTCCACGATCAGCGCGGGCATGGCCGTTTTGCGCAAAACATAAAGCCCGGATCTTGTAACTATCCCGCGGTCGCGCAGCCCCGTAAGCCGCGAGAGCCAGCCGAGTATACCACGCCCAAGCGTTGCCGCCGCCGAGGGCTGACGAAACACCAGCACCTCACTGCCGCTTGCCGCAGGGTCAGCCGCGGCGTTGGTGTGCAGGCTCAAAAATACATCCGCGCCCCAATCATTGGCATCCCGCACACGCGCGGCAAGGGAGGTCGAGTTGCTGTTACCGAGCTGTGTTGTGGGGGTGGGGCGAGAAAGTCTTACATCAAAATTATTATTTGTGCGTAAAAGACTTGCAAGTTCCTGCCCAATGTTGTATACTATATCTTGTTCCCGCAGACCATTCCCCTCTGACCCTGCATTGGGATTTTGCGGGTTATGCCCCTGATCTATGTATATTTTGAACATATCATACTCCTCCCCGCGCCGACCGCGGCACGCACTATCATAACTATCAGTTATATTATATGCCGGCGTACCGCGCGGCGGCACAGCGGGAAAGACATGAAAGGAATTTAAAATTAAAATGGATAACCGAAAAACTACTACCGACATATTTGAGAGCGGCGAGCGCAACAAAGTTCTGCCGGGAGTGCTTTATCTTGTGGCGACACCCATCGGAAATATGTCGGATATCACATACCGCGCAGTGAAGGTGCTGACCGAGGTGGATATAGTTGCCGCCGAGGACACGCGAAACTCGGGCAAGCTGTTATCCCTGCTTGGAATATCCCGCCCCATGATATCCTATCATGAACATAACAAAGCCACGCGCGGGCCGGAGATAGTGGCACGACTGTGCGGCGGCGAAAGCTGTGCGCTTATAACCGATGCCGGCACACCCGGCATATCAGACCCGGGCGAGGATCTTGTACGGCTGTGCGCCGAGGCGGGCGTGACTGTTACCTCCCTGCCCGGTGCGTGCGCGGGTATCACCGCGCTGACCATCTCCGCCCTGCCTACTTCCCGCTTTGCCTTTGAGGGATTTTTGCCTGCCTCGGGACGTGAGCGGCGGGAAAGGATAGCCGAGCTGTGCCGCGAGCGGCGTACACTGATCCTGCACGAAGCGCCGCACCGCTTGCGCACGACACTTACCGACCTTGCCGCGGCGTTTGGCGGCGGTCGGCGGATATCACTTTGCCGCGAGCTTACAAAGCTAAACGAAGAGGTACTGCGTTTGACACTTGATGCGGCGGTGGAATATTATAATAGCAAAGAGCCGCGCGGCGAGTATGTTTTGGTTATCGAGGGCGCCGCAGATGCCGCGGAGTGTGAGGCGTTTTGGCTCGATATGACTCCCGCCGAGCACGCCGCCCATTACATAGCGGCGGGGATGTGCGAGCGAGATGCCATAAAAACGGCGGCTGACGAGCGCCATGTCTCCAAAAATGTGGTATACAACGACTATATGAAGCTGAAAAACGCAAGAAAATGAATTTTTGAATATCAAATCCTGCATTTTTGTGCTTTATGCTATTGATTTTTTGCTTGATTTGTGATATTATATTATATATCTTTTTTGCGGTGATCCCGCAATGCTCGCACTCGCCCGAGTGCGAGCGAGATCATTTTATCTTCCCAAGACAAAAAGAAAGGGAGCTTTCGCCACGGCGAGAGCTGTGGTATATTTATTATGAAAAAATTATCCTGCTGTGTGGTCGGCGCGACCGGAATGGTAGGTCAGCGTTTTTTAACACTGCTTGCAGATCATCCTTATTTTGAGGTCACCGCTCTCGCGGCCTCCGCACGCTCGGCGGGGCGCAGCTACCGCGAGGCGGTTGGCAGCCGCTGGAAGATGGCAACGCCGATGCCGGAAAAATTTGCCAACATGACGGTGATCGATGCCGCGGACGGTGACGAGATAGCCAAGCGTGCTGAATTTGTTTTTTGCGCCGTTAACATGCCCAAGGCAGACACACTGGCACTTGAGGAGGATCTTGCCCGTCACGAGTTGCCGGTAATATCCAACAACTCCGCCAACCGTTGGACGCCCGACGTACCGATGATAATGCCCGAGATCAACGCATCACACGCCGAGGTCATAGCGCACCAGCGCGCACGCCTGGGCACGCGCCGCGGCTTTATTGCGGTAAAGCCCAACTGCTCGATACAGTCCTATGTCCCCATGCTCTCCCCCCTGCGCGAGTTTGGCATTAAAAACGTAGTGGCAACGACCTATCAAGCGATATCCGGCGCGGGCAAGACCTTTAACGAGTGGCCGGAGATGGTTGACAATGTTATCCCCTACATCGGCGGCGAGGAGGAAAAAAGCGAGCGCGAGCCCCTGCGCATTTGGGGCGATGTTCGCGATGGTGTGATCGTTCCCGCCGAGTCACCGCTTATCACCACGCAGTGCATTAGAGTGCCTGTAACCGACGGACACACCGCGGCGGTGTTTGTAAGCTTTGAGCACAACCCCACCAAGGAGGAGATACTTGACCGCTGGGCGAACTTCCGCGGTCTGCCGCAGGAGCTTGAACTGCCCAGCGCACCGAGCCGTTTTATTACCTATTTTGATGAGGATGACCGCCCGCAGGCCGCACGTGACCGCATGCTTTACGGCGGTATGGGTGTTTCTGCAGGCCGTTTGCGCCCCGACAGCCTGTTTGATTGGAAGTTTGTTGGGCTATCCCACAACACACTCCGCGGCGCGGCAGGCGGTGCGGTGCTGAACGCCGAGCTTTTGTTCAGACTCGGATATCTTGATTGACCCAAAGACAGACAAGACATAAAAACCGGATCATCCGCGACGACCTGCGTCGCGGATGATCCGGTTTTTTTGGTTTTATCATATTATCACTCTCTCGGAGCTTCGCCGAGCATTAAAAGCAGTGCCGCCTCATCTATCACGCTAACACCGAGATCACGCGCCTTTTGAAGCTTTGAGCCAGCCTCCTCGCCCGCCACGACATATGAGGTCTTTTTTGAAACAGAGCCTGAGACCTTTCCGCCGTGCGCCTTTATGAGAGCCGATGCCTCATCGCGGGTCATAGTGGGCAGAGTCCCTGTCAAAACAAAAGTGCGCCCCGCCATGGAATCGTCAGTACGCTTGGCGGTAGCCGTGCAGAGCACTCCCGCCGCCGCAAGCCTGCGACAAAGCTCGATATTTTGCGGATGAGAAAAGAAGTTTATAACGCACTCCGCCGTTACCGCGCCAAAATCCTCGATGGCGCAAAGCTCGTCAAAGTCGGCGGCAATGCAGGAATCAAGATCGCCAAAGCGTGCCGCCATGGCCGCCGCGGCTACCTCGCCGATATTTCTGATGCCCAGCGCATATATCAGCCGCTCAAGCCCCGCGGAGCGGGATCTGTCTATCGCACGCACAAGATTTTGCGCCGAAAGCTCACCCATACGCTCAAGCGGAGACAGATCTTCCGCCCGCAGATCGTAAAGATCCGCCGCGGTCTTGACCAGACCAGCGGATATAAGTGTTTCAACTATCTGCGGCCCGAGCCCCTCAATATTCATAGCGCCCTTTGAGGCAAAATGCTCAAGACTGCGCGAAAGCTGTGCCGGGCAGGCCGCGTTAGTGCATCGATACGCCGCGCCCTCAACGCCGCCGCACTCGTCCCTCTCCACAGGCTCGCCGCAGGAGGGGCAACGGCTTGGCATTTCAAAGGGGCGCTCACTGCCGTCACGCCGCGCGGGACATGCCTCAACGATCTCGGGGATGATATCCCCTGCCTTGCGCACCGCCACGGTGTCGCCTATCATTATACCGCGCTCGCGGATAAAATCAAGATTATGGAGAGTCGCGCGGCTGACGGTAGTTCCCGCCAAGCGCACAGGCTCAAGCACCGCCGCAGGGGTCAGCACGCCTGTCCTGCCTACAGCTATAGTGATATCCAAAAGCTTTGTGGTCTTGGTCTCGGGCGGGAATTTATACGCCACTGCCCACTTGGGTGTTTTTGTGCCCTCGCCAAGATAACGCCTGCCCTCAAAGCTGTCAAGCTTTATCACAACGCCGTCAATATCGTATTTCAGGCTGTCGCGCAGCTCGCCTATCCGCTTTATATGCTCAACTATCGCCTCCCGCCCCGCAAGCATGGCACGCTCGGCAATGACGGGAAAGCCAAGCTCACCGAGCCTTTTAAGTGACTCATCATGTGACGTAGCCTCGTGACCGTCCGCCCACGGGCTGCCTTCCTGGAGGTTGAAGATAAAGATATCAAGTCGGCGCTCGGCGGCGATCTTGGGGTCAAGCTGGCGCAAAGACCCCGCCGCCGCATTGCGCGGATTTGCCATAAGAGCTTGTCCATTCGCCTCGCGCGCGGCATTTATCGCCTCAAATACCCGCCGCGGCATATATACCTCACCGCGAACGGTGATATCAAGCTCCTCCGGCAGGCGCATGGGGATAGAATAGATCGTTTTGATATTTGCAGTAACATCCTCGCCGATATTGCCGTCACCGCGCGTAGCTCCACGCACGAGCACGCCGCGCTCGTATGTCAGCGCAACCGAAAGACCATCTATCTTAGGCTCGACCGACCAAAGCGGGGTCATACCTGCGGCCGCCAGCTGTCCCTCAGCCCCCTCAAGATATGCACCAAGCTCGTCATAGGAAAAAACATCGGTAAGGGAGGTCAGCGGCACGCGGTGCGCCGCTTTCAGGAACTTTTCAAGGGGCGCGCCGCCCACACGCTGTGTGGGAGAGGCGGGATCAAAATATTCAGGGTGCGCCGCCTCAAGCTCCTCAAGGCGGCGGTAGAGCATGTCATATTCGTAATCCGAGATCTCGGGCGCATCGTCAACATAGTATTTTTTTGAGTGATACGCCACCTCGCGGCGAAGCTCGGTAAGCTCGCGCAAAATATCCGCCGCACCGACCGGCACGCCTGTATTTTCGTTTTTATTCATATTGCTTATATCTCCTTTTTGGGGATCGATGGAACGATGGTTGATGGTTCAACAGTCGTGAAAAAAGCCAACGCCGACCAAACGGATCGGCGGCGGGGCACTTGTGAACCACATATATAATTATATCACAAAGGGGAGAAAAAAGAAATTGTTTTTTTGCGTTTTTATGATATAATTAAAGTAACAAAGCGCAAAAAAAGTTGTCATATAGAGTGAGGGGGCGATGAGATGGATGAGATGCAGATGACAGAGCTTATATACGAGCGTCATGAGGCAGGGCTCAACGCGGCGGCGGAGAGCTTTGGCGCACTTTGCCGCCGCATAGCGCGCAACCTTTTAGGCTCGGATGAGGATGCCGAGGAGTGCCTGAACGATGCACTTTTGGCGGTCTGGAATTCCATCCCGCCGCAAAGACCTCGCTCGCTCTCGGCATACATCTGCCGCATAACGCGGAACATTGCCATCAATCGCGCTCGCGCGGCGGGGAGGCAAAAACGCGGAGGCGGTGAGGCGTACATATCCCTCTCCGAGCTTGAAGAATGTCTGCCCGACCGACTTGCCGTCTCCCCCGATGCCGAACAAGACAGCGCCACCATCACTGCGGTGATAGATACTTGGCTGGATGCACAGCCCCGCCGAGTTAGGCTTTTGTTTGTTGGGCGGTATTTTGAGGGGCGGGATATTGCATCTCTTGCCCGCGATATCGGCATTGGCGAGGGCGCGGCAAGGGTGGCATTGCACCGCGCAAGGCTTGATCTGCGCCGAGCACTGACGGATGCGGGGGTGGCGCTGTGACGGAGCTTGATTTTACGATCGATCAAAAAAGAAAGAGAGGTGCTTCTATGACCGGACAGGAAAGACTTTTTGATGCCATAGGCGGCATTGCGGACCGCCATATAAGCGAATACACGGCGGCAATGTCCCCGAGTGCCGTAAAGCGGCGGCGGGCGGCGCGGGCGCTCAAGTATATCCTACCGCCGCTGGCCGCATGCCTGTGCCTTGTGTTTTTGGCATATCCCATACTCACGCTGATATTCGGCGGCGCACAGTCGGGAGACCCGGGTTGGGAGCAAACGCACGAGTATATATCAGTTGATGAATGTGAGGATCTGCTCTTTTTGCGCCTCCCTGACCACAGCTTAGGCGAGAGCGCTTACCTGTTTTTTGAGGAGGGCGGCAGAGGAGAGCGGCGGCTTTGGAACTCGGTGGAATACCGTACTGCTTACAAATGCGAGGGGACTACCGCGGGCATTGGCGGCATGGGGCTTGACTATGTCAGAGTGGATGCCTTCCTTGCCAATTATTTTGCGGAGGGTGACGGCACGTCAAGCAACTATCGCACAGAGCTTGACTATATAAACGAATGCCGCACGCGCGGCGAGGTGATGAACATCGGCGGCACTGAGGTACGGTATATAGCTCACGCTGATGAGGGCTATTTCCTGCCCGACGGCGGCGCGGGGGCGATCCTTGCGGAATATGAGGAGCTTTTGGCAACATACAAAAAGCGCGGCCTCAACCGCGGGCATGAGGCGATCTCCGCGGCGTACTCGGCACTTCTCGGGGCGCACCACTTTACCGCCATATTTGACCATGAGGGCGTGACATATCTTGCTGATATCTACACGCACGGAGACATGCGGGTGCTTGAATACTATCTTGGCTTTATGATACCGAGTGACAGCGCACCCGAGATCGACACGGAGGCTTGAAAAGATCATGAAAAAGAATTTAAATTTCCCCAAAACCACAAAAAAGATATTTGTAATGCTGATACTGACTACGGTACTGCTCTCCGCGCTCACCATCGGCGCATCCGCCGATTGCGGGCCCAAGGACTCGGTCACGATATCCTTTCCAAACATATCGGGCGAGTTTTACGTAACACTGCTCTCCACATCGCAGAGCTACGGACCGTGGAGTGCGGAGCATGCCACCTACGAGCTTGAAAGCATTCGTGAGAGCGACCCCGAGCTTCATGCGGCATTTTTAAAGATGCACGGCTACAGTGAGGCGGGATATTACTTTCTCGGCAATGTACAGCGTTGCAGCAGCCGGGAAAGCTACCGCTGGGGGTACTACCCGCCAAACTGCTTTAAGGTGCTGATATACAATGCCGAGACCGAGAGCTTTTACACGAGCGAGCAACTCTCGCAGTACGCATTTTCAAGCTACTATGAGGCGGAGACAGACGAGGGTGGCGGCCTTACATGCCGACAAAGCTATGATTACGGGCGAGAGGCACTGCTGTTTTTGGGGCGCGTTGCGCTGACACTTGCCATAGAGCTGTTGATAGCCCTGCCGTTTGGATATCTTAAGGCGGGCAGGCGCGGCGTTATCATTTACACGAACCTGACGACACAGCTGCTCCTGAACCTCGCACTTAATGCCATTAATTTCAGATCCGGCTGCCTTACCATGATGATAGCATACCTTTTGCTTGAGGTAGGGGTGTTTGTGATCGAGGGCGCTGTCTATACAGCAGTTACGATCAAAAGACCGGAATTTGACGACCGTCGCGGTCGTGCGGCTCGCGCATGGCTCTATGCGCTTGCGGCCAATTTTGCATCCTTTGCGGCCGGGATAGCCATATTTTACATTCAAAAAGAGCTTGGGCTTTTATAAAAGCCGCTCCCCCGAAGAGACTGTGATGGCCTCTTTGGGGGAGCTTTTTTTATCTTTAGTTTTAGGTTTTTAGGTTTTATATCCTTCGTGCTTGATCAATGATGGTGACAAGACCCGGGCACATCATATCACGCGCACTCTGAATATCCCCTCAAGGGTGGATATCTTCTTCGCCACCTTCTCTGCCAGATCTGCATCAAGCTTGCCGGTGGTCTCAACAAGCGTGTAGGCATTATCGCCCTTTGAGCGGTTGGTAAGGTTTTCGATATTTTGACCGTACTCGGATATAACGCCCGAAATATTGGCGATAACGGCGGGAACATTAGCATGCAGAACGCACACGCGCGTGCCGCCGCCCATGGGCAGCTCTACCGTTGGGAAGTTTACCGAGTTGCGAATATTACCGCTTTGCAGGTAATCCCTCAGTTGGCAGGCGGCCATAACGGCGCAGTTATCCTCGGCCTCCGCGGTGGATGCGCCAAGGTGCGGAATATTAACTATACCGCGCACACCAACTGTCTCGGCAGTCGGAAAATCGGTAACATAGGATGCAAGCTTGCCGGATGCCAGTGCATCCTTGATATCCGCGGCCACAACAAGATCGGCACGCGCAAGGTTTACTATCCTCACGCCGTCCCGCATTTTTGCAATGCTGTCGCGGTTGATCATCCCCTTGTTTGCCGCAACGGCGGGAACATGCAGTGTTATATAGTCGGCCGCGGCATACACCTCGTCAAGCGAGTGTGCATGACCTATGCCGCCGGAGAGCTTCCATGCCGCATCAACGGTCAGATAAGGATCATACCCCACCACCTTCATGCCAAGAGAGAGCGCGGCGTTTGCCACCTGTCCGCCAATGGCACCAAGGCCTATAACACCAAGCGTTTTGCCGTAAAACTCAACGCCAGCAAAAGCGGATTTGCCTTTTTCCACCTGCGCCGCCACGTCACCCGTCAGCGCATCCGCCCACATAACACCGCCGGTGATATTGCGGGATGCCAGCGCCAAAGCGCACAGGGTAAGCTCTTTAACACCTCCCGCATTTGCGCCGGGGGTGTTGAAGACCACAATACCCGCCTCGGCACAGCGATCTACCGGTATGTTATTAACGCCCGCGCCGCAACGCGCTATTGCCAAAAGACTGCCCGGCAGCTCCATTTCATGCATTGAGGCCGAGCGCACCATTACGGCATCCGCCGCCTCGGTGGGGATATCCGCCGAAACGCTGTATAGGTCGCGGTCAAAAACATCTGTGCCGACCGCGGCTATCTTATTCATAAGCTTAATATTCATGCTCATATCTTTCCCTCTCGTATTTTATTTGGGGTTGCGCTTTGCAAAATCGCGCATAAAGGCCACAAGCGCCTCAACGCCATCATAAGGCATGGCGTTATAGATGGAGGCTCTCATGCCGCCGACGGAACGATGTCCCTTAAGGTTTTTAAGCCCCGCCGCTGTCGCCTCGGCGGCGAATTTTTTATCAAGATCCGCATTGCCGGTCACAAAGGTCACATTCATCATAGAGCGGAACTCGGGGCGCACGGGGGCAAGGTAATAATCCTGCGAGTCAAGATAATCATAAAGCAGTGCCGCCTTGCGCTCGTTGCGGAGCTTCATTTCACTAAGGCCGCCCTCGCCAAGCAGATAGTCAAACACCAACCCTGCCATGTAGATATTATAGCAGGGCGGCGTGTTGTACATAGAATCATTCTGCGCCATGACCGACCAGTCAAGCATGGTGGGGCAGATGGATCGGGCATGACCCAAAAGATCCCGCCGCGCAATAACGATGGTAAGCCCCGCGGGCGCTACGTTCTTCTGCGCACCGGCATATATGACGCCGAACTTTTTAACATCAACAGGCTCGGAGAGGATGCAGGAGGACATATCCGCCACCAGCGGAACATCCCCGGTATCCGGAATATAGTTGTACTTTGTACCGTATATCGTGTTGTTAAAGCAAATGTGGAGATAGGAAGTGCCGGGGCGAAGATCGGCCCGGCTGACCTTGGGCACATAAACGAAGTTATCAGGCTTTGAGGTTGCGATCACAGCGGCATCGCCGTATTTTTGCGCCTCGGCCTGCGCCTTGCCCGAGAACTGACCCGAGACCACATAGTCGGCACAGCCGCCCTCCGGCATAAGATTCAGCGGAACTGCGGCAAACTGCGTTGATGCCCCGCCCTGCAAAAACATAACGGCGTAATCATCGGGAATATCCATCAGCTTGCGCAGGGATGCCTCTGCCGCCTTGATGATAGGCTCGTAGTCCGGTGAACGATGCGACATCTCCATTACTGACATGCCGCTCTCTCCGTAATTTACAAGCTCTGCGGCCGCGCGCTCAAGTACCGGAAGCGGAAGCATGGAGGGTCCGGCCGAAAAATTATATACTCTTTCCATAGTTGTATCCTGCCTTTCATCGGACATAAAATAAATTAATAATATTATATTACGTTTGCAATTATAAGTCAAGCAAACTTGCAAAGTTTTTTAGTTGTCAAATAAAATTTTGACTTTTTACACATTCGCAATTGCATTATCCCCCTCATTTTTGTACATAAATAGTAAAAAGCCCCCGTGCGCTGATTATCGGCGCACAGAGGCATGCATGATTTTGTTTTTAATATTTCAAAAAGTTTTTTATTTCGAGCTTTCGGATATGCCGCCGAGACGTGCTGCAAATGAGACACGTCCATCTGCGAGCAACCCGCGTATGATGATATCTTCCCCCGCCGTTGCACGCTCGACACGGAAACTGTCGCCCTCGCGCAGCTCGGCGTAAAACCAGATATTAAAGGAGTGAAGCTCGCTCATGCGCGAACGCTCGGCGGCGCTCAGTGCATCATAAACAAACTCGCCGTAGCGGGTGTTGTTGACATGCCCCATGCTGTCCGTCATGGAGGGGCGTGCCACGCGCTCCTCGATCGGGACGGCATTCTCTACTCTCGGCGCACGGCGCGGAGCATCGGCTATCTTTTCGCCTACGGGGAGCGCCAAGCTCTCTATCAACGCCCTATCGGTGCAAAAGCGCCGCTCGGCCGCCGAGAATAGGGTGGAATAGGTAGCGCCTACGGCGGCGCATTCACCGTCAGCGCCGTAAAACACAAGGTCGCGCCTAAATATCGGCGGCGTTACCCCTGCGTTCCACGTGCGGCCGATAAGATGCTCGCCAAGCCGCACCGTGCGCGCGGGGCGGACGTGCGTTGAGAGCAGTATCCAGGAAACGCCTGTGCGCTCAAGCAGCTCGCGCTCGCCCATGCCGATATTTTCAAGATGCCGTTCTATCATCTCCACCACAAGCTTTTGCCAGCCCTGCGGTGTCACAGCGCCGTCGGGACCGCACATTGTCATATCGGCGTGCACCTCGTAGGAAAAGCCGCGCTCGTATTCTGTCGTCAGCGGCGTATCGTGATCGATATTCCGGGTAGTGTTATTTATTTTTTGTTCGTTGTTCATGCTTTAGTTTTGGGTTGAGGTATTCTCTTTTATAAGCTTGCTGTATTTTTTAAATCCGCGGTCGATAGCCGGCGGCGCGGTGTAATAATTTTGCGCACCCTCCGCATATTCCATCTCCGCCTCATATTGGGCATCGGTGATCACGCCCTCACTGAGCAGTTCGGAGAGTATTGCAAATGCCAGGTTGCGCCCAGCGGCACGCTCAACGGTGGCATCCTCATTCGGCTCGCCATAAAACGGACCGCACTCCGCTACCATTTTTAGCACATCGGCATCGGATACCGCACGGCGGGTAGTGGCACGCAGACCGGGGCTTATATACGTAAGTGTGGATCCGCCGCTGAGTATCGGGGAGGTCGCATGGATATACACTCCGCTCGGCAGAGCGTAGCTCCAGTAGGCATCACACATCTCGGCATCCGACAGTTTGCCTTGTTTATACTGCATGATCGCCGTTTCGGCAAAAAACGCATCAGCAGAAACGTCCAGCCGCGCCAGCCTGATACCGCAGGGAGTGATGGCATATGCGCAGGCATATCCGCCCACCCAAAGCCCGTGGCGAGTAAAAAGATCGCCCCAAAGGTCGTCCTCCGCCCCGGGCTCCATATCATCCCAATCGTCCCAGTCGTCATAGTAGGTATCCGCCCATTCATCCCCGAAGGATGTATTGCCGATGTCGGGAATAAACTCAAAGTACAGGTACAGCCTGCCAAAAGCAAAGCTCTCCTCCTCTTTGGTGCGGATAAGCGACAGCTCTGCCACATCCGGCATAGTCTTGCCATCAATGGCGTGGATATCATATATGTAGTCGTCGATGCAAAGCTCCTCCGAAAGCGCGAGATCCTCGCTCGCGATATGCAGAATGAGCCGACCCGAGCCATAGCTTTGATCCAAAAGCCCAAAGCTGAGCTTAAAAGTCGGGTCTTCCCCCGCCTCCCAAGCGGTCTTTGGCATATCAATGCGGCAACGGAAGGCGCCCTCGCTCATTCCCGCAAGAGCGGCGGTGGTCTCCTCGGCCTCGGCGGTCGTCACCTCCGAATCGCCTCGCGGACGAGCGTTGGTCTCGGTCTTGCCCTTTGTCTCCCTTGGGGTGTAAACGGTATCACGCACCGCAAATTCCGCGCTAAAGGGTCTTGCATCGTTATCAAACGTTGCAAGCATCACCGCCGCGGCGGTGATGAGTATAGCCGCGACCACCGTAAGCGCTAATGCCGCGCGGGCGGTCTTTTTGTTCATTTTACACTTCATACTACGCTCTGATCTTTTTTAAATATCTTACTTTTTCTTATCCTGTATCACTTGGGAATCGCCCGCCGACCGCCATCTTATTCCGCAGTTACAAAAGCGCAAACGGGAGAGTGATCCGTGATATAGATGCCGTCTATCGGCTCGTTGGGAACGATAAAGGACTCCGCGGGGTCGCAGGTCATATCGGTAAATATGTAGTCGATCTTAACAGGCGGGTTGCGTTTGCCAAAGCCGTGGAATGTGCCGCCAAGCTGCTCGGTAGCATCAACAACAGGCGCTCCGCAGGGCACGGATGCGGTAAATGCGGCGATTTCCGGCGCATCGGGGTGGGCATTCATGTCACCGGTGATGATAAAATGCTCGCCGTGGTCGGCAAGGTACTGCATGACCTCCACAGCGCCGAGCAGGCGTGCGGTGCGGCCCTTGTGGTCAAGGTGAGTGTTGAGGAAGATAAACGGCTCATCGGCCTCGCGGTGCTTAAGGCAAACGGCGGTAAGGATGCGCGGGCAACCGCTTTGGTCGCCACCAAAGGTAGAGCCGGGGGCAGCGGGTGTTGTCGAAAGCCAACAGTTCTCAAGTGCTATCATTTCAAAATCATGTTTTTTAAATGCCACAACGGTGGACTCGCCGCGCCAGTCTGCTCCCCTGCCGCAGCCCACAACGGTATAGGCATCAAGCGAATCTATGAGCCAGCGGCGCATGTTATCGTTGGCCTCCTGAAAGCCGATGATATCCGGGGAATATTCTCTGATGGTATCAAGAATGCGGCCGCGGCGGTTTACAAAATGATTGATACCGTCTGCATTTGATTCAACGCGAAGATTAAATGTAAAGATCTTAAGTTTTACTGACATTTTTCGGTCCTCAACTTTCTTTTGGACGCATCGGCAAACGGCAACGCTTTGCCACGTCCTGCTTTACAGGCAACGCCTGATTTTTGTTTTGTTATTTTGTTTTATTTTGGTTTTTCGTGCAGGCGGGTCACCGCACTGCCATATCGCCGATAAGGCGCAAAAGGACGGCATCAACAGCCTCCGCCGTTGTGGCGGTAACTATCTCGGTACGTAACTTCACTGCACCGGGAATGCCCTTTATATACCCTGCTATCTGCGGCTTAACCTCGGCAACTCCGCGCCGCTCGCCCTTGTATTCAACGGTCAGCGCAAGATGCCGCCGCGCAGTCTCTATCCGCTCGCGCTCGCTCGGCTCGCAAAACTCGCGCCCATCCATGGCCGCGGCGATCCTTGCGAATATCCATGGGTCACCGATAGCACCGCGTGCTATTCCCAAGCCGTCACACCCTGTTTCGGCTAACATCTTCATGGCATCATCGGTAGTGGTTATATCGCCGTTGCCGATGACCGGTATTCCCACCGCCTCACGCACTGCGCGAATGACAGAAAGATCTATCCCGGGTGTGTAGAGCTGCTCGCGCGTGCGGGCATGAACGCAGACCGCCGCGGCACCTGCACGCTCGGCGGCGCGGGCAATTATCGGCGCATTGATGCTGTGCGAGTCCCACCCCGCACGGATCTTTACCGTTATCGGCATTCGCCCGCCAGCGCCCTCAACTGCCGCCGCTGTGACAGTCTCGGCAAGTCCCGGGTCGCGCATGAGCGCCGAGCCCTCGCCGTTTGAGGTCACTTTTTTGACCGGACAGCCCATATTGATATCAATGGCGGCGGGAAGCGGTCCCTCCGCCCCGCGGTATCCACCCTCTGATATGAGCCGCGCGGCCTGCATGATATACTCCGGCTCGGAGCCGAAGATCTGCACGGCAGTGGGTATTCCCTCGTCAACGCGGCAGAGCGGAGCCGTGCGCACAGGCGCGGCATCGCGTGCACGTTGCTCGTACACAAGCGCCTTTGCCGAGACCATCTCGGTAACGGTAAACTCCGCGCCGCACGCGGCGGATATCAGCCTGAACGCGCGGTCGCTGACCCCCGCCATCGGACAGAGCATAAGGCCGTGCGCGAGCATGATGTCTTTTATCTTCATTTAAATATATAGATACCTTTTTCTATCCGAAAATGCCTGCGGATCAGTTTTTCGGCTCAAATGCCGCACGTGCGGCGGCAAGCTTTGCCTCTGCCTCGGCATGGTCGCGGGCGCGGATGCAATAATAAAACTTGCATTTAGGCTCTGTGCCGGAGGGTCTTACCGCCACAAAACTGCCGTCCTCAAACAAAAATCTAAGGACATCGGAGGGCGGGAAGCCGCAGGCTGCCGTCTCCGCGGAGAGATAATCCTCAAAGGCTTTAAGCTTCACACCGCCCACCTCGCGCGGGTAGTCACGGCGCAATCCTGCCGTAAGCTCGGCCATCTGCCGCTGACCGTCCGGACCGCGGAAGAAAAAGCTTGACTGGGTATCAAGATAATAGCCAAAGCGCAGGTAAAGCTCATTTTGCACGTCAATTAGGGTCTTGCCCTGCTGTTTGTAATACGCGGCCGCCTCACAAAGCATCAGCGATGCCTGCACGGCATCCTTATCGCGCACAAAATCCCCGATAAGGCAGCCGTAGCTCTCCTCATATCCAAACACCACGTGCGCATCCCTCGCCGCCAGATGGCGTGCAATACGGTCACCGATAAATTTAAATCCCGTCAGCGTTTTTTCAACGCCGACACCATATGAGGCACAAACTCGGTCGCCAAGCTCGGAGGTGACGATGGTGTTTATCATCACCGGCCGCTCGGGCATTCTGCCCGCCGCGCGGAGAGTTGACAGGATATATTCTATCAGCACCGCGCCGGACTGGTTGCCTGTCATAAGGCAAAGCCGCCCCGAGCTGTCACGCGCCGCAACGCCAAGGCGGTCGCAATCGGGATCTGTCGTGATCACGATATCGGCGCCGCGCTCCTCGGCAAGCTCTATCGCCGCATCATATGCCGCGGGAACTTCGGGATTGGGACTTTTTGTGGCCGAAAAATCCGGGTCGGGCGTGCATTGTGACTCAACAGGGATAACGTTATAGCCAAAATGAGTCAAAACATGGCGCACGGGTATGTTTCCTGTGCCGTGCTGGGGCGAATATACCACGCAAAGATCCGCCGCGTTCACCGGACGCAGAGAGATAGACTCCACTGCCGCGTAGTATGCGCGGTCAACATCCTCGCCAAGCTCCTCGATAAGCTCGCCCGCCTGCGCTCTTGTAAGGCAGGGAACGGAGAGGCAATCGCCCACTGCATCGATACACGCTATGACCTTATCCGTTGCGGCAAGTCCCTGCTGACAGCCCTCGCTGTCATATATCTTATATCCGTTATATTCGGGCGGATTGTGAGAAGCGGTTATCATAACGCCGCCCGCCGCGCCGAGGTAACGCACGGCAAAGGAGAGCATGGGCGTGGGGCGAAGTGAATCAAAAATAAACGCTCTAACGCCTCGCGCGGCAAAAACTCCTGCCGCGGTCATTGCAAATTCGCGTGACATGCGGCGGTTATCATGAGCTATCACCACACCGCGGCGGCAAGCATCCTCGCCCGCGGCGGCAATAAAATCGGCATATCCCGCGCTGGCACGGCTGACGGTATAGATGTTCATCCTCGCCGGACCCGCACCAAGCACACCGCGAAGCCCCGCAGTGCCAAATGCCAGCTCACTGCCAAAGCGCTCCTCTATTGCGGCAGGGTCGCCTGCGATCTCTTCAAGTTCCGCGCGGATCGCGGGGTCAAGACCCTCGTGACCATACCAAATATCAAAGATCTCTTTTGCTGTCATTAGTTGATCCTTTCATATATAAATATATATCACTATCGCGCGACGATCCTATCGTCGCAAAATAAAGTACCTAAAAAAGTTTATGCTGCTGTAGCAAAATAATACGCGCGTCAGGCTTTTTCGTAAAGACCTACCAGATATTCGCCTATCTTGTAGCCAAGCTTGCCGGCCGCGGGACGAAGCTCCTGCGGTATCGCGCCGTAAAAACCGTGCACCTCGTAGGTGAAATCGCCGTCATAGTTCATCTCCTTGAGCAGGGGCATCAGCACCTCCCAAGCCGTGTTGCCGCGAACGAAAGGCAGGAAGTGGTCATCATCCATTCCGCGGTTCTCCTGAACGTGGGTAGAGCAAAGGCGAGAGCCAAGCTTGCGCAGAGCCTTTGCTTGATCGGCATATACAAGCTCTGCATGGCCAAAGTCCCAAGTTGCGCGGCAGGATACGGGGTCACCCATTGCATCGATAATGGCTATCTGCTCCTCTACCGTTGCGGTAAAGCGGTGCTTGGTCTTTACGGGATTGAATTCCGCCATATTTTCTATGGATATTCCGGTGCCGTACTTTTTGGCAAGCTCAAGCAGCGGGGTGTAGAAGTGGATATTTGCGCGCATGTTCTCCTCAAAGCCCATCTCGTCGTTCTCAGTCGCGGTCTGTGCGTGAGTCGTCACAAAGCGCACGCCAAGGCGAGCGCTGGCTATTATCGAGCGGCGAACACTCTCGGCATACCACTCGCGATACTCATCGCTGAGCTTTTGCTCCGGGCGGTAGAGGTTGGAATCATACGGCGCGTGCGACTGATTGTAGGTTATGCCCAGCTCTGCGGCCAGCTCGCCGAGATGATCCACATTGCGCTCCCAATCATCGCCTATCAGCTCGCTGTTGCCCTTGAGATTTGAGGCGGAGCAAAAGTTGAGGTCGATAACGCGGAAGCCGCAAGCGTGGCAAAGGCGGATGGATTCCTCAAGCGGCGTTCTGCCGCCCTCGCGTTTACCGGGGAATATGCAGGTTGATGTTGCAAGTCTCATTTTGATAGTTTTCCTTTCTGTCGGATCCAAGGATCGCGAAGTAAGCATTTTTTTATTTTTAGGGGTTGACAAATTACAGTTTTTGCAGTAGAATATATGTATTGCAGGTATAGTCTAATGGCAAAACTCCGGCTTCCCAAGCCGGCTATGCGGGTTCGATTCCCGTTACCTGCTCCAAAAAAGAAGGGTGTCCTCTGGACACCCTTCTTTTTTGGTGTCCGGTAACACGGATGAGAACCCATCAAAAACGTTGGTCGGGAGCCAACGTTTTTGAGCAACGGCGATTTTGTCGCGCTGTTGCTTTGATTTTTGTGGCATGTTGCCGACAAAACATCGGCGTGAGCCGATGAGCCGCTGCGTGGGCTCGGCCTTGGCCGAGTGGGGATTCGATTCCCGTTACCTGCTCCAAAAAAGAAGGGTGTCCTCTGGACACCCTTCTTTTTTGGTGTCCGGTAACACGGATGAGAACCCATCAAAAACGTTGGTCGGGAGCCAACGTTTTTGAGCAACGGCGATTTTGTCGCGCTGTTGCTTTGAATTTTGCGGCATGTTGGTAGGCTCTGCTGTTGCCTCAATTATTCACAAAAGTCATCTAACAATCCCTCCGACCTCGCTACAGCTCGGCCACCTCCCTTTACACAAGGGAGGCTTTTTTGTTAGTGCAAACATCAGGCGCAGCCATGAGAAAACTGTAGATATCAAAACTTTAAATTATTGCTTTCAATACGTCTGTAAAATAAAGTTCAAACTCTTGCCAAGCCTTACCGGGTGGGGAAAGGAGAGAGGCTTTTAGTCAGCAAAGTCATAAAGCACAGCCCCTCATTCAATTAAAGTATCTCGCGAGGATCTCGTTTTTACTTAAGTATCTCCTCGATGGCGACGCCGTCGGCCCAAGGCATTTCGGCGCCGAGGATCCTCGCATATGTGGGCGCTTCATCCACCGTCGGGCGGCGCTCAAGCTGTACACCCTCTCTTATATCCGGTCCAAAGCCAAAAAACACCGGCTGCGGGCCTTTATCCGGGTAGTGACCGTGCGTGGCGCGGCCGAAGCGATAGTCCGAAAGATCCATGGGCTGTACCATAGGGCGCTTCCAATCCTCGGAGAAGGATGTGTACCCATCCGACTCGATAACAAAGGAGAACTCCCCGCTAAGATGGTCGCGCGCCTCGGCCTCCTCTGTCGTCAGCACCTCGCTGATGCCGTATATGCCCTCATCGCGCATGAATTTAAGCAGATCGTAGGTCTTTTGCCATGCCTCGCGATCGGTGGGATCCTTAAGCCTGATCTGCGCCGAAAGCCCTGTTGAATGGCAATAGGCAGTCCAGTCCACAAGCTCGCCCGCCTCGTTGGTCTTTATAAGCCCGTGGTCGGCAAACATAACATTAGGCTTTATGTTTCTCACTATATCGACCTGTCCGTGGTCGCTGACCAGGAAGAAGTTTGTATCCTCATACACTCCCGCCTCCTTGGTGGCCTCGATTATCTCAAAAAACCACCGCTCGGTATCCTCAACGCCGCGCGTGACCTGCTCGGTAAACAGACCTGTTTTGTGGCGGTAGCTGTCAACATCGCCGGTGTGGAGCATTAACAGATCCGGCTGATGCTTTCTTATTATATCGCACACACAGCGCACCAAAAATTCGTCGGTTGCGGGGTGGGTGCGGATCTTAACTCCCTCAAGGTGCGGCGCACAGCACTCGTCGTACAGCTCCTCGCTTGTACCCGCGCGCATAAATGCCGCCTTTTTACTGTCCTCGGCGGACTGCGGCCAGTACTCGTCTACCAGCCAATCTATATCCGGGTGATTGCCGGTAACAGGCCAAAACACCGCCGCGGTGGTGCGCCCGGCACGCTTTGCAGCCGTAAAGATATCCGGGCATTTGATGCTGTCAGCAAACCACTCCCAAGGGAGGTTTTTAAGCTGCCCGGGGAGGAACAGGTTGTTGTTTGTTATACCGTGTTTATCCGGGTAGCAGCCGGTAGACATGGTGGTGTGGCACGGATATGTGACCGACGGCCAAATGGTGCGGGTGCGCTTTACACCCGAGCCGCGGGCATAGAGCTCGCGAAATCGCGGACTGGTCTTTAAAAGATACTCGATATCCTCATAGACCATCGCATCGCAGGAAAATACTATGACCTTACTTTTTGACATTTTGATCTCCATTCCGCCGCCCGAGCGGGCGGCACGTAAAAGCCTTAAAATAACTTTTACTCCTTTATAATTATACAGCCTTGGGGGCGGATAGTCAAGCAAAATCGCAAAAAACCGTCAAATTTTCGGCAGAGTTTTTTTAGGCGTTGTTTTTTGCCCATGCGCTTGACACCGCAGCGGATAAGAGGTATAATATTAATAATGTAAGATCAAAACGGCACGGCGCGACCGCCACGGTCGGTGCCGCCCGAAAAAAGGAGAGACCCATGAAGCGTATTCTTTTGCCCCGCCGCGAGGACGGTGTGGAATACTACCGCGCCAACCTGCACTGCCACACAGATATTTCCGACGGTCATAAAACACCCGCCGAGATAAAGGAGCTTTACCGCTCGCACGGCTACTCGATAGTTGCCTACACCGATCACAACGTCCTGCTTTCGCATGACGATCTGAACGATGAGGGCTTTCTTGCCCTGCACGGCTATGAGATAAACATAAACGATCCCTTTAATTTTAACTATCCGATAGTTAAAAAATGCCACCTGAATCTCATCGCACTGGATCCTGATAACATGACCCAGATCTGCCACCACCGCACAAAATACTCAAACGGCAACTCAAAGCTCTACCGCGACCAAATAAAGTTTGATGAATCACTGCCGGATTACGTGAGAGTTTACTCACCCGACGGCGTTAACGACGTTATAGCCGCCGGCAGACGCGCAGGCTTTTTTGTGACCTACAACCACCCCACATGGTCGCTTGAATCCTACCCCGATTACTCAAAATACAACGGCATGAACGCCATGGAGATGGTAAACTACGGTTGTGAGGTAATGGGATATGAGGATGACAACGGCAGAGTTTACGATGATCTTTTAAACTGCGGCAAGCACATTTTCTGCATTGCCACCGATGATAACCACAACGCCCGCCCGGATGACGATCCCCTCAGCGATTCGCTTGGCGGCTACACCATGATCGCCGCCCCCGCGCTTGAATACCGCGCGGTAACATCGGCACTTGAGAGCGGACTGTTTTATTCGGTGCGCGGCACGAGCACGCAGTGCGGCCCTACCATCGATTACATGGAATATGAGGACGGCGTGCTGACTGTAAAGGCGGAGGGCGCATGGCGGATACAGCTGGTGACCGCCGCACGCTGCAAGGGCAAGATGCACGCCGCCCGCGACGGCGAGACACTGGGCGAGGTCAAGTTTAAGCTCAACCCGGACGAGACATGGTTTAGAGTGGTCGTTACCGATCACCGCGGCGGCAAGGCCTACACCAACGCCTATTTTAAGGCGGAGCTGGATGCCGAATAAATATAAATATAAGCAGCAAGCCCGCGCTTGCTGCTTTTGTTTTGCATTTTACTGTAAATGTTCATAAATATGTTACATTATTATTTTGGCAAAAAATGTTGCTATTTGCTTTGAAGTGTGGTATAATCAAATCAGTGGATGTGATACGCATCTCAAATACCATTCGGGAGGTAAGACCATGACCCTGTATGACCGCACAGTACTCGCCCCAATGCCGCCGCGCCATGGATATTGCACCGAAATATGGAGGGGCGCATTAAGATCCCCTCATTTGGCGTGTAGGTCGGGCTTTTGTGGGTCGGCTTATGCGCCTTTTGTCAATTTCACGTAAGATCAAACATCATCGATCACACGAAAGGTCAGGCAAAAAAATGAAAAAAATATTATCACTTATATTGGTCTCGATACTGCTGCTGTCGGTAGTGGGATGCGGAAAAAGCCCTGTTTTGCCGCCGGTCAGGACGAGCCAAGGAAAAATGTGGCTGGATTTTGCCCGGGATATTACTTTTGAATCCATTTATTCCGAAGCCGTTGCCGTTGCCAGAATCAAGATCGGAGATTGGCTTGGAGAAGACATGGAGCACTGTGTCACTTTCTATCAAGCCAAGGTGATGGAAATATTCAAAGGTTCGATCTCCCCAAAACATTTACTTTTCTTCAAGACGGAAGTTCTACTTCGACAATAAACGATTATCCGCTACTCACCAGCGGCAACGAACTGCTTGTTTTTTTATACAAATCAACAAGCGAGAATTATGATTACGAAGATCTCTATGGAAATATAGGTTCATATTCAACCGTCTTGGACGTTTCACATGACAAAAAAGGCAACCGCTATTACGGGGCGCGCTCGGGTATGTTTGTAGGAGGTTGGGGTATTTCCCGCAATTATATTAACGATACTGTTTACAAAGAGTTTTTGGATGATCTTATATCTCAAGACCCGATCTATTCCGAGCTTACATTCAGTTATATCTTTTCCGAAGCGGATCTAAAGTCCCTTATGGAAAATCAATAAAAAGGAGTCTGTATCAATGAACAAAAAAATATTATCACTTATACTGGTCTTGATACTGCTGCTGTCGGTAGTGGGATGCAAAGCACAGGGCGAGGATATGCCCGAGGACTTTTCCTTCTCCCTTACATGGAATGTTAACGGCATCAGCTCCTATGACAGCAAAACAGGCAAGCTTGTAAAAGAGGACGATGCGACGAACGCAGATGATTACACAGCCTACTATCAGCTTACCGACGAGGATAAAGAATACATCTATAATTTGATCTCCGAGCTGGATATCGACTCCTACCCCGAAAAACACGACCCCAAAAGCGGTACTTCAAAGCCCGCGATGAAGCTGGCCCTCACGGTCAATGGCAACGGCAAGCAAAAAACGGTCACGGCGGCAGGCCTCGCCTTACAATTCACATCGGAGGATGCAAAAGGTCAGGCGTTTTTATCCGCATGCGAAAATATAATCAACCGCCTTACGGCAACAGAGGCATGGACGGCACTGCCCGAGTACGAACATCTCTATGATTGAGAAAAAAACACCGACCCTTTTAGATAAGACCCGCACATAACATATCCCCGCACCGCGGCATTGCCGCGGTGCGGGGATGTTTTCTTCATTATTAATATATATAATATCTCCGCCGCTATCAGATGATATCTATCTGCACGGCGCGCATGGCGGCAAGGGCGGTCTCGTGGCTCTCGCGGCTCACGCCGGCACAGCAGGTGTGATCTACCACCAATCGCGCCTCCGGGAATGCCGCCTTAAGCAGCATGGCGTTTGATATCACGCAAATATCGGTGCACAGCCCGCACAGCTCTATCTCCTCCGCATCTCCGCCGAGATGCTCTATCACCCGCGGCAGCTCGGTGCTGCCAAAGGTGAGCTTATCCACTATTGCGGCGGCATTTGCGGCATAATGGCACAGCTCCGGGCAGATGTCATGTCCCGGCGTGCCTTTAATGCAATGCGCCACCGGCAAGCGCCGCCCCTCCTGCGTTTGCAGGTAATCATCGCCGTGCGTATCGCGCGTAAAGATCACGCATCCGCGGCAGTCATCTATCTTTTTTGCCACACAAGGGACTATCTCCCGCGCCATCTCACTGCCGAGCGCGCCGTCGATAAAATCATTTTGCATATCAACTACTATCAAATATTTCATTTTTTACTTTTACTCCGATCCTCTGCCCCGCCGATATACGGCGCGGCTTTTTATTTCTTTTTTGCCGAGAGTCGCCCAAGCACCAAGGCAATAATGAGCATTCCCACAGCCACCAACAGCCAACCGTAGCCGGAGGAGTAGAGCGGCAGGTATTTTGCAAGCAGCTCGGGCACGCCGGCGGAATCCAGCGCGTGAATAACACTTATTACCGCCACGCCGCCGATAACACAGGGATAGATATAACGATTGCCCTGCCACAGCTTGTGGGTAAGCCCCAACACTATCAGCATGATGGACATAGGGTAGATGGCATTAAGTATCGGCACCGAGATGCTGAGTATGGCATTAAGCCCAAGGTTGCAAACAAGGAATGAGAACGCGGTTATCACAAACACCCACGCGCGGTAGGATAGCCTTGTAAAAACAGTTGAAAAATAAAGAGCTATGGAGTTGATAAGTCCCACGCAGGTAGTAAGGCAGGCAAGGGTAAAGATGGCCGCAAGCAGGATCGCGCCGGGTGCGCCAAACACCTGATAGGCAATAGCACGCAGGATAAGTGCGCCGTTTTCCGGCAGCTCGTAAACGCCGGAGGAGCACATGCCCATATACGCCAGCATTACATAAACCAGTGCCAATATCACGCCCGCATATATGCCGGTCCTGACCGTATGCCGCATTACGTCCTTTTTTTCGCTCATGCCAAAGGATGTAAAGGTAGTTGCTATAACAAGCCCAAAATTAAGCGCGGCTATGGCATCCATTGTGTTATATCCCTCGGCAAAGCCCACCAAAAAGGGAGAGGCGGCATATGATTCGTTCGCCGCGGCAATATCCACCTCACCGCGGAAAAGAAAACCGACAAACAGCACAACGATAAGTATCAAAAGCGCGGGGGTGAGGTATTTTCCAAGACGATCCACAAGCTTGCTTGGGGTCAGGCAGAGCCACACCGACACTGCAAAAAACAAAAATGAATACAAAAGCATCCAAAGCGCGGTGTTGCTGCCCTCCGGCAGATACGGCGCAAAGGCCATCTCAAACGGAACCGATGCGGCGCGCGGAATGGCAAGGCACGGGCCTATTGAAAGATAGATAAGCACGGTATAGAACTGCCCAAAGCGCGGGCCTACGTTGGCGCTGAGCTTATCCAGTCCGTCAAAACGCGCCACAACTATAACGCCAAGGACGGGCAGCACCACCGCCGTCACCAAAAAGCCAAGCATGGCAATGGGCGTCTTTTGCCCCGCGCTTTGCCCCAAAAACGGCGGGAATATCAAATTCCCCGCTCCGAAAAAGAGGGAAAAAAGCATTGAGCTTACAAGTATAGTGTTTTTTTTGCTGATCTTCATTTTAACTCTCCTTTTGCCGCAAACACGGCCGATCATAAACGAAGGATCCCATCACCATGCCGCCGCGGATAAACAAAAAAACCCGCCTCAAGTTATCAGCTTGAGACGAGCCAAAGACCCGCGGTACCACTCAAATTGCAGGGGCGCACCCTGCCACTTTCAGGCTCATATAAGCCCTATGCACTAACGTAGCCCTCACGGAGCTCCCTACTTGCCGCGCTTTTAGGAGCCCAACTCGGAAGTGACCCGACCACCGCCGTTATTATCTATCGGGCTCTCAGCCACCCCGACTCTCTGTAAAACACATAGCGGTATCTATCTTCGTCATAGTTTTTGGTTATTTCGTTTGCAGATATTATAACACAGATCTGCACGCCTGTCAACAGTGAAAGTGCCTTTTTGTGCGATTTTTTTATTTTTTTGAATAATCATCGTGCCGAAAATGCAAAAGTGGGGCTGTCCTGACAGGACTGCCCCGGGGAGTGCGGATCAAGTGCCGCTGTAATCGTATTGATAGTCGCAGGTCTTGATAAGCTCAATGGTCTGCGTTACCGGTGTTGAGTTGACGTAGGCCGTGACCACAAATATGGCCTTGTAGGTGTCCCCAGTGTGGGCAACAAAGTTGCCGCTCACGCTGATCGAGCCTTTGCCGCCCTTTACCGTCCACTCGTTTATGTACTCCCAGTCATCGTCCATCTGCTCGTACATGTAGAGCTTGCCATCAATGCTTGAGGCACTAAAGGATTTGGTGGCCGTGCCGATGCCGGTGCCCACATGGTCGGCGGCAAAGGTGATATCCACATTGATAAAGCGGATGCCCTCGGCGCAGGGCGCGACCTCGATAGGTACGGCGGCAAAAGTGTTAAGCGAAAAACATAGGAGCAATGCGACGGAAAGTGCGATAGACAAAGCGGATCTTGCGATGGTGAGGTGACTTACTTTTTTGTTCATTACAATTCTCCTTTATTTTTTTGCGACCGCTTAATGCTGTTTTGAAATATCAGGCACGATCGCTATATATATTATAGCACAAAAACCCGCAAAATGTGTCGGTTTTTTGCGGGTTTTTGATATTTTTTTCAATTTACTTTGTTTTTTCATCGCCGTTTAGCGGTGCAATGCTCTCCGCCATGGCAATGATCTCATCAACATCCATCCATCTGGCGTATATATCGTATCTGTACGCACCATCATGCCATACAAGCATATATTCGCCGTTGCCGTAGTCAAGCAGTACAGAGGCTCTGCCATCCACCATAACGTTTGTAATGCCCACAAGCGCTTGACTGTCGTACACGCTCTTACCGCCGATCAGCCGTGTTTGCACGTAACAGCAAAAAAGCTCGCCATTGCGGAAATAATCAACTACGCCCCCCGAGCTGTCCGCCACAACAATATTCATCTCGGCATCCGCGGGAATATACTCGGGCAGCATTACCACCTCAATATTCGCCGGCGCGGTATCATCGGCACGGTTTTGCTTCGGCAAAAAGTCTATGGTGATGTAATCTTCATACCAGCTGATCACCGCATCCAAAACAGCCCCACGCAGATCCGGCACTGCCATAACGGTGATAAAACCGATGGCCATTATCGCCACCAGCACCGCCGCCACACGCAGGGCGGCCTTTTTAATGATCGGCGCGGGAGATGTCACTCCGCCGCGCTTGATAATGCGCTTCATTTTGCGCCGAAAAGCATCGTCAAAGTTCACGCAGGAGGTATCCTGCGCCTCAAACGCCGCGGCCTCGGCATTGCCGCAGTCTCTTGCCGCCAGCATAAGCCAAACGTCAAGCTCGTCTCTTATTTCAACAGCCATGGATGTACCCTTTCGCCCATTCATGCGCCAGCATGCACCGCCGGCGGAAGATCGCATTTTTCTCACCGCGACCTGTTATGAAAATTATATCATATTCCCGCACATTTGTCAACATAAAGAAACAGCCCACAATAGATCCATTTTGGGTGGATCCGCCGCGGAGTGCGGCAAAAAGCTTCCTTATTAATATATAGCCTGCGCTCTGCGCTCAAAAGCCGATGGATGCCACCTCATCCAGCACTCTCTCTATCGGGTCGCGTATCAACAGCTCTGCGCTGAAATCATACGGCGTTGGTGTTTGATTTATTATCACCAAATGCTCGCCCCAAAAGGCATCAACAAGCGATGATGCCGGGTGGACCGTCAGCGATGTGCCGCCAACTATCATAAGATCGGCCGCCTCCGCCGCCTCCTGCGCGCGGCTGAGAGCCTCACCATCCAGTGCTTCGCCGTAAAGTGTCACATCCGGCCGCACTATCCCGCCGCACCGAGTACAGCGCGGAATGCCTGCCGAATCTATGATATGCTCGATCGGGTACTCCCGCCCGCAACTCATGCAATAGTTGCGCCGCGCCGAACCGTGAAGCTCTATAACGTTTTGGCTCCCCGCCGCTTGGTGCAGGCCATCGATATTTTGCGTAATGATCGCCGCAAGCTTGCCCGCACGCTCGAGGGATGCCAGTGCAAAATGCGCCTCATTTGGAGCGGCATATGGGTAGATCATGTGCGTTTTGTAATATTCAAAAAACTTTGCGGGAGAGCGGCGCAAATAATCATAGCTAAGTATCGTCTCCGGCCGTTCGTCCGCGTCATCATCCTCGGTATAAAGCCCGCCACTGCCGCGAAAATCCGGAATGCCGCTGCCGGTGGAAACACCCGCGCCGCCAAAAAATACAACATTCTCCGCCTCATCTATAAGCCGCCACAGCTCGGCGTACTCTGTATCTCTTGCATATCTCATATCATTGCCTCCTGTTTTAATTTTATATCCTGTACTATCGCTACACTTGCATTATATCATACATGCAGGTAATTTTCAATACCTCTTACAAAGTTTGTGTCGCGCATCGCGCCGAGATCCAACATTTTTTCTCAAAAAAATGCAGAAAAAATGTTGACTTTCAAAAAAAGACTGGTATAATATAGATAAGGACAAAACACAGGCACAAATTAGTATACATCGTTAATTACAGATCATTTTTGGCAGGATCCGCGTTCAGGATCTGCCGGCTTAAATATCTAAAAATTCACCCGGGGGTGATTCCGATGTTCTGAATCTTTTTGGCATGCCAATGAATAAGATCAACTAAACATAAGAATATTTACAAGAGAGCAATCGTCAAAATGGGGCTGCCCCATCCTGTGCTTATGCATTTCAGCTCAAAAACTTATATGTATATTTGGAAGCGCAAGAGGGGGTTCCCTGCATTGCGCTTCTTTGCTTATATATTATTGAAAGGAGCCTCCCATGAAAAATCGAATATATTTGGTTTGTTTGCTTATCGTCATCGTGCTTTTGCTAAATTCCTGCGCACCGGTAGCCCCGGATCCGGAGCAATCGGCCGAAAGCTCCAATGAAGTACAAAGATCTGCCGGCACTGCCATAACTACAGACAGGATACAATACTGCGGGTGGCAAGATTTTGTTTCGGATGGGGCATATGTGGTAGCCTCCTCGCAGGTCATGGGTGGACCCGTTAAAAAGTACAACCTGGCGACCGGCAGGGTCACAAATGTATGTTTAAAAAACGAATGCCAGCATATTTCCATGTGCCTTGAAGAATGGGGGGATTTTAATTGCCCCATCCCACCGAGCAGCAATCTGTATTTTATACTTGATCAAAAGGTGTATTATAAGTATAATATCGCCTACAATGATTATGAAGAAATAAAAAAGTACGGAAGCACCACACCGGTCAGAACGGATTACCTTGCAAGCTACGACCTTACCACCGGAGAAAGACAAAACATATTATCATTGGTGCGCAATGATTATGAACATTTATATTCTTTTAAATTAGTCGGAGACTATATTTACTACTTTAGAAATCTCGCCCAAGTAGACAAACCGACATCGGCTGAGGATTATACGCTTTGCCTTTGCCGCATGAAGCTTGAAGAATACCGTGAAGAGATTCTTTTTGACCTGGCAAAGGCTTTTCCGGATTACCCTAAAAAAACATTGCCGATGATATTGGCTATAGACAACGACACTGCGTTTTTTGTTTGTGATCAAACAGGCTCTGCTTTTTGCTGCTCTCTTGGCGGAGATGGCGGCAAATACCTGATAAATGCAACACAAGAAAACTTTTGGGGCATATACAGTGCATACGGCACCTTTTACCTTGACGGATACATATACTTTACAAAATATGTAGATGAACCATGGGAGGCACTTAATATCTACAAAATGGATGCCGCCACCGGTGAGCGCGTTTTGCTGACAGAGGACTATGCAAGATGGCTTTTTGTATCGGATAACAGCATTTATTACGAGATGGCGCAGGTCATGCAGCCGACCGATGCCCAGCTTGCCGAGGCCGGTGCCGGGACGAGCACTTTTACGATCAAAGAAATGAAGCATGACGGCTCCGACCTACACATTGTTGGCCATATCACCTCGGCCGCCACGACCATATCAAGGCCATGGGGAGCGGGAAACAAATTATTTCTGCAAATGCGCAGCACACAGGCGGATTGGTATAATGGGATATTTGATGTAACCACCGGAACCATGCTTTCAATAGGTAAATAATCTCAAATGCGATGAATACAGATCTTTTAAAATTTGAAGTAAAAAAGCTATCGGGGCAGAGATATTTAATTGTTTTTTTAGTTATCTGTTTGATCATTAACGGGATAATTGCCTACCTCAGTGCCGATAAAGTCCCCGAGGCGCCCTACCTTAAGCAAATGCTGCAGGATCATGCGATCGATGCCCGGCCGTTTATTGAGGCGCAGGAGGAGATGCAAAGCATTGAGCGCGATTACAACAGGATGTTATTTGCCTATATGAAGGGTGAGATAGCAGAAGAGCCGCAACTGAAATACCCCTGCCATTATTCCGGCCTTGAAGAGCTTGATGATGATACCCTGCTTCGCCGTATGTTTAAATGCATTGACAGAGGCGCGGAATATAAAAAACAGTTAGAGCAATTTATTGAGCAGGCACAGATCAACAAAGAAGAATTGCTGTACTCCTACAGCGGGATCGACACATCCTCCTTTGCTTACAAACAGCAGGATCTGATAGAACGCAGATATACGCAGGTATTGGAGCAGGCCGAGATCTTTCCGGAGTTGGGGCTGGGCTGGAATCAGCTATTTGCCTATAATGCGGTAAACCTTTGGATGATATTGGCGGTAATTGCCGGCGCGATATCGCTTGTTTTGTCGGAGGCGGGGAACGCATCCATGATTCTGCGCTGTGCCAAAAAAGGACGGCTGCGCACAGCCGCGGCCAAAATAGCGGCTCTGCTTTGCTGGAGCTTGCTTGTTTTGCTGGCCTTTACAAGCACGACCATGCTTGCTATATCACTTAAAAGCGGCGGCTTTTCCTCCCCTGCAAATTCTATCGCAATATTTGATGAATACACGGCGATCCCGCTCGCGCTTTCGATAGGAGAGTTTTTTGCGCTTCTTTTGGGCACAAGATTTCTCTCTCTTTGCGTAGTCGGCATCGTGTGCGCGTGCCTCTCTCTGTGTTTGCGCACCGTATCACTCAGCATGGCCGCGGCAATAGCCGCAACCGCCAGCCAATATATGATGTTTTTGCTTGGAAAGGCAGAGGGGGTCAAGTATCTGAACCTCATAGGAGCTATGAGCCTATCTACCATGCTGTCTACATTCAGGTGCACCAGGGTCTTTGAAAACGCTGTTGAATTTTTGCCGCTGGTGCTCATCTTTGGGGCGGCAATTACCATCATCGGCGCGGCACTGTTCCTCTGCCTGTTCTGTAATATCCGACTCGGCGTAGCTCGGCGCTCCCCCCTTGCGCTGATAGGTCAAGCCTTGGCAAAGCAAAAAAACAAGCTCGCGGGTAAGCTGCCATCACGCAAGCACAGCAAGCGGAGACATGTATACTCCACAGGCCTGTTTGCATATGAGTGGCGCAAGGTGTTTACCTCCCGCGGCATCCTGTTGCTTTTGCTCTTAACGGCGATATGCAAGATATCGTTGGCATATGAGCAATATAACGCTCTTAATTCATATGGCCTAACTCTGTACACTCAATACATCGATGTGGTACAGGGCGAGCAGACCGACGAAAAACGGCAGTACATTGAAGACGAAACAAAACGCATCAATACCGTTTTGGGAGAGTTCCCGCTAATAAAGCAAAACTATCGCGCGGGCAAAATAAGCTATGACGATTACCGAGTGCTGCTTGAAAAATACAACATAGCCGATAGCAGCCAGGATGTGGCGGAGCGCGTGCTGCTTCACTCGCAATACATTGATGCGCTGGCCGAGCACCGCGGAGTTGAGGCCCACTACCTGTACGATATCGACTGGTTGCGGCTGTTTGATGCCGGGGCGGATATTTTGCTTATCGCGCTGTTGGCATTTATATCAGCAGGTGTTTTTTCGGATGAATACACCAAGCTGTCCGGCGAGGGCAACCGCATGCCGGTGATAAGCGCCACCAAAAAGGGGCGTACCGATCTATATCGGCAAAAGCTATCCTTTGCACTGCTTTTGGCGCTGATAATTACATTATTGTTTAATGCACTGGACGGTTTCTTTATTGCCCGCAACTTCAAACTGCCGAGCGGAGGCAGTCCCCTGCTCTCCCTTGAGATCTTCGGAAATGCTGAATACAGCGGATCTATTGATCAGTTTATCGCTTTGAACTGGGTAATGCAACTGTTTGCCGCCTTGATCACGGCGGGGATAGTGACCCTCCTCGGCGCGCTGATCAAAAACAAGCTGTACACACTGCTTGCATCGTTTTCACTGCTGTTTGCGCCTTTGATCTTTAAAAAGATCGGACTTCCGCAATTTGCACATTTTGATATCAGCAACGGATTTGATGCCGGGCAGCTTTGGATCTTAGCAAGCAGGCAGGACGTTTTGGGGGATCGCATGTACATTTTGACATACCTCACGGCCTTGGCTGTCATCTTTGCGGCACTGCTGCTCATCACTTACCGCAAGACCCGCACAAATAAGTCCTGATGCAAGAGGAGATAAAAACATGGTCTTATCAATTAATAACATTTCCAAATCATATGGGAGCAATAAGGCGCTTTCAAATTTCACCGCCGAGCTGACACCCGGCATATATGCGCTTCTCGGCCCAAACGGATCAGGCAAATCGACACTGATGAATATCATCACCGACAACCTAAAAGCGGACAGCGGCGAGATACTGTACTCTGATGACGGCAGTAAGCCTGAAAATGTGCTTAAAATGGGCGCGCTCTTTCGCGAGCTGTTGGGATTTATGCCGCAGTACCCGGGAATGTACACGAACTTTACCGTTGAGCAGTTCCTTTGGTACATGGCCACATTAAAGGACATTGCACCTCACCTAAAAGGCAAGGAAAAAAAGAAATATATTGCCGATGAGATCGAGGGGCTTTTAAATGCAGTTGATCTGCTTGATGTTTCAACCAGGCGGGTCGGCGCACTGTCCGGCGGAATGAAGCAGAGGCTGGCACTATCGCAAGCGGTTATGGGTTCATCCAAGATCCTGATACTTGACGAACCCACCGCGGGTCTTGACCCCAAACAGCGCATATCGATCAGAAATTACATCTCACAGATCGCATTCAACAAGATCGTTATCATTGCAACGCATGTGGTCTCGGATGTGGAATACATAGCCCGCGAGGTCATTATGCTGAAAAAGGGCGTGATCGTTGATCACGCGCCGCCCGCCAAGTTGATCGAAAAGATGGACGGCAAGGTGTGGAGCATTCCAACAGTCGAGGAGGATGTACCAATGATGCAAAAGACATATCAGGTCACAAATATCAGCCGCGATGAGCAAAGCGGCGAGATACACCTGCGCGTGCTGTCTGATGCAAGACCGACCGATAATGCAATGGCGGTCCACCCGAGCTTGGAGGACTATTATCTTTACATCTTCGGCGAGTCAAGATCGTCTTAAACACCGCCCCGCGGCGAAACAAACCGAATAATGCAGTTTGCCGCCAAGTCAAAACCGGGCCGGGACACAGCTTAAACAAAGCATGTGTCCCGGCCCGCGCCTATCTATGCAATTCCTTATTTGGGTATCATCCGCAAAACACGTGCGACATATTGACCATTTGATTTCACTTTCTTATTCAGCAGTTTCCTTCGTGCAGATCATTTCGATGATCTTGCACTCATTCACATCATCTGTGTTGACAGGCAGAGATAGCTCCGGCGAACTGCTTTCTATGTATTGAATCTTTTTTTGCGCGTCTCCCACCTTGATCTTATCTTCTTTCAATACAATACTTGCATCTTTGGGAATAGAGTATCTCGATCTTTCGGCTTTTTCTGAGATCAGGTCGATAGTATAAACATTTATTTCTGTTGCGTGGGGATCCACTGAAAAGCAGGATATTACATAGCTTGAACTACGCACCTTACCATCCCTGCCCTTTTTAATTTTACCGGAACGAAGATCAAATGTACTGATGACCTGTTTTGATCCTTTAACATCGACTTCTGCCTCGATCATGCTTTTGAGTAAATTGTCGATATCAGCATCGCTGATCTTGGTCGTTTTGCTAATGATCAAGGCAACGATGGCAACTGCCGACAAAGGAAGACCTATCGGCCCACCACCATCAATAAACGTACCTACTATCGCGAACAATAACGCAACTATCACACAGATAGTTTCAAGCACCGTCCAATTTTTTTGAACAAAATACTTCTCTGCAATATTCTTTTTCACGTCATTGTCCCCTTCACAGTTCGCTTTTTTTATTTATCCAAGAATTTAATTAATGAATGTCCGCAGCTTCTGCACACTGCCCGGTCTTTACTATTAGCCTCTCCGCACACAGGACAGCGTACAGTGTCGCATAGTTCATTGGGTATCACTATTGTATGCTTGGTTCCGTACAGGTGAAATACCATGTCACCCGCTTTATACCTATCGCATTCGGATCGCGTATCCGCCCGCGCTTCATACGCCTTTCGTCTTATAGTTTTCCCGGGGGATGTCTCAACAGTCAGATAAACGGTATTCTTATAATACAAATTCTCACGCGTAGGCTTTACCGATGAAGAATTATCGATTGTTGTTTCAACCTCCACCTTGACCACTCTCCCATAAAAGGTTTTGTTAAGCAGTTTATGCGGAACACCTGCTAACAACAAGGAAATAAAAACACAAAAAATATAACTTGATATCTTATATGCGGTATCAATGCTTTGGGACATTCTGTTATTTAAAAAAACCGTGGCAACACACATAACGGCAAGAATTAAAGTGAAAATCATTACTCTTTTTAGGATATATTTTTTTGCTACTCGCTGTAGATCTTTCGGTATGGCCATTATCTCCCCCCCGCTATTATTTCAATCGTAAATGGGACCTGTATATTGTCCCGCCGACACATGCGTCCGGCAGCACACATTGACCGACAATATGATATTGTGATGATGTCGAACGATTTTTTCAAGGCGCACCATCTCGCGTAAAAGCACCGTTGCACTCACACCGATATCCAACGTATGATAAAAACATTACTATCAATTATTATATTACCGCCAAGCTCGTCGGAGTATTACCATGTTCTCGGTTACGATTATATTATAGCATTACACGACCGCTTTGTCAAAGCCTTTGAGTCTTTTTTATAAAAAAACCGCGAGCGAATATCTGATCCGCTCGCAGCGCAAAAATGCCGGCCCGCAAAGAGCATGCGGGTGAACGCCGCGCATGCGTTTCGGAAGAATATCGCCACGCGAATTTCAAATTAATCCTAATGTAAGGCACAACTCATGTATCGTGCCGCCAATCGATTTTGCTATCTCTCCATCTGTATGCAACATTACACTCTTTTGCCGTAGAGGCGACACTGTATACTATGTCCTTGCACTACTTGTATACTATCTTACTACACTATACACTGCGGTCGCCCTCGACAATGGATATCGCGATCTTTTACGGCTACGTACAAACTCCGTAGGGCGGGGGCTTGCTCCCGCCGAAAACGATGGATATAGATTTCTAAATGTCTATAGACGAAAGAACAGACTTTCGCCAAGGCTC